>JBBCIL010000001.1:0-157838 GCA_037200265.1 Bacteroidota bacterium
ATGAAGAGGAAATGTCTTTCCATCTTATTAGGATTGCTCATTTGCATGATTGGTTTTGCACAAAAGAATAAAGAACAGCCGGCAGTTGCAAGACCATTGAACTTATCCGATTCCGCATTACTTGATATCGTACAGAAGCAAACCTTCCGGTATTTCTGGGACTTTGCGCACCCGGTAAGCGGCATGGCAAGAGAAAGAAGCAATACCAATTTTGGATATGGCAATGAAACAGTCACCACCGGCGGAACGGGCTTCGGCATCATGGCAGTTATCGTAGCGGCAGAGAGAGGATGGATAACAAGAGATACCGCGGCAAAGTTTATGTTGAAAATGGTGAATTTTTTATTGAAAGCAAATTCATATCATGGCGCTTTTCCTCACTGGATGGACGGTGCGACAGGTAAAACAATTCCTTTTAGCCGAAAAGATGATGGCGCCGACCTGGTAGAAACATCTTATCTCTTCCAGGGATTACTTTGTGCAAGGCAATATTTCAACAAAGACAACAGAACAGAAAGGGAATTTCGTGCACGGCTTTCATGGATGTGGACGGGTATAGAATGGAACTGGTTTACACAGGGCGGGCAGGAAGTTTTATACTGGCACTGGAGCCCTAATAACGGGTGGGCCATGAATTTCCCGGTACGCGGATTCAATGAATGCCTCATCATGTATATACTGGCTGCCAGTGATGATCACTATCCTGTAAGCCCGGCTGTTTATCACCGGGGATGGGCAGAGAGTAATTTCTTTAAGAATGGAAAAGAGTTTTATGGTATTAAATTGCCATTGGGGTTTGATTATGGCGGCCCCTTGTTCTTCTCGCAGTATTCATTTTTAGGATTAGATCCAAGAGGCCTGAAAGACCGCTATGCTGATTACTGGGAACAAAACAAAAATCATACGCTCATCAACCGCGAGCATTGTATCAGGAACCCGAATAAGTTAAAAGGCTACGGTGAAAACAACTGGGGGTTAACCGCCAGTGATACCTATAATGGTTATGAAGCGCATTCACCCACTAATGATAATGGCACGATCACGCCAACAGCCGCTTTGTCTGCATTTCCGTACACACCGGAGTATTCGATGAAAGCATTAAAACATTTTTATTATGACCTGGGAGATAAGATATGGAGTGAATATGGTTTTGTGGATGCTTTTAATGAAACGCAGAATTGGGTAGCTGCTTCTCACCTGGCTATTGACCAGGGGCCGATCATTGCTATGATCGAGAATTACCGCAGCGGTTTATTATGGAAATTATTTATGAGCTGTCCTGAGATACAAAGAGGTTTAAAAAAACTTGGCTTTCAAAGTCCGCATTTATGATACAGGTTATTTTTATAAATTTTATTAGCTATGCTGTTAAAGTATAGTAGATATTATGTCTTATTAATTTATATACTTCTTTTATCCGTTTGCAGCATCGCTCAGGGAACAGGCAGGGCAATTCTCAATATAACTTTTGGTGAAGGCGCTGCCCATCCGGGCCCTCCTTTGCCGGCCACCAATACAAGATTTAATTTTGGTGCAGATGCTGCCCGCCGCCGGGAATGTATACCATTACAAATAGTTTGTACCGCTGCCCTGCTACCAGGATAGGCCGGTCGCTTGATCATACTCCGCAAAGTAATGACGGATACATGATGCTGGTAAATGATATGGCCAGCGATGTCAGCAGGATATTATTCATTGATACATTAAAAGATATGCTGTGCAGTGGTACTACCTATGAGTTTTCAGCGTATATGATCAATACCGCAATACCACAGGACTGCACCGTACCAAGGGTATATTTTCCAAGCTTTACTTTCAGAGTCGAAACTACTGCAGGTCTTTTATTGAAAGCCTATAATACGGGCCCGATGGGATATGATTACAATATGTCTATGACACCAAAGTTCCATTTTATTGCGGCAGATTTTATTTTGCCACCGGGAGTGAGTGGGCTGGTATTAAAAATAGAAGACGATGCTTCCAGTTATCATCCCTGCGGGTATTCTTTTGCAATAGATGATATACAGTTTGCGGCAATAGGGCCGAAGGCTGAAATTGCATTCGATGGCGCAGTAGGAACCGAACTAATAAGGAGTATTTGTTTCCAGGATAATAAAACTGTTTTCATGACAGGTACTGTCGGTAATTATTATGCAAACACAGCCCTGCAATGGGAGCAAAGTACTGACCATGGAGTTACCTGGACGGATATTCCCGGAGCAACGGGCCTCCATTATTCACAGGTTTTTTCTATCCCCGATACTTTTTTATTCCGGCTGACAGCAGCAGAAGCGGCTAATATTGCAAGTCCTAATTGCCGGGTAGTTTCCGATACATTGAAAGTAGAAGTAAATGGTATTCCCACTGATCTGAGTGTAACAAATAATTCACCTGTATGTGCGGGCAGCCAATTGAAATTTAATGCCAGCGGCGGCGCTTCCTATATATGGACAGGACCCAATGGTTTTTATGATGATATAGCTTTTCCGCAAATCTTTTATTCAACACTGGCCGACAGCGGAATGTATTATGCAGATATTATCACCCGCGGCGGATGCCGTGCAAAGGATAGTACTTATGTAAAAATAATCGGCACAAACGTAGATGCATGGCCGGATACTTCCATTTGTAAAGGACGATCTGTTCGTTTACATGCAAGCCCGGGAACCAGTTATGTATGGTCGCCTGTTGATGGTTTGTCAGGTACTTCCATTGGTAGCCCTTTTGCAAAGCCGGATATTACTACAGTGTATACGGTTAAAATAACTGACAGCAACGGTTGCAGTGATACGGCAAAAGTAGAGGTAACGGTCATCAATGACGTTGCGGTGAAAGCGGGCATTACCGGCCCGGATTATTTCTGCCGTCCTTATGATTCTGCTTCATTTAAAAATATAAGCACAGGGAATTTAATAAAATGGAACTGGAATTTTGATAACGGGCAAACGGCTGCAATATCTAATCCACCCGATCAGTATTACGGGATACCGGCTAATAAAGGTAATTACATAATCAGTTTAGCTGTAGCAGACGGTTCTGGTTGTGCCGATACAGCGTATCATCTTGTTACAGTAGAAAATAATTGTTACATCACCGTTCCATCCGCCTTTACTCCCAACAGCGATGGGTTGAATGATTACCTCTGCCCGTTAAATGCATTCAAGGCTACTAATTTAACTTTCATGGTGTATAACCGCAGCGGCCAGTTGGTTTTTGAAACAAAAGACTGGACAAGAAAATGGGATGGAACAATAAGAGGCATTCAGCAGTCTGCCGGTGTGTACGTATGGATGCTTGATTACATTGACGCGTCAGGAAGAAGAATATCATTAAAAGGAACGACGGTGTTAATAGGTAGAGAATCACAGGGCAATATCCTCCGATCAGTTCATTTTTCTAACTTAAATCTCTGTATAGGCACATAGAAAACATAGGGTTTCACATAGAATATTTATGTGTGTATTTTTTATGTGCCTGTGTAGTAAAAGGTTCAAACCCAAAAGCGGCTACTAATACCAATTAGACATTAAAAGAATATCTGAATGTTTGTTTGTAAAACTCATTACCACATATTGACTGTATGAATGCTGGCGGAGTGGATTTGATGACGTCTGACAATTTATGCTGTAAACTTTCCAATGAGTGATAAGCTACCATACTTACTTTATCTTTAAAGTGTCTCCACATTTTTTCTGCCGGATTTAATTCCGGAGTATAAGGGGGTAAAAAAATAAGCGCCATATTCTTTGGTATTTGTAATGACTTTGCATGATGAAAAGCCCCATTATCCAGGATGACTATTTTAAATTCATCCGCATCTTGAGCTGCCATCTGATGAATGAATACCTGGAACGTATGACTATTACAATGGGGCATCTCCAGCAAACAACTGCTACCAGTAATGGGAGAAAAAGCACCAAACAAATAAAGGTTATCAAAGCGGTGCAGAAAAGGAGCTACAGGTTTTATTCCTTTGGCTGTAATCATTCTTCGCAGAATAGTCAGTAAGCCAAAGCGGCTTTCATCTTCAAAATATAAGTTGATAGTACGGCAACCACTTATTTCATATTTTACTTGAAGTGACTTGAACTTTTCAGATAGGTTTTTTAAAAACCGCTTCATCAGCGGGGATTTTTGCACATGGCTCTTGCGGCTTACTTTGAGCCTGGCCCCATACTTTCGCTTTACATACTTATTGACTGCATGGTACTCCATACTAATATTAAACTCCGCTAATAACCATTGCTGTATCTCTATGAAACTCCTGAATCCTTCTTTGGGATTATTGAGCCGCTGAGCTAATTTCTTTTCTGCTGAGCCTGTAATCTTCCCCTTTTTAAAACCCCCGCGGTTTTCAATGAGCAGAGCTTCAATACCTTTTTTCAGATAAATCCTGCGCCAGCTAACCACGGAACTATGGCCTGATCCGAGTATTGAAGCCAGTTTGTATTTACTTAACGACCCTTGCTGCTTAATGATAATAAGCATTTGCAAGGCCTTGAACTTAGAAGGAAAGCGCTTTTGATATAAGCGTAATTCAGCAACAGTTTCTTTAACGATAACCTGGATAGATTGTGGCATATGCAAATATACACCATCATAACATTATTTTAAAGTCTAATTGGTATAATTCGTAGTAAGCTTTGGTCTTTGTGGAAAAGAACATTACACTTTTCTCAAAAAAGCTTTCCTGTACTTCAACGGATTCATCTGGTAATGATTCAAAAACTGGCGGTTAAAATTAGAGACATTATTATACCCGCATTCATAACATACCTGCGTGATCGTCATATCATTTTCGAACAACAGTTTCGCAGCTTTTTGTAAACGCAGTTCCTGCACAAAGCCGGAGAAAGTTTTTCGTGTTCTTAACGAAAAGAACCTGGAAAAAGCATTCTCATTCATACAGGCGATCTCTGCCGCTTCTGATAATCTTATTTCTTTGTCAAAGTTCGTAGTGATCCAGTCAAATACATTGCATAGCCGTTTTGATTCCTTTTCATTATAGCCGGTATGCGTGGCTTTTGTAACAGGAGATACATTTTTTGATTCGGCTATATCTGTAAGAATATCAATAAGGCATACTAATCGTCTCATGCCTGATAAGGAAAGGATATCAACAAGTTTTTTGCTGACTCTTTCGTAGGCTTTCCCGGAAATGTCGAGCCCGTATAATGATCGTTCAAATAGTTTATTTAAAAGTCTTGCTTCCGGCAATTCGAGAAAACCGGCGCCTAAAGAAGCTTCTGTAAAATGAATAACAATAGATTTTGCGCGAAGGGCAGAACCTTCTTCATAGTATTTATCGTCATTGCGGTAAGTATGCGGAATATTAGGCCCGAGAAAAGTAAGGTTACCGGCTTAAAATCTGAAACATGATCGCCGATGAATCGCTTGCCCGTACTTTCCGTTACCATCACGATCTCATACTCGGGATGATAATGCCAGGGAGTAGGGTAATAATGGTAATCAAAGAATTTTGTCACAAAGGAATGATCCTTTTCCTTCGGTAAATGTTCCAGGGCGGGTTTCATACAGCAATGATTGTTTTATGTCCTGAAAATATTTAATATTTAGTTCATTTTGCTAAAATAGTATAAGTTTATTCGGGGAAAATGGTAGTTTCCCTCTCTGTCTGCCTTTAGTTTTGATAGCCTAACCAAGGATTGCTTTTTTCAGAAACCCATGCAGTTTGCCGGCATCATACATAAGTTAATGGCAGCGACCAGGTATGCAGTCAGCGCCTCAGCACTTGTTTTGTGGTTGTATTCCTGTCATTCCCCTTCTCCAAAAACAAAAAAAGCGGTTTTCGTGATCGTTGATGGTATACCCGCTGATGTGATCGAAAGAGTGAATACACCTGCACTGGATAGTATCAGTAAAGCAGGCGGCTATGCAAGAGCGTATGTCGGTGGTGAAAAAGATAGTTATTCGCAAACGCCGACAATCTCGGCAGTAGGATATAATAGTTTATTGACAGGTACCTGGGTAAATAAACATAATGTGTGGGATAATGATATCAAAGACCCCAATTATCATTACTGGAATATTTTCCGCTTCTTTAAAAATCAGTACCCGCAAAAGAAAACAGCTGTGTTTTCTACCTGGCTCGATAACCGGACCAAACTCATCGGCAGTGAAGCCACTGAAGCGGGTAATCTTCAACCCGATTATTTTTTTGATGGAAGAGAACTGGATACTATTACTTACCCGCATGATACCGCCGGGTATTTTTATCACCTGGTAGATGAAGCGGTAACGGATACCGCCAGTGCATATATTAAAAGAAATGCACCTGATCTTTCATGGATATACCTGGAGTTTACAGATGAAATGGGCCATCGTCATGGTAATGGCAGGCAAATGGACGATGCCGTACTAAAGATGGATAATCAAATAGGAAGAATATGGCAGGCGATCCAATACCGCGAAAAAAATTTCAATGAAGAATGGGTGATCTATATCACGACAGATCATGGACGGGAAGAAAATGGTTACCATCATGGAGGGCAGACACTGCGGGAACGGACAACCTGGATAACGACGAATGCAAAAGGATTGAATGAAAGATTTACAAAACAACAGCCCGGTATCATTGACATTATGCCTTCGCTGGCGAATTTTTTAAATATAAATATCCCAAAAGACAAACTGATGGAGATAGACGGCGTCTCACTGACAGGAAAGATCTCTGCCACGGATGCGGAAGCAATTATCACCAATGATGCGATAGATGTAACCTGGAAAGTGATCAATAATGAAGGGAAAGCAAAAATATGGCTGGCAACCACCAATAATTTTAAAACCGGCGGCAGGGATGAGTATACATTAGTGGCGGAAGTACCCGTTGCCGGCAGCAAAGCAAGAATAGATATAAAACAAACGCCATCTGATTTTTATAAAATAGTACTTGAAATGCCGTACAATTTGCTGAACAGGTGGGTGATGATAAAAAAATGATCTGACGAAAAATTAAAATGTACTGATGAAACGATTGATTTGCCTGCTTTTTACATTATTAATGATGGGTTATTCCTTTGCCCAATTATCTAAGAAAGGAAAATACGGGGATGGCCCGGATGATGTACCTGTTACCGGTATCATTAAGGATTTGAGTGACGATCAGTTGCTCGAAGTGGTACAAAAACAAACCTTCCGTTTCTTCTGGCATGGCGCACATCCTGTGAGCGGTTTGGCGCTGGAAAGAAGTAATACGGTGCTGGCCGAGCATTACTGGGATTATATCAATGAAGCCTGGGATGAGCCCAATTTCAGTAAAACAAAGTTTGGTCCTGATGCCGGCGCTATCGGTGGTACCGGTTTTGGTATCATGAGCACTATCGTCGCAGTAGAAAGAGGATGGATAGGAAGAGATACTGCTGTGCGGCGACTGGTGAAGATCGCTGACTTCCTGATCAATGCGGATTGTTATCATGGTATTTATCCTCACTTCATGAATGGCAGTACGGGCAAGACCATTAAGTTCGACAGGCTTGATGACGGCGCTGATATTGTAGAAACATCTTACCTGCTGATGGGATTTCTTTGCGCCAGGGAATATTTTAATAAAGATATACCCCGCGAAAAATACCTGCGCAAACGAATTGACCAGATGTGGGGCGCTGCTAACTGGAACTGGCATACGAACGGGCAGAATAAACTGTTCTGGCACTGGAGTCCTAATAACGGATTCGACATGAACTTCCCGTATGGGGGTATAATGAATGCCTGATCACGTATATCATGGCAGCTTCTTCACAACGGCATGCTATTTCAAAGGAAGCGTACGATGGTACATGGGTAGGCAGCTTTGGGTTTAAAAATGGGAAAGAATATTACGGCTATAAATTGCCTTTGGGTAATTATGATAAGGATAAAGGCGGCCCCTTATTCTTTGAACAGTATACTTTCCAGGAATTGACCCTAACGGTTTAAAAGACTCTTTAGGCAATGATTATTTTGAACAGGGAAAAAATCATACGCTTATCAACAGGGCTTTTTGCATGGAGAATCCTAATAAATTTAAAGGATATAGTTCTACCTGCTGGGGACTGACGGCGGGGGATAGTTACAAAGGGTATCTTGCGCATAGCCCGGAAAACGACAGGGGCGTAATACAGCCAACGGCAGCAATCTCTTCTATGCCCTATACTCCTAAAGAAAGCATGGAAGCACTAAGATATTTCTATTATGAATTAGGAAATAAGATATGGAGCAAATACGGGTTCGTGGATGGATTTAGTATCCATCATAACTGGTATGCAAAATCGCATCTGGCGATTGACCAGGGCCCGATCGTGGTAATGATCGAAAACTATCGCACAGGACTATTGTGGAAATTATTTATGAAGATACCGGATGTGCAGAATGGGTTAAAGAAGCTGGGTTTTCAAAGTCCATGGATAAAGGAAGCGGGAAAATAAGAATGTTGGTTTTAATCCCAACCCACCGTTTAAACCCTGGGCTGAGGTACACCGCGGGGCTGGGGCAAAACATAACCATATATAATTAAAGGGTTCTTAAAAATATATCCATGCTCAATAAAAGATGTTTGTTTGTTGCTTGCTATTTTCTCTTGTAGTAAATGCACAGGAGCGTGAGTACACGTATACTTTCTTTTCCAACAGCGCAATGACCGGCGATTATTTTTTCAGTCATACAAAAACTAACGGCGGAGCCAGCATAAAAAGCATAAACAATAAACTTCCGGTCAGCGAAAAAATATTTCATACACCCGGTAATTCATTATTGTTACAGTACACGAATGCAGCAGGAGGAAAATGGCAGGCGGCCATTTACCGGCAGGAAAAGCGGGGCATCAATCATTTTAAAAAATCGTCGTTCCTTTCTTTTTGGGTATTGACTGCATCAAAAGAAGGATTACCGCTTATTCAGCTGGTGAAAAAAGATAGCAGTCTTGGTTCCCCATTGATCATTAAAGCAGAAAAGATAAACGAATGGCAGCGGGTGATCATACCAACAGCGTCAATAACAGATTTTGATGCAGGTAAACCGGGGAATATCATCGGGGTAGTGTTTTCCCAGCCGGACAACAGCGATAATAAAGAACATACCATCTATGTTGATGACATTGAATTTTTGCCGGGGGATCATTCCTCAGCGATTTCTGAGCGGCCTGCGATCGGCATAGCAAAAGGATATGCTATGCATACAGATATTACCTGGAAAGAGATAAAGGATAAAAATATTCACCTGGTAAAAATATACCGCTCTGATAATGGAAAAGATTTTAAGGCAGTTGGTGTGCAGCAACCCTGGATAAGCCGGTATACCGATTATACCGGTGAAAGCAATAAGAAATATGTTTATAAGATCGCTTTTTTAAATGACAGCTATGAAGAAACAAGCCTGTCATCACCTGTTGCGGCAGCCACAAAGGCAATGACGGATGATGAATTACTCACCATGGTACAGGAAGCCTCTTTCCGCTATTATTGGGAAGCTGCCGAAACGACCAGTGGATTGGCCAAAGAAAATATTCCGGGCAGGCAGGATATGATCGCAACAGGCGCTTCAGGTTTTGGTATCATGGCGCTGATAACAGGTACGGAGAGAAAATTCATTACCAGGAAAGAATCTGTAACCAGGTTTGTAAAAATTCTGAATTTCTTGGAGAAAGCAGAAACATTTCATGGCGTATACCCGCATTTTATAAATGGGCCATCCGGAAAAGTGGAACCATTCTTTGGTAAAAGAGATAACGGCGCCGACCTGGTTGAAACATCTTTTTTAATGCAGGGACTGCTGGCTGCAGGACAATATTTTTCCGGCGATAATGCACAGGAAAAAATGATCAGGGACAAAATAGCGGCCATCTGGAATAAAGCCGAATGGAGTTGGTTCAGGCGCTATCCGGATAGTAAATTTTTATACTGGCACTGGTCTCCCGACAAGGCATGGGTGATCAATCATAATTTAATAGGATGGAATGAAACGATGGTAACGTATTTACTGGCGATCGCATCACCCACGTATCCCGTGCCGGCAAGCATGTATTATAGTGGCTGGGCTAACCAGGATAGTACCGGTCAGCAATACCGGGCCGCATGGGGGCGCACAAAAGAAGGATCCATGTACACAAATGGCAATACCTATTTTGGAATAAAACTGGATGTAGGCGTATCCAATGGTGGCCCGTTATTCTTTACTCACTATTCTTTTATGGGTTATGATCCACATTTTATTACTGATAAGTACACTAATTATTTTGTAAACAACCAGCACATTGCGAAAATAAATCACAGTTATTGTGTGCAGAATCCCCAACATTTTAAAGGATATGGTGACAGCGCCTGGGGGTTGACAGCCAGCGATGGTCCTTTTCATTATTCAGCCGATGAGCCGGTAAGCTGGCAGGATCACGGGAAGATAGCGCCGACAGGAGCTATCAGTTCGTTTCCGTACACACCCGAAGAATCTATGAAAGCATTGAAGAATTACTATTTTAACTATGGTAAATTTTTGTGGGGTGAGTATGGGTTCAAGGATGCATTTGACCTGACCAATAACTGGTGCTCGGAAATTTACATGGGACTCAACCAGGCCCCCATGGTAGTGATGATTGAAAATTACCGGACAGGATTAATATGGAAACTATTTATGAAAATACCGGATATACAAAACGGGCTGAAGAAACTTGAGGCTTTAAAATAACAGATCGGATTAGGTAATAAAAAATTGGCATCATACCGGGTTATCCTGATAACAGATATATAAAAACGATTGTACATGAAAAACATATCACGCCAGCAATTCCTTCAATATACTGCATCCGCCGGTGCAGCCGTATTGCTTTCATCACTCGAAGGATTTGCGTTGGAAAAACCGGAAAAGAAATTAAGAGTAGCCCTTATCGGGTGTGGTAGCGTCAGCAACCGGTATATTCCCCATCTTCAGACATCATCGCTTATTGAAATTGTAAGCCTTTGCGATATCAAATACGAAAGAGCGGTAGCGCAAAATAAACAATACAATGTCAATGCAGCTACTTACCCCGATATTGATAAAATGCTGACGGGCGTACCATTTGATATGATGATCACCACTACGGACATGCAGATGCATGGGGCGCTCAATAAAAAGGCATTACTGGCCGGTAAACATGTATGGAGCGAAAAACCAATGGCCAATACCTATGCAGAAGGAAAAGCATTGTTTGATCTGGCGAAAAGTAAACGATTAAGGATATGGGGCGCTCCGGCTGTAGTGAACAGCCCGCAGTTTATGTTTATGAGTAAATGTATACAGGAAGGGAAGCTGGGCCGTGTGGCCAGTGCGCATGGTCAATACGGACATACGGGTCCTACATGGTCGGCATTCTTTTATGAAAAAGGCGGGGGCAGCATGCCTGATCTTGGTGTATATAATATGGCTACATTGACCGGTCTGCTGGGCCCGGCAAAAAGTGTAATGGCTATGCTGAGTATTGTAAATCCCGAAAGAACGGTAGATGATAAAGGAAAGATAAAAGTAGAGGCAGAAGATAACGCGCATATATTACTGGAGCACGACAAAGGAGTGATCTCGCATGTGATGTGCGGGTTTAATTATTTTGATCCCCACGGACATGATGCAAAAGGACAGCAATTGCATTCCATACAGATATTTGGCGATTACGGAAACCTGCGGCTGATCGGGTATGACTGGGAGACCAATGGTGTATACCTCGATAATTCATGGACAGAGCCGGCTAAATTATACCAGGAAAATAGCGAAGGATACCAATGGCAGGAAGGAGCGACGAAGGTGGGAGAATCGCTGGTGAAGAATATTGAACCCCGTATCAACGCCGAACATGCATTGCATGTACTGGAGATAATTGAAGCGGCAAGGAAATCTTCTGCTACGGGAATGAAAGTGAAGCTGAAAAGTAAATTCAAGTGGCCGGTGGTGTGAGCAAGTGATGAGTAATGAGGAGAGAGTGGGGAGTAATGAGTAATGAGTAATGAGTAGTGAGTGGGGAGTGGGGAGTGAAGCCGTCATTGAGAGCGAAGGGAAGCAGTAACCAACACCCGATAATTGTAGTACAGCTATGTACATTTTAATTTAAAAATTATGTTATGGTAAACTTTCAATTGACAGCGGAACAGATGGTAGATTATGATATGAACGGCTATGTCATTGTAAAGAATTTTCTGAGTGAAGAGGAAGTGAAAAAATTATATGGCATTGCTACGGGTGATGACACACTGCAGAAGCATGCTTTTGATCTGAATGATCAGACGGGAAAGAAGACAAAACTTACCTTGTGGTATACACCCGGCAATGATGCATACGGGCTGCTCACCAAAAGCAGGAGAATGGTACAGACCGCCGATAAACTGATGCAGGGAGAAAGCGAGGTCTGTCATTTTCACAGTAAACTGATGCAGAAAGAACCTAAAGTAGGCGGCGCATGGGAATGGCACCAGGATTACGGGTATTGGTATAAAAATGAGTTCTTATTTCCCGACCAGATGATATCCATCATGGTAGCCATAACCGATGCGAATAAAGAGAACGGTTGTTTGCAGGTAATTGAAAAGACACATAAGATGGGGCGTATCGAACATGGATTTTCAGGTGAGCAGGTTGGCGCTTCGCAGCATTATGTGGATCTTGCATTGAAGACATTACCATTGATGTATGTTGAACTGAAAGCCGGTGATGCATTAATTTTTCATCCAAACCTTTTGCACCGCTCCGAAGCTAATTTGTCTGACCGGCCCCGCTGGTCATTGATATCGGTATATAACCGCAGCGCCAATGTTCCGTACAATGAGCCATCCCAATCAAGCACTGTTCCGTTGCAGGTGGTGCCCGACGAAGCGTTGCTGAAGTGGGAAACAGAAGGCATCACAGATACAGCCAATTTTTTGGAGAAGGAAAAAGATAAAGCACTGAAATAATAACCTGATGAATAAACTTCTTTCACCCTCGCCGCTCTGGCAAACGACAGGTCTTACTTTGATAAGACTGGTTACAGCGTCTTTCATGACCTATCATGGCTGGGAGGTATTCAGCCCCGAAGCAATGAACAGTTACCTGCAATGGGACCTGTTCAAAGGATCATCAGGAAAAATAATGGTATACGCAGGTAAAACGGCTGAATTGACAGGAGGAATATTTTTATTTATTGGTTTGTTCACACGAATAGCCGCTATTATTCTTATTGGTACTATGGTGTACATTTCATTTTTTGTAGGACATGGAAAAATATGGTATGAAGACCAGTACCCTTTTTTATTCGTACTGCTGGGATTGGTTTTCTTTTTTACCGGCGGTGGTAAATGGAGCGTAGATCATTTTATATTTAAAAAAAATCAGTATGCCCGATAGTCTGCAGGTAAATATCAACACGAATGGAAAGGAATCCCATACGTATGACGCTATTGTGATCGGCAGCGGTATCAGCGGCGGCTGGGCGGCCAAGGAATTATGCGAAAAGGGATTAAAGACATTGGTGCTGGAAAGAGGAAGAAATGTAGAGCATATCAAAGACTACCCGACAATGAACCTGCAAAAATGGGAGTTGCCGCATCGGGGCTGGATCACACAGCAACAGAGAAAAGACAACCCGCTTATTTCAAAGGGAGCAGGTTACGGAGAAGATACGGCTCACTTTTTTGTAAAAGATAAAGACCACCCTTACATACAGGAAAAGCCATTTGACTGGATACGCGGATACCAGGTAGGCGGCAAATCGTTGATATGGGGAAGGAGTTGCCAGCGTTGGAGTGATTGGGATTTCTCTGCGCCGCAGCGCTATGGGTATGCAGTAGACTGGCCTATTCGTTATAATGATATTGCATCCTGGTACAGCCATGCAGAAAAATTCATCGGGGTTTGCGGTACTAATGAAAATATAGAGTCAATGCCCGATGGTGAGTTTTTACCTGCTATGGAATTCAATACCGTAGAAAAGCATTTTAAAGAAGTGATCTGGGATAAATATAAACGCTATTATATTCCAGGCCGCTGGGCGCATATTACAGAGCCGAAGCCGATTCATATAGAGCAGGGAAGAGGACAATGCCTGAACAGGGATCTTTGTATGCGGGGTTGTCCTTTTGGCGGTTATTTCAGTTCAGTGACTTCCACATTACCATGGGCGAAAAAAACGGGTAACCTTACCATACGACCTCACTCTGTTGTTCACTCCATTATATATGATGAGCAAAAAGGAAAGGCGACGGGAGTAAGAGTGATTGATGCCAATACCAAAGAAGCTACTGAGTATTTTGCCGACATTATTTTTGTAAATGCGTCGGCCCTTAACAGCAACCTTATTTTATTGAACTCAACATCCCATCGTTTTCCCAATGGTTTGGGAAACGATAGCGGCGTGATGGGAAAATATATCTGCTTTCATAATTACCGCGGGAGTATGAATGCGGAGTTTGATGGAATGGAAGATATGTATTACAAGGTCAAAAGGCCGGCCGAATGTGTGATCCCCAATTTCAGGAACCTGAAAGAAAGGGATACTGATTTTATTGGCGGGTATGTCATCTTCAGCGGCGGTTATCGCCAGCGGTTGAATTATAACGAACCCGATGGGCTCGGCGCAGAATACAAAGATAGTTTGGGTGAGCCCGGTCCCTGGGGAATGTATATGTATATGCAGGGTGAAACGATACCAAAAGAAACCAATCATGTACGGCTGAGTACTGATCAAAAGGATGATTATGGTATGCCCCTGCTGATCACATCTGTTGGGTATGATGATAATGACGAGAAGATGCTGAAAGATTTTCTCGAACAGGGCCAGGAAATGTTTAAAGCCGCAGGCGCTAAGAATATCAATATCAACGACAGTAAACAGGCGCCGGGACTTGATATACATGAAATGGGCGGCGTTCGTATGGGCCGTGATCCGAAGACATCATTGCTTAACGAATGGAACCAACTGCACGCCTGTAAGAATGTTTTTGTTACCGACGGTGCCTGTATGGCAAGTACGGGTAATCAAAGCCCTTCTATTTTATATATGGCATTAACGGCAAGAGCCGTGGGTCATGCTGTTGAAGAGTTGAAGAAGGGAAACTTATAGGAGAAATATATCCTCATCATATTCTTATTCGTTTAACTGAAGTATCACATGAAAAAAATAGCGGTTTTGGGTTGTTGTATATTAGCCATTTCCTGCAGCCATACCCAAAAGCTGAATAAAAGGTCTATGCATTTTGCTGATAATCCCATTGTCGCTCATCGCGGCGCCTGGAAAAAAAATAACCTTCCGGAAAACTCCATAGCTTCTCTCAAACAAGCGATATACCTTGGTTGTACCGGTACTGAATTTGATGTACGGATGACGGCAGACGACTCACTCATCATCAATCACGATCCCGCCTATGCAGGTATGACGATAGAAAAAAGTAATTATGCGCAGTTAGTTGCAAAACAACTGGGCAACGGAGAGATGCTGCCTGCCCTGCAGCAATACCTGATCGCCGGTATGGAAGGAAATACAAAAACAAGGCTGGTACTCGAGATCAAACCTTCTGATATCAGTAAAGAAAGAGGAGAATTGGTGGCTGAAAGAGTAGTGAAGTTGGTAGAAACTTTGAAAGCAGCGCCGTATATCACTTATATCAGTTTTGATTATAATATTCTGAAAAAGATAATGTCCATTGATCCGAAAGCTATTACGCAATACCTCGATGGCAATAAAAGCCCTGGAGAATTAAAAGCAGATAAGATAGCCGGCGCAGATTATCACTTTTCTGTTTTTCGCAAGCACCCGGAATGGATAGAAAGCGCTAAAGCGAATAAGATCATTTTAAATGCGTGGACAGTAAATACGGCAGAAGACATGGATTGGTTACTGTCAGCCGGCTTTGATTTTATCACTACCAACGAACCGGAATTGCTGAAAGAGCGTGCAGATAGTTTTCATTTGAAAAAAACGGGCCGGTAGCAGGAATGCAAAGCGATTATCGGGAATAAAATGGTATCTTGTTCCCGGTTTTATTTCTGCGCATCCTGCTTATACAAATACATTATTTTACTGATCATGGTGATTGGCTGATCCCGGTTTCCATTGCATGATCAATCCTAAAAAATGAAGCAGGTATATGAAAAGAACAATCCTGGTATCACTTCTTGTTATCGCTGAGTTTATTGCCTTTGCGCAGCAAAAGACTTATTGTAATCCCGTTAATGTTGATTACGGATACACACCTTTTCCCAGTTTTACAGAATGGGGTAAACACAGGGCTACTGCCGACCCGGTGATCGTAAATTATAAAGGCGACTACTATTTATTCAGCACCAATCAATGGGGATATTGGTACAGCAGCGATATGCTGAACTGGCATTATAATGCAAGAAAATTTCTCAGGCCCTGGAACCAGACAATGGATGAGCTATGTGCACCCGCTGTAGGCATTATCGGCGATACCATGCTGGTTTTTGGATCTACGTATACAAGCAAGTTTACATTATGGATGAGCACCAATCCCAAAGCCAACGAATGGAAACCATTGGTAGATTCTTTCGAAATAGGCGGCTGGGATCCTGCATTCTTTACCGATGATGATGGCAAACTGTATATGTATAATGGCAGCAGTAATAATTATCCCGTGTATGGTGTAGAACTGGACAGGAAAACATTTAAACCGGTTGGCACCCGCACACCTATGTACTTGTTACAGGATTGGCGTTATGGCTGGCAGCGGTTCGGAGAAAATATGGATAACACATTTCTTGATCCGTTCATCGAAGGCGCATGGATGACCAAACACAATGGCAAATACTATTTTCAATACGGAGCGCCGGGCACAGAAATGAGCGGTTATGCAGACGGCGTAGTAGTTGGCAGCAAGCCATTGTCTGATGGCATCCAGTCAACACCACAATCTGACCCACTCAGTTTTAAGGCCGGCGGATTTTCAAGAGGCGCAGGACATGGCGCTACTTTCATGGATAATTTTAATAATTACTGGCATGTATCTACCAGTATCATTTGTGTGAAAAATACCTGGGAAAGGAGAATGGGAATATGGCCGGCCGGTTTTGATAAAGATGATGTGATGTATTGTAATACTGCATTTGGAGATTACCCGCTGTATTTGCCATCAGCGAATAAGTCTTCGGACGCCGGGCCGGGATGGATGTTGCTTAATTATAAAAAGCCAGTAACCGTTTCATCTACGCTGGCAAGTTTTTATGCAAACAATGCAGTAGATGAAAGCATAAAGACGTACTGGAGCGCCGCTACCGCTGATAAGGGTGAATGGATACAAACCGATCTCGGTAATATTTCTACAGTGAATGCGGTGCAGATCAATTACGCCGACCAGGATGTGGAATTCATAGGTAAATCACTCGGCGTTTATCACCAGTACAAATTATATTATTCAGTGGATGGCAAAAAATGGACTGTACTGGCGGACAAAAGCAATAATAAGACCGATGTGCCGCATGATTATATTGAATTGGAAAAACCGGTACAGGCAAAATTCATAAAGCTGGAAAATATACATATGCCGACCGGCAAATTCGCTATCAGCGGCCTGCGTGCTTTTGGCAATGGGAATGGCGCTAAACCAGGGGCAGTAAAAAACCTTATTGTACTGCGCACAGAAAAAGATAAGCGCAGCGCCTATATCAAATGGCAACCTGTTGACAATGCCTTTGCCTATAATCTTTATTACGGAACGGCGCCGGATAAATTATATAGCTGCATCATGGTGCATGATTTCAACGAGTATTGGTTCAAGGCAATGGACAGGAATAAAACATATTATTTTTCTATAGAAGCTATTAATGAAAATGGTGTTTCGGATAAATACAAAACCATGAAAGTTGATTAATAGTGGTAAATAAAAATTAAACCCGGTTCAACGGCATTACTAAAAATTAAAATATGGTAAAGAAAATCTTATACGGAATCCCGGTCATGTTGTTGCTATTCGTCACATCGGTTACCTATGCACAGCCATTTGCCGGTGAGATCGCTGCTTTTAAAAAACAGGATTCGGTGTCTGCCCCGCCTGCCAATGCTATTTTATTTGTAGGTAGCTCTTCCTTTACAAAATGGAAGGATGTACAGGACTATTTTCCTTCTTACACGATCATTAACCGCGGCTTTGGGGGATCTTCTTTGCCGGATGTAATACGTTACAGGGAAGATGTGATCTTTAAATACAAGCCAAAACAAATTGTTATTTATTGCGGTGAAAATGACCTGGCTGCCAGCGATACCGTTTCAGCAGAAACAGTAGTGGCGAGGTTCAAAGAATTGTTTCATCTTATAAGAGAGCGGTTTAAGAATATACCCATTGCTTTTATTTCGCTGAAACCAAGTCCCAGCCGGCAACACCTGATGCCTAAAATGCTGGTAGCGAATCTTACTATTAAGAACTACCTGGAAAAGCAGAAAAAAACCGCTTTCATAGACGTGTATTATAAAATGCTCAAACCTGATGGTCAGCCAATAGATGATATTTTTATTGAAGACAAATTGCACATGAATGCCAAAGGTTATGCTATCTGGCAAAAGATCATCGAACCGTATTTATTAAAATGATTGCGTATACCATAGCTGATATAAACCAGTTGTTTTATCTCTCATGACTGTAAGAATAATTTTTTTTAGCCTTTTTTTATTATTGCCGGGATATCTTTTTGCACAAAAGGAAATTCGCGTGACATCACCTGATGGTCATATTGTTTTCGCATTAAATACAAATAATAACAGTCCTTCCTATTCAGTAACGTTTAAAAAGAACAGCCTGGTTGCAAACTCTTCGCTTGGACTTGACCTGCAGGGAACAGAAGCGCTGCAAAAGATAACTGTTATACAACCACCTGTTTTTGAAGAAGTAAACGAGAACTATAAACTGGTCGTTGGTAAAGCCAGTTCAGTGAATAATCACTACCGGCAGGTGATCATTTCACTGGAAGACGGATCGGATAAGAAATACCGGGTTGACCTGGAAGTAAGAGCCTTTAACGATGGAATTGCTTTCCGGTATGTATTCCCCAAACAAAAAGGACTTTCATCCTTTTCTCTTTTCGAAGAAAGAACGCAATTTAATTTTACTGCCGATCCGGTGGTAAAGGCATTATTGCTGCCAAATTTCACCACATCACATGAAGGATTGTACACTACACTGCCACTAAGCGGGATAAGGGAAGATACATTGATGGACATGCCTGCCTTGTTCCAGTTTCCCAATAAAATTTTCATGGCCATTACTGAAGCGGCTTTACTCGATTATGCGGGAATGTATTTAATAAAAAAGCAGGGTATTCTTTGCAGCCAGCTTTCACCATTACCCGGTCAGGATGCGGTGAAAGTAAAAGCGGCGCTGCCACATAAAAGCCCGTGGCGGGTATTATTAATAAGCGACCGTATCGGCGCATTGATAGAATCGAATATCATTACCAGTTTAAATGCACCCTCTGCTTTTAAAGATGTAAGCTGGTTAAAGCCCGGTACCACTACATTTCCCTGGTGGAATGGAACGATCATTCCGGATAGTATTGCCGGTGGAAACAATTTTGCCACCAACAAATACTATATTGATTTTTGCGCTGCTAATAATATCACTTATCATTCCATAGTAGAGTATGGAGGCCACGAGTGGTACACAAACGACGGAAGTGACTACCAGCCGGGTAATGATGTGGATATAACAAAACCTGTTGCTGGTTTGGATATGAAGCAGATCTGTGATTATGCAAAGAAAAAAAATGTCGGTGTTCGTGTATGGACTCACTGGAAAGCATTGTATCCGAAACTGGATACCGCTTTTGCAGTATTTGAGAAATGGGGTCTCAGTGGTATGATGGTAGATTTTATGGACAGGGATGACCAGGAAATGGTAAACATACAAACCGAGATCCTGCAAAAAGCGGCTGCTCATCATTTGCATATCCAGTTTCATGGGGCGTATAAGCCTACGGGACTTAGCCGTACCTATCCCAACGAATTTACCCGGGAAGGGACATTGAATTATGAACATGATAAATGGGATAACCTCGTAACTCCCAATGCCGACCTTGATATTGTATTTACACGCCTGCTTGCCGGTTCTACAGATTATCATTTGGGTGGGTTCAGGGCTCTTCCTTTTTCAAAATTCGTTGTGCAGAATTTCAAACCGTATGTGATTGGCACGCGTTGCCATATGCTTGCTATGTATGCAGTACTTGAGAATTACCTGGCGATGGTATGTGATTACCCGGACGCTTATATTAATGAACCCGGATTTGAAGTAATCAAAAAGATGCCAACGATATGGGATGAAACGCATGTCGTGGCTGCTGAAATAGATAAATATGTTGCTGTCGCCCGCCGTAAAAATGATATCTGGTATATAGGAACAATTACCGACAGCGTTGCAAGAGAAATAGCAATAAGCCTTGCTTTTTTACCCGCCGGAAAGTATACAGCTGAGATATACAGTGATGCAGCCGATGCTGGCGAAAACGGCAATCATTTGACAAAAAAGATAATGATAGTTGATAAGAGCACCGTATTAAAATTAGTATTAGCTCCGGGTGGAGGTAATATGATCCTGTTAAGTAAATCTAAAAAGTAAAAACAATATACATGAAACGTAATGCCCTGATTATTGCTGCTATTATGATCACACAGTTTGTGATCGCACAAACAACAACGGATGCAAAAATGAAATCTTTCATTGATGCGCTCATGAAAAAAATGACACTGGAAGAAAAGATCGGCCAGTTGAACCTCAGTTGAACCTCCCGGGTTCCGGCGATATCGTTACAGGCCAGGCCGGCAATTCTGATATTGCAAAAAAGATAGAACAGGGAAAAGTGGGCGGTTTATTCAATATAAAATCTATTGCCAAAATAAAAGAGGTGCAACGGCTGGCAGTAGAAAAAAGCCGGTTGAAAATTCCGCTGATCTTTGTATGGATGTGATACATGGGTATGAAACAGTATTCCCTATCCCATTGGGATTAAGTTGTACCTGGGATATGAAAGCTATTGAACGCAGTGCGCAGATAGCCGCTTCCGAAGCCAGCGCTGATGGTATATGCTGGACGTTTCACCCATGGTGGATATCGGCCGCGATCCGCGCTGGGGAAGGATCGCAGAAGGAAGTGGGGAAGACGCTTATCTCGGTTCGCAGATCGCAAGGCAATGGTGCAAGGCTACCAGGGAAATGATCTTTCGAAAAATAATACCATCATGGCCTGTGTAAAACATTATGCGTTATACGGAGCAGCCGAGGCCGGTCGTGATTATAATACTACCGATATGAGCCGCCAGCGGATGTACAATGAATACCTGCCGCCATATAAAGCCGCAACAGATGCAGGCGCGGGAAGTGTGATGGCATCATTTAATGAATAGATGGCGTACCAGCTACAGCCAATAAATGGTTGCTGACAGATGTATTGCGCAAGCATGGGGCTTTAAAGGATTTTGGTGACAGACTACACAGGTATCAATGAAATGACAGAACATGGTATCGGTGACCTGCAGACGGTAACAGCAAGAGCTTTGATGGCCGTATTGATATGGATATGGTAGGAGAAGGAATATTGACCACTACACAAAAATCATTGAAAGAAGGAAAAGTAACGCTGGCGCAGATAGATGCAGCCTGCAGAAGAATACTGGAAGCAAATATAAACTCGGTTTGTTTGATGATCCTTACAGGTATTGTGATGAGAACCGGCGAAGACAGAAGTGTTTACCGATGCCAACAGGAAAGAAGCAAGGGCCATAGCCGCACAGAGTTTTGTATTGCTGAAAAACCAGAACAATATTTTACCTATCAAGAAAAGTGGAACGATCGCTTTGATCGGGCCATTGGCAGACAGTAAAGAAAATATGCGGGTACCTGGAGTGTAGCGGCTAATTTTTCCAAAGCAACTTCGGTATTGACCGGGCTGAAAGAAGTAGTGGGCGATAAAGCGAAGATCCTGTACGCAAAGGCTCGAACCTGGATGCCGATGCGAAATTTGAAGAAAGAGCCGGTATGTTTGGTAAAGCATTGGGAAGAGATAGCCGTCCTGCCGCTGATATCATACAGGAAGCTGTGGGTATAGCCAACCAGTCTGATGTAGTGGTAGCGGTATTGGGTGAGTCTGCAGAAATGAGTGGTGAATCATCCAGCCGCAGTAATATTGAAATACCCGAAACACAAAAAGACCTGCTGAAAGCTTTATTGAAAACAGGCAAACCGGTAGTGCTGGTATTATTTACCGGCCGCCCATTAGCATTGAAATGGGAAAATGAAAATGTACCTGCTATATTGAATGTGTGGTTTGGCGGAAGCGAAGCAGGCTATGCAGTAGCTGATGTATTGTTTGGCGATGTTAACCCTTCAGGAAAACTCAGCACCACTTTTCCGCAGAATGTAGGCCAGGTGCCGATCTTCTATAATCATAGAATACAGGCCGCCCGCTGGCAGATGGCAAATGGTTCTCTAAATTTCGCTCTAACTATTTAGATGTATCCAACGATCCGGTTTATCCTTTTGGTTATGGATTGAGCTATACTTCTTTTTCTTACAGCGATATCAAACTCAGCAATACTTCTTTGAAAGGTAACCAAACATTGACAGCAAGTGTAACGCTGACCAATACAGGCAGCAAAGATGGTAAGGAAGTAGTGCAGTTATACATTCGTGATATAGTAGGCAGTGTGACAAGACCGGTAAAAGAATTAAAGGGATTTCAAAAAGTAGAATTGAAAGCGGGTGAATCAAAAACAATTTCCTTCAGTATCACCCCCAATGATCTTAAATTCTATAACTATGACCTGAAATACGATTGGGAACCCGGTGAGTTCATGATCATGATCGGCGGCAATTCAAAAGATGTAAAATCGGGCAAAGTGAACTGGGTTAAATAGGGTAACATGATGATCAATCGAACGCTGTTTGTTATTGTTCTGGCTGTGGTGGCACAAACTATGGCCGCCCAGCCATTATATGAAATGCCCAGGTCTGCACAAAGCGGATTGAGCAGTTTTGAAAACCCGAACGGTATTAAAGGGAATGGCGGCAAAACAAATAAAAGCACAAAGGGGAATGTATTCGAATGGATACAGCCCGGTGAGACGAAATCATTGCTGAATATTGCAGGGCAGGGAACGGTTCAACGGATATGGCTGACCATTGATCAAAACCCGGTGAAACTTCGCAGCAAGAATAACAATTAACCTGCGTCTTTGATTTTAAACTTAGCGTCTTTGTGTGAAATCGAATTCTTTTTGTAAGTATCCCATCATCCACTGGTTAATCGCCCATTGATCAGCCAGCGGCTGTTGGGTAACAGGAGCAATCGGCATATACGGAGCAGGGCCAAACTCCGGGGTAATGGTAAATGTCTCTGTTCCGGCTCTTTGATGATACTGAATGATATTTTTCCACCAGGTGGTATGGTGATACAAAGCCACCTGCCACTCCGGTAAACGCGGATCAGTCACCTGCGGGCCTTGTGTATGACCCACCCGTGCGTGAATATGAATCGTGTGCTCAGCAGCGATAGCCAATGCTTCGGGCTGATCTTCGAGAAAGCTTTCAGCCACATTGCACCAGTGAGAAAAATCGGCAGTGATCGTTAAGGAAGGTATCTTTTCTAAATAGTTCTTTGTGATATGCGCGGCAAACAGGGCTTTGTTACGATGGGTCTCGTGTGCGACAGGAATAGTAGTTTGCCGGGTAAACGTATCAGCTATTGCGAAGAGCTCTTTGTTTTGTTCAAACTGAAATAATCTTTGCCGGTTTGTGCATCAATTTTCACCGGGTTTAGTGCAGCAAGATGGTAAAGATGTTTTTCGTAAGAAATTTTATGGGCTTCAAAATCTTTTCAAATGACTGCCAGTACTGGCCAATTAATAAACAATCGTGTTTGTGTAATGCTTCAGCCATTTGCTTTTTTCAGCAGGATCAGATGGTACGCCGGCTTCTATTCCATTATAGCCGGTCTCTTTTGCTTTTTTACAAAAATCATCCCAGTTGATTGTTTCACTTCCCCAGCGGGGGCAAAAAAAAGTATTGTCATTATGAAAAGTTACTGTGTACAATTTCGGCAAATATCAGGAAATGAAAATGGATCGTTGATTTTAAAGGTAAAAATCTTACAGACAATAAATAACATAAAATAAACTAACAAATATGATCAGGAAACTTTTGCTTGTTGCTATCATCATCCTTTCAGTAAAAACGGGGCGGTCACAGGATCTCAGTTTGTATGAAAAACATTTGTATATAAATGGCAGTGATACATTGCCCTATCGTATTTTATTGCCGGAAAATTATGATGCCACTAAAAAGTATCCGCTGGTTTTATTTTTGCATGGCTCAGGCGAAAGAGGCAATGACAACGAAGCGCAGCTAACACATGGCGCTAAACTTTTTCTGAAACCGGATATAAGAAAAGACTTCCCGGCGATTGTTGTTTTTCCCCAATGCCCGAGGAGCAGCTTTTGGAGCAATGTAGCATTCAAAACGGAGAACGGAAAAGGATATTTGTATTTGACGCAGAAGGCGAACCAACAGTATCTATGAAGATGGCCCAGGAATTAATGCAAAAATTATTGAAAGAATATCCTGTTAAAAAGAAACAGGTATATGTAGGCGGTCTGTCTATGGGAGGAATGGGAACATTTGAGATCGTGCGAAGAAATCCTAAGCTTTTTGCAGCAGCCATTCCCATTTGCGGAGGCGGACAACCTTCTACAGCACCAAAATTAAAAAAAGTAAAGTGGTGGGTTTTTCATGGTGCTAAAGATGATGCAGTACCTGTCCGGCTTTCCGAAGAAATGGTAGCGGCATTGAAAAGCGTAAAAGCGTCTGTAAGATTCACTGTATACCCGGAAGCCAATCACAATAGCTGGGATGCTGCTTTTGCGGAACCGGAACTGATGAAATGGTTATTCAGGCAGAAAAGAAATTAAGCAGGCTCATAATGTAAAGCAGCAGCGCCGAGTATGCCGCTGTTCTCTAATACAGAAACCTCAATCTTCAGGTCTTCAATGGCTTTTTGGTAAGCAAAGGTTTTAATTTGCTGCCACATGGTGTTCGAAAATAGGAAAACGCATGCCTGACAGATCCGCCGAGGATGATTAAATCAGTATCGAATGCATACAAGACCGTTTTTATAGCATTTCCAAGATGCATCCCCAGTTCTTCATACATCCTGGTGGCTTCTGCATTGCCGGCCGAAGCTTTTTTAAAAATTGTTTCGCCATCTTCTTTGTACACATTTTGAAAAAACTGGCCGCTGCATAGTATTCATAATATTTACCGAGGTAGTCCATCATCCCGAATTCTCCGGCGCCCCCATGTTTACCGGCGTATAATTTTTTATTGAGAATGATACCCGATCCCAGGCCTGTACCGATAGTAAGACCGATCATAGTATCATGGTCTTTGCCTTTTCCAAAATAAAACTCGCCGAGTGCAAAGCAATTTGCATCATTATTAACAAGAACAGGCACCTGATAGCGTTGCTCCATCAATTGTTTTAACCGCACTTCTTTCCATGCCGGGATATTGACAACATCATAAACAGTCGCCTGCGCCGTATCTGCCAGCCCCGGAACACCAATGCCAATAGCGGTTACTGAATTGTTGATCAATTGATCTGTGAACATAAACAGTTCCTGCAATACTTCTTCTGCAGAACCCTGCGCATTGATCCGCTTCGAAATGATAGAAGAAGCGCTGCCGGCTTTTACCAAACCTGCCCTGAGCTGGGTGCCACCCATATCAATACCAAGGATCAGTTGTTTGTTCATACTGCCGGGAGTTGTATCATTTTGCCGCTTCAGCATCGAGGTAGATATTCAATCCCGGGTGATTGCGTAATAAGCTGCCGGGTATTTGTTCTGATATTTCATCTTCCAGTATTTTTTTAACAATGCCGGCTTTGTGTGCACCGCTTACCAGTAAAATAATATACCTGGCTTCCATCAGTGTGGCTAATCCTAATGTAACACCATTTGTAAGCTGCCGTTGTTCTTTGAAATATTTTTGCGCTGTCTCTTTGGTGATCGGGTCAAGTGCTGTTACATGCGAACGCAGTGCCGCTGAAGTTCCAGGTTCGTTCATGCCTATATGACCATTCATACCGAGACCAAGTATGGCCAGGTCAATTCCTCCCTGCTGATGAATAAATCTTTCAACGTCTTCGCATTCTTTATCCAGGTCTTTTGCCCTTCCATTGAAAAAGCAGATCCTGTCAGCAGCAATCTGCAAAGGATGAAAGAATTGATTGTCCAGGTGAAACCGGCAGCTTCCTCATCCGTTTCATTCATTCCCGCCCATTCATCGAGGCCAAGAAAAGACCATCCGGAAATATCCAGTTCTTTTTTATCAATCTTCTCAGTAATTTTTTTATAGAGGCCGGCAGGCGTATCGCCGGAAGCGGTGCATACAAGCGGATCTTTTAGTGGCTGCATCCATTTAATGATATCATCAGCGGCTTGCCCCGACAGTTCTTCGTATGTATCAGCTACAATGATCTTCATGATTATTTTTTATCAAAAGGTTCAAGCCAAAGGTCAATAGGTTTTGCTACCACAGGATGAAAAGGAAGCATGATCTTTTTTCCCTGTGCGGCGGAAGCATAGGCGGCATAGATGATCTCAAGAACAGCGCGGCCATCTTCACCGGTTACCAATGGTTGTTTGTCCTGCCGTACGCAATCAATAAAATGTTTCAGCTCATGCGGGTAACCCTGGTTGAAAGCTTCTTCAAATACAGGAAATGTCCAGCCCACGGTAGTATCAGCTTTTTCCAATGCATAACCATAGCCGTTTTTACTGTAAGCAAAAAGAAGCATTTCCCATGAATAAGTCGGCATAAATAACGCCGGCCGTACCATATACTTCACTGCGGTCATCCATTCCCCCGTGTTTTTGCCCAGCTGTTTTCTGCTACAGCCGTCACACCATTTTCAAATTCTACATAACCACTGAATTATCTTCAGCCTTCGTTCTTTCTTTATGTAAAACAGTACTCATAGTGGCATATACACTGGTGGCTTTTGCATTGTTCAGCATCCAGCGAAACCAGGCAATAGCATGGCAGCCCATATCCATTAATACACCACCACCGGCAAGATTGATATCATAAAACCAGTCGGAGTGCGGGCCTGAATGTTTTTCTGCCTGTTTCAGCATATAGATATCACCGATAGCTCCTTCGCTGACCATGTGACGTACCCGTTCATATTTCGGAGCGAAGCAAAGTTCTTCGGCGTACATCAGTTTTACCCCGGCTTTTTTGCAGGCAGCTATCATGCTGTCTGCGTCTTCCAGCGTTATGGCCAGCGGTTTTTCAATAATGATATGTTTACCCGCAGCCGCAGCTTTATGTACTGCTTCTGCATGGAGGTAGTTGGGCAGGCAGATATCCACCACATCACAACCGGAATCCTGTATGATCTTATCCAGGTTATCATACCAGTTAGGAATATGGTGTTTGGCTGCAAAAGCTTTGCATTCTCCGCTTTACGCGTATAAATAGCGGTTACTTCCGCTTCCGGTACAAAGCGGTGATAACATTCGAGGTGAATATCACTGATAAAACCTGCTCCTACAACAGCGACCTTTGTTTTGTGCATAGTGAATGAAATAATAAAGTGATAAGGTAAACATTTTTTGAAAATAAATTCAAATTACAACCCTGCTGAAATATGAAAGCCTGTAAAATGACATAACTTCAAAACATGTACTGTTTTAATTTTACCTGGCGAAAAGAAAGCTATATGAAACGACTGATAAATCACTCCCGTTTATTTTTATTACCGATCTTCCTGGCGGCCTTCCTTGTTTGCGGAGCACAGAAAAAAACAATGGATCAGAAAGTTGATTCTGTGTTGAAATTAATGACACTGGAGGAGAAGGTCGGGCAGATGAACCAATACAACGGTGACTGGGCTGCAACCGGGCCTATTACCAAAGACGGCGATAAGCAAAACCAGATACGGAAAGGGATGATCGGCTCGATGCTCAATGTAACCGGAGCAGATCACACGAGAACCCTGCAGGAACTGGCTATGCAATCGAGGTTGAAGATACCCTTGTTGTTTGGACAGGATGTGATACATGGGTACAGAACCATATTCCCATTCCATTGGCGGAAGCGGCGAGCTGGGAAATGGATGCAATAGAAAAATCTGCAAGAATCGCCGCTATTGAAGCCTCCGCGGCAGGAGTACACTGGACATTCGCACCGATGGTTGATATTGCCCGTGATCCAAGATGGGGAAGAGTGATGGAAGGTGCAGGAGAAGATACTTATCTCGGGTCATTAATAGCCAGGGCAAGGGTAAAAGTTTCCAGGGCAAAGGATTGGGTAATACAAATGCGGTAATGGCTTGCGCCAAACATTTTGCTGCATACGGAGCAGCGATAGGAGGGCGGGATTATAATAAGTGTGGATATGAGCCTGCGCATGTTGCATGAAGTGTACCTGCCGCCGTTCAAAGCCGCGGCCGATGCCGGCGCTGCTACATTCATGAATTCATTTAATGATCTCAATGGTATACCTGCAACGGGCAACAGCTATTTGCAACGGGATATTTTAAAAGGCCAGTGGAAGTTCAAAGGCTTTGTGGTGAGCGATTGGGGCAGTGTAGGTGAAATGATCAACCATGGTTTTGTAAAAAATAATTATGAAGCAGCATTATCTGCCGCGAATGCAGGAAGCGATATGGATATGGAAAGCCGTAGTTATATCCAGAACCTCACAAAGCTGGTAAAAGAAGGCAAAGTAAAAATGACCGTGATAGATGATGCGGTAAGGAGAATACTTAAGAAGAAATTTGAAATGGGATTATTTGATGATCCTTTCAGGTTTTGCAATGAAGAAAGAGAAAAACAGCAATGGGATAATGCGGCGCACCTGGCTGTGGAGAAAGACATGGCGATGAAGAGCATTGTGTTATTAAAGAATGATGAACGTAAACTGCTTCCGCTTAATAAAGAAGGAGTAAATAAACAGAGGAAAATAGCGCTGATCGGTCCGTTCGTAAAAGCAGTGAAGGATCATTTGGGTTTCTGGAGTTATGACTGGCCGATGATACAGCAAGGATCACGACAATATGGGATGCCGTGCAAAAAAAACTGAATGGTGACAGCCAGTTACTATATGCAAAAGGTTGTAATATCAATGACAACGATACTTCAGGGTTTGGAGAAGCGGTTGCAGCGGCAAAAGAGGCGGATATAGTTATCATCACTGCGGGTGAAGCGAGAGATATGACGGGTGAGGCCAAGAGCCGGAGTAATATTCATTTGCCCGGTGTACAGGAAGCATTGGTAAAAGCTGTGCGGCAAGCCGGCAAACCGGTGATCGTGCTCATCAGCGCCGGCCGGCCATTGGTATTTGACCGGGTAGCAGATAATGCGAATGCTATATTGTATACATGGTGGCTGGGTACCAAAGGCGGGGAAGCGATCGCCGATGTATTGTTTGCGATTATAATCCGTCGGGCAAATTACCTATGAGTTTTCCCCGGACAGAAGGCCAGATACCTGTCTATTATAATTATTTCAGTACGGGCCGCCCTGCTACCAGTGATAGCGACCGGTTTTATCGTTCAGCATATACCGATCTTTCTATTTACCCTAAGTATGAATTTGGTTATGGATTGAGCTATACCACGTTTCAGTACAGCGATCTGCAATTGAGTAAAAAGAAAATAAAAGCGACGGAAAAGATCGAAGTAGCTATGAAACTGACCAATACAGGAAAATATGCCGGTGAGGAAGTAGTGCAGTTGTACCTGCGGATAGATTTGGTTCTGTAGTAAGACCGGTAAAGGAATTGAAAGGCTTTGAAAAAGTAAAACTGCAACCGGCGAATCAAAGATCATTCGTTTCACTATTGATAAAGAAAAACTTTCTTTTTATAATGATAAACTGCAATGGATAGCCGAGCCCGGAGATTTTGACCTGATGATCGGATCGTCTTCTGCAGATATCCGGTTAAAAGATTCGTTTGAATTGTGAATAAGTAAAACCATAAATGTTCTGATCTTTATTACTATTCCTTTGTCCGGACAGGCTGCGGTATATGCATAGAATTCTATGTGTGTATTTTCTATGTAACTATGTAGTTCATAATATAGATCAGACATTTCCCAAACTTACTTCACATCAAAATCAACCACTATCTTTTCAGTCTTAGGATGACTCTGGCAGGTAAGAATATACCCGTGCTCTACTTCTTCTTCATCAAGACCCCAGTGAACGTCCATAGATACTTCTCCCTCCACCAGTTTGGCTTTACAGGTACAGCACATACCGCCTTTGCAGGCATAAGGCAGATCAGCGCCTTCTTTCAGCGCGGCATCTAATATTGTAGTATCACTGGTCAATGAAAGATCAAAATCAAAACTTCTTCCATCCAGTTTAACAGTGATCCGGCTTTTGGGGCCTTTATCACCGGTTGCTTGTTGCTTGCTGGCTATTACCCGTTGCTGTCCCGGAGAAGTGGTGAACAGTTCAAAATGTATCTTCTTTTTATCAATCCCCCTTGTTTCTAAAAACTTTTGGCTGTAAAGATCATTTCTTCAGGGCCGCAGATAAATATATCATCCATCAGGGAATAGTCAACCAGTTTTGACAGATCAGTTAGCTTTTCATTATTTATTCTTCCGAAGTTAATGGAAGCTTCTGTTCTTTCACGGCTGAGAATATTGATGAAGCTGAAGCGTTGCAGGTATATATTTTTCAGCGCTTCCAGTTCTTCGAAGAAGATGATGGAAGAGCGGCTTCGATTACCATATACCAGGGTAAACGTACTTTTTGGTTCTGTATGCAGGGTGGTTTTAATAATAGAAAGAACCGGTGTAATACCGCTGCCGGCCGCTATGGCGAGATAGTTTTTTTTTATGGGCAGGGCTCAGGTCTACATAGAATTTTCCAACAGGAGGCATTACTTCCAGTATATCACCTTTTTTCAACCGGTCATTGGCAAAACAGGAAAATAAACCGCCATCTACTTTTTGATCGCTACCCGCCATTTATTTTCAACAGGAGTACTGCATATGGAATATGTACGCCTTACTTCTTCGCCATTGATAGTAGTACGTACGGTCAGGCTCTGGCCCTGTTTGAATTGAAAAGCATCCTGCAGGTCTACCGGAATATCGAAGAGTACGGATACACAATCATGGGTCTCTTGTTGACTTCTTTTATAGCAAGCTTATGAAAGTGGATGGACATCTTGTATTGTTGACTGGATTGTTATACAAAATAACTGCTTTTATAAATACTATGGAACTTGTTTATATATCGCAGTATATTTCTGAAACATATAGCTCATAGAAAATACAGGCAACTTGTCCCTCTACAGGCATGAATACAATAATTCTATGTGAAATCCTATGTGCCTATGTGTTTCAAAAGCACTAAACCCTTTTCAGTCCGCCAATAAGATAAGCGACCATATTCTCTTCGAGTTCTTCAGGAGAGTAAGTCTTTTGACTGCGATGCCAGAACTCTAACCCGCGAACGGCTGATAAGATGGTCAATACGGCTACGTAAGGAAGAATGAGTTTTATTTCTTTGTTGGCAACGCCTTCGCTGATGAAGGTTTCCAGCCGTTGTACATAATTACGCCGCTGGGTAATAAAATCGGCAAGCGGTTGTGCTTCCAGGTGTATCCATTCGTTGATCATGACATGATAATCTTCAAACCGGTGAAGCATCATTTGTATATGAAAACGGATAACTGATTCTATCTTCTGCAGTTTGATAGGCCGCTGCTGTCGAGGTCTTCGATATGTTTATTGCAGTCTTCGGATATGCGGAAGATGATCTCCTGCAATATTTCCGACTTGGACTGAATATGATTATATAAGCTGGCTGCTTCAATACTACACTTTCTGCGAGATCACGCATGGAGGTGCGGGAAACCCCTTTTCGCGGAACATGCAAGCAGCTTTCTGAACAATGAGTTCTTTTTTGAAGCTTTTTTTCGTTGGGCCTTGGCCATGGTTCAAAGATAGCAGGTAATTATCAATTAAGAATGATGAGTTCAGAATTGCCCTATGGATAAACCGGGCATTTCACTGTATCCATAATTCTTAATTGTACATTCATAATTGCGGTAATTGCAGTAATATTGCCCGCTGAAAACTAATTTTTAATATATAATTCCCGCACATGTCCCTGATCATTGTAGGCAGTATGGCTTTTGATGCTATTGAAACCCCGTTTGGCAAAACAGATAAGATCGTTGGCGGAGCGGCTACCTATGCGGCGTATGCAGCGGCCAATTTTGTAAAGCCTGTTCAGCAAATATCCATTGTAGGCTATGATTTCCTAAAGAAGAAATGGAAGAGTTGAAAAGCCGGGGCGTACAACTGGAAGGAGTGGAAATTGTGCCGGATAAGAAATCATTTTTCTGGAGCGGCGGTACCATGAGGATATGAACAGCCGCGATACACTGGTAACAGACCTGAATGTACTGGCTGATTTTAACCCTAAAGTCCCCGCTGCTTACCAGGATGCTGAGTTTTTAATGTTGGGCAACCTGGCGCCGGCCACCCAGCTGAGCGTGATAAAGCAAATGAAAAAAGGCCGAAGCTGATCGCTATGGACACCATGAATTCTGATGGAAATAGCGCTGGATGATCTGAAAGAAGTATTGAAGGAAGTAGACCTGCTGATGGTGAACGATGCAGAAGCCAGGCAACTGACAGGCCAATTCTCATTGGTAAAAGCGGCTAAAACAGATATTGGGAATGGGTCCAAAATACCTGATCATTAAGAAAGGAGAGCATGGAGCTTTGTTATTCCATGGAGATAGCGTCTTCTTTGCGCCTGCCCTTCCGTAGAAGAAGTGTTTGATCCAACCGGAGCCGGCGATACGTTTGCCGGAGGCTTTATGGGCCACCTGCAAAAACGGGTGATATCACTTTTGAAAATATGAAACGGGCCATCATTATAGGGTTCTGCCATGGCCAGTTATTGCGTCGAAAAATTCGGCCCTATACGCCTGAAAGAAATTACCAAACAGGATATTGACAGGCGGCTGGAACAGTTTAAAGAACTGGTGAATTTTGAGATCGAACTGCTATAAGGGTGTCACCTTATTTCAGTATTTCTTCCAGTTTTCGTTAATAGGGCTCCCAAGTTTTTTTCTCATAAACAGGCGTGACGGATAGTGCCCGCTGACGCTGTCATAGGCAAACGACAGCAGGTCAATAATCCTTTTTTTCCTGTTATACATTTTACTTATTGAAAAGCGAACCATCCTGATCGTATCATTATCAACGACGAGTGCCGGTATAGTATAAGTAGGAAAATAGGGAGCTGTCCTTTCATACAATTCTATTTCTTTATAATCAGCTATCCGGATTGTTTTCTCCTGGCCTGAGCTATCTTTTATTTTAAGGTATTTATCCGTGCCAGGCATTTCCGGTAGTAAGCCGTATCCCGTTCAATGGTATATTCTTTTCCTTGAATTTTTCAATAATAACTTCCTGTGGCAGCTTTGTCCGGAAACTTTTATTTACATTGATATTTTCACCCTGTGTATACCTGTATACGCTGGTAGCACAAAAGGAAAATAAAGAAATAGCACTGACAAGGAATACAGCCACTGATCTTACAAAAGAAACCGGGTAACCGGCGGGTTGACACTGTAAGTAAACGGTAGAATAAGCAGAGCAAAAAGGTCGGTATAGTCAACCACCCTGTGCAGGGGCAGGGATAACTGATCATTGGCAAAATGAATAAAGAAACCGCTTAACGGGGATTTCCACCAGCAAAAGAATAACACACAAAAGATAAGCTGTTTTTTATAAGCCGGAAAAAAGGCAAACAAGAAAACAGCGAGAGCAAAGAGCCCGGTAACATCTGATAATTTACCCGTCAATGCATTATGAAACTCGTGCTTTAGGTAAAAATCATTCAGCAATAATAAAATAAGGCTGATGAGAAAAAGAGGATGCAAAAGCAGCATGTATGGCCTTGGTTTCATATCAGGAAATTACACATCGCAATGCTAATGAAAATTTAAAAAAGAGATCAGTTCATTCTCCTGGCTAATACCACCGTGTTTTTAAACTTGTTCTTCTTACCCTGCAGGTTAAATATCTCTGTAAAGAGGATATAAGTGCCCACCGGTAGTTTTCTGCCTTTATCATCCAGTCCGTCCCAGTTCCAGTAGCCGCTGAGTGCCAGTGTTCCATTTCGCACCAGGTTTTTGACAGGTCTTCCTGCTGCATCGAAGATGATAATATTAGCCACATAGCCCGGCGCATCCATTTTATATTGTATAGCAGCGATATCATCAAAGCCGTCATTGTCCGGGGAAAAGATCTTTGGTAATACTTCTATGGCAGCAGCGATGCCGGGCGGTTGCTTGTATTGGGAGTTTTTATACGCCGGCGTTCCATAACCTGCTGTTGAAGCGGCACTATGCCAGTTGGTTTTATCCTGTGATGGCCCGGCAGGATCAATCCTTTCCAATGCTACCCCTTCATTATTGTCTATGAGTTTAAAATGCCAGTCATCTTTATATCTTACTTCATCGGTAATTATTCCCTGAAAATTCAATGCGATAACAGTCCCTTCCTCATCGGGGAAAAGAAGGAGGTGATGAAACGATCAGTATGTTGCCCGGGTTTCTTACCAGGTAATTCAAAGCAAGATTATCTGCATCTTCCGTTACAACAATATAGTCGCCGGGAAAAATATAAAAAAGGATCCGTGCTTAATGCTTTTATTGAACTTACAGTACCGCTGCTGTTGCGGTTGGCGATATAGAGTTTTGCTGCATCAAAGATCTTGCTGCTGTTGTTATAGAGTTCCACATAATCATCAGCATTCGGTTTGGGGTTGAACAGTATCTCATTAATGATCCATTCACCGGCGCCCGCATCTACCGGCAAGCCTGTTCTTGTTTTATTGGCAGAGCCGATCGTATTGTTTTTACAATCTGTTACATTACCGGCAGTGATAGTGTAAACAGTATTAGCCGCTAATGCACTATTTGTTTTCAGTTGCACCCTGTCAAAAAGCGGGGGTAACGTAACTGCACCGGCAATGGATAATCCGCCATCAATACTATAGTTGACGATAGTAGCTCCTTTAATACTATCCAGCGGTTCATCAAAAACAAGGATGATCGTGGTATTGTCTGTGGTATATGCTCTTTTCAATTGCGGCGCAGCCTGGTCATTATTCACGGCATCAACGGAATTTTTCTTTCCGGGTGTACCTCCCGTTGTGCTGATGCTCGCTTTCCAGTTGCTGGTACCGGCACAGGGACTTCTAGTGTCTGTCATTTCCAATGTCCAGCCGCCATCTTTCTTCAATTCATTTTGATACCATGATGAAGTGTAGCTCACAGCATGTATGATCATTCCATTGGGCGCTTTTAAGAACAGCTGATCACCATCATTATCCAGGGACGGAAAACCGGTGACGGAAATAGTAGTGCCAAAAACAGAAAGCGACGCTACAGCGCTACCTGTACATACAATAACGAAACTGTCAGGCTCTAATATAAAGCCAGGCATCGGGCCGCTTTGACCGGCAGCATCACCGATCCGCCAGTTTTGTAAATTAATTGGAGCAGATGTTGTATTCCTTAGTTCTATCCATTCATTATTGGGTAACCCGGTTTGCGGTGCCGGATCAGCCATGATCTCGTCCATCACTATATCATACCTGTTCTGCGCATATAGGCAGGCAGGCAACAAAGCGGTTAAAAGCAGGAGCAGGATAAGTTTCATGATTGCGGGGTTATACTAACGGTTGTAATGCTAAACAGCATGTAATAAAAATTAGTAAAGAATATTTTGACGGAAAGCTTTGCAGGATTACTTTTGCCACCTGATGATGATAAAGAAACATACAAAGCGCATTAAGACACATCCCTAGGGAAGGTTTGCTGTGTATGTATGTTACCATATAAAAGATTAGCAGACCTTCCTTACGGAGGGGTCTTTTTTTGCCCCGCATATGCTTATACAAACCTAGTACCCGGCAATGATGGGCCAGCAAGAAAAAAACGGATTAAATAACGATTAAAAACAAACATTCAATGAAAGTTGCAGTAGTCGGCGCCACAGGACTGGTAGGTACTAAAATGCTACAGGTATTGTCAGAAAGAAATTTTCCGGTTACGGAATTAATCCCCGTTGCTTCAGAAAGATCAGTAGGCAAGGAAGTAACATTTATGGGAAAGAAGTATAAAGTAGTGAGTATGACGGATGCTATTGCAGCGAAACCGGCTGTAGCGATATTCTCTGCCGGCGGCAGTACATCGCTGGAGTGGGCGCCGAAGTTTGCCGGAGCGGGCATAACGGTCATTGATAATTCTTCTGCATGGCGTATGGATCCAAACAAACCATTGATAGTACCCGAGATCAATGCGGATATTTTAACCAAGAACGATAAGATCATCGCGAATCCGAATTGTTCTACTATTCAAATGGTCGTAGCCTTGAACCCACTGCATAAAAAATACGGTATTAAAAGAATTGTTGTATCAACTTACCAGAGCGTAACAGGTACCGGTGTCAAAGCTGTTGAGCAGCTGAGAGGTGAAAGAGAAAAAGAAGTGAAAGGATCCGGCGGAGAATATCCCATGGCTTACAAGTACCCCATTGATATGAATGCTATACCGCAGATAGACGTGTTTCTTGATAATGGGTATACCAAGGAAGAAATGAAAATGGTAAAGGAAACCTGCAAGATCATGCGGGATGATTCCATTCGTGTGACTGCGACAACTGTCCGCATACCTGTAATGGGAGGTCATAGCGAAGCGGTAAATGTGGAATTTGCCAAAGACTATGAACTGAGCGATGTAAGAGCGTTGTTAGCAGCATCACCGGGTGTGGTAGTGATAGATGATCTTCCCAACCAGCTTTATCCTATGCCGATGGATGCGCATGAAAAGGATGAAGTATTTGTCGGAAGACTGAGAAGGGATGAAAGCCAGGCAAATACTTTAAATATGTGGGTGGTCTCAGATAATCTTCGCAAAGGAGCGGCTACCAATGCTGTGCAGATAGCGGAATACCTTGTGGCTAAAAAGTTGTTGTAAGTAAGTAAGTCGGAAAGACCGGAAGACCGGAGACGAGTATTGATAGTGAAAAGTCATTACAATTTTAGAAATTGTCTTCGGACTTTCATTTAGAAGAAAGTGCAGCTATTTACGCCGCGGACTTTCGGTCTTTTCTGTCTTCTCTACTCTATCGCCCGGTTAATAAACTCCAGTACCGGTTGGAGCGTTTCAAAAGCTGTCAGTATTTTTTTTGTCAGATCTTTGGAAGTGATATCCGCGTCTTTGAGAGGGAGTATGGAGACAAAACTTTTCAATTTTAAGTATTCTGCGGCGGGGGTTACCGGTTTCGTATCCTTTGGGTACGCGGGTGAGTATATATTCTGATTCTCTCGAAAGATCGCCGTATACCGATTTGAATTTTTTAGAACCAATGATCTTTTTGAATTCGTTGAAATTATAATCTATCTCCTGTCTTACTTTACTTAATTCGGCAGGCATAGGCATCCAGAGTCCGCGCCGGTAAAACATTTTCCCGGCTGGCAATGAAAATAATAACCGCCAAAGGAGATTTCTTACCGCCGCGGGCCATATAAGCGCCCATATTATTTTTATACGGGGCCTTGTTTTTTGAAAAGCGGACATCCCTGTTAATACGGAATGTGCATTCTTTTGCTTTCAGGTGCGCAATACTCTCGTCTTTTTTGCCATGCTTGTCAATGATCACCTGGATAAAAGAAGCGAGATCATCCTTTGCATCTTCATATTGTTTCCGGTGCGCCTCAAACCAGGGCTTGTTATTATTCTTTTGCAGGTCTTTCAGAAATTTTAATGTAGACGGTTGTAACATAACGCTATTATTTTTTACCCACCAGTTTTAAAAATTCATCTTCCGAAATGATCTTTACCGAATTGATCTTTTTAGCTTTTTCCAATTTGCTTCCGGCATCTTCTCCTACTACCAGGTAGTTGAGTTTGGCGCTCACGCCTCCCAATATCTGTCCTCCGTTCGCTTCTGCCATGCCTTCTGCCTCACTTCTTTTTAACGTAGGTAAGGTGCCGGTAAATAAAAATGTTTGCCCGGTAAGATTGCCGTCCTTAGTATGTTCCTTCTTTTGATTTTTTAACTGCAATCCCAGTGTTTCCAGTTCTTCCAGTATTTTGATATTATCCTTTGTGCTGAAAAAATGATGCACACTGCCCGCTACTTTTGGCCCTATATCTTCCAGGTTTTGTAATTGTTCCAACGCGAAATCTTTGAGATCGAGCAAATGATCAACTGCCTGTGCTAATGTCTTGGCGGTTGTTTCGCCAACAAAGCGGATACCCAGGCCGTATATCAAACGGTGCAAAGGCTGTTTTTTGGAATTACTGATGGCCAGTTGAAGATTGTCAATTGATTTCTGACCAAATCCTTCCAGCTGGCTGATCTTATCAAAATCAATTTTGTAGATACCCGGAACATCTTTCAGTAAACCGAGTTCATAGAATTTCCGCACATTGGCATCACCAAAGCCACGGATATCCATAGCATCCTTGCTTACAAAATGGATCATCCGCTCCACTACCTGTGCCGGGCATTCGATATTGATGCATCTCCATACAGCTTCGCCTTCTTCTTTGAATAATTTACTGTTGCAAACAGGGCATGTTTTAGGAAACTGTATTTTCTTTTCCTTTCCTGTCCTTAGTTCCGGCATGGACTTTACGATCTGTGGTATCACATCACCGGCACGCTCTACCAGTACCGCATCACCGATACGCAGATCTTTTTCTGTTATGTACTCTTCATTATGAACGGAAATACTGGTGACCGTAACACCACCGATACCTACGGGCTCCAGTTTCGCTACAGGCGTTACTGCGCCGGTCCTTCCCACCTGGAATTCTACATGCAGTAATTTACTGGTGCCCTGTCTTGCTTTGAATTTATAGGCAATGGCCCAGCGCGGGTGATGAGAGGTCATGCCTAATTCATCCTGCAGGGCAAAATCATTCACTTTTATTACCATGCCGTCAATCTCGTAAGGCAGGTCATCTCTTTTTACTTCAAACTCATTGCAGTATTCAATAACGCCTTCGATGCCTTTAAAGACTTTTTTTTCTTTTTCGGGACTGCGGAAACCGAGCGCCCACAACATGGCCAGTGATCCGGCATGCGTTGTCATTTCCCTTGGTAGCTTTTTTCCTTTTGATAAAGAATAATAACTGACATGATAAACAAATGCTTCCAGGTTTCTCTTCGCCGCTTCAGAAGGATCTTTTATACGAAGTGTACCGGCCGCCGCATTACGTGGGTTAGCCAATGGAGCAAAGCCCTGTTCAACCAGTTTCTCATTATACTTTGCGAAATTTTTTTTATTGATCATCACTTCACCCCGTATCTCTACCTGTTGCAAACCATAATCAGAAAATTTCGCTGACAGGGGAATAGAACGAACCTGTTTGAGATTGGTGGTTACTTCGTCGCCTTCCACTCCATCGCCGCGTGTAGCGCCCCGCGTGAGCATATCGTTTTCATAAATGATAGAGATACTTCCGCCATCGAATTTTGGCTCTACACAATATTCGATCTTGTCCAGGCCTGTTGCTTCTCTTGCCTTCCTGTCAAAATCAATCAGGTCATCACTGTTATAAGAATTATCGAGCGATAACATGGGCACGAGATGCTGAACGGTCGGGAAAGCTTTGGTCAATCCTTTTGCTACTCTCTGTGTGGGTGAGTCGGGCGTGATGAGTTTTGGATTGTCCGTCTCTGTTTTTTCCAGGGCTTTGTACAACTGGTCATATTCATAATCTGAGACCAGCGGATCATTTAATATATAATACCTGTGTTCGTGAAAGCGGAGAATACCGCGCAGGGTTTCCACCTCTTTTACATCTATTTTGTCGCTCCCGGCCTTTTTAAGAAAGCTAATCGTTTCTTTCTGAAGGGCTTTTGTGTCCTGGACTGAATACATATAGTGTTCTTTCGGCCTTAAAGTTAATTCCAAAGAGAATATGCCCGCACCGGAAAAAAGATTCAAAATTAATGTGTCGAAAGTACATATTATGTATCTTCGATCATTATTAATTGCCAATAATTGCTTTTATGAAACGATTGCTGCTTGCCGCAGGGTGCCTGCTGTTCATCTCCCAGGTACTCTATTCCCAACTGTTGACATGGACACCCGAGTTTCCAAAAGATAATGATAACATTGTTATCACGCTTGATGCCAGCAAAGGCAACCAGGGGTTTATTCAATTATGCCGATCCCAATAATATTTATGTGCATGCCGGTGTTACTACCAATTTAAGTAATAACGGAGGTCAGCAATGGCTGTATGTAAATGGCAGTACCGGCGGCGCCTGGGGTGGTACCACTCCTGCTTTGAAAGCAGTATCGCTGGGTAATAATAAGTACCAGTACACCATTAATAATATCAGGGGATTTTTTTGGCGTGCCCGCCGGTGAGACCATTAAAAGCATAGGTATCCTTTTTCGTGATGCCAATGCGAATTCGGGCCTTGTAAAGAAAGCGGCCAATACCGATGGAAGCGACATGTATATTCCGGTGTATGATAATACTATTGCTACAAGGTTTACCGTGCCTTTTTTTCAACCCACTTTTACAAGAATTCCTGAAACGATAACAAAACAAGTCGGGGATAATATCGCACTTACCGCTATTGCAAATAAACCCGCTGTGATGAAATTGTTCCTCAACGGAACAGAAATTCAAACAGCCAGCGGCGTCACTACCATTTCAGCTAATCCCGTACTGGCAGCCGGCGCTCAAACTATCAGGGTTGATGCTATTGACGGAGCGACTACAAAATCAGAAAGCTTCCAGTTTTTTGTGGCAAGCGCTCCCACTGTTTTACCACTTCCGGCGGGTGTAAAGGATGGAATTAATTATGCAGCCAATAATACAGAAGTAACATTGGTCTTATACGCACCTGGTAAAAGCAGGGTATCGGTGATCGGGGAGTTTCCGGGTAACAACTGGGCAGAACAACCGCAATATGTAATGAATAAAACCCCGGATGGCAATTACTGGTGGTTAACTATTACAGGTCTTACAGCAGGCACTGAATATGCTTTTCAATACCTGGTAGATGGTACGCTGAAGATAAGTGAACCGTATGCTGAAAAAATTCTTGATGCCGGTAACGATGGCAGTATTTCATCAGCGACCTACCCGGGATTAAAGCCATACCCGGCCGGTCAATCGGGCATGGTGAGTGTATTACAAACAAATGCCCCGGCTTATAACTGGGCAGTAGCTAATTTTTCAAGACCTGATAAAAGAAACCTTGTTATTTATGAATTGCTGCTAAGGGATTTTATAACAGCACATGACTGGAAAACACTGAAAGACACACTCAATTATTTAAAGTCACTTGGCATCAATGCCATTGAAGTAATGCCTTTTAATGAGTTTGAAGGCAACCTGAGCTGGGGCTATAATCCTTACCAGTATTTTGCTCCCGATAAATATTACGGACCAAAAAATAACCTGAAAGAATTTATAGATACCTGCCACAAAAAAGGAATGGCTGTGATTATGGACATTGTACTTAACCATACGTACGGACCCTCTCCGCTGGCGCAACTATACTGGGATGCGCAAAACAACAGGCCGGCGGCCAACAATCCCTGGTACAACCCGGTAGCGCCTACAGCTTTTGGTTTCGGAGAAGATTTTAATCATTCCAGTACGGCCACTACTTATTTCTTCAACCGGGTATTACAGCATTGGCTGACGGAATACAAGATTGACGGATACCGCTTTGATTTTTCAAAAGGCCTTACACAGAAACCTTCTTCAAACGATGCTGCTTTTTCTGCCTATGATCCTACGCGTATCGCCATATTAAATAACTATGCTACTGTTATCAAAGCCATCTATACTGACGCTTATATCATACTGGAGCATTTTTGTGATGATATGGAGGAAAAAGAATTATCAGACAATGGTTTTTTACTCTGGTCAAATGTGTGGACACAGTACCAGGAAGCTTCAATGGGATTTCTGACCAATTCAAATTTCGAAAGAGGAATTTATACTGCCAGGAACTGGCAAAACCCGCACCTGGTAACTTTTATGGAAAGTCATGATGAAGAAAGAATAACCTATAAGAACATTAAATATGGAAATGCTGCCGGAAGTTATAATATAAGAGAAGTAGGCACTGCATTAAAAAGAATGGAATTGAATGCGGCATTTATGCTCACCACGCCCGGGCCTAAAATGATATGGGAATTTGGCGAGCTGGGTTATGATTTTTCCCGGTGTTATTTGGCTACAAACGGGGGAGGGCGGTGATTGTAATACCAAGACGGATGCCAAGCCGATCCGCTGGGACTATTTGCTGGATGCACAGCGGAAAAAAGTGTATGATACATACAGCAGTTTAAACAAACTTCGTTTTCATCCCTGGTACAAAGATGTTTTCATTGGTAATAACATCAGTCTTACACGCAGCCTGGCCGGGGGCTTTAAAAACATAACTATCCGCAGTGCTGCCGACTCATCTATGATCTGTGTAGTAGGCAACTTTGATGTGACAGCGCAGGCAGGTCTTTTCACTTTTCCTTCAGCGGGTACCTGGTTTGATTATCTAAACGGTGTTACCTTTTCTGCAACCGGCGCCGCGCAATCTCTTGCTTTGCAGCCCGGCGAATTTCATGTGTACGTGAACCGCAACGTGAGTAATATTGCTACCACACCGGTAATTGATATCAATAATACCGCAATGCATTGCAGGCCGCTGTTTATCCCAACCCGGTGGAGAATAATTCTGTAACAGAAATATTCGTTCCTGAAAGAGGGAATGTACAGGCTGATCTCTGGAATATACAGGGTCAAAGTTAGCGGTTGTATATAATGGTACGCTGGCAAAAGGAAAACATACTTTTTCATTGTCAGCTAAAACCAATAATTTGCCACCCGGTATGTATTTACTGAAAGTGCAGACAAAAAATAAGATAAGATCAATAAAAGTTTTACTGCAATAGTTTTATGTCAAATGAACTTAATCTTAAAACAGCAGCGCTTGAAAAAATAAGTCACCTTGACTATTTTAATATAGCGATCTCAGTTGACTGTGTCATTTTCGGTTATGACAATAAAGAGCTGAAAGTATTACTTATTAAATCCGACCTGGAAGAGTTTTCCGGTCTTTATTCTTTACTGGGCGATCTTGTGCGCCCGGACGAGGATCTTGAAAGCGCTTCTTACCGGGTGCTGGCAGACAGAACGGGGATGGATGATGTATACCTGGAACAGGTGCATACATTTGGCAGTATCGGGCGTCACCCTTCGGGCCGTGTTATCACTACCGCCTATTATTCACTGATAGATATCAGGCATCATAAACTGAGCATTGATCACCATGACCTTCACTGGCATACGATGAATGATATAAAAAAGCTCGCGTTTGATCACAGGCAGATATTGAATACCTGCTTGCAACGCTTAAGAGACCAGGTAATGGAACATCCGGTTGTATTTAACCTGCTTCAGGATAAATTTTCTCTCCGTGAATTACAGGAAGTGTATGAAGCTATACTGGATATAAAACTTGACCGCAGAAATTTCCGCAAAAAGATAGCGGTAAAGGACTGGCTGGAAGATCTCAACGAAATGGAGAGCAACCTTTCTCACCGCCCCGGCAAATTGTATGCGCTGAAAGATCAGTATAAAACGCATAGTGCTAAAAGCCTGGTAGGATGATAATGCTAAACAATAAGTAAGTGAAATATGATCTTGTGTATGGCACGGCAGTTATTGCATTACCAGCTCACGTATAAACAATAAGTTAGTTGTCAATCCGACACTTCTGTTTCCTCCCGTATTTATTTTAAAATAAACGCATTATTTTTTCCACCGGAAACATTTGCGGAAATGTTTGCGGTGATTTTTTACCCGACTCAAAGCTCCTTCAGTGTTTGTTCTGCACATTTTAAAGTCTAGATTTATATAGCTAAGGCATTTTTAACATTTGTTTTTGGATCAAAGCAGCTATAGCAAGAAATCTTCTGCCTTGACAGAAGAAGTGAACGTTACCAGAACCAGTGAACCATCTACGATGTATAAAATGCAGGCACCAAACCTTGTTTCTTACCTGGGGGTCAGAACGTTCCTGGAAAGGAGCATTGTTAAACTAGGATCAACACTTCGATTATAACTTTCTAAATGCTTGCTTATGTCTGCAAAAAAACTGCTTTCTGCATTACTGTTTACCGTATTCGTTCTTTTCTTCTATGCAGCCTCTGCGCAAAACAAAACTGTTACCGGTAAAGTAACGGATTCAAAAGACGGAACACCTGTAGTAGGCGCCTCTGTTGTTCCAAAAGGAACATCCGGCGGTACAACTACACAAAAGGATGGTAGTTTCAGTCTCTCTGTTTCTTCTTCTGTGTCCACCCTTGTGATCAGCTCGATAGGATATGATTCCTATGAGGTAAATATTGCAGGTCAGTCTTCTGTTACTGTTTCCCTCCAGGCGCTGGCCGGTGGTTTAAGTGAAGTAGTAGTGATCGGCTACGGTACTTCGAGAAAGAAAGATCTAACCGGTGCTGTTACGACAATTACCGAAAGAGATTTTAATAAAGGTGTTTACACTTCTCCCGACCAGTTGATCCAGGGAAAAGTAGCCGGCGTACAGATTACCAATAATAGCGGGCAGCCCGGCGGAGCCACCACGATAAAAATAAGAGGTAACTCAGCTATAACAGGAAGCGGTCAACCTTTAGTTGTCGTAGACGGTGTTCCTTTAGACGGAAGATCACCCAGGCCTTCTATCGGTGATTTTGGATTTGGAGGCGGTAACCCGGCTTCCAATCCTTTAAACTTTTTGAATCCTGCCGATATTGCATCCATTGATATCTTAAAGGATGCTTCTGCTACCGCTATTTATGGATCAAGAGCTGCTTACGGAGTAGCGCTCATCACGACCAAGAAAGGCCAGCCCGGACAAACCAGGATTGATTTTGGTACTTCTGTTGGTTTTTCTTCTGTTATGAGAAAGATCGCGATACTGGATGCAGGCCAGTTCAGGCAAGCATTGACGTATTACGGAGAACCTGCTTCTCATGATAAGGGTGGTAATGTGGATCCCTTTGATGAGATTTCACAATCAGGTGTGATACAAAATTATAATGTAGGTATAAGCGGGGGAAATGAAAATGCCAGGTACCGTTTTTCATTAGGTGCGCTTGACCAGAAGGGCATCATATTAAAAACAGGATTTAAAAAATACTCAGCCAATTTCAGCGGGCAATTTAAATTTCTTGAAAGCAAGAAATTAGGTTTAGATCTTACTATACTCCCCAGCCAGTACACTGAGGATATCGCTCCTATATCCAATGATGCGGGTGCGGAAGGAAGTTTGATCGGCCAGGCCCTGCAATGGAATCCGACACTGCCCCTGGTTGTAAAGCGGTCTAACGGGACAGATTCATTAGTGAATGTCGGCGGTACAAGTATTATCAATCCGCTGGGTCTTTCCGCCGCTTATAATGACCAGGCGAAAGTGACTACTATTTTAGCAAGTATCTCTCCTTATTATAAATTCAATAGCTGGCTGGAATACCGGTTCCTGTACAGTATAAATTATGGTGTGGGAACAAGAAGGACCACCATGTCGCCGGATATAAACATTGCACGGTCACAGGGCAAAGGCTTTGCCCAGATCGGGCAGGCGGAATTGTCAACACAGCAATTCACGCATACTATAAATTTTAATAAAGCAATAGCCCAGGACCTGAACCTGAATGCTGTGGTAGGCTATGAATACCTGAAATATACCAACAAGGGATATAATTTAAATGCAGAAGGACCAGCAGGCGGTTTTGGTAATTATGGATTGAACTATACGAATTATATACAGTATGGTAACAGTACTAACCGGGGCATCAGTTCCTTTGTAGACCCTTCTTTTGAAATACAATCCTATTTCGCAAGAACTGCTTTTAATTTCAGGGACAAATACCTCGCTACTCTTACGATCAGGGCAGATGGTTCGACAAAATTTGGCGAGAACAATAAATACGGTTATTTCCCGTCCTTCGCACTGGCATGGGTACTGAACAAAGAAGATTTTTTCAAGGTTGATTTTATCAACTCATTAAAGATCCGTGGCGGCTGGGGTAAGGTTGGAAACCAGGAATTTCCTTCCGGCTCAGCACAGGCAAGATATGGTTTCGGAGCTAACGGAAGTATCAACCAGATCAACAATCCAAACGTTGACCTGAAATGGCAGGCCGACAGGCAATTCAATATTGGTATAGATGCTACAGTATTGAATAGCAGGATTTCCCTGACAATGGATTATTTCAACAAGAGAACAACCGACTTATTGTTCCCAAGCGCTCCTGCACAACCGGCAGCACCGGGCGCTCCTATCAGGTGGATTAACCTGCCGGGTAATATAGATAATAAAGGATTTGAGTTTTCTGTTAATACAAACATCATTAACCAGGGCGATCTGAGCTGGGATTTTAATGTTAATGCTACTTTTTTAAAGAACAATGTATCCGGGCTTATCACATCTATCCCAACCGGTGACCTCGATGGACAGGGCGTTACAGGTACGCAGGTGCAGGTTATAAGAAATGGCCTTCCTATCAATGCTTTTGTCACCAGGGAATTTCTTGGCATGGATAAAGCGACGGGCCAGTCTATGTATACGGATGATGGAAATACTTTTTATTATGTAGGCAATCCTAATCCTAAAACGTTGCTTGGGCTGAGCACAACACTGAGATATAAAAAATGGGCCCTTATTGCGAATATGAACGGAGCTTTCGGGCATGTAATTTATAATAATACGCTGAACAATGTTATCAATGTAGGCAGCATTCACCGTGGAAGGAATATCGCGGTTTCGGTATTTGAAGATCCTGTAAAGGGAATCATATACCAACCCGGTAACAGCCTCTTCAAGATTCCTGGAAAAAGGTAACTACCTGAAAATGACGAATGCGACATTGCCTATGATATCGGGAACATCACCAATATTTTCAAAGGCATTAATGTATATGTTACCGGTCAAAACTTATTTGTCATTACAAAGTTCAGCGGCTTTGATCCGGAAGTAAACGTGGATAAAAACAGCAATGGCGTTCCTTCGGTAGGGATAGAATATATACCGTATCCTTCAGCAAGGACTATCACCGTAGGAATAAATTTTTCTTTATAGATATTTATAAAAATTTTTAATATGCTTAAGAAAGTAATCATAATCGCCCTTGTTTATTTTTCGCTGGCAGTGGTAAGTTGTACCAAGCTCGACGAAAAATTCAGCGGTAATTTAACCGAAGAACAAGTTGGCGGTGGTGGTGGCGGCAGTAATGTCAATGCCTTATTAAAAGGGGTATATGATAATATCCGCCTTCCCTTCCAGAACCACGAAAATGTATATGCGCTTTGGGAAGCCACCACGGATGAGACATTGGTACCTACCCGCGGACCAGACTGGGACGATAATGGTATATGGCGTGTATTGTATTCTCAAAAATGGACAGGCGATCACAACTTCATCAGGAATCTTTTCAATAATCTTAATGGAGTGGTTTATGGCGCTACAGAGTTATTGCGCTTTAACCCTACTCTCCAGCAGGCTGCAGAAGCCAGGTTTTTACGGGCAATGGCGCAGTTCATGTTACTGGATGGCTGGGACCAGTTTCCTTACAGGGAACCGGGTGGAAACGCCATTGAAGCGCCATTGGTAAGAAAAGGAGCTGAAGCGCTTACATATATTATGAGTGAGATCACGGCTGTAATTCCTGATCTGCCAGCCGGTCCCAACACAAAAGCTAACAAAGACGCGGCAAGAGCTTTATTGATAAAATGCTATCTTAACAAAGGTACATTTGCCAACAGGGGCGACACCAGGTTTTGATCCTGCAGATATGGCACAGGTTATTACACTGGCTGACCAGATCATTGCTAACCCTGCCTATTCATTCAGCACCAATTATTTTGACAACTTTGCTCCGGGCAATACTACGATCGGTAAAGAAAATATCTGGGTACAGGAAAATATCGGTGGTGTGGAATCAGGGGAAATAAGAAGCAGGATACATTCTACTATACACTATAACCAGGCGCCCGGAGGATGGAATGGTTTTTCTACCCTTTCAGATTTTTATGGAAAGTTTGAAGCGGTTGATAAAAGAAGAGGTGTTGCTTATCCTACAGGTGATGCTACCCGGCCAAACCCGGGCAATCGTGTTAACGTTGGTTTATTAATCGGGCAACAATACGATCTTACCAATGACGCTCCGCTACAGGCAGGTACCATTCCTTTGAGTTACACTCCGGAAGTTAAACTGATAGAAACCGGGAGCAATCTTGAGGTAACTGGAATAAGGATATATAAATACCCTGTTGACTGGGCAAATTCCGGAAGTGGTACATGGGGCAATGACTATGTTTATTTCCGCCTGGCGGATGTGATGTTAATGAAAGCGGAGGCTTTGCTAAGGACCAATGCAGCAGCGGCGGCGCTTCCCATTGTTAATGCGATACGTACAAACCGTGGCGCTACTGTGCTGCCTTCGGTCACACTGGATAATTTACTGGATGAAAGAGGAAGAGAACTCTATACGGAAAACTGGAGAAGACAGGACCTTATTCGTTTTGGCAAATTTTTGACAGCCAAACAGCTGAAAGGTGATGTAAGTGATCCCAAATATCTCTTATTCCCTATTCCTAACCAGCAAATAGCAGCTAATCCTAATTTAATTCAAAACCCGGGATATTAAATTTTTCGAGCAAGCAGTTAGTAATTTTAGCAATTCAAAAGAGCCATTTTCTAATGGCTTTTTTTGTTTGTAATTGTAACAGCTATTAAAGTGAATGAGTTTAAAATAAGGTAAATTTGAAATTGACTTTCGAGCATGATCACCTATTTTTTAAAACGTTGTCTGCCATTTTTATTGCTTATTCTGACAGTAGCCTGTAAGCACTCCACGACAGGGGATACATTATTTACACTGCAGGAACAAACAGGCATAGATTTTAATAACAGGGTTATTGATGATTCACTGGAAAATAGTTTTTATTACCGGAATTACTACAACGGAGGCGGCGCAGGCATCGCTGATATCAACAATGATGGTTTATGCGATATTTTACTGACCTCCAATAAAGGGGAAAATAAATTATACCTGAACAAAGGCAATTTTAAGTTTGAAGATATAACTGCCCGGTCGGGTATGCGCCAGGATAGTATGTGGAGCACTGGTGTGGTCATGGCAGATATCAATAACGATGGCTGGCAGGATATCTATATCTGTAATTCCGGGCATATGAAGAGCGGTAAACGCCGGAATAAACTTTATATCAACAACCATGATCTCAGCTTTACTGAATCGGCAGCTGAATATGGATTAGCCATTTCCGCATATACAACACAGGTTTCTTTTTTTGATTACGACATTGACGGAGACCTCGATTGCTTCATGATCAACAACAGTCCTATGCCCATCAACAGCCTGGGCTATGATAACCGGCGCGATCTGCAGGATAAGGACTGGAACGTTGCTGCTTTCCTGAAAGGCGGCGGCGATCATCTTTTCCGTAACGATGACGGCCATTTTACTGAAGTATCCTCAGCTGCCGGTATTCATGGTACGCTGATGAGCTTTGGCCTTGGTGTTTCAGTAGGTGATATTAACATGGATGGCTACCCTGACGTGTATGTGGCCAACGATTCTTATGAAAGAGATTACCTGTATATCAATCAAAAAAACGGAACATTTAAAGATGAGATGGAAGAAAGGATTGAGCAAAACAGCTTTTCTTCCATGGGCGCTGACCTGGCCGACGTCAACAATGACGGGTATATGGATATATTCACAACAGATATGCTGCCCGATGATGATTATCGTTTAAAAACATTGGGCTCTTTTGATAATATTGATCTTTATAACAAGAGAATAGAAGTAGGGCTTTACCGCCAGTTCATGAAGAATTGCCTGTTTGTAAATACAGGCAATGGAAAATTCCTGGAAACAGCTTACTACAGCGGCGTTTCAGCATCAGACTGGAGCTGGGGCGCATTATTGTTTGATGCAGATAACGACGGGCTCAATGATATTTTTGTTTGCAACGGCGTTAACCGCGATGTAACCAATCTTGACTTCATGGATTTTTTTGCAAATGATGTCGTGCAGGGTATGGTCGTCTCGGGGCAGAAGCAAAGTGTTGAAGTGTTGATTCCGTATTAAAACATATTCCCGTGTATGCCATCCCTAATAAAGCTTATCGTAATACAGGTAACCTGCGTTTTACTGATGCTGGTAAATCCTGGGGCTTGATGGAACCTTCTTTTTCAAACGGGGCCGCTTATGGCGACCTGGATAACGACGGAGATCTCGACCTGGTCATCAATAACCAAAACCAACCCGCATTTATTTATAAGAATAACAGCCGCGAGCAAACAACAACAGCTATATCGGCGTCATGCTGAAAGGCACCGGCAATAATACCTACGCTATAGGAAGTAAAATAAAACTGTACCGTGATAGCCAGGTGTATTACCGGGAAGTATTGCCCAGCCGCGGATTTCAATCATCCGTTGATTATAAACAGGTAATCGGTCTTGGAAAATTAAAAGAAATTGATTCCATGGTCGTGACCTGGCCGGACAGAACAAGTACACGTTATGATAAACCGGAACTCAATAAAGTGCATACACTTTCGCAACCGTTCAAAAAGGCCGCCTGGCTTTTATAGAAAGATCACCGGATAGTATATGGCTGGAAAATGTACCTGTTCAAATGGATAAGCATACAGAAGACAAGTATATTGATTTTTATTATGAACGGAATCTTCCTGCTGTGTTGTCTGCAGAAGGCCCTAGAATAGCGTATGCTGATGTTGACGGGCGATGGTACCGGTGATATATATATTGGAGGCGCCAAAGATCAGCCGGGGCAGTTATACCTGCAAAAAGGCAACGGCTTTGTAAAAAAAGAACAGCCGGTGTTTAAGCAGTTCGCCGGTTTTGAAGACATAGCAGTACTGTTCTTTGATGCGGATAAAGACGGGGATGCGGATCTTTTTATTGGCGCCGGTGGTAATAATGCAAGACCGGGCAGCCGTGAATTACAGCACCGGTTATATAAAAACGATGGTAAAGGCAATTTCACCATTGATACCAAAGCTTTTCCTGATAACGACATGAATATCTCTGTAGCGGCAGCTGATGATTATGACGGAGATGGCCATGAAGACCTGTTTGCAGGCAGCAGGAGCGTACCATACAATTATGGTATTAGTCCTCCAGTTATCTTTATCACAACCGACGGCAACGGTCATTTCAAAGATGTGACACCTGAACTGTGCCCGCAATTGCTCACTGCGGGTATGATCACAGCGGCCCTTTGGGCTGATTATCCGGGGATAATAAGAAAGAACTAATCATCACCGGTGAATGGATGGCCACGAGGATATTCAGTTATGATAAGGCGGATAATAAATTCCGCGAACTGAAGAATACCCATCTTACCGAACTATATGGCTGGTGGCAGGCTTTGGCCGCAGCGGATGTGAATGCTGATGGTAAAACAGACCTGGTAATTGGAAACATCGGTGAAAATTTTTACCTGCGCCCGGCTAAAGAACAACCTGCAAAACTTTGGTTGAATGATTTTGATCAGAGTGGAACTACCGAATCTTTTTTAACCAGGACAGTGAATGGAAAAGATGTACCTGTATTCTTAAAAAGAGAGATTACCGACCAGTTTCCGGGGTTAAAGAAAAATAACCTGAAGCATAGTGATTACGCATCAAAGAGCATAAATGATCTTTTTAATAAGAAGATGCTGGATAAATCAGAGCAGAAACAATTCAATTATTGCAGTTCGGTGGTGGCTGTTAATAACGGGAATGGCAGTTTTACAATCCACCCGTTGCGATGATGATGCAACTGTCAAGCGTGAATGCCATACAGGTGGTGGATATAAATCTTGACAGCAGGCCGGACCTGGTAGCCGGTGGTAATATGTTTGTTTTTCCTCCCCAGTTCGGGCGCTGGATGCCAGTTATGGCCATGTATTGCTGAATAAGGGAGACGGTAATTTTGAATGGGTAGAATCCAGGCGGTCGGGATTGAACGTAAAAGGCTGTATAAAAGATATCAAAGAGATAAAGATAAAAGACCATCGTTACCTGCTGGTAGCACAAAACGATGAATACCCGGTTTTGTACAGGATAAAATGATCAAGGCATATTTTGACTGATAAGAAGAATGAGTATTAATCATACATTTTTACTGGCGGGCTGTTTCGCAGCGTCCTTGCTTGCTTTGTCATGTAATAATGAAAGCAAACAACCGGGGCCGGCCCCTTTGTTTTCCCTTCTTGACAGTACAGGAATAGATTTTCAGATACCGTGGTAGATACAAAAACAGATAACAGTTTTTATTTCAGGAATTTTTATAACGGGGGTGGAGTAAGCCTGGGTGATATCAATAATGATGGTCTTTGCGATGTATTGCTGACATCCAATACAGGAGAGAATAAATTATATCTGAATAAAGGAAACTTTAAGTTTGAAGATATATCCGGTGGCTCAGGTATGCGGCAGGATAGTATGGAGTACCGGTGCCGTAATGGTGGATATTAATAATGATGGCTGGCTGGATATGTATATATGTAATTCAGGGCATATCAATAATGACAACCGCAGGAATAAACTGTATATTAATAATCACGACCTGGGCTTTACCGAGTCTGCAAAGCAGTATGGCCTTGATCATTCCGGTTTTTGTACGCAGGCATCTTTTTTTGACTATGATCTTGATGGTGATCTCGACTGTTTTATTATCAATAACAGCCCCCTGCCTTTCAGTTCACTTAACTATGCAGCCATGCGTGATACAGATATATCACAATGGAATGTTGACGATAATATGAAAGGAGGAGGTAATCATTTATACCAGAATAATAATAACCGGTTCACAGAAGTAACAAAAAAGGCAGGATTGCCATACCGGTCTTATCAGTTTTGGTTTGGGCATTTCAGTCGGCGATATCAATGGAGATTATTACCCTGACGTATATGTCGGCAATGATTTTATAGAGAAAGATTACCTGTACATTAACCAGAAAGACGGCACATTCAGGGATGAGTTGGAAGACAGGGTTCAGCATATCAGCATGTCGTCTATGAGCAGCGATTTAGGTGATATTAATAACGATGGGTATCCCGAGATACTGACTACCGATATGATCCCTGATGATGATTACGGTTAAAGGACAACAGGCACGTTTGACAATATTGATCTTTACCTCAGCAAGCAAAAGGCAGGGCTTTATCACCAGTACGTAAAGAATTGCCTGCAACTGAACAACCAGGATGGCCGCTTTGCTGAAATAGGAAATTACTGCGGTGTTTCCGGTACAGACTGGAGCTGGGGCGGTTTATTTTTTGACGCAGATAATGACGGGTTAAATGATATTTTTATCTGTAATGGGATTAATAAAGATGTAGGCAACCTTGACTTTCTTGATTTCTTTTCCAATGATGTGTACAGGAAAATGCTGGAAACAGGAAAGAAAGAACAAATGAATGAGATACTAAAACAGATACCGGTAACGCCGCTGGCCAACAGGATGTTCAGGAATAACGGTCAGCTGAAATTTACAGACACCGGTAAACAATGGGGACTTGATCAGCCGGCTTTTTCCAATAGCATTGCTTATGGTGATCTTGATAATGACGGCGATCTTGACCTTGTTGTCAATAATGAAAACCAGCCTGCATTTGTATACAGGAATAATGCAAGAAAGCAGAACGGCAATAATTATATAGGTATCCTTTTAAAGGGATCAGGCCTTAATACGTATGCTATCGGCAGCCAGGTAAAATTGTATAAGGACGGGCAGATATACTGGAGGGAAATAGTGACGAGCCGCGGCTTTCAGTCATCCATGGATTATAAGCAGATCATCGGGCTCGGCAACCTGGCAAGTATAGATTCAATGATCGTGGTATGGCCCAACAGGGAATACAGTAAGTATGAAAACCCTGCGTTGAATAAAGTACATGTACTGCAGCAGTTGCCCGAAACCTTGCCCTTAAAAAGGAACAAGGCATAACAGGAACGCTATTAGAAGCGGCAGCACAAAAAATGGACAAGCATACCGAGGATGAATACGTGGATTTTTATTATGAAAGGAACTTGCCGGAAATGTTATCAAAGGAAGGGCCGGCCATTGCTGCAGGTGATGTAAACGGAGATGGATGGGAAGATATTTATATAGGAGGAGCCAGGGACCAGGCAGGACAACTCTATATCCAGGCAGCTACAGGATTTATAAAAACGAACAAGCTGTTTTTAAAAGCTATGCTGATCTCGAAGATGTAGCGGCTCTTTTTTTCGATGCGGATAAAGACGGAGACCTGGATTTGTATATCGGTGCAGGCGGAAATAAAATAGACCCTGCTAACCGCCAGTTGCAACACCGCTTGTATAAAAATGATAGTAAAGGGATTTTTACAATAGATACCAAAGCTTTTCCTGACAATAGGATGAATATAGCTGTAGCGGTTGCTGATGATTATGACAAAGATGGCGATATGGACCTGTTTGTAGGCAGCAGAAGTATTCCGTATAATTATGGTGTGACGCCCCGCAGTTATTTATTCCGTAATGATGGTAACGGGCATTTTACCGACGAGGCGGAAGCGATGAATCCCGCTATTGCACATGCAGGAATGGTAACAGGAGCGGTATGGGCAGATATACAGGGAAATACTGATAAAGAACTCGTTATTACGGGGCAATGGATGGCTGCAAAAATATTTGCTTATAACAGTGGGAAGCATCAGTTTGAAGAATTAAAAAATACTGGTCTGGGGGAATTATATGGTTGGTGGCAAACTGTAACGGCAGGCGATTTGAACGGCGATGGCAAGACAGACCTGGTACTGGGTAATATCGGCGAAAATTTTTACCTGAGACCTGACCGGGAAAATCCCGTAAAATTATGGATCAACGATTTTGATCATAGCGGAACCCCAGATCAGTTTCTGACAAAGACAATAGCCGGAAAAGATATGCCTGTTTTTTTAAAACGGGAAATAACAGATCAGTTCCCGGGGTTGAAAAAAGAGAACCTGAAACACAGTGATTATGCAAAAAAGACCATACAAGACTTGTTTGGCCCGGTGCTGACAGAAAAGTCAGTACAAAAGAAATTCAATTATTGCCAGTCGGTAACAGCGATCAATGATGGTAAGGGAAAATTTACTGTACATCCTTTGCCGGCAATGGTGCAGTTGTCGAGTGTAAACGCGATATTGTTAACGGATATCAATCATGATAATAAAGCTGATCTTATGATGGGGGGTAATTTATTTGGTTTTCCCCCGCAGTTTGGAAGACTGGATGGCAGCTATGGATATATGCTGACAAATGATGGTAAAGGAGATTTTCAATGGATCGGGCCAAAACAATCAGGACTTAGCCTGCACGGGGCGATCAAAGGCATCAGGGAAGTTAAGAGTAACGGTACACGCTATATCGTGGTTGTGCAGAATGATGACAGGCCTGCATTATACAGAATAAAATAGTGTAAAGGAAGTTATGGATCACAGATCGTATAAAACAGTTGCAATATTTGCCGGTCTTTACTGGTTATCAGTTTTTATTGCCGGGTGTAAAACGGATAAAAAATTGCCTGCCATGTTCGAAGTACTGGACAGTAAACGGACAGGCCTTAGTTTCAGCAACGATCTTTCTTATAATAAGGATTTCAACCTTTTTAAGTATATCTATTTTTATAACGGCAGCGGTGCGGGTGCCGGTGATTTTAACAACGATGGCCTTATTGACCTGTTCTTCGGGTCCAACCAGCATGATAATAAGTTATACCTGAACGCCGGTGATCTTAACTTCAGGGATGTAACTAAAGATGCCGGCATACCAGGAGACGGGGGATGGACAACAGGGATATCAGTAGTGGATATCAATAATGACGGCCTGCTTGATATATATGTATGCCGAGTGGGACAGTATGAAACGTTGAAAAGTAAAAACCAGTTACTGATCTGCCAGGGAATAGATCAGAAAGGTATCCCTTCTTATAAAGACATGTCGCATGAATACGGCCTTGACTTTCCGGCTTCAGCACGCAGGCGGCATTTTTTGATTATGATATGGATGGCGATCTGGATATGTTCCTGTTGAATCATTCGGTTCATGAAAACGGTACATTCAGACCAAGAAAAGATTTTGCAGGTACTTATCATGCTTTGTCGGGCGACAGATTTTATAGAAACGACGGAAAGTTCTTTACTGACGTTACCAAAGAATCCGGCATCAACAGTACCGGTGCGGGATATGGGCTGGCAATTGCCGTTTCCGACATTAACCTGGATGGTTATCCCGATATATACATTGGCTAACGACTTTCATGAAAATGATTATTTATACATCAACCTGAAGAACGGCACTTTCAGGAAGAGGGTGAGCAGCATCTTATGCATACCAGCCAGTATACGATGGGTGCAGATGTGGCTGATATAAATAATGACGGGTTTCCTGAAATCATTTCAACGGATATGCTTCCCTATGATCCTTACATTTTAAAACGATCATTGGGAGGAGACGATTATGATATTTTCAAGTATAAAACAAGTGTCGGGTATTCGCCCAGTACCCGAGAAACAACCTGCAGTATAACAGAAAAAATGGCCTGTTCAGCGAAATAGGACTCTACAGCGGTATAGCCGCCACCGATTGGTCATGGGCTCCCTTATGGATAGACTTTGATAACGATGGGTTGAAAGACCTGTTTGTGTCGAATGGTATTCCAAAAAGATTGAATGATATAGATTATGTGAACTATGTTTCCCAATGAAGAGATCCAGTCTAAAATAAGATCGAACCGTGTTGAAGACCGGGATATGGCGCTGATCAATAAATTCCCCCAGATAAAATTGCCCAATCGTTTTTTTACCAATAAAGGCAATGCGTTATTTGAAGATGCCAATCCATTTGTAGACGGAGACAGGGATACGTATTCCAATGGGTCAGTATATGCAGATTTTGATAATGACGGCGACCTTGATATCGTAGTGAATAATATTGATGAGCCGGCCTTATTATACCGTAATAATGCCAATGATAATAAGGATAAACCTTCGGTCAGGTTAAAACTGGAAGGAGCGCCGGCTAACAGGAACGCAGTAGGGGCTAAGGTTTTTGTTTCTCCGGCAAGAGCATCATGACTTATGAAAAACAACCGGTTCGCGGCTTTCAATCATCTATGGAGATGCCGCTGCAAATGGGTCTCAATAAGATAAACCCTGACTCTGTATTTCTTGTCTGGCCGGATAATTCTTTTCAGCAGATCATTTTAAAGAAAGATTCTCTCCTGCAGGAGATCCGTTATAAGCCGGGCCTTCCTGCATTTGATTACTCCATGCTCAACAGGTTTTATACAAACGACAGCCCTGTATGGGAAGATATAACCCGGCAAACTGATTTACTGTACCGGCACGAAGAGAATCCTTTTATTGAATTCGACCGGGAACCGTTGATGCCTTTTATGGTTTCAGGGAAGGGCCTGCACTGGCAGTGGCTGATATGAACAGTGACGGTCTTGAAGATGTTTTCATCGGTTCATCCAAAGGAAAAAAAGCGCCGTATTTATTCAGCAACCTTCAGGTAAATTTAAAAAAGAAGCACAATCATCGCTGGAGAATGACAGTACGTATGAGGATGTTGATGCCTGTTGGGAAGATATTAATAAAGACGGCTTTAAGGATCTTGTAATAGCCAGCGGGGGCAATGAATATTATGGCAATAGCGCATTCTTGTTACCCAGGGCTTACCTCAATGACGGTCATGGAAAGCTTGTAAAGAAAAATGATGCATTCAATAATGTTTTTGTAACTGCGTCTGTTGTAGCGGCCTGCGATTTTAATGAGGATAAAAACGTTGATCTCTTTATCGGCGGCAGGGCCGTACCCTGGGAATACGGAAAAATTCCCCGTTCCTGCCTGATGCAGAATGATGGAACCGGCCGATTTATTGACGTTACCGATAAGTATGCGCCCGGCCTGGCTAATGCAGGTTTTGTAAAACACGCCGTATGGGTGGATATAGATAATGACAAGGATAAAGATCTTGTACTTTCACTGGAATGGGATGGTATCTGTGTGTTTATTAATAATAAGGGCGTATTTACCAAGAGGTATATAACGGATAAAAAGGGATGGTGGAATTTTGTTATGCCCTGCGATCTCGATAATGATGGCGATATGGATTTTATTGCCGGTAATGAAGGGCTGAACAGCCGTTTAACGGCCAGTGAAAAAGAACCGGTGCGTTTTTATTATTATGACTTTGATGGGAATGGAAAAAAAGAACAGCTGATTACCTATTATCTGCAGGGAAGGGAAACGACCTTTGCCAGTAAATCAGACCTTGAAAAACAAATGCCGGGGCTAAAGAAAAAATTTCTGTATGCGGCAGACTTTGCCAAAGCATCCATTAAAGAGATATTTGGTGCAGACAAACTGGCAAAAGCGAAAGTATTCAGCGCTGATTTTTTTTCCAGCGCTATGCTGATCAATGATGGTAAATCTAATTTTACGGTTAAGGCATTACCCTGGGAAGCGCAGTTCACTTCATATCATGATGCTATACCGGTCAATGTCAATAAAGATATGCTTCCGGGTATTTTGCTGGCGGGTAATTTTTATGACAATAATATACAGATGGGAAGGTATGATGCTGATTTCGGCACCCTGCTGGTAAATAAAGGCAAGGGAAACCTGGTTTGTGAAAAATTGAATGGGTTGACCATCAGGGGAGAGGTCCGCCATATCCGGCCAATTTCAATCGGTGATAAAAAAGCATTGATTATAGCCAGGAACAATGATAGCCTGGAAGTAATTAGTTTTCATTGACAGAAGATACCGGGCTGTTATATAACAGGGTAATACCAGCGGGTAATCCATTTTGTACTATCAGGCTCTTTTGACCTGTCGGTAATAAGCATCTGGAAAGGAATAGCAATGATGCCACGGCGGTAATCGCTGATATACTGGTCTATTTTTTTAAGCCTTCATTCACCTGGTGTATTCCTCCTGTTACTTCACCGGTCAGTATGTTGCCGCCTTTCAGCAGCCATTTGGAAGACATATCACCTGTATCAGGCAATTTCCTGTCAATAGGTAATCCTACCTGTATTATATATCCGCTGCTATCCGTTTCTCTGATGTTGAGCATAGGGAAAAACAATTCTTTTGCTCCTGACCTGTTAATATGAGCCCTTAATTTTTTTATGATCGTATAAATATCTTCTGTTGCAGGATAATGTGAGAATGATCTCTTTACAGAGAGTACATACTCGTATTGTACTTTTTCTTTTTTAATGGTAATGCCATACAGGTTCTTTATATCACCGGCGTATAACTGGAGTGATGTTTATAATCGTATCCAGCATCTGTTTGATTTTTTTTGCACGGTAATAGCCATATATCCTGCTGAAAGGATTATTTCCTGTGCTCAGTTCTGTTGCCAGTTCAAGAGCAGTACTATCGGTGTTATAAGGCAACACTTTTAAGATGCCTGTACCGCTATGGCCATTCTCTTTCCATTTTAACTGGATACCGTAGTAGGATATCTTTTCGATCTGAAAACTATATTTATCATAAACATAGGAAGAAACGCTATCACCTTTTGAAACACTTCCCGGCCACCATGTATGCCAGTTACTGTCCATGGTAAGAAAACGGTGCACGCTTTCCCTGTTTGCGTCAACCGACCGGGCGCTTGAAAATGCTCAGTTTTGCCGGGATAAGAATATAAACAGCAGCCAATGAAAGAAAAAGGACGATAATGACGGCAATCAAAATTTTTTTCATAAAGCGACTTAAGATTCTTCCCTGTAAAAAAGGGATTACAAAATAGAGTGTGCCGGATGATATTTTGAAATGAAGATAAACGAACTTTAAGAGATAAAAGGAACGGGTTTACACTTCCCACAGCAAACGTTTGCGGCATGGCAAATGATAAAGGGTAATAAAAATTAATTTTAGTAGCATGAATAAGATCCTGTGTATTGGCGAAGTACTGATTGATATGATCTGCACAGACAAAGGAAATTCTTTATCCGGCGGCCAGCACTTTTTAAAAAAGGCCGGGGGTGCGCCCGCAAACGTGGCTGCCGCGATTGCATCGCTCGGAGGTACTGTTGATTTGGCAGCAAAGGCAGGCACGGATCCTTTTGGACAATACCTGGTTGATGTATTGACATCCTTTGGCGTATCTGCTACAAGGATATTGCAGGATGAACGATACTTTACCACTTTTGCTTTTGTATCATTGCTGGAAGACGGGGAACGGGATTTTTATTTTAACCGCGGTGCCGATGGCCAGTTAAGTACGGATGACATTGATAGTATTGACCTGGATGAATATGCTATCATTCACTTTGGCTCTGCTACCGCTTTTTTACCAGCTCCTCTTCAAACAGCATATACACACTTGTTGCAAAAAGCAGTACTAAAAAATATTTTTATCAGTTTCGACCCCAACTACCGGCAATTTGCTTTTTCGTAGCAACAGGCAATCTTTTATTGATCAGTCATGGAATTTTCTGCAGCACAGCCATTTTTTTAAAGTGAGTGATGAAGAAGCCATGCTGCTTACGGGTGCTTTTTCGGTGGAGACGGCGGCAGGTATTTTATTAGAAAAAACAAAAGGTGTTTTTGCCATTACAATTGGGAAAGAAGGAACAATGCTTGGGTTTGATAATACAACAACAATCATCCCAGGCATACCCGTAAACCCGGTAGATACAACCGGCGCAGGTGATGCATTTGTTGGAGCAGTGCTGTACCAGTTAAGCTCTTATACAGTTCAGGAAATGAAAAACCTATCAGCTGGTAACTGGAATAAAATAATTTTCAACGCGAATAAAGCAGGAGCCAGGACATGTGAATACCTTGGTGCCATGGAAGCATTCAAACACCTGAGCAGCGCTATTTTTAAATAGCGTTGTGTGCAAGAATACCACTTGATATGAAGGTTAAAAATTTTTCAGTCAGCCGACCCATATTTTTTTATCAAAGCCAATAGCACTCCATTCGTCCAGCCAAACCCGTCCTGTCCCGCATACTCACCGCCGCCTGCTTCTACATGAGTATCCACTACATTATACTTTTCCATCAGTTTGCCGCTGCGTTTAAATACATCCGTATTTAGCTTTATCCATCGTTTGGCTATGCCGGCAGCCAGCTCATGCTCTCCATAATTTTCCAATCCCTGTATGGTCATCCAGTGCAATGGTGCCCACCCGTTAGGCGCATCCCATTGCTGCCCGGTTGTTTCCAGCGTGCTCACAAGGCCACCGGCTTTCAGAAATTTTTCCTGTATAATAGCCGCTACCTGTTTTGCCTGCTTTTCAGCAGCGATGGTAAAAAATAAAGGAACCGCGCCGGCCAGCGTCAGCAATTCTTTTTGCCTGGATGCAGAAAGATCATAGTCAACATAAAACCCCTGTGCATCATTCCAGTTATATTTTTGAATAGCGTCTTTTCTCTTCCACGCCAATGACTGGTATCTTTTTGCTTCTGCCAGGCCGCCTTTTAACTGCCAGGCATCTGCTATGGTTTGTTCGAGATGCCATAATAAACTATTGAGATCAACAGGAACGATATCGGCTGTATGAATGCTGGCAAAAGAGTGAATGTCTTTAAACCACCGGCAGGAATAATCCCATCCCGACTCAGCGCCTGCTCTTAAATGGCGGTACAGCGTTTCTTTTTTCTGCTCGAGTAATTCGGCCAGTTCAATATCGTGGCGGTATGATTCAGGTCTTGCGGTATCATTTTCATCCCAGTACCGGTTCATCGTCTCTCCATCCGGCATTCTTACTGTATGACATGCCGATGGGTTCTTTTCATTTAATGTATCAGCGCCCTTCATCCAGAACTGGTATTCTTTTTCTAATTGAGGTAAATAGTTTAAAAGAACGGGGGTTCCTTTGATATCGGCCAGCAGTTTTATCATCAATGAATAAAAGGGAGGTTGTGAGCGGCCAATAAAATAACTGCGGTTGCCATTAGGAATATAGCCAAGCGTATCTACCAGGTAAGAAAAATTATTTACCATATTCTCCAGCATATCATCTTTACCCGATGTTTTTAATCCAAGCATGGTAAAGTAGCTGTCCCAGTAATAGATCTCGCCGAATCTGCCACCCGGAACAATATAAGGATAAGGAAGAGGAATAAGTGTACCGCCTTTTTTATCATCGGGTTCCCGTGTGAGTACGTTCCAGAGTGCTTCAATATTTTCTTCGACTGTTTTACCGGTGTTACTCGTATAATTGTCAGAATGGGGTATAGGCGTATCAAAATTGTCGGTTACAAATTTTTCAAGTTGAAACCCCGGCTGATCTTTTTGGATGATATATTTTTTTTCGATCTCTTCCGGGGCGTACTTAGGCATACAATCAACAAAGGTTTTTCCATCCGGGAATATACGGCTCATTTGTACGTTCTCAAAAAGCTGTTGTAAACTATGTATTTCCGTTTGCATCATAGCTGGTAAGTTAATGCCCTCCGCCGGCGAATTTTACTATGCTGTCCTTGCCTGACCGTACCTGCAGTCTTTTAAAAAGGAAAAGAAGTATGATCAGTACTGTGACCGGGATAAGTGAAAAATAAAAAGCCCTTTGCCCGCCATAGACTTCAAAGATGTGACCGGTAATAATGGAACCGGTGGTTCCGCCAAGCGCAGAGAACACTACGATAAGTCCGGACATGGCCCCATGTTTATGTGCAGGAAGATTGCTGAGTATTACAGAATTAATAGCAGGATAAACAGGTGCCAGGAATAAACCGATCACCGGGAAGGCAAAGGCGACCAGCGGTACATCACGCAAACTGTTTATTGTTGTGACGTTAACACTTTTTGCCAGCGGCACCGTTAGCAATACCAATGCTGCTGCAGCCAGCAAACAACCGGCGAGTACGTACAGCCAGTCAAATCTTCGCATAAGGATACCTGCCAGGAATCTTCCCAGTGCAATAGACGCTGACATAATACTGGCCATCTGGATACTCAGGCTTGTAGATAATTTCAGCACATCATTATTGAATGTAGGCAACCAGCTCATGATGCTCTGTTCGATAAGCACATAAAAGAAGGCGCATAAAATAAAAACCAGTACCAGTGGCAAGATGATTAGCCTGAGCATACCGACAAAATCATCTGCGGCGGATTTTGATTCTTCCATCTCTGCTTTTTTAACCGGCGATTCATCCAGTTTTGTTGAAAGCAATAAGAGGAATGCGAGTATGGATAACCCTGCTATGATATAGTATACATTGAACCATGCAGTGGATCCCGGGTTGTCATTATCAACAAAGGCGCTGAAAATAAAATAGCCGGCCAGTACGCCTACCATAAAGAATGATTCCAGGAAACTCATCAGGCTGAGGTGCTCATTCCGGGTCTTTGTTACCAGGCTTAATGTGGCAAAGACGGTTACTTTGATCAGCGCAAAGCTTACTCCCACGGTTGCAAACAATAGTTTTGTCATTACAAAACTGCCTGTTGATGGCATGATAAGGCACATCACGGATACTAACGCCAGCGCTGTCAGCATCGTTTTTTTGTACCCGATCCTGACGACATACGATGCGATCAAAAAAGAAGCTATGGCTATGCTAAGATCTTTGAACGCTTCAAGCGTGCTCGCCGACCCCTTGGAGATGCCGAAATTATTTTGCACCTGCAGGATAACGGTACCCACACTGTTTAATAATATGGCGAAAACAAAATAGTTGAGGAACAGTGACAGCTTGATCTTAAAATTAGGCATGGAGCAACCGTTTCATAGTAAAATAAGCTACTGAAAATGAAGGGCAAGCAGGTAATTAAAACTATAACGTTTGCGGTGTAAAAAATAGCAACCCGGCTGTCCTTATAGTGAACCGCCTTCTACGAGTACGGATTCAACCGTTACTTCTTCGGTAGTATTGTCGTTTCGTAAACAGGAAAGCATCTGGGCAAAAGCCAGTTTTCCCAGTTTGAAACCACTCGTTTCTACATAAGTGATCCTGGGATCGTATAATGTTGGTATCAGGCCGTTGCTGATACCAATGATCCCGATATCTTCAGGAACCTTCAGTTTTAATTTATGAACAGCCTGCATAACACCCATTAATATCATATCGCCCATGCAAAAAACAACATCGGGCCTGTTTTTCTCTTTCAATACTTCCAGCGCTACTCTTTTTGATTCGGCGATACCTTCGGGATATTCAATAATGAGCTTTGTTTTGGGTGATTTGCGTTCAAATGTTTCTTTGAAGGACGCGCAGCGGATCTTGGTAATGCTCAGGTGAGGATGGCCAAATAATCCCAGTACTCTTTTCTTCTTTTTTTCAATGATGGCCTCGGCCGCTATTCTCGCCGCCTCTGCATCTGCGAGGCATACTTTATGATATCCTTCCACTTCAGCTACGCGGTCAACAAATACTACAGGTATCTTTAGTTCTTCCAGTTTGTGAAAAGGGGTCATGTCTTCCGTTTCGATCGAGACAGAAGCGAACAGGCCCATCACCATGTTCTTACGAAACAGGTGAAGGTTAGCTGTTTCTATCTGTACTTTATCCCTCGATTGCATGATCATGACAGAATAGCCATGTACCCTGGCATCTTCTTCCACGGCCGCGATGAAAGAGTCATAAAAGAAATTATCAATAGAAGGAACCAGTATACCGAGGAGGTTGCTTTGACGTGTGCGCAACTGTACAGCGGAATTGTTGGGCTCGTACTCCAGTGCGGTAGCGAGCTCTTTTACTTTGGTCTTGGTATTCTCGGAGATATCAGGGTGATCTTTCAGGGCGCGTGATACCGTAGAGATGCTGATACCGAGAACCTCAGACAGTTTTTTCAATGTGCTTTGCTGCATTCAGTAAGGTTTAAGCAATCGTTCGGACAAACAGACAGCTTAAAGGTACTGTTTTTCTAACCGGCAAAATAAAACTCAGTATTTCGGTAGTGGTCGGTTTGGAATTCTTTTACCACATAGGCACATAGATACATAGGAAATACACACATAGAATTCTATATCTAAAATCGGACACTACCTTTAGATTGAAATAGTGTATGTGAGCGCAACGCATATTAGCCCACAGAGATAAAGAGTACCGAGAGGAGAAATACCAGGTCGGAAGAATGAATAAATCTCTGTGGCCCTCCTTTCCTCCGTCCCCTTTTTATAAAAGCAGTAAGAAATTTCTTCTGTCAAAATGCAACACTACCATATTTCGTAGTACCGGGATTAAAAGTCCGCCAGCTATGCCAGAATTCCTGGTAAGCAGGTAAAGGGCTGAACGACCAGGAAGTGTCAATACCTTTACCATCTATTCTGAAATGCTTGTTATTATAAATGATAGTATCATTATCTAAAGAGAGTTTTGCGCCCGCAGGTCTTTCCAATGCAAAAAAACTTTTATCATCTTTCGCCAGTACCAGTAATAAAGAGACTTTATCTATTGTATCATGAATGATACGTTCTTTTTTTAACTGGTTCCAGTCGTACGCTTTTCTTTCTTCTCCTGCCTTTACACCAATCACCCACGATTTATCTTTCCAGGAAAGACTATCTGTACCTGTAAGATTATCACGGCTTGAACCATCTTCATATTTCGTCGTGCTGCTGTATGATTTTATAAATGCAGAGTCGGCCTGCATGATAAGAGAATTGGGATACAAACTCAACCAATTCGCCAATGATGTTTGCGTGCTGAATACTTCCGGTAATTTTTGTCCTTTCAGTTTCCCGGTGATGGCTTCGCCATTTACCTGCCGCCACCAGCTTTTGGTGGTAGCATCTTCAAACATGGCATTGAAATGGTCCATTCCTACCAGCCGGAATTTTTCAGGCTGCCCATTCACTGTTGGCTCAAATACACGCCCGGTCCGGCAAACAGTACAATAAGTAACTATCACCGGTTTTCCGCCAATGGTATCCTGTACCTGGTGATGATACCCTAAGAACCGGATGGGATATGCTTTCGCCTCCCCATTATGTATGATGCCGATCACCAGGCGGCCTGAATCAACTTTATTGTTCCCGGCGGTGGCCAGCAATTTCTTTTCGGGTTGATAAAACATATGATCTGCAGCCATTTTAAAATTGGTCATGTATATAACAGCCGCTACTACGCCGCAAGGAATGATCAATAACCATTTTCTTTTCCAGTTTGATCTGAATAAGCCGGCTATGATCATCAGCCCGAATACAATGCGAAATACCCAGCGCCACTTGTATAGAAAATAGGCGGTGTCAATACTGTTCATTTGCTGGCTGCCCGGCATCGGCATAATGAAGTACACGTTGGCTATTTCAAAAAGGAATAACCCGAGAAGACCCAACCAAAAAAGTTTTTTCATGTGATGTTTTTATACTGATCATGTATAATGCTGATAAACTCTTCCTGTTATAATCATCTTATTTAGGAGCGCAGCCAATGATTCCCGGGCTTTGTGTAAAGTCGGCGCTTTTACGTGTTGTCTTTGATAAAGATGACTGGCCTTCTTTAATTTTTATATAACTGCCGGGTTGTACATCCTTAAATACCTGGAGGGTGGAACTACCCGGCCATTTTATTTCAATACGCTGAATAATGGTTGCCTGGCCAATGCCGATATGCTGCGCCAATGGATTAGAGCCAAAGCTTCCGCCGGAATTAACATCGCGGTAAACAGATCTTGTTATGCCGTTTTCATTGAAGGTTACTTTTATTTTTGCCCCGATAGCAGCCCTGTTGCAGTTGGTTCCTTCCAGTGAAATGTTTATCCAGTTATTATTATTCTGCCCGGGATTGATATATAAAGAATTTTGATAGGCATCTCCTGCATAAGCGCCACCCATATCTATGTAAATGTCTTCATCACCGTCATTATCCAGGTCTGCAAACGAAACACCGTGGCCTTTTTGCAGGTTGCCAACGCGTGCAGACGTAGTGACATCAGCGAACCTGGTGCCATTTATATTCTTAAACATCTTATTTGGTACCAATGACTGGTACAAGGGATTGCCGGTGCCTAAATAAATATCGAGGTAACCATCGTTGTCAATGTCGCCGAAATTAGAGCCCATGGCAAAAGCGAGTTTGTTCAACCCTGCTTTTTCAGAAATTTCTTCAAATGTTCCATCGTGTTTATTCCTGAAAAGAAATACTTTTCCTGAATTACCAACAGGCATACCCAACGCTTCGGCTGCCGTATACCAGGATAATGATTTTTCATATTCATAACCACATACAAGAATATCCAGCCAGCCGTCATTATCATAATCCCAGAACCATGTGGGAAAAGTGCGGGTTCTGTTTGCATCTAATCCTGCCTGCTCTGTTACATTTCTAAATTGGATAACACCATTTTTTACGCCTTCATTTTTCAGCAACATTTTCCAGCCATTCAACGTGGAAATGAAAATATCAGGTAAGCCGTCATTATCATAGTCGCCGGAAGTTACTCCCTTTACAAAAGCGATAACACCACAGCCTGCCTTTTCAGCGATCTCGGTAAACGTTCCGTTTTTGTTATTAATATACAATTCACAGGGGTGCAGGTTATCAGGTGTTGTTTCATTCCCTATAAAAACATCGAGCCAGCCGTCATTATTAAAGTCGTTCCAGGTGGCCGTTTGGGTAGGATGAAAAGAAAGCAGGCCGCTTTTTTTGGTAACATCTGTAAAAGTACCGTCGCCATTATTTCTCAATAAGGAATTGGGCTCTTTGCCAAAGTTCCTTTTCCATGCCCCGCGCAGAACAAAAATATCCTTCAGCCCGTCATTGTTATAATCGGTTTGCATGATGTTCAGCCCGCCGGTAAGGTATTTTAAGCCAGAGGTATCAGAGACGTCAGTAAATGAACCGTTAGCATTATTGCGGCAGTAATGCATACCGTCCTGCAAACCCCAGCCGCTTGTAACGATATCCAGGTAGCCATCATTGTTGAAGTCATCAACAATACTTCCGCCTGCCATATTATTTGTATTCAGCCCGGTTTTCAAAGCGAGATCAATAAAAGGTTTTACAGCGGAAGATGTATCTTCTCCCAGTCCTTTTATCAAAAACTCAGACGGAACATTCTGCGGGTATCCCCCGATCGTCATATAGGCAATGTTGAGCAACCACCTTGATTCAAGATCACGCGGGTCTGTTTGTAAAATGCGTTCATATAGTTCAATGGCTTTTTCTGAACCTGCTTTATCCATATGAATTCCCCTGCCGGCAATAGGAAAGACACAGGACTCACCGGAATGGGCATTTGCACAGTTTACCCTTTCTCCTAATCTTAAATTGGCTATAGCCAGTTGCTTCATGATCATTAAGCGGTTTGTCACATCCCGTTCATGCAACCGTGCTGCCAGGCTTTCAAGAATGTTTATTGCTTTGAGTTCATTTCCCGCTTCCAGTAAGGTACCGCCCATTAGGAATTCGGTATTCGCAGAATCATATGTATTCCTTGAAACTTTATACACTGAATCATAATAATCCAGTTTTGCTTTTTCGCAAAACGGGTTGCTGGCTGCATATTCACTTTTATCTATCGTTGCAAGCAGGCTGATCATTTCTGCATTTTCCGATACCCTGCTTTCACAGGACAACAGGAAAAAAGCGGCAGTACTTATTATTACGGCTATAGACGTCCTCATTGTAGTTTATTTATTATTATAACCAGTTATTATTAAAAGACCAGGTATTATTTTTCAAACGATCATTATACATTTCAGCCGTACTACAGGCGCACAATAACTGACGTGCTGAAATTACGCCCGTCCGAAGGCCACACGCCCGGCCCTGGATAAAAGGTCGGACGTTTGGTAAAATACTGTTTATCGGTTAAGTTATTGATATTGATCCTTGCTTCAATATTCTTTGTGATACGGAAAGAAGAATTGATATCCAGTATGCCATAAGACGGAACAAGGCCAACAGCACCTGTTGTCGCCAGCGGCTGAACCGTGTTCAATGCATCAGCAAAGGATTCGGCTGTATAACTATAGAGTACCGAAAAGCTCATTCTCCTGTAACGGACAGAAGCGCCGTTGCGCGTGATAATATCCGGGGCGCTTTCCACTTTATTGCCTTCGACATTGATATTATTATTGCCCGATTTAACTATTGCCTTTTTTATAACGGGCATTCAAAAGGGCGGTGGAAGTAAAGACCGACAAACCAACCCTGTTTGACAGGTACCAGTCGGCCTGGATAAATATCTCTGCACCTTTGGTAAGCGAGTTGCCGATATTTGTCCGGTACGTATAAAAATTTCCCAGGTTATCTGTTTCAGCTAATGTGCCAAACCGGTTTTTATATTCCAGTAAAAAGCCGTTTATATCCCATCTTAAAAATTTCCATGAACCTCTCCATCCGAACTCGGCATTATATCCTTTTGCGTCTTTGATGTTGGGGTCCACTTTTTCAAATAAAGAACCGGGGATAAGGTCTTTGAACAACATGGGATGATACGCCTGCGACCATCCGGCATACCATTCCATATTGTCTGTGGGCTTGTATGAAATATTAACGCCGAATAAAGGAAATTCATGCTTCATGCTTACCGGTATATCATTGTCGGGGTAATAAGTGATCGTGCCGCTCATATCCGTTTTGCCTGCTTCTGCTCTTGCACCGGCATTCACAGACAAAGCCTTTGTCAGCTGAAATTTATTTTCTACGAAAAGGGCGATATTCTTTGTCTTCAAATGAACATCTCTTCCCCATCCCGGCTCAACCAGTGTAAGATCGTAATCACTGCCGGTGGTTCCTTTTCCCAGTTGTGTACGGTGCAGGTCATTGTGCATGTATTGTACACCTGCGGCTAAAGTACTTGTCTGATCGCCTAATGAATATTCCTGTAATAAGCGGAGTTCGGTGGTATAACTGTTAAAGCGGTCAATATCCACCTGCCTGTTATTATACTGAAGGGTGGCGGCATTGATAGTATCCCTGGTATTGGTTGGTTTATCAAACAGTACACTGTTTCTCTTTCCCAATACGGCGGATGTAACTACCTGCACTCTTGTTTGAGCGGCTATCTGCCAGTTGAGCGTGACAGAAGGAACATGAATATCAGGACTGAAATAATTCCTGGAACGGGTAGCCTGTTTCGGGTCTGCCTCAAATTGACTATCAGTTAATGGTCCCGGGATACGATACAAATATTTGGCTCTCGCCCATTCGGCACGGATTGAAAAACGGGCATTCGGTTCGTAGCTTACAATAATGGCCTGCGCTTCTGAGTCTGTATGTTCATTATCGCGGTAACCTCCTCTCGATTTTTTTGCATGTATGCATAATACCTGAACTTACCGGCTTTGCCGCCGATGGCATTGTAAGTGCTTAAGAGATTGAATGAACCAACGGTATTGATACTTTCAAAACTGAATGGCCGCGTAGTATCGCCCTGTTTGGTTACATAATTCAGCATTCCGCCGAATTGGGCGCCGTACTGGAGCGACCCTGTTCCTCTTACCAGTTCAATACGGCCAATGCTCTCAAGCGGCATACTATAATGACTGGCAGGATAGCCATACATATCAGAGTTGGTAATGATACCATCCTTGCGGATATTGAATTCCCAGCCACGGTGGGGATCCAGTCCCCTGGCGGCAATATTTACCTGGTTGCCGGAGCCATCCATATCATATACGAATATGCCGGGCACTTTAGCAAAAAGCTGGCGGCCTGTTTTATTAGTGATATCCGCAGGTATCTGGGCCAGGTCTATTACTTCTGTTTTTTTGCCGGCAAAAATATAAGTGCCGTGTACAACAGGAAGCGGGCGAACAATATTCTGATTTAAATAAGAAATGATAGTGACACTGTCCAGTGCACGGGCATTAGCGGCGCTGTCCTGTGCGCGGGCTGTGATGCAGCATGTCAGTAAGAGTAAACACAATTTAATCGTTTTCACGTTAAATATTTTTGTAAGAAACAATAAAAATAAAAAGAGGCGTCAGTAAAGAATTACAAACGCCGTTAATGCTTAGTCTGAAAAATTTTTATTCCGCACCATCTGTCATTGCTCTTTGAACAGCATAGTTGCCAATATTTTTTCCTACCTGCAATCCTATTTCGCAATCGGCGCGGTAGTGAATGCCTCCATACATTCTCGACATAGACGCTTCGCTGGCCATCGCTTTATAGGCCGTTGCTCTTTCGGGAATAATATGGCCAAGTATCTCTGCTGCTGCCCCGCTGAAAGTAGAATGACCGGATATATACGAAGGGAAATTAGGAATGCCTGTTATTGTTTTAATGGTAGGGTCTAATTGTGTAGGCCTCGGGTTAAAATAAAAATACTTGGTATCCCAGCAAACAATTCCAGCATCCATCAACGACATATTGATCAATGCCATGTTTCTTGCCCATCTCACTTCACTGAAATTCTTTGGAATAAAATCTTCAGCGGCTATGGCATCCCAATGCCCCGGAGGTGTATAAGTACCTACACCATCGGCCCAGAAATGAACGATGCGGGTTCTTTCCCTGGTGGGATTATTGACAAAATCATAAATTTCATTTGTTTCTTCTTTCATTTTCGGACTGTTGACTAAAGGTGGTGGTGGCGGACGAAGTGATATAGCCGTTAATGAATCGAACAGGAATGCTTTTACTTTTCCGAATAAGGGGTAACATTGGCGGACGCTTTGGCAATTCAAGACTATACCAGGGCGTTTCTCCCCTGGCTATGCAGTCTGTTTCTAATTGTGTCCATTGCACCTGCGTACCGGCTGCAGCGCCGGCCCCTGTCGCCCCCTTGCTCTTGTTACAAATTTTTGTGCTACCTGCCTGCCCAGTGTTTCGCCTGCTTCAATATCGCTGCGCACATTAGCGCCGGCTATGATCCTTGCTCTTTTATGCTCTTCTGCTTTTTGTAGTATATAATCCTGGTCGCCGGGGAAAAGCAGTTTCAGCATTTCTACCGCAGCGCCAACTACGGCTGCATCCTCAGAAGGGTAAGAAGGGAGATCAGATTTTGGAATAAGCGCATTGACTGTCGGATCTACTGTATAAGGTGCAGCACGGTTGTATAATTTTTTATAATGATAAGCCGCTACCAGTGCATCGTATTGCGCTGCGCTTACATAAGCGTAAGCCCTGGCTGCATACGGCGGATTAGAAAAGGGAAACAACGGGTAAGCCAACGGGTTATTTGCGTTGGGGAATGGGTAAGTGCCATCTGCATTCTGAAAAGGAGGTAAATTATGTTTGGCTACCAGGTATCTTAATATTTCATTCCAGCGAAGTATAGCCCCGGCGCTCCAGTATTTTACAATTCGTTTTTCTTCACTGGTCAGTTCAGACTGCCAGGTTTTTATTTCGTTCACCTGTGCGATATAGTCCGGTGTAGTGGTAGCAGCCGGTGCCGCTACGGGAAACTCGGTCGGCGATACCAGTAGTATGGGTTTCCACAGACCTGCATTCAGGTCAATATTTGCAGGATGAAGTGCAGGAGCATTATCTGTGCGGCCCTCCACATCTTTGTTACAGCCGATGATCAATGTCAGGGCCAGTGTAACGATAGCAGCAAAGAGTAAGAATATTCTTTTCATATCAGTTAGTTTTTTGCAGGTTGAGCAGTTGGTTTTGTCTTGGGTGAAAAATCAAATACATAAAAGAACGAGCCATACACGGTCGTTGCCTGGCCCATATTCCTGCCCGCAACAGTTGTATTCCCCCCGGCTACGATTGACAATTGCGGCAGCGATGGAATAACATACTTAACATTGATACCAACAGTAGTTGCATTCATTTTATTACTGGGAAAAGGCATATTGTTGCGGGTAATGTCAAAACCGCCGAGCGTTGTCCAGTTATTCACTACCGCTTCTGCGATCAGCCGGTGATTCCTGAACCCGGTGCGAAAATTAAAATTGGCGCCATCAGGCATCTCTACTTCATTGCTGTAATGCATTTCAGTAGTATAATAAGAAGTACGGTCAATTTCAATATTATCCCGGAATACATACGTAGCGGAACCGGTGGCGAAAAGATTACCACGCTGGTAATCCGCCATGATCCTGGCCGAAGCTGTCTTACTCCGCAAGCCAATCGAAAGCGGTAAAAAATCAGCTACGTAGTTACTGAGCGGGAATGATACACCACCAATGGCAAACAGTGATAATTTTCCATTACCTGTATTGCTTTGATAAGGCCTCCATTTTACAAAGAGGCTGAGGTCCTGTATCCCTTTCATGCCATGCAGTGTTCCCGCAGTTGCTTTTGTTTTTACATACGGAGCGCTGAAGAGAAGGTTCAGTTTTCTTGTAAGGCCGTAGTTGCCCATCAGGCCAAACATTTCCGTAGAGACTTTTCCAAGATTCAGGTTGTCTCTTTTTAATGTTCCTTCCCAGTAATTTTTCCAGCTGCTGTAGCTGTACATGGGGCCGACACAAAAAGCATTTTTCTCCATCATAATGGCATCAATATCCGTTTGTGCGGATGCAGACGCTATTATAGTAAAAAGCAGTAGTGCAGTAATCGTTAGTTTTTTCATTATAAAGCAGGTTTGGTATAAATAAGATCTCCGAAAAAAGTATTTGGTTGCTATTAATTTTTTAAAGACGGAATGTTACGCCCGCACTTACCAGGTAATCCGCAAAAGCCGCATCACCCTGTACTTTGGTACCACCATCAGCTGTGCGGCGTTTATCAGAATCGCTTTGTGTACGGTTTCTTTCCAGGGCAAAAGGAACAGCAATATTGAAACTGGCTCTTTTCGTAACAAGTGTTACGGATGGTTCGGCAGATATGATATAACCCGGTCTTCTGAAGCCACGGCTGCCGCCAATTAAATCACTGGATGGCAATCCTTCGATGCGGATGCCTCCCGAGAAATTAAAGTTGCTGACCATGTAGCTTATACCAGCCCGTGTCATAAACAGGTCAGGAACGCTCATTACATCTGTATTGTATTTTTTGTTGACAGCAGTTACCGCGCCGCCTCTTGCAGTAGATGTGCCATTTACTTCACGCGGGTTGACGAGGTAAAAGAAACTACCATATACACCGAGCTTGTGACTGAAATTATAAAAACTGTTCAGCTCAAACGTTATGCCTGTGCCGCCATCTCCGGGTTGAATAGACTGATCAACTGGTCCGAGCACACTCGAATCTGCTTTTTTATAAAAATAATCCTGGTAATCATAGACACCGGTTGGCAACTTTATGCCGAGGCCGATCTGTACATTTCCTTTGTGAGAGGTAGCAGGATCAAACATCCACCGGTAAGCAGAGAACCGTATATCGCCAATACCGAATGAATGAGTATTGTGTCTTGTTGAGCCATCATGCTCATACAGGGAAGAACGTCCGAAAGACATAACAGGCAATGTAAAAGCAAGCGACCATCTTGAGTTGAGCGTACGCGTAGCCGTCACATCAAGTTCATAAGAGTGGTTGATCACGTTGCTGCCCTTTTCAGTACGTTCCTTTTGTTCAACGGTGCCGACAAAGTGTTTGTATGATTTAAAATAACGGTTATTAAGATTCAGTTCCCATCCTTTTGCATCAGAAGGACGGCTGCAAATGCCGGCTGTGCCTTTAATAGCTACACAGCCCTGTGAATAGGATGCAGTCAAAGAGAAAGTAAGCAGTGTTAATATGGCAAGAATGTATCTCATAAGTTTAAGTTGACTGGTGATAGGTTTTATTTTCTCATTTTCAATCGTCCGGCGATAAGGCCGCCAACCTTTCTTCCGTATTCCGTACTGATGATACAGGAATTGTGAAAGTGAATGCCCCCGTAAAAACGGGCCCAGTTGTTTTCAATGGCCGCATCCCTGAAAGATTTGAATGACCTGCTTTTGATACCGAACTCAAGCTCTGTCGTATCGGTATAAGCGAAATCGTCGCCGAAAACATGGTCAGCACTTCTGCATTGGCGGAAGACGAAGTGGAATGGCCGCATGTATATTCAGGAAAGGGCGGGGTTTGCAGGTAAGGCCTCCAGTCGGCGTCAATATATTTATTGATCACGGTTTCGGGCCGGGCATAATTACTCCTGTATTTTTCATCCCAGCAATGAATAAAAGCATCGAATTGGGTGATGGCTGTAATAGCATAGGCATATACAGTACCGGCAAAATCATAATTGGCTTTTTTTGCAGCAATGCCGACAACGCTCATCCAATGACCGGGAGGGGAGAATTTTTTTGTTCCAAACATCACATGCCCGCTGACATTTAATTTAAAAGGATTGTCGTCCCAGAAATCGGCAATATGTTTTTGTTCATCATCCAGGCTGTCCACCGCGTTTTTGATAGACATTACCTCGTGGTAATATTTACTGTTTGTATCTGTAAGATTAAAAGGCGGCGGCGGCGGCGGTACAAACTGTGAAGCGCTGTCAAGCACCAGTGTCCTTATTTCGTTCCAGTGCGGCTCCATTGCCTGCGTATAGGCAGGAGGCGTAGGCACCCAGCGGCCCGGAACGTCCATTACATTGTACTTCGGGGATGTTCTTGTCTGCAGGTAATTATCTTTCTTACTCCATTTGAGAATAACAGTGGAAACCGTATCAGCAAAAGCAAGCGTATTGGCAAAAATATCGTCCGGCATCCCATGATCTTTGACCAGGCTTTTCAAACTGTCGGTATAATAAGACATACTTCCTTCAGGAAAAGTAACGGCTTCTCCCAGTTTTGAAAAAGCCAGTACCGCGGCGAATTCAAAATCAACTTTCTTAGCAGGATCAGGTTTGGGCAGGGATGCTAACCCATGGAGCTGACCGGCCAGTGACGCATATTTATCCGGGTACCCCGCCGCTATTACTTCATAAGCCGCTATACTTGCGTATGAATAATTTCTTGAAGCAATGATGGGGCTGAAATTATTTCCCATGACCACGTTATTCAATTCATGAACAGTATTAGAAAACAATAAAGGATCGTGAGTGATTTTTTCATAATCATTCTTTCTGTTGCAGGAGATTATCAGCAATAATCCCGCAACAGCTGCTAGTGCCATGCGCATACAAAACCAATTAATAAAAAAGAGAAAAAATTGTGAAATAGAAATGAATCAATAAAGAGGCGATCAGCATTCCGGAGGCTGGTGCGGCGTGTTGGTAGTGAAATCAGGTATAAAGAAAGCGTAATTGAAAGATGTTGCTGCATTCAATGAGGCGAAAGAAGCCGGCACATAAAACTGGTGCTGACCATCGTAATCGCTCAGGATATTTTTTGCAAAGGAAGAAGGTTGTTGTTTTGACTGGCCCGGATGATCCATATCCGCAGCGCTGCCTGCCCTGGTTATATCATTCTGAATAGCCTTTAACTGTTGCTTGGATTCGTTGGCGATACATTTGAAAATAACGACATCGCCTTCTACTTTTCTTTTTACGTAGGTATAGGAGTGACCGTTCAGTTCAATTTGTCCGTAATGTCTTTCGTATTCGGTGAATCGTTGCTGGTAAGGCATGTTCAGGGCTACTCTTACTTCGATGAGCTGGGATTCGTCGTATTCATTATTATCCAGCAATGCTTCGAGTTTCCTGTCGGAGTGTTCCTGCAGCAATGGAATCACTATCCTGTAACCGCCCAGGTTAAAAAGCAAAATGAAGATCAATAGTATGGAAACAATCTTTCTCAATCGTCAGTTAAGGTACACAAGGTAATTTGATTATCTGATAAACAATAAGACAGGTCAAAAAATAAGGTTGCTGCTTTGTCATTTATTTATTCACTGCAAACGTTTTCTTACCGGATCATCATCCCTGATGACCTGCCTGGATCGGGCTCTGCAAAAGCACCACTGATCCTATCATTTATCACGGGTATATTATTTATAATATCCCGAAGGTGCCGGCAATTTCAGGGAACAAGGATGGGTTCACAGGGTAAAGAAGCAGAAGGTAATATAAAATGCAGAGGCAAGTCTTTAAAAACCATCCATCCGGCTTCCTTAGTAGTTGATAATAAATGGTATATATCCAATGATAGCATACATTCCCCACGGCCGGTCCGGGTAATAGCAGGGGTGCCCCGGTTTGTAAAAACTGTTTGTAAAAAGATGCGTTCAAAGTTTGCCGGAAAATATTTTTTTATTATTAAAAAAGTGTTAACATTGTGTTCTCGATACACATTGGTGAAATCGGGGAAACTGAATTGCTAAACATTTAATGATTGCTTATGTCCTGCCAAAAATTGCTCAAGGCAAGCGTATTACTTACGTTGCTGCTGCTCTCGCATCTTTCGTATTCCCAAGACAAGACTATTACCGGAAAAGTAACTGATCCAAAAGACGGATCAGGGATTGCTGGCGTTAATGTTACTCCCAAAGGCGGTAATGGTGGGGCTCAGACAGGCACTGATGGATCGTACACTATTAAAGTGGGGCCTTCTGTAACCATCCTGGTTTTTTCTTCAGCCGGATTTACCACCCAGGAGATTAACATTAGCGGCAAATCCTCTGTTAATGTATCATTGGCTGCCAATACAACTTCACTTGCAGAAGTTGTCGTTATCGGTTATGGAACTGTCAGGAAAAAGGATTTGACAGGTTCTGTAACTACGGTGAGCGCCCAAAGATTTTAATAAGGGTGCTATTACTACTCCTGAACAACTGATCAGCGGTAAGGTTGCCGGTGTATCCATTACATCAAATGACGGCGCCCCCGGTTCGGGAAGTACCATCAGGATTCGCGGTGGCTCTTCCCTGAATGCCAGTAACGATCCTTTAATTGTTGTTGATGGTCTGCCATTGTCAAATTCAGGCATAGCCGGCGCACCCAATGCATTGGCTTTGATCAATCCGAATGATATTGCATCTTTCACCATCTTAAAAGATGCATCTGCCACGGCCATTTATGGCAGCCGTGCCTCTAATGGTGTTATTATCATTACAACCAAGAAAGGTCAAACAGGCAAACCAAAATTTTCATTTGTTTCTCAATTATCAGCAGGGGTACTTGCCAAGAAGTTTTCTGTATTATCACCTGATCAGTTCCGCTCACTTGTAAATACTTATGGGAATCCTACCCAAAAGGCTTTATTAGGGTCTGAAAATACCGACTGGCAGGACGAGATATATCAAACCGCTATTACTACTGATAATAATTTAAGTGTTTCAGGATCATTGAAACAATTGCCCTATCGTTTATCATTAGGGTATTTGAACCAGGATGGAATTTTAAGAACCAGCAATCTTCAGCGTGTTACTGCCAGCTTAAATATAAACCCTGTTTTGTTAAATGGCCATTTGAAGATTGATCTGAATGTAAAAGGATCATTCACAAAAACCCGCTTTGCCAACACAGATGCTGTATGGGGTGCTAACCAGTTCGATCCTACACAACCCATATATTCCGGCAAGGGCCGCTATGGTGGTTATTGGGAAAGACTGGATCCCGCCAATACGAATACAGGTTTAGCGGCTTTATCTCCCAAGAATCCGCTTGGGGTGCTTATGCAGCAATCCAATATCGGCAAGTCTAACAGGTTAATTACAAATGCGGTGATTGATTATAAACTCCATTTCTTTCCCGACATGCATGCCATTGCCAATGTGGGATATGATTATTCCAAGGGATATGGAAACACTGTTGTCAATGACAGCGCTGCTATGGCGTATAAATCATTCACCTCTCCCAGCGGTACTGTACATGGTGGCCAGAGAACGCAGTATCAAACCAACATCAATAATTTATATACCAATTTTTATCTGAGTTATTCGAAAAACATTAATCCCAAAAACAGGGTGGAAGCAATGGCGGGTATGGAATACCAGGATTATTTAACTACCAATTATGGTTTTAAATCCTATGCTTATGATACGGCTGTTACATTTTATCCCCAGTACCCGTTTGATAAGCCCCGGAACAGGATAATATCCTTTTTAGGACGTGTTAATTATTCTTTCGGCAATCTTCTTTTTGTAACGGCCTCTTTCCGCAGGGACGGATCTTCAAAATTTATAGCTAAAAACCGCTGGGGTAATTTTCCTTCAGCAGCCATTGCCTGGAGCTTAAGCGAACTGGCCTCTCTTAAAAATTCAAAAGTGCTCTCTAATTTAAAACTCCGGTTAGGGTATGGAGTTACGGGCCAGCAGGATGGCATAGGCAATTATGACTATATCTCTTATTACGGGTTAAGTGATGTGAGAGCCCAGTATCAATTTGGAAATACGTACTATCAAATGTACAGGCCGGGAGGATATTATGCTAACAGGAAGTGGGAGCAAACAGCTACTTATAATGTAGCGGTTGATTACGGGTTTTTGGATAACCGGATATCCGGCAGCGGTGTAAAATGGTTGGTCAACGCCTTCGGGAAATTCTGTCCAGATATGTTTACCAACAAGATCTCCGGGCTCCCGGTTCAGGATATCGCCTGCCTGTTTATTCGCATAGGTATAGATCCATTCTTTATCCAACGCCACAAAAGCATCTGACACCCTTTCCATAATGCTGCGGTAATTTTCTTCACTATGTTTTAATCTTTCCGCCGCTTCTAATTTTTCTTTTTCTGTCCGCCGGTACCGGACGGCTGAATGAATAGCCGCAGGCAATCTTGCCATCCTGTCCTTCAGGATATAATCATCTGCTCCCTGTTTGATGATGTTAGCCGCGAATTCTTCAGATACCGTTCCCGTTACCAATATAAAAGGGATGTGTGGCAATCGCTGACGTACTATTTTCAAAGCTTCTGCAGCATCAAATTGCAGCAGGGAATTGTCAGAAACTATAATATCAGAAGAAAATTCTTCCAGCGCCTTTAAAAAGCTCTTTTTATTGGCAGCCAGGCAGAATTCGCAATGTATAATTTCTTTCCGCAGTAGCCGCTGAATGATCTCAGCATCGGTGGGACTGTCTTCCAGTAATAATATTTTCAATGGCCGTTTCATATTTTCTCATGCAGGTGGCTGATTTAGTAATAACCAGTAAAAGCCAAGGTTCTTTATAGCCTGTGCAAAGCTTTCAAAATTTACAGGCTTTACGATATAGCTATTGGCGCCGAGATCATAGCATTTCTGTATATCCGGGCTTTCCTTGGAAGATGTAAGTATGACGACCGGGATTGACCGGGTGCGCGGATCGGTTTTTATTGCCTGCAGTACTTCCATGCCGTTTACTTTAGGCATTTGTATATCAAGTAATATGACTTTTGGCGGGTAAGAAATATTCCTTGTATTATCAAATTTGCCTTTGGCAAAAATGAAATCAAGGGCTTCTTCCCCGTTTTTTACATGAACGAGGTTGTTGGCCATATTGTGCTTTTTTAATTCACGGATGGTTAGTTCCGCATCCGTGATATTATCTTCTACCAGCAATATTTCTACGGAATTCGGGTTCATAAAAAATAGTTTTATCAGTGTTTGTTATATGCTTATTTATTTCTGGCGGGTAATGAAAAATAAAAGCAGGCTCCTTCTTCCTGTTTTCCTTCAGCCCATACTTTACCGCCATGCCTGGATACTATCTTTTCTATTAAGGCCAGCCCTACGCCGGTTCCTTCAAACTCATCTGCGCTATGCAGGCGTTGAAAAACTTTGAACAGCTTATCCCTGTATTTTTCATCAAACCCGATTCCATTATCCTTTATGAAAAAAACAAGCTGTTCGTCCTGTACAAATGAACTGATTTCAATACGCGGGCCGGGTGTATTTCTTGAATATTTTACCGCGTTGGAAATAAGGTTAATCCATACCTGCCGTATCATACTGATGTCGCCGTTAGTAGCCGGCAGTGAATGGATATTCCATGCTATAGCCGGGTTAGTGTTTTGACAGAGATCAGCGATTATTTCAGTTACCATACCATACGTATCAATAGCGGTATTCGCTATCTCAAGACGTCCCATCCGCGAAAAGGCAAGCAGGTCATCTATAAGATTTCCCATCTTTAAAGTATTGCCTTTGATAACGGAAGTGATCCTTTTGGCCTCATCATCCAGTTTATTTCCATAATCTTCTTCCAGCATAGTGGTAAAACCTATGATGGCTCTTAAAGGAGCCCGCAGATCATGTGATACGGAATACGAGAACGCTTCCAGTTCTTCATTACTCTTTTTTAATTCTTCAGTACGGGTTTTGATTTTTCTTCCAGTCCCCGGTTAAGTTCAATAATATCCCGCTGGGCATTTTTAAGCCGGGTGATATCAATGGCGACGGTCATGACAGCATAGACAATATTATTTTCATCTTTTAAAGGAATAAATCTTAGAATAATATCATAGCCCATCCTGTTGGATTCTGCCGTAACGGTTTCTCCTTCAAAAGCCTTTTTGAGATCATGCCGGGCGGTAGCAAAAACTTCTGGCGACAATACATTTTCCGCTTTATTCCCTATCAGATTTTCTTTTGAGTAACCTAATTTTTCAAGCATATCTCCTTCAATCAATAGGTACCGGTAGTCAGGATCGAGCAGGCAGATAGCGGAGCCGGGAATACTGGAGGCGATAGTTTTGTATATTTTTCGCTTTTAATTAATTTTTCTTCACCTTGTTTGCGTTCTGTTATATCTGCCCGTATGGCCACATACTGGTATGGTTTTCCCTGGTCATTAAGGAAAGGAACGATCGTTGTATCTACCCAATAAATAGTTCCGTCTTTCGCTTTATTTTTTAATTCTCCTTTCCAGATTTTTCCATTGGCGATGGTTACCCACAACTGCGGATAAATTCTTTCGGGTGATACCCTGAATTAATGATACTGTGGTCCTTGCCTATCAGTTCTGCTGCGGTGTATTTTGATATGTGGCAAAAATTGTCGTTTACATATTTAATGATACCCTTCTGGTCAGTAACCGCTACGATCGCTGATTCATCTAATGCATATTTGTAGTCGGCAATTTCTCTCTCTTTACTTTTTGTTTTGGATTTTTGCCTGAAGAGATTGGTGGTGGTATAAATGAGGAGGATACCTGATAGAATGATAAAAAGGATCATCCACAATTTCAATGTGCCGATCGTTTTATGCAGCCTGTTCCTGTGATCTCCGAGCAGGAAAACAGTTCTTTGAATGCCCTGCCCGACGAGAGAGTCTATACTTACAAACGCGGCAATACGCTCCGGTGATTTATGCTGCACAATAGAATCCGGTACACTGCTTTTAAGTATCCATGATAATTCCTGCTTCATTTTCATATCCAGGACTTTCATGATCCGGACATTTACAGAATCTCTTACTGTTGCGTTTAACAGGTCTATTTGCTGCCTGACTGATTGACTGTCTGTAAAAAATATTTTTCCGGCCTTTGAGGAATTGCCTGCTTTAACCATACCGGGGGTCAGAACAGCGGCATTTTTTATTTGCCCGGAAAGGGCTTGAAAGCTGTTGTAAACAATACTGGTACTGTTGGTAAGTTCAGTAAACCGGATCATTTCCTGGTATGTCCTTTTAAAAAATAAGAAGACAAGCAGGAGCAGGGCAAAAGCAGTAAAGTAAAATAGTATGTTTTTACGCATAGCTATTTCTTTTGTTGATTTTTCCGGCAATAGATACAAAAGCCGGTCGCAGGGAGAGAAGCGGACGTATGGAAACGTCAGTGCACAAGTATTTGCCGGTTAATAGAGTAGTAGTGGCTGCAGAGGCCGTTGGTCCTTCAAAATAGCCCGGCTCTTGCAATATTTCCTGGAATAAGGCATTTCCTCCGTAAAAGAATATTCTTTCCGGGCTGGCAATAATATCATATTCATGCCTCTTCATAGCGGTTTAATAGCTTATCCCGAACGGCAATCAATGGCAACCGGTTAATACGTTGATATGTCATGATACAGAAATTGCCAGGACATATCTGAGTACTTACGGCTGCCAAAATTCACAGGTATACAAATGTTGATATAAAAGGCAACAATCTGAAACTTTTTTTAATATTTCCTGTTTTAGATCAATTTGGCCCCGTTTACAGGATAAAAAATTGATCTTTATCGCAATACAACTGATAATTGTCATATAGGACAACCACCAATCAAAGTAGCTGACAGATATTTGATTTTCTGATATTTTATTATGACTGACCCGAAATTTTTAGCCAATTTAGGGGCAAGGATTAAAGAATTACGCCTCAAGCAGGACATGTCGCAAAACGATCTGTCCATACAGTGCAATTTTGAAAAAGCCAGTATGTCGCGGATAGAGTCTGGCAAAACCAATGTCACTGTCCTTACGTTAAGGAGAATCAGTAAAGCCCTGGGAGTTGATGTCTCGGAATTCTTCAGGAATTGAATCCCCATCTTTCCTAACTCAAATGAAATCGCCGGGCTTTGAAAAGTTTCCGGGATAGTTATTCTTGTATAAGGGAATAAGAGATCTGTTCAAACGGGTAAACGCGCTTACTACCTTATATAAAGAATACCTGCAAATACTGATCATCTGCTCACCATGGATCTGTAAAAAAAGGATGATCATGCTGCTACGGATAGGTTATTGGTGAAACTTAAAAGAAGGGTAGTTGCATTGGTGCGGTCGCTGCTGATACTAACAGTGCCACCGATCCTTTCCGCTAATTGCTGTATCTGGCGGATGCTGCCGGTAAAAGCATGACTGCTGACCCGGTGACTTTCTTTTAAATTGATCAGTACTACTTTGCCGAATAGTTTGGCGGAAATACGGATACAGCAATTTTCGGTGTGATTGATAACGGTATTCAGTAAACTGCCGAATACAGTAGCCAGCATATTTTCATCTGTATGTACCTGTATATCTGCCGGTATATCATTTACAATAAAGCTGTGCTTGCGTATGGCAGCAGGCAGTGAACTGGTAGAAATGCGGTTGACCATCAGGTGAAGGGGCAGGAGATTTTGGGTAGATTCAGTTTTCATACAAATGTGTTTTTAAGGAAGGATTCTGATTATGGTTTGTTTTCATAAAGCGGACCGGCTGATTGTTTCATTTTCACTTTTCATTACCAAAGTAACAAACAGTAAGAGGCGAAAAAAATAGAACAGGGTATTGTTCTTTAGTAATTGATTTTCACCAAAACCTGTAGTATTCCATCTACATTCTGATGAAGCCGTCTCAAAACTCAAATAAATCCCGCAACGGCGCAAAGCCGCAACGACTGGTTTTCAATAGGACATACTTTGCGTCGTTGCGCCGTTGCGGAGAACATTGATGTAAAATAGATTGGTCTAAAAGACCACTAGTATCATAAAAAGGACAAAAAAGGATGTGTAGATTTTCAGAAATGAAACGTATGAAGGGGTGACTTTTTGAAAGATGAAAGACCATAAACAGATACTTCAGATTGATGTGAAGGAGGCAAAAAACCCTTCTGAATTTGAAGACCTGGTGGATGTGATTATTGCAGAAGCAAGGAAAGACGAAAAAAAATATCCTGGGAAACAGCTAAAAAGCAACTAAGAAAGCAGGGAAGTTAATCCTATTGTATATATCCTTCCTGTGTACGGTTTTCCTGGTATCAATGATCCTTATTTTGTCGTCAATAGCGTAAACTACCCGATAATCTCCTGAGCGAATTCTGTATAGATCCTCATTACTGCCTCTGATCTTTTTGCGTCAACAGGCCGCGGGTTCTCTGCCAGGGTATTGATTGCTGTTTCAATTTTCCTGATGGACTGCTTTAATAATTTATGCTACTCTTTCAATGCAGGTTGGCTGATAGTGATCTGGTAGATAAGCAAAATTACATTTTCGAGTAACTAAGGAGTATTTGTACAACCAATCAAACTCTCCTGCCGGTAAGGGTATTTACACTTAAATAAAATAAGTAAGTTTTGCGAAATAAAGCTCAAAGTAAGTCAGGAGCCAGCCTTGAAAGGTTAAATACTCTCGCAGATAGCTATACGGATATTTCCTGTTCTTTGTCGGTAAAACTTTGGTGTTCAGGCAAAAATTTTTGTTTTTACGAAAAACGGTGTAACATTGCAGCGGAGAATAGCCAGAAAGGTTCGTTACTCTCTTAATTGGCTCATCTGACTTTTTATCAATTCCTTTTACATAAACTCAACTTTTTCAATTTTTTCTGACTGTGATCAGGGTACTGTGTTAAAATTCAAGCTTTTTGTATGTATGATATTCTGCAACTGAACGATATGCTCGTTCCTGAACTGCTGGATATAGCCGAGCAGCTCAAAATCCCCAATGCCAAAAAATTAGACAAGCAGGGTCTTGTTTATAAAATACTTGACAGCCAGGCTATCGCCGGTGCTAAAGGCGCCGCTCCTGCTGACGATAAAGGCAAACGTAAACGCATCATCAAAACAACTACCGGCATTACTACCGAAGAAGCCGTAGTAGAGGAGAGCGGTGACGAAAAAAAATCTATAAAAAAACCTCCGATGCCTCCAAAAAAAGAAGACAAAGCCACCCCGGCAAAAAGATCCGTAAAAAAGCAGATGAAAAAGAACATGTGGAGGCCGTTGCCGAAATAGAAGAAGAACAGGAACAAGAACCCGAAAGTAACGGCAACTCTAACCAGGGTCAGAATAACGAGGACGAAGATAAAACAGGGAATGAAGAACAGGAATCAGGCAATGTTTCTGAACAACCTGCACAGAATAAAGTATACCCAACACGCCGCGAACAGAATTTCAATATAGAGTTTGACGGCGTCATATTATCAGAAGGCGTATTGGAAATGATGCCTGACGGTTATGGTTTCCTCCGTTCTTCCGATTATCATTATCTCTCTTCTCCCGATGACGTATATGTTTCTCCGTCACAGATAAAATTGTTTGGGTTAAAAACAGGTGATACGGTACATGGCGCTGTCCGCCCGCCCAAAGAAGGAGAAAAATATTTTGCTTTATTAAAAGTAGATACGATCAATGGTAAAAAACCGGATGAAGTGCGTGATCGCGTACCATTTGATTATCTCACACCCTTATTTCCTTTTCAAAAATTAAATCTCTTTACTACTCCTTCGGATTATTCCACAAGGATCATGGATCTTTTTACACCGATCGGTAAGGGCCAGCGTGGTTTGATAGTAGCGCAGCCGAAAACCGGTAAGACCATGTTATTAAAAGCAGTGGCAAATGCTATTGCCGCTAATCATCCTGAGTGTTACCTGATGGTAGTACTGGTAGATGAAAGACCGGAAGAGGTGACAGATATGGAACGGTCTATCAAAGGAGAAGTAATCGCTTCTACATTTGATGAGCCGGCAGAGAAACACGTAAAAGTATCTACCATGGCTTTGCAAAAAGCAAAACGCCTGGTAGAATGCGGACATGATGTAGTGATACTGCTTGATTCGATCACCCGCCTTGCCCGCGCACATAATACAGTTGCTCCCGCATCCGGTAAAGTATTATCCGGTGGTGTGGAAGCAAACGCGATGCAAAAGCCCAAGCAGTTCTTTGGCGCCGCCCGTAAAATTGAAAATGGCGGATCGCTGACGATATTGGCGACAGCCCTGATAGATACCGGTTCTAAAATGGATGAAGTGATCTTTGAAGAGTTCAAAGGAACCGGTAACATGGAATTGCAGCTTGACCGCAGATTGTCAAACAGGCGTGTGTATCCTGCTATTGACCTCGTGGCTTCTTCTACAAGAAGAGATGACCTGTTGCTGGAAAGAGATGTGCTGCAGCGTATGAACCTGCTTCGTGTTTTCCTCAATGATATGAATACCGAAGAGGCGATGCGTGAATTGCAAAACAGGATGAAAGGAACGAAGAACAATGAGGAATTCCTGGCCAGTATGAATGGATAAGTTATTCCCTGGAAAATAGCGTTTTCCCCTTAGAACCGCTGGTATTTTTCCAGCGGTTTTTTTTATTGGAAATGCATTGATTTTGAGCTTTCTTTACGCAATGTAAACGACAAAAATCCGTTTACAGGAAAGCTATCCAATTATCGCAGCATGAAAACCATTACGCTAAGTCTTCTTCTCCTGGTTATTCCCCTGACCTTCTATGCACAATCGCTGACAGGCCTCTGGGCCGGTACATTGAGCAACGATAGCAGTACGGTTCGTAAGGATCAGTCGTTCGAGATCGTTCTTACTCAGTATAAGGATAAAGTATATGGTTATTCCCGCATGACTTTTTTTGTCAATGATACCCTTTATTACATCGTAAAAAGAGTAAAGGGTACTGTTGAAGGAGATATCTGTGAAGTAAAAGACGATGATATCATTTCTCATAATTTTCCCCGCAAACCTGATAAAGGAGTAAAACTGGTAAGCACTTTCAGGCGTAACCAGCAGGATAGCATCTGGCGATTGGATGGCGACTGGAAAACCACCGAGACCAAAAAACACGGCTATTATTCTATTTCAGGAAAAATAGCGTTGCAGACAGAAACAGATATCGAAAAATCAAAACTTATACCGCACCTGGAAGAATTGAAACTGACAGATGATGTTGCGTTTTACCAGGAAGCGAAGAAAGAGCAACAGGAATCAATAGCGGCGGCAAAAAAACTGACAGACCGGACAAAAACAGAACCGGTTATGGAAAAGCCACCGCTTGCGTCCGCTAAAGAAGTGAAAAAAGAAGAGGTGGTAAAAGCTCCGGCCATATCTACACCTGTGGCAGTAAAGCAAACAACGAAAGAAGAAAAGAAAGAAATCATTATAGCTGAAGAAAAACAGGCAACAGCTGCCGCTAAAGAAAAAATAAAAGAGGATAAAACGGAGCCTGTAGCAGTAATAAAACAACCTGTCAGCCATGATAAAACAGAAGGGCGATCAGCTGTGCCGGTAAAGACCGAAACTATTGCAACGGTAAAGCCGCCGGTAAATGAAAATAAAAAGAGCCGGTTTTAAAAGAGGAAAAAGCTCCTGTTGTTGCGTCGAAACAGGTCGCAAAAGAAGAACAGAAATTACCTGTGAAGCCGGAGTCTCAGCAATCAGAAAAAATAGTAACAGCAAAACCTGCTGAGCCGAAGAAAGAAGTGACCACCCCGGTTACAACGGAAATTAAAAAACCGGAAGAAGGCATTGCTTCAACCACCAAAGAAAAAACCCCAGCAGCAAGTATACCTGAAGTAAGGCCGGTTGTGGCGCAGGCGGCAACATTTGTCGCGGAGAGAAAAATAGCAGCAGCGCAAACAGTTTTTTTCCAGTCAGATAGTCTTGAGCTGGCGCTGTACGATAATGGTGAAGTGGATGGAGACACCGTCAGCGTATTGCTTAACGGAGACCTGATCCTGGCCAAACAAGGTTTGAAAACTTCAGCCATAAAGAAAATGATATACGTGCCTGCAGGAAAAACTGATTCGCTTACATTGGTGCTTTATGCAGAGAACCTGGGCAGGTACCCTCCCAATACCGGGTTGCTGGTAATTCATGATGGTGATGATGTGTACCAGGTTCGCTTTAGCGCCGATCTGCAGCAAAATGCGGCGGTGATATTCAAACGAAAGCGAAACTGATTTCTCCCTAAAAGGATTGTCGTCTCCCTGCGCCGAAATATTTATTGACGCATGTTCATAAAACTATTTATATTGTTCTCTTAAGGCTTTTCCAACCATTGGCAGATTACTGGTCATCGGGCCAGCTCAAAAAGTCAGCTGTAATGAATTTCCCTTTTGTTCAAAGTTTGGCCGGTCATTTCGGGTCTTCGCATCAGTATTATTTTATTATTACTGACACTAAAGGCTATATCATTCATGCCAATCCCCTGTTCAGTAAAAAATCGGGGTATCATCAGCCTGCTTTCCTTCCCTTATCAGATTTTATCGCAGAAAGCGATATAGAAAAATACAATACCGCGGTTAATGAATGTAATCAAAGACCGGGAGATGCGGTAGTTACCGGTATTCTCTGCCGGCATCGCGACGGTTCTTATTTCAGGATATCATGGGAATTATCTTTGCTGACCGGGAATGATAATGAATCTGATCACATTCAATGGATAGGAACAGCCATTAATGCTGGAGAACAGCAGGAGAAGGGATACAGGGATGAACAGGAGAGATATGAAGCATATGAATACAGTGCCGAAGGACTTTGGAAAATTGAACTGAGAATACCTGTTTCGATTACAAAAACGGCGGATGAAATTCTGGCGCATTGCCGGGAAAACGGGTACATGACGGATTGCAATGATAATATGGCCCGGATGTATGGGTTTTCAAAAGCGGAAGACATGATAGGCCTTTCTGTCAATGAACTGATAGACCCGTACGACCCGCGGGCTAATAACCTTATCCGGTTTATCAGGAATGATTATCGCTTGTCCGGGGTGGAAACAAAGGAATATGACCGTAATGGTAATGTGCTGTATTTTTTGAATAATATGAGGGGTATTGTTGAAAACGGCATGCTGAAAAGAATATGGGGAACACAGCAGGATATCACCGAACAAAAGAAAACGGAAGAACTGCTCCAGGAAAGCGAACTGTTTTACCGCAACCTGATAGCTGATTCACTCGACGGTATGATGCTGACAGATGAAAAAGGGTTAATCGGTTTTGCATCGGGCTCTGTTAAAAAGATACTCGGGTATGAGCCTGAAATGCTTTTAGAAAAAAACGCTTTTGAGTTTATTCATCCTGATGACCGGTCTCATAGCTGGGCAGCATTTACGAATGAAGTAAAAAAAATGCCGCAGGCAAAATTCATTAATGCCAGGATATTAAAAGAATCGGGGGAGTGGTTATGGTGTATGGTGCGCGGGCATAATATGCTTGACAACCCGCATGTAAACGCGGTACTGATTTATTTTTCTGATGATACACTCCGCAGGAATGCTGAAACGGCATTGGTAGAAGGTGATAAGCGTTTCCGGCAGTTGATCAATAATCTAAGCCTGGGCGTTATTCTTTTAAGACGGTAATGGAGAAATACTAATACGCAACCAGGCTTGTATTAATATGTTTAAAACACCAGCGGATGAGCTGACCGGTGCTAACCTGTTTATTCACAACTGGACTGTGACCTATGAAAATGGTGATGCAATGCCGCTGACGGAATACCCGGTAGCCGTCGCTATGCGAACAAAGAAGAATGTAAGAGATACTGTTCTTGGCATGTACCGCCCTGATTTTCCTTATCTCTGGCTATTGATAAATGCAGAACCTGTTCTCGACGAAAATGACCAGATACGCTATATTATCTGCTCTTTCATGGATATTACCGAGCAAAAAAGATTATCCGGCCAGTTGGTAGAGCAGGAGATACAGAAACAAAAACAATTGGCACAGGCAACTATTGATGCCCAGGAAAAAGAACGGAAAGAAATTGGCAGGGAACTGCATGATAATATCAGCCAGCATATTACTACCACAAGGCTTTACCTCGAAGTAGCCAGGGAAAAGGCTACGGGAGAGATATTATCCCTGATCACACAGGCGCATAAAGGATTGCTGGATACGGTGAATGAAATGAGACAATTGTCCCAATCGCTTGTTCCGCCATCATTGAGCGATATCGGGCTGGTAGAATCAATTGAAGATCTGTGCAGTCCTTTAAAAAGTACGCATGCTTTCCGTATTGATTTCTTTCATCATGACTTTAATGAATCGGTATTGCCGGATAATATGAAGCTGATGCTTTTCCGTATCATCCAGGAGCAGATCAATAATATCATTCGTCATGCGCATGCGGATATCATCAATATCTCGCTGCAAACCCTCGAAGGCTGTATACTGCTCTCGGTGGCTGATAACGGTAAGGGGTTTGACCCCGGATCAGTCAAAAGAGGGCTGGGTTTTTCCAATATCAACAACCGCGCGGACCTTTTCGGGGGCACTTTAAAAATAGAGGCGGCACCGGGAAGGGGCTGCCTGATCCGGGTTTTAATACCCCTGCCCCGTTCAGATTGAAGGCAGAAGCCGGGCATACCTCATTTCTGCCTGAATTAACAAGGCTATTTTACTTCAATCGCTTACCTTTGCGCCTCCTTTTAGAGCACATTTCATGAGCGACCCGATCAAGCACGAATGCGGCTTAGCATTCATCCGTTTAAGAAAATCCTTTTCATATTACCAGCAACAGTATGGTACTGTCATGTGGGGGCTTAACAAGCTGTACCTGCTGATGGAAAAGCAGCATAACCGCGGCCAGGACGGGGCGGGTATCGCCACTGTAAAGCTGAATGTGGAGCCCGGATATCCTTTCATGAACCGTAAACGCAGTAATGCACCGCAGGCGATCGCAGATATTTTTCAGCAGGTAGGAAAAGAAATAGAAGAACTGGAAGAATACCACCCGGGGATCAAAAATCATCCCGGCCTGATGAAAGGGCATGTGAATTTTCTTGGTGAGCAGATGCTCGGGCATCTCCGTTACGGTACACAGGGAAAGAACAAACTGGAGTATTGCCACCCGTTCATTAACAGGGATACTATTCCTGCCCGCAATCTGGCGCTGGCCGGTAATTTCAATATTGTCAACTCCGATGATTTATTCACGCTGATCGGGAAAGAACCACACCCCAATGTACGGTTCAGCGATCTGGCCGCTATGATCGAGCTGATGCATACTTTTTTGTGCAGCGAAGATGAAGCCTCTCCGGAAAAAATGGATATCAAAAAAGTATTGAAAAAGGCTCTTCCTCTATTCGATGGTGGATTTCATGTAGGCGGAATGACCGGGAATGGTATCGGTTTTGTTTTTCGTGATGCGCATGGTATCCGTCCGTCTTATTATTATATCAATGATGAAGTAGTAGTAGCCGCATCCGAAAGAGCGGCGATCAGAACAACATTCAATGTAGGTGAGAATGAAGTGAAGGAACTGATGCCCGGCCAGGCACTGATCGTCAATGAGGATAACGAAATAGAAATAGCACAAATACTGGAACCTAAAGAAAGAAAAGCCTGTAGTTTCGAACGGATCTATTTTTCAAGAGGAAGCGATGAAAAGATATATAAAGAAAGAAATGCGCTTGGCTATAATCTCAGCGAGCATGTACTGAATTCTATCAATTACGACCTGAAGAATACGATTTTCTCTTTCATCCCTAATACTGCGGAAGTAGCCTTTTATGGTATGGTAAAAGGAATGGAAGATTACCTGGCCAAAGTAAAGATTGAAAAGATATTAAGCTGGGAAAAGGATTTTGACGAAGAGAAACTCAGCGAAATGATCAACCGCCGTATCCGCATCGAGAAGATCGCTATTAAAGATGTGAAGATGCGCACCTTTATTACGGAAGATACAGGCCGCAATGAAATGGTGCAGCACGTATATGATATTACTTACGGTACAGTTCGCCCCGGCCTGGACACCCTCGTGGTCATTGATGATTCTATTGTAAGAGGTACTACGTTGAAAGAAAGTATCATCCGGATGCTATCCCGGTTAAAGCCAAAACGTATTGTTGTTGTTTCCTCCTCCCCGCAGATACGCTATCCCGATTGCTATGGTATTGATATGAGTAAAATGGGAGACTTTATTGCTTTTAACGCAGCAGTAGAACTGATGAAAGAAAGAGGTAAAGAAGATTGCCTGAAAGAATTACTGGATAAATGTAAAACGCTGGAGCGGAATAACCAGTTGCATACGGAAAATGTAGTGCAGCATCTCTACAAACAATTTACCGCAGAAGAAATATCCAATAAGATCGCCCGGCTGATCACGCCTCCCGATATATCCATTCCTGTTGATGTGATCTTCCAGCGTATAGAAGACCTCCATAAGGCCTGCCCGAGTAACCTGGGTGACTGGTATTTTACCGGTAACTATCCTACTCCCGGGGGCAATAAAGTCGTCAACCGTGCATTCATGAATTATATGGAAGGAAAGAATGTGAGGGGATATTAGCCTTTTTTAATTGCCGGTTTTAAAATTGGAACGAACTTCATCCCAATTTAAAAATTAATAAATGTGAAGACCCTCCTGCTTATCCGCCATGCCAAGAGCGACTGGAATTCTCCTGCCTCCGGCGACTTTGACCGCCCGCTAAATGAAAGAGGAAAAAGAGATGCACCTGAAATGGCGCAGCGATTACTGGGTAAGAAGATCAGCATAGATGCGTTTGTATCCAGCCCCGCTAAACGGGCAAAAAAAACCGCTGCCATTTTTGCCAAAGAATATAAGAGAGAAAAGGACGAAATAGTTTTTTTAGAAGAACTGTATACAGCCCATGCTGATACTTTTTATGAAATAGTCAGTAAACTGGACGACCGGTTTGATTCCGTAGCTATCTTTTCACATAACCCCGGCATTACTGATTTTGCGAATAGCCTTACGGATGTAAGAATAGATAATATTCCCACCTGTGGCATTTTTGCCATTAAAATGAATAGTAAAAGCTGGAGTGAATTTAGAAAAGGAGAAAAGGAATTTTGGTTTGCGGATTATCCGAAAGCGGGGTTGGATTAATACAGGAACGCGGATGACACAGATTATTATGATTTTCACCGATAATCTCTACACTGGCAGCGCAGATCATAATAATCAGTTCAATCAGCGTTCTTTTCTTCGTACGATTTCATGGATGAAAGATTCACACAGACAGGACAGGGAGAGATTCTTCCAAAAGATCCTTGCCAATCGGTTCAATCCGTATCGTCCGTGTTCCTTTTCTTCATGCTTACCAGATACACCCCACCCAATATCATAATCCCCGCAATAATTTTTTGAAAAGTAAGCTGCTCATTAAAGAATAACACCGCTATCGCTACCGCGAAAACAAGCTGAATATAGATATAGGCGCTGGTAACACCAGGCCCAAGCACACTGATGCCGTAAACATTGAATACATATGCCAGGAATGTTCCCGCAAAAACCACAAAGAGCAGCACCCCTGTGTGAGTGATCGAAAACTGCGACCAGTTAACCTCACCGAACTGTATCCAGCCAACAGGAAGCATCATTATAAATCCGAATGTAAATACCCACCTTACTACCTGCAGCGGAGTATATTTTTCCATTAACGGCTTTACCAGTATAAAGTAGATGGCATAAGAAATACCGTTAAGAATAATGAATATATCGCCAAGCAGGTAATCTTTTGGCTGGCTGGTACTTTGTTTACCTGCTATCAGCCATACCGAGCCAATAACGCCCAGTAATAGTCCCGCTATTTTTACAATACTGAGCCCTTCTTTTAATATCCAGAACCCAAGTATAGTGATCACAATAGGAGTACAGAGTGTCAGAAGGGATGCATGTATAGCCGTTGTCATCGTCAGGCCTTTGATAAACAACATCTGGTTGATAGCTATTCCAAATAATCCGCATAAAGCCAGCCTGCCCATATCCTGTTTGCGGATAGCTACTTTGTTCTTAGCAAAAAGCCATAAGCTCCAGAATAGCAAAAGGCTTCCGCCGCCACGGAGAAGATTCAATGCGTACGGTCCCAGCGGAGAAGGAGATATAAATTTTACAAAACTGTAATTGACGGCAAAGAACAGGTTGGTCGTTAAAACCGCAATATGTGCTTTAATATTTGTATTCAGATAATAAAAATGAGCAACAAAGGTAAACGAGAAAAAGTTAGCGCAGGGAAGCGATGAACTGTTTTATGATAGTGTGTAATGTATCACCAGCCGGTAAACCGGTAAACCGGTAAGAAAAATTCTTTGCCTTTTGCAAAGCGCTGGTAAGAACAAAGCCCTGTTGCGGAATACAAAGCGCCAGTTGTTTTTGCAATAAATAGCGGCCAAGATATTCCTGTTCTGTTTGTCCCGGGGTAGGGATAAGAATACTTTTCTTTTGCAATCCCGTTATGTCCATTACAGAACTATAACCACTTCTGCTAATGATACAGGCAGCCTTATTGATTTCTTCATTCAGTTCACTAGCGGGAAGATGATTGTATAATTTAATAGAATTGGTAGATGGAATAAGGTTAGCCGCATCAGGTAATCCTCTTACTATCGTGGCAGATCCGGGATAATGAGCAATATCGTTTATGATCTTATTTTCCAGGATGGTTCGTTGTGGTTCCGGGCCTGATAAAATAAAAAGCAGGTGATCTTTTATTTCTTCCGTACTGGTTTTTTTAAAACGCGATAAAGGGCCTGTATAATGAACCGGTATATGCGGCATTTGTATTGGGTGAGATAATTCACCGGCCAGGTTATTTTCCCCTTCTTCGTCAGGTACCCAGCAAGCCGTGAACCGGTTGATGTATCTATAGTTTCTTTTCCGCAATAATCTTTCGCTCCATTTTCCCAAAGGGCTTTTGATCGCCAGTTGGTGTGTGATGAAAATGCAGGGAATGGATTTGTGGTACAGACCATAGCGGTTATCGGCGATCACCGCATCAAAACCATGCTCATCAACCATTCTTTCCAGCCAGGCATGTTCGTCCCTGATGGCGCAGAATATTTTACCTGTTTGCCTGAAGATGCTCCATAACATACCGGTCGCGGAACGGCTGTATTTTACCCGGTACCCTGGTAGCTGTAAAAACGGGAGTTCAGGAAACTCCTGTTTCAGCAAGGTCTCCTGTGCCCCTTCAGCGGCTATCCAGACATCACATGGCTGTTTTAATAATTCATAAATGACAGGAATGCAGCGGGTGGCATGGCCGAGCCCCCAGTCGAGCGGGGCGACCAGGATGCGTATTTTACGCAGGCTTGCCTGGCGAACAGGCAGGTAATTTTCCTCAAAGTCGGAATTCATATAAATTTTTCAGGTTTTCAGGCCCGGCACATACTATTTTCTTTGTAAAATAGTTTTAAATTACAATTCAAATTATGAAGACTATTAATAAAATAACATTGTTGCTCCTGCTGGCGGGTATGGTTGTGCTTTCTGCCTGCAATAAGAACTATTATTCCGGTACTGGCAAGGGAGGCCGCGGCTGCGGTTGCCCGAGCACCAGAGGACTTTAAAAGAAGCTACGATGAGAATCCCTAACCGCGATTTGCTGGTGCTGCTGAAAAACGAATTTGCCAGCCAGCGTGCCATTGAACAGGAGGTAGAGACGATCAATGACCTGCTGGTACAGGCCGAATCACCCGAACGGTTTTGTATGGCGCATGAGCTGGTCATCCGCGACCGCATTACATCAAAGCCCAAAAAGATACTTAAGGCAATACAATATGTGGAATTAAAACCTTTCCGGTTTTTGATCAATAAGAACTAAGTATCTGGCCTGGCGTTTACTATCTGGAATCCCCGCAACGCCCCGGTAATTAACACCTGTGTACTTGTTTATTTTGTCTTAGGGACTTTCTTTTTTTATATTTATTTGATAAACCTTAACCGATTGAGAAATCCTGTAGTTATTTATATTTCTTCTGTTATATATGCAGAAGAGATGATTTGTGATTTGCTTGAAAATTCTTTTCAAATTAGTGCGGCAGATACGGAATTCTCTTACCGGACCTGGATAAAACCTCATTTCGAAAGATTGCAGGATGATTGCTGGCTTCTGGCCGAAACACCTTATGTGGACAGGGTTTACAGGGATAGTTATTATCATTACTATTCCTCCAAGCATGCAAGCTATTTGCGGGATTGTATACGTATTTCTATTTTTCAGGGTGAAATACAATCAGATGATTTCAGAAGAAATGACAAAAGGAAAGATATCCAGGATAAGTACCGGGCTTTATAGTATTACGGCCCACAGAACCTTTTTACATTGGCAGAAGCATGATTTCTCCCAGTGTAGTAAAAGATAGCGGCTTTTCTGTCTGTACCACAAAAATCGAGTCATCAGTTAATAATATAAAATTTCAAGTAGAAGGATTTCCACATTCTTCGCAGGATACAGAGACTATGACCTGTGCAGAAACAACTGTATGGGCAATGATGGAGTATTTCGGCAGCCGTTATGCCGAATACCGCCCTGCCCTTCCATCACGAATCATTAATACATTAAACAGGGTGTCTTTTGAAAGGCAGGTGCCTTCAAAAGGATTAAGTATTCCTCAAATATCATATGCGCTGAGAGAGTTTGGTTTTGGTACCAGGATTTATTCAAGAGATCAGTATGAGGAAGAGTTTGGAAAACTGATCAGTTGCTATATTGAAAGTGGGATACCCGTAATTGTTGCCGTTGATAATTTTGATAAAAAAGGTAAGATAGGACATGCAATGATTGGTGTAGGTCATGATAAAATTACAGAGAAACATATAGACGGTCTGCCTGAGGTAAAATTTACTGATACCCTTGCTAATAAGAGAATAATTGAAGCCCTTAAGAGAAAAAGTATCCGGTTATATGATTACGATGATATCAGAAAGAAGTTTGTTTTTATAGATGATAATTGCCCGGCTTACACTAAGGCCACACTGGATGACCCCTGTAGTCATTATACAGACGTTGAGTGGAAAAAATGTGAAGTCAAATATCTTATCACCCCACTTTACAAACGGATATATCTGGAAGCTTACGAAGGGAAACAATTCTTACTGAATTTTCTACTGATTGGCCCCTATCCTTTACAAGATGATCAGGAGATTTTGGTAAGATTTTTTTTAACTTCCGGGCGTTCTTATAAAGACAAATTGTCAACGAATGATTCCTTTTCAGATGATGTAAAGGAGAAGATTCTGGCAACTCCTTTACCTAAATTTATATGGGTCGCTGAACTAAGTAACAGAGGTTTAATACAACAAAGATGGGCAAACGGCGTTGTTCTTCTTGATGCGACAGAAGCTAATACAGATCTGAACAAGCCACTGGTGTTTGGGGCTTATGGAGGGAAGATAATAGAGCCTGATCCGGTCTCCGGCGAATTAAAACTGAAACCCATACCTTTGGCCGACTTCTTGATCTATGAAAGCAATTTAACCAGTAGCTAACCATTATCATTATTAATATGACCACATTTAAAAAAATTAACAAGGCGGAAGAGATAGACATGAAGGTGCAGGATACAACAGAAGTCTTGAATAAACCTGAGCATAAAAAAGCTGTTCAGGAAATGAATGAAGCAATGGAAGCGGTACGCAGAGAATACAAAGTAAAGGAAAGTAAGTCCCAGACCTCAGCAGCGAATGTTATTCTTACCTCCTAACCCATTTAGTCTTCAATAAATTTTTAGACTTCCCGGGGATCTTTTTATATAATTAATCCAGCTTTATCAGCGCCTCTCTCAGCTTTCCAATCATTTCCTGTATCTCTTCCTTTTTACAAGTGCCTACACTTAACCGGTACCAGGCAGAACTGCGGTCGGCGCCAAAAGCGTAGAAAGGAACAACAGCCAGTTTAGCTTCATTGAGGATATAATCAGTTACATCACTTTGATCTTTTAATAATTTTCCTTCACTTGTTTTTTTGCCGGCCAGGTCAATTTTTATGGTGAGATAGATGGCTGCTTCCGGGGTGATCGCATCTACGGCTAACCCTTCATTTTTCAACTGCATAAAACCATCATAGATACGATGCAGCCTTTCTTCTATCTCTTTTTTGAAATGAGATAAATATCTATTGATCGCCTCGCGGTTATGCAGGAAATAAGCTACTGCTTTTTGTTCTGCCATTGGCGCCCAGGCTCCGAGGTGAGTAAGAATTGCTTTCATCTTGCTGATAATGACCGACGGGCCAATGCTCCAGCCTACCCGTACACCTGTAGCGGCAAATACTTTACTGATAGCATCTATGAAAATGGTATAATAGCGCATCTCGCTTCTTAGTGATACCGGGTTGTAATGCTGTATATCTCCATATGTAAGATGCCAGTACATCTGGTCATACATCACATATAACTTCTTTTCATTTTCACCACGTCTTTTATTTTCTTCCAGCACCAGGTCGCAGATGGCTTCGAGGTCATGTTTTTTAAAAGTAGTGCCTGTGGGGTTTTGTGGTGAACACAATGAAATAAGCGTAGCCTCTTTTATATGCGGGCGGATATCTTCTGCTACAGGCATGAAATTGTTTGCTGCATGGGCCTCGATAACAATATGATCACCTTCTACAAAATGAGTGTAATGATTATTATTCCAGCTCGGCACTGCATAGATGATCTTATCGCCCTTATCACAAACAGCACGAAATACTGAATAGATCAAAGGACGTCCGCCTGAAGCTACCAGTATTTCATTGGCGTTATATTCTAATTCTTCGGTATCTTTTATAAAAGAAAGTATGGCTTCGCGCAGATCAAGATTGCCTTCAGCCGCAGGATAGTTGGTAAAATGTTTACGATACGCTTCCACAATAGCGTCTTCCAGTTCTTTGGGGATGGGAAAAATGGAAGGATCAAAATCGCCAACGGTAAAATTATAGATACGCTCACCCTGCCGGATCTTTTCTCTTATTTCACCGCCGAGTTTCACAATTTCAGAACCGATCAGCGTTTCGGATAAATGAGATAGTTTCATCGCATACAATTTATATCAAAGCAAATCTCAGGGGCAAAAGTAAGCGGATTGAGCAGCAGATAAAAATAAAAACTCCCTTACCAAAGGGAGTTCCTGTTTCATTGGTATTTTATAAAACTTACTTCACGGGTTTATCTTTATTCTCTTCATTATATTTTTTTTCAGCATCTTTTGCTTTTTCAAAATCAAGTATTACTCCATTGATGCAGTAACGCAATCCTGTGGGTGGAGGACCATCATTGAATACATGACCCAGGTGAGCTTTGCAGCGGCCGCATTGTACTTCTGTTCTTGTCATGCCATTTGAATGATCAGGTGTATTTATGATACTTGTTTTACTGATCGGCTCATAAAAGCTGGGCCAGCCACACCCGCTTTCAAATTTGGTGTCGCTTTGAAATAAAGCATTGCCACAGGCAGCGCAGTAATAGGTTCCTTTTTCATAAAAGTCTTCAAATTTACTTGTCCAGGGCCTTTCTGTACCTTTTTGACGGGCAATATAATAAAGCTCTCCCGGCAATATTTTTTTCCATTCCTCTTCTGCCATTTTTACTTCCGCTGTATCGGTTTTAGAATAAACCGGGTTCCCTTCCTTTGTCACGGCAAGGTTTTTTTTTGTGCTGTCCATATTTGCTGAATTTGTCTTTGAAGAATTGTTTTGCGAGTAGCTGCATTGCTGCAGGGAGATCGCCACCAGTACTATCAGGATACCTCTTTTCATTTACGCTTGTTTATGTAACAAATTTACGAGATCAAAGTTGGGATGGTTTGCTGCAGGGGCCAAAAGGCTGTTTCTTTAACATTTTAACAGGCCAAAAAGCTTGCCAGCACTGTATTGCAGGAATTTCAGTAAAACTCCCGATAACTAAAGATTATTTAAGTGCCGTACGTTATATTTGTTTTTCACCAAGGTTAGTATGGCTTATGTTTAATTTGATCCTTTTTGGCCCACCGGGAAGCGGTAAAGGTACACAATCCGAAAAACTGGTGGAGAAATACGGATTGGTTCATCTTTCTACAGGCAATTTGTTGCGCGAAGAGATCGCCAACAAAACGCCGCTGGGGTTGGAAGCCAGGAATTTTATGGATAAAGGACAGCTTGTTCCCGATGAGGTCGTGATCGGGATGATTGACAACAGCCTTGACCATCATAAAGAGGCAACGGGTTTTCTGTTCGATGGTTTTCCAAGGACTGCCGCGCAGGCGGAGGCGCTGGATAAGCTGCTCGAACTGAAAAAGACCGGGATCGCCGTTGTATTAGCCCTGGAAGTGACAGAAGAGGAGTTGGTGAAAAGGCTGCTGAACCGTGGCAAGACCTCGGGGCGCAGTGATGATACCAATGAAGAGGTGATCAGGAAACGGTTCACTGTTTATACAAATGATACGGAGCCTGTTGCCGGTCATTATAAAAAGGAAAAGAAATTTCAGTCAATAAAAGGAGAAGGATCAGTAGACGACATCTTCAATGCTATTTGTGTCGCGATAGATAAAAGAATGAAGTGAGCAGTAACCATATTATTTGAAAATGCCGGTTTACAGACTGGCATTTTTTATTACTGCAGGGGTTTTCGTAAAATTGCACAACTTAAGCTTGCAAATGAGTTTCGAAAAAGAGAATTTTCTTCGCACAAGGCTGGTACGTTACCTGCAGCAACTCGATCCTGCTGCTCCCTCCCGCTGGGGCAAAATGAATGTTCAGCAAATGATAGAGCATTATGCAGGTGACGCAGTTCGCAATGCAAGCGGCCGGCTGAAAATTGATAAGATTCTGACTCCTCCTGAAAAGCTTGCGTCTATGAGAGAGTTCATGATGAGTGAAAGGCCTTTTAAAGAAAATACCAAAAACCCCTTAATGAAGGAAGAGCCGGCGCCTTTGCGGTTTCATACTGTACAGGGAGCTATCGGCGCTTTGCAGCAGGAACTGATCTATTTTTTCGAAGTGTTTACAAAAGACCCGCAGCTAATCACCCGCAATCCTTTTTTCGGGGATCTCAATTTTGAGCAGAATGTCCAGTTATTATACAAACACGCCATCCATCATCTTCGCCAGTTTGGAGTAGAGCCGCTGAATGTTTAGAATTTTGCTTTCAGCAACGAATCTGCTTCTGACAAACTGCCCAATACGGCTTCTTTTACTTTTTCTACCTTATCTTTTTCTTCTGTAAGATATTTTATGCGCTCTTCAATATTATCTTTCGCGGAATCGAATTTGAACTCATCCATCCATTTATTCATAGCCATATCGGCATAGCTGAGATCCCGTAGTAAACTTTCCAGCTTTGCTTTATAAGGGGCCGCAGCTTCCCGGGCTTTTGCAGGCAATTTGCTGATAGAATCAATCAGTAGTTTGGTTTCTTTCTGCAGCGCGGGGATCTTCATTGATTTGGGCATGGCGACATCATGTCCTGCCAGCACTTCTTTTTCCAGGCTATCGGCTTTCCCTGTTTGGCTATTCCCGGTTTTGGTGTCAGCTTCATTATTGCAGGCTGCAACCATTATAAAAAAGAAGACCGGCAGGGCAAATACTATTTTTCTCATCAATGTTATTTTAAAGGTTTTATTATTTCTCACATTTTTCCATGATCTTATGAAAAGTATCATGAAGAGCAGATAGTTTTTCTTTTAAAACAGTATCCGCTGCAGTTTGATCTAACCAGTTTATTCAGCTCTTTGACGTCTTTTACCAATTTTGCCAGCGGTTGTTTATGGTTTTTATCATAGCCTTCCGGGCGGCGGAGCGAAACCATGCTGTTGCCTTATCCTCCATTTCCGGCTCCTTGCTTTAAATGGGTGCAAAGATAACCGCCCGCCATTATATAACCGCCTGTTTTAGTGAGAGGGAGACTGTCTAAAAGTCAAATAAATCCCGCAACGACGCAAAGAATGATCTGCTGGAAAACAGTCGTTGGCCAACATTGATTTTGAGACGGCCTCTCTTTAATTAAAAGGCAAAACTTATATGTGCCATTCCTTTGACCTTTGATCTTGTCTGGCCTTCCGCAAAGTTTTGTGAAACGGGTAATTGTGCATTGATGCCAACAGCTATTTTATTAAAACTTACTTCCGTGCCCAGGGCGACCTGTAACAGGGAACCGCCGGTGAGATCCAGTTTAGTACTGTTCAGTTTACTGGCCTCATTGTGTTCATACAGCAACCCGATATTAGGACTGATAACGGTATTTGATGCCTGTACTGCATAGTATACAAAGCTGCTTGCTGAAAATTTATTTCCAAAAGTATAATCATCCCTGTTGGCAGAGTTGATCTTATAGCCTGCATTCGTATTCAATCCCCATTTAGCGATTTGTACATTATACATAGCATTGAGCATTACGTCGGTGCTGCCGGAGCCGCGCTGGGTATTGGCTATAGCCGCTACGTCGGGATCGCCTGCTTCTACTTCAAAGGTGCCTGTTGGCGCTTTGATGCCTGCACCCAGCCATAATTGCTGTGATACATTTTTATTAGTTATATCAAGCACTTTATAGTTCAGCAGCAGTGCTATATCGCCTAATCCTTTGAGGTTAGTCGTTCCTTCATCAGAAACCTGGTGATTGATATTAAAAGGAATAAAGGCCAGTAGCTGGAAACGTTTGCCGATATTCCAGCCGGACCATAGTTCAATGGTCTGGTAAAAATCTTTGCTGAATTGTGTTTCGTCATCATGGAGACGGGTACGAAAACTGTGAAACTGGTAACGGAGACCAACGAATTTTCCTTTGAAATGCGGCATTATGCCGATATAATAATTACCCAAACCGCAACCGCATATTTCGCAGGCATTGGATGATGCAACAGATATTGATATAAAGAGTGTAATAAGTATTTTTTTCATGATAAATTTTTTAGGTAGTATCACGGTAACAATTTTTTGGTGAGCTATTGTGAATCGTTAATAAGAAATACAGGTCACAGAGAGCCCGCGGAGAAAAGGAGGGCCGCAGCGTAATACCTTTGATCAAAATATTTCCGGCTTAAAACCTCTGTAGCTCCCTTTTCTCTATGATCCCCGTGGATAAAAAATAATTCCCATACACAGGTAGTCGCCATTTTTAAATAAATGACAAATGGAGTTAAAGTAAGAAAGAAAATCAGTTACAGGGGGGATGAAAGACCGTAGAAGACCGGTCAACAGTATTGCTGTCCGACAAAATGATATAAGCAGGATAACAAGGCAGCGGAGCGGTAAGGATTGTTGTAAAAAAAGAACGGGAAGAATTCACCTCATGCTTGTTCTGTAATTTTCTTTCAGGATTTCGCTGCTCGTTTTTTTCCTGTTCTTTCATTTTTTTCGCCAATACACATTTGCCATTGCAATGCAGCATGGGCCTGTACCGGTTTTCACACTGGTTGGCCGCGATATAATTCCGGTTAATATAGAAATGCAGTAATGAAATGCCCTGGCTAAAGACCTGGGCTGTAAAAGCAAGAAGCAGTAATAGTGCTGTTATTTTCTTTATCACAGTTGATAAATACTATGGGGCAAAAGTAATGATAACAATGCAGAGTAAGAGGCAAATCAGGTAATTTCGCTATAGAATTAATGATTGCTTTATGAACAAACTTGGAAATTATATTACCGGTCAATGGATAACAGGAGATGGAGACGGGCAGCTATTGTATAATGCTGTTACAGGCAGTGCTATTGCCGCAGCTACATCAAAAGGGCTTGATTTTAAAAGCATCCTGGAGTATGGAAGAACGGTGGGTAATCCCGCATTACGAAAAATGACCTTTCATGAAAGAGGTAATATGCTGAAAGCGCTGGCGATCCATTTAAGAAATCATCTTGATGCATTTTACCAGCTAAGCTATCAGTCGGGCGCTACCAAAGCCGATAGCTGGATAGATATAGAAGGCGGTATCGGTAATCTCTTTGCCAACGCATCACTCAGAAGAAAATTTCCCGATGAATCTTTTTGTATAGATGGTGAATCGCATAACCTGGGAAAGAATAACAGCTTTATGGCAACGCATATCCTTGTTCCCAAAGAAGGGGTAGCGATCCATATCAATGCCTATAATTTCCCGGTATGGGGGATGCTGGAAAAAATAGCGGTGAACCTGCTGGCAGGTATGCCCGCAGTAGTGAAGCCCGCCACGGTTACTTCTTATTTAACTGAAGCGGTAGTAAAAGAGATCATCGCCAGTGGTATTTTGCCCAAAGGTGCATTGCAGCTGATATGCGGCAGCGCCGGCGATATGCTGGATCATGTCACTTCGCAGGATGTGGTCACTTTTACCGGCTCCGCATCAACCGGTTTAAAATTAAAATCAAACCCGGTTATTTTAAAAGAATCTGTTCCTTTCAATATGGAAGCCGATTCGTTGAATTGTATTGTACTGGGAGAAGATGTGACACCGGATAAACCCGAGTGGGATATTTTTATAAAAGAAGTAAGAAAGGAAATGACAGTAAAAGCCGGTCAGAAATGCACGGCTATCCGCAGAATATTTGTTCCGGAAAATAAAATGGAAGATATATGGAAGGCGATCGCCACTTCTCTCTCTCAGACAGCGATCGGTAATCCATTGAATGAAAAAGTAAGAATGGGGAGCCTGGCAGGTGAAGAGCAGCGGTCGGAGGTCAGGAACCAGGTGCAGAAATTGCTCGCTTCTTCACAGATCGTGTATGGCTCGCTGGATGCTGTTGCTGTTATTGATGCCGATGCCAGTAAAGGAGCGTTCCTGTCGCCGGTATTATTAATGAACGATAAGCCTTTTGCTTCAACCGCTGTACATGAAGTAGAAGCGTTCGGCCCGGTAAGTACTATCATGCCGTATAAGCATACGGACGAAGCCATTGAACTAAGTAAAAAAGGGAAGGGCAGTTTGTGTTCATCCATTGTAACAGCTGATAATAGAATAGCAAAAGCATATGTACTGGGAGCTGCTACGCATCATGGAAGAATATTGGTACTGAATAATGATTGTGCGAAGGAAAGTACGGGTCATGGCTCACCGTTACCATTATTGGTGCATGGTGGTCCCGGGCGTGCCGGCGGGGGTGAGGAAATGGGCGGTATACGCGGTGTAAAACATTATATGCAAAGAGTAGCCTTGCAGGGTTCTCCTGCTACTATTACGGCTATCACCAATGTATACCAGCAGAATGCAAAAGGGAAAGATTCTGGTAAACATCCATTCAAAAAATATTTTGAAGAACTGGAGATCGGCGACCAGTTGGTTACAGAAAAAAGACTGATCACCTCAGCAGATATTGAACGCTTTGCCGACCTGAGCGGCGATCATTTTTATGCGCACCTGAAAGACACCGATTTTACAGGCACTATGTTTGAGCAGCAGGTAGCGCACGGTTATTTTATTATCAGCGCTGCTGCCGGTCTGTTTGTAGACAGCTATGATAAAAATCCTGTATTACTCAATTATGGGATAGATGAACTCCGGTTTACCAAACCTGTATATCCCGGAGCGGAGATACATATCCGTTTTACCTGCAAGGAAAAACTGCCGCAGGATCCGAAAGACGAAAACGATATTCCAAAGGGAATTGTAAAATGGCTGGTGGAGATACTGGACGGAACAGAAGAGCCGGTGGTGGGGGTGGCTACGATATTGACCATGGTGGCTAAGAGATAAGGAGCAGTAAAGAGAAAAAGAGTTTACAATGGAAATGAATACTTTAACAGGAATAGTGTTGGATGTTTGTATTAAGATTCATACAACCATAGGACCGGGCTGTTTTGAGAGAGTGTATGAAGAAGCTCTATATTATGAGCTTATCAAAAGAAATATAAGGGTAGAGCGACAGGTGTTAATGCCCATCAGCTACGAAACTTTGTTAATTGAGGATGCTTATCGCATTGACCTGTTAATCGAAAAAAGACTGGTCATAGAAATTAAATCTTTAGAACGTCTTGCCCCGGTTCATTTTAAGCAGGTCATGACATATTTAAAATTGTATGATGTAAAAAATGGCTTGCTGGTTAACTTTGGGGAAGAATGGATGAAAGACGGTTTTCACAGGGTGTTCAACAATGAAGGGAAAGATACCGGCTCCTTTTCTCATTAATTAACTCTTTATCTCTTAGTAATATGGAAACAGACAACGGATATGTAAAATCAGAGATTCATAATGGCATTACCACTATTGAATTTTTCCACCCGCAAAGCAATTCATTGCCGGGTAAAATACTGGAAGAGCTGGCACAGGCTATTCATGGAGCGGGGAATGATGTAGATACTAAAGTGATCATTCTGCGTTCTGCCGGTGAAAAGGCCTTTTGCGCAGGCGCATCTTTTGATGAGCTGATGGCGATAAAGAATGAAGACCAGGGATTGCAGTTCTTCAGTGGCTTTGCCCATATCATTAATGCCATCCGCCTCGCTCCCAAATTTGTGATCGGGAGATTTCACGGTAAATGTGTCGGGGGCGGCGCAGGTATCGCTGCTGCCGTTGATTATGCGATCGCTACGGAAAGCGCGGAGATAAAACTCAGTGAGATGGCTATCGGTATTGGTCCGTTTGTAGTCGGGCCAGCCGTAGAAAGAAAGATCGGTACTTCTGCTTTTTCTCACCTGGCCATAGATGCTACTATGTGGCGCAATGCCGAATGGGCAAAGAGAAAAGGGTTGTTTGCTGAAGTACATTCGCATACAGAAGGTATGGATGAATCTATTGCAAGGTTATCCAATGAACTGGTGCATTCAAGTCCGCAGGCCATGGCGGAAATGAAAAAAATATTCTGGAAGGGAACAGAACATTGGGATAAACTGCTGATCGAAAGAGCGGCCATAAGCGGTAAGCTGGTACTGAGCGGGTTTACCAAAAAGGCGATAGAAAAATTTAAAAAGAAATGATCCGGCAGTTCAGCAGTCAGGATTTTAAGACCATTTGTAATAAGCTTGCGCGGAAAGATAAAGAGCTAAAAGCGATCATACAGCAGCATGGCCATCCGCCCATGTGGTCAAGGCCTGCCATTTTTCAATCACTTATACTGACTATTCTTGAGCAACAGGTATCATTAGCTTCTGCGTATGCTGCGTTTAAAAAACTAAAACAAAAGATCGGTTTTGTTACTCCTTCCAAAATACTGGCACTGACAGATGAGGAATTGAGAAGTTGCTATTTCAGCAGGCAAAAAATAGTATATGCCAGGTGCCTGGCCAAAGCCATTCAGACAAAACAGCTTAACCTGAAAAAACTCTCCCTGGCGACAGATGAAGAAATAAGAACTGAATTAAAGAAGATAAAAGGCATCGGCGACTGGACGGTGGATGTATATCTTATGCATGCCTTACAGCGAACCGATCTTTTTCCATTGGGTGATATCGCTTTGGTGAATAGTTTAAAGGAAGTAAAACAATTGCACCCTCATGTTACTAAAGAAGAAATGCTCGTGATCGCCGAATCCTGGCGGCCTTACAGGACAATTGCTTCGATGATCCTGTGGCATGCGTATATTCAAAAGAGGGGAATAAAAATCCAGGGCTAAGAGGGTAAAAGAGAAAAGGAGTAAAAGAGGCTTGTTCTATGCAGAGATTTTTTCCTTCGCCTCTTTTTCTCTTTTACCCTCTTAGCTATATATTTAATCCACCGCACACACTGATCGTTTGCCCGGTGATATAGGATCCCATATCACTTGCCAGGAACAGGGTGGTATTGGCGATATCTTCTGCAGTCGCAAATCTGCCTAATGGTATACCCGCTCTGTATTTATCACCCGCTTCGCCCTCTTTGAGGTAGCTTGTCATATCGGTTTCTACAAAGCCGGGAGCAATAGCATTGCAGCGGATATTCCGGCTGCCTAATTCTTTGGCCACTGATTTTGTAAAGCCAATGATACCGGCTTTCGAAGCGGCATAGCTGCTCTGGCCTGCATTGCCCATTTCACCGATCACCGAACTCATATTGATGATAGCGCCATTTCTTGCTTTCATCATGGGTTTGATCACCTGCTTGGTCATATAAAATACGCTGTTCAGGTTTATTTTTATCACATCCTCCCATTGATCGGGCGACATGCGCAGAAGAAGGTTGTCTTTGGATATACCGGCGTTATTAACGCATATATCTACCGTGCCGAACTCTTTCAGTACTTCACCGACAAAGATTTCGCATTGCGCAAAATCGCCTGCATTACTTTTCCAGGCTTTGGCTTTTACGCCGAGGCCTTTTAGTTTTTCTTCCAAAGCAGCAGCTTTTTCAGCGCTGCTGTCGCTTACATAGGTAAACGCTACATTAGCCCCGTGTTCAGCAAACTTTGTTGCAATCGCTTCACCAATACCACGGGCAGCGCCGGTGACAATGGCTACTTTATTTTCTAATAATTTCATATCATTTTTTTAGGCAGATAAATACAATGTGATCACAAATAAAACCAATTTATAGATTAACTGAACAATATAATAATGGGTAATGATCAGCAGGCATGTTTTGATCAATGCCCACCACCAGCGGTCGTTATAAAAACGGAGAAAGGCTAACATCATATAAATTCCCACAACGATATAAGAAAAAGCCACCAGGCTGTTTTGGTTGATGATTTTAAAAGCTACACCAGGCAATAGTTTGTACAGCAGAATGACGCCCAGCGGCAACAGCAGAAAGGTAAACAACAGGAAAAAAGAATTAAGCTCCGTTGCCAGAACAAGGTGATCAAAAAAATACTTCTTTCTTTTTAGTGATAATACCCAAAGTACAAGCGCTGTCAGCGGCAATAAAATGAGCAACAGGAGTTTCGATGTTTTTTCTGATGTCTTATCATATTTTTCTTCCAGCCTGGATAATTGGGGAGTGGTGCTAAGAACAGAATCCATATAGATGCTGGCATAGACAGACCGTGCTTCTTTTGTATTAAATTCTTTACCTGCCAGCACTGTATCCGTACTGCGAAAAAGACTATCTATATCTATACCGGCTTTTTTTGCTGCAAGCTTTGATGTCAGGGAACCCCTGTTGAGATAATTTTTAAGTGGTGTATTCAAACCCGTGAAAAAAGGGAAGATCAGGTAAGTGATGACCAGTACCATGAAAAAAGAAAGCGGCCTGAAATATTTTTTACGAACCCCGTTACAATACTCAAGAGAAAGTTTGCCGGGCCTGGTGAACACGGCCTTTAGCGTATTAAAGAAGGTTCCTTCAAAATGCGTGATAAAATGAAAGGCATCTTCAAAATAATGAAGAATTGACTTATCATGATCCGTATACACCTTCTCACCACAATTATTACAAAATTTTCCGGAAAATTGGTTGCCGCAATTTTTACAGGTAATAATTGGTTTCTCCATGCTGAATGGTTAGTGACTTAAAGCCAGGATTTCTTCGAGAAATGTTCTTTCATTGCTCAATCTCGGCACTTTATGCTGACCGCCTAATTTTCCTTTACTCCGCAACCATTCTGTAAACACGCCTTTTTTTAATGAATGTACCACAGGCATCCGCAGCGCAATATCCTTATACCGTTTTGCTTCATAATCGCTGTTGATACTTTTCAGGGCCGTATCCATTTCGCTGGTAAAAGTATTAAGATATTCTGGTTCTTTTTCAAATTCGATCAGCCATTCATGTGCCCCGTTTGATGATTCGGAAAAATATACAGGCGCTGCTGTGTAATCATTTACGATCGCACCTGTTTTTTCACAGGCCATGGCGATAGCTTTGTCGGTGTTGTCAACGATCACTTCTTCACCAAAAGCATTCATATAGTGCTTCAGTCTTCCCGAAACTTTTATACGAAAAGGTGTCAGCGAAGTGAATTGAATAGTGTCTCCTACAATGTATCTCCACAGGCCTCCATTGGTTGAAATGATCAGTGCGTAATTTTTATTCAGTTCTACATCCTGCAGCCCGATCGTATTCGGAAATTTCTTTCCGTACTCCCCGACCGGCATGAATTCCATAAAAATGCCATGATCGGTAAATAGTAACATACCATCGTCACCGGGATTTTCCTGTGCGGCAAAGAATCCTTCACTGGCATTATACATTTCCAGGTAATTGATCTTTTTGCCAATGATCTTTTCAAATTGCTCTTTATAAGGAGTAAAAGAAACGCCGCCGTGCATATACAATTCCAGCGATGGCCAGACTTCCGCCATTGTCTTTTTACCTGTTATGGCTAATATTCTTTTGAATAACACCAATGTCCAGGTAGGAACACCTGAAATAGAAGTTACATTTTCTTTGATCGTACTTTCTGCCAGCTTCTCAATCTTTGTCTCCCATTCATCCATCAGGGCGATACTGAGATCGGGCGTTCTCAGCCAATGTCCCCAGAAAGGAGTGTTTTGCAGCAGTACAGCGCTGAGATCGCCGTACTGCGCTTCATTGTTCATCGGGTTGATATTATGACTGCCGCCGATCACCAGTCCTTTACCTGTCAGCAATTCCGATTCCTGGTTAAACTGGTAGTACATCGTCAATACATCTTTCGCCGCTTTAAAATGACCGTCTTCCAGGCTTTCATCGCTGATAGGGATGAATTTACTTTTATCGCTGGTGGTGCCGCTGCTTTTGGCAAACCAATAAACAGGCGTATTCCATAAAACGTTTTGTTCACCGTTCATGATACGTTCGATATAGGGCTTCAGGTCATCATATTCATGAACGGGAACAGCCTGTTTGAAAGAATGAATATTGAATAATTCATGAAACTGGTATTTCCTGCCAAACTCCGTGTACTGGGCGGAAGTAACAAGATCCTGTAATACTTCACGCTGGGCATTTTCCGGGTGATTTTTCCAGGCTTCGATACGCCAGAGGCGCATACGGGCAAGCGATGATATGGCAGGGCTAAGAAGACTCATTGATACCGGCAAAATAGAGAATTTGAAGCAATGTCAACCGGAAATTATAAAAAAGCAATGAGTATGATCTATGGGTCAAAGAGCATAGGCCGCTATTATCTTTTTTCGTAATTGGTCTTTCATTACTTCGCTGGTGAATGAATGTTCAATGGCTTCAAGATTACATTTCAAAAAATGTTCTTTTTTCCAGCTGAATTTTTTTTCCAGCAATGCGTATTCGCCGGCCAGCGTAACGGGAGTAATGGTACGGGAATCGGTATTGATGCTCATGGATACTCCCCAATTATATATTTTATCAGCGGAATGGTCTTCTATGGTGTCGAAAACATTGGTCTGGACATTACTGGTCGGACAAACCTCCAGGTGAATCTTTTCTTGCCGGAGAAAGTCGAGCAGTTTTTCATCTTCAGCGCTTCTTACGCCATGCCCGATACGGGATGGATGAAACTGCTGCAATGTTTCCCATACACTTTCAGCTCCTTTCGCTTCGCCGGCATGTGCTGTACAATGGATATCATTATTGCGGGCAAATTGAAATGCTGATATATGATTATCTACCGGAAACCCGGCTTCATCGGCGGCAATATCAAAACCTACGACATTAGATCCTTTGAATTGCTGTACCAGCTTAACCGTTTCCATGCTTTGCGCTTCGGTATAATGCCTGAGCGTACAGCAAATGATACGCCCTTCAACGCCTGTTTGATTTTTGCCTTCACTGGCGGCGTCATTTACTGCCTGTACTACTTCAGCAGGCGTCAATCCTTCGGCAATATGTAACAGGGGAGCAAAGCGTATCTCAGCATAAATGACATGGTCAGCCTGTAGTTGTTCGAAGAGATCGAGGGTGACGAGCCTTAACTGTTCTTTGGTTTGCATCAGCTCGTTCCCTTTAATGGCGCGGGTGATGTAATCAGCAAGATCAGTGCATTTTGGCGGCGCTACAAATGAGGCCTGGTATTCTTCATAAGAAATAGCAGGATTCAGTTGCTGAACCACTTTATAGCTCAGGCTGCAATCAAGGTGAAGGTGCAATTCGATCTTTGGTAATGAGTGGTAATTCATAAGAGATTTTTTTATTTCCTGCCCTGACAAAGGAAGGGGGAAATATCTATTGAGCAAAGTAACCGGAAAGCCGGTTTCAAAAGCTGTAGTTTGCCTGTATACCGGTAAGATATTTGCAACAGTAATGAAGTACCTCTTCCTGTTATATTTTCTTTTCCGCTCTTGCTTCCTCGTGCAGGTAATCCTTTCTCTTCAATTCAAAGTTCCTTCCGAGATATAATTTCCTTACCTGTTCATTAGCCGCCAGTTCTTCAGCCGTGCCATGCTGAAAGATCTTTCCTTCGATCAGCAAGTAGGCCCTGTCGCAGATAGACAAGGTCTCTGTTACGTTGTGATCGGTAATAAGGATACCGATATTCTTATGTTTTAGTTTGGCAACGATCGCCTGGATATCTTCTACGGCAATAGGATCAATACCGGCAAAAGGCTCATCGAGTAAAATGAATTTGGGATCAACCGCCAATGCCCTGGCTATTTCCGTTCTTCTTCTTTCACCACCACTTAATACGTCGCCATTGCTTTTGCGTACATGATGCAGCCTGAATTCATCCAGCAGGCTTTCCAGTTTTTCTTTTTGTTCCTGCCTGGAGAGCTTTGTCATTTCCAGCACGGCAGATATATTATCTTCTACACTCAGTTTGCGGAATACGGATGCTTCCTGCGGCAGGTACCCGATACCCATCTGCGCCCTTTTATACATCGCCAGCTTAGTGATATTCTGGTCATTGAGGTACACTTCGCCTTCATCCGGCTTTATCAGGCCTACTACCATATAGAAGGTAGTGGTTTTGCCCGCGCCGTTAGGCCCAAGTAAACCGACGATCTCGCCCTGTTTAACCTCGACGCTGGCATGGTCTACCACTGTGCGGCGGCCATATTTTTTTACGAGGTCTTTTGTATGTATAGTAAGAGACATGGAGGGCAAAAATAAGCTATGAAGATAAAAGGAGCCGCTAATATTTTCATTTAACACCGCTTTGACTAATGGGTTTGCATCGTTAGCTTTGCACCCTTATGAAAGTGATTGATCATATTAACGGGGCGCAGGGTAAAACCCTGGTCTCTTTTGAAGTACTGCCTCCATTGAAAGGTAAGGGGATCGAGGCATTGTATAAACACCTGGACCCGCTGATGGAATTCAACCCGGCGTTTATCAACGTTACTTATCACCGCAGCGAGCATGTGTTTAAGAAAAGAGCGGATGGTGGTTTTGAAAAAGTAGTGATCCGCAAAAGACCGGGCACTGAAAGTATCTGCGCGGCTATTATGAACAAATACAACGTAGATACGGTTCCTCACCTGATCTGCGGAGGCTTTAGCGTGAATGAAACGGAAGATGCGCTGATCAATCTTCGTTACCTCGGGATAGATAATGTACTGGTATTACGCGGTGACGCAGCTAAGAACGAAACAGCTTTTGAACCCGAACCGGGCGGGCATAAATATGCCAGCGACCTGCTGAAGCAGGTAGTGAACCTCAATGCCGGTATTTATCTCGAAGAAGATCTGAAGGGAACACAAAAAACAGAATTCTGTATTGGCGTGGCAGGTTATCCCGAAAAACATTTTGAAGCGCCTAATATGGAAACAGATCTCCGTTACCTGAAAGCTAAGGTAGATGACGGCGCTGATTACATTGTCACCCAGATGTTTTTTGATAATGCCAAGTATTACGCTTTTGTAAAAGCCTGCCGGGATGCCGGTATCAACGTGCCTGTTATCCCCGGATTAAAACCGGTGTATACCAAAAAGCAACTGACCGTACTTCCCAAAACATTTCATATAGACCTGCCTTCCGAACTCTCCAATGAAATGCTGAAATGCAAAACAGATGAGGATGTAGAAAAAGTGGGTGGGGAATGGTTATTGCATCAGTCAAAAGACCTGAAAAAGAACGGTGTTCCTGTATTACACTATTATACTTTAGGCAAACCGCATATTGTGGCGAACGCGGTAAAGCAGCTCTGAGGAAAAAGTCCGGAAGACGGTAAGTCCGCTGCGTAGAAGGTTACAAATTATCTTTAATGAAAGTCCGAAAGACGGGTACTAAAGAAGTTGTTGTCCGAAAGGTCAGTAACCTGTAAGTGATCGTCTTGCGGACTTTCACTTATAGGTTCTTACTACTCTTACGCAGCGGACTTACCGTCTTCCGGACTTGCTCATTTCGATATCTCCGCCAACACTTTCTGATCAACACTTACCGGGTACTTCTTACGCAGATTCTTTATCCATTGTTCTTCGAGCCATACCTGGTAGTCATTCATCACCAGTCCTTTTGCTTCATTGTATGTTCTTGGCGAAGCTGTGGTATATACTTTTACTACGTAAGCAAAAGAGGCCGTATTATCAGTCGGGTTAATTACCTGCTGTGTCAGCATCCCTGCCTTGGGTGTCGCCTTATCAAGACCGGGCAACTGCGTCCATTCATAACGGGAAGAATCGGCTACTACTTTTTCACTCAGTGCATCCGCTGCTTTCTTCCAACCCGATGGATCTTTCTTTAACTGATCGGTTAATGTTTTTGAAGTAGCGGCATCAGAACAAAAGAAGATGACGGCATCAGCGCTTGGCTGCCAGTTGTATTTGGTTTTATTCTTTTCATATAATGCCACCAGTGCGGAAGAATCGTTTTGCGTTCTGTTCCATATTTCCTGCTGCATGATCTCAAAGAAAAGATTGCCATCACGAAACTCCTGCATCTGTACACGAAACTCATCGCTGAAATCTTCCAGGTGCGCACGGTAATACTCATACATAGCCGCTTTGGAAAACTCATCCAGCAGTTCAGGATAAGGTTTGAAGCTGGTCCTGTCAGGTTTATAGCGGAATGCCTGGGCATACGCTATCCAGTTCATGACAGTGATAGTAGTGTCACCGATCTTGAATATGGGTGATCCGGGGTTCATAGATCTGCCGATACCTGCGGGTTTATAATCCAGCAGGCTGTCGCTGAGCGCCCATAATACCGCGTCATTATAATTTGATTTTTGAAAACCTGCTTTCTTTTTTACACGGTCATAGATAAAATCCCGGGCTGTTTTCCAGCGGTCATCATACGTTATTTTTTGCTGCAGATCATCCATATTGGTTTTATCGGCGGCATCAGTTATAACAGGGATGGCAGATACGCGTTTTACAATATGATAACCGTGGCTGGATAAAAATGGCTTGCTGACCGCGCCATCTTTTGGCAGTGACCACAGCATTTTTTCAAACGCAGGATCGTATTGACCCACACTGATATCCGGTATATTACCGCCGGTAGCGGCGCTGATATAATCATTGCTGAACCTTGTTGCCAGTGAGCCAAAGTCATCGCCTGCCATTATGCGGCGATACAATGAATCGGCGAGGCTGCTGATCCTTTTCTTACCTGCTTCATCGGTGCCGGGTGGAAAAGCCAGGAGAATTTGCTGGGCTTTTATTTTACCTGCGGCTTTTCTTTCTTCGAGGTTCTTAAAAATATGGTACCCGATCTTTGAAACAAATGGTTTTGCTATTTTGCCCGGCGCCGTATTATAAATAATATTCTCAAAATCATACGGCAATGTGAGTACTGTGATATACCCGATATCTCCTTTGTTGGTTTTAGCAGAAGGTTCATCAGAAGCGCTTTCGGCTACTTTCAAAAAATCTTCTTTGCTGAGCCTTGCCAGTACCTCATTCAGTTTTTTGCGGGCAGCGAGAGTATCTTCCGCGCCGGCAGCATTTTTAAATGAAATAAAAATATGCGCTACATGTATATCCTTAAGGCTTCGTTGAAAAGCTTCTTTGGTAAGACGGCTCATAGCGCCGGGATCACTCATGTAGTTTTCAATGATCTGGGCGCGGAGATTCTCCACTTCACTTTTTATCTGCGGAAGTGTATCATACCGTCTTTCGTATGACTCCTCTATCTTCAGTCTTGAGTTGATATAGAGATCAAGGTAATCGCTGATAGCTTTTGCTTTATTACCCGACGGCTGCGAATTGTTCTTATTATAAGCCCGGAGAAAATCCTGCGCATCGGCTGAATGTTTTCCGTAAGTAAAAAGCGTTTGTGAAGAAGCCGTGATTGTCGCACCTATTGTAAACAGGGCAACAAGCCATCTTTTATTCATAGTGTTGAAGTATTGAATTTTTTATAATTCTTTCTTACAAGCCTGTATACATCATTATACGGCATTACTGGTTTTTTATTTTCAGTTGTAGTATATCATCCGTCTGTTGCCAGGTTAGTTTCTTGGCAACGATCCGTTTGTCTTTGTCAAGCAAATATACTGTAGGCAGTGTCTGTACATCGTATAACTGCGAGTAGCCCGGGATATTCGCATCCACTCTTGTCTTTTCTTCCTGTTTCGAATAATAGACATTGGTCCATTCCTGCAGGTGATGTTTGGTGACAAAGCTCAGCCAGTCATCTTTTGAGCCGCTGGTTTCCTTGGCCACCGCAAATATTTTAACCCCGATCGCTTTCCATTTTGCCCGGTACATGGAGTCGAGCACCGGCAGCGTTTCCTGGCAATGGCCGCAGGTAGGATCCCAGAAACAAACGATGGTGAACCGGGCGCTGTCGGCATACAGGCTTATTATTTTTCCTGATGTATCGGGCAGGGCGATATTTTCCGCAGGATTGCCCATGATATTGGCCATTAAACTATAGGCCCTGTCGGTAATGATCTTTTTTCCCTGCGCCGTCAGCCAGGTATATTCTTTTTGTGAAAAATATTTTTGATAAAGATGAACGAATACTGCATCCTCCCACATATACTTCTGGCTGAGATACCGGTTAATGAATTTTACCAGCAGGAACCTGGTCATCTCTTCATTAGCACTTGCATAGCCCAGCATCCAGTCCAGTTCCTTAATAACGGAATCTGGCTGCGGAAATACGAGCGTGTTATAGTACTTGTCTAATCTTTCATCAAACAGTGAAGCAGGCGTACGGGCAATACGTTCATCCCAGAAATTGATACCATTCCAGTAGTGATCTTTAAAATAGCGATAAGCAAAAGTAGAGTCATACTTTCCGCCAGGATGTTTTTCAGCAGGGGGTATCTGCGGTTCCTGCATCAGGTTAAGCAGGGCGGTAAGAATATTATCCGGGTTCTTTGTAATGATATTCTTCCTGTAAGCATTAATAGCGGAATCATCTTTTTTAAGCTCGTTATTTATCTGTGCGGAATCTTTTGCCGTAGTGGCTGTCGCTAATGATCTGCGGGCGATATCAATTTCTTTACCCTTATCAGCCATATAGGATTGATAAGAATTGAAAAGTACATTGTCCGGGGAATTGATAAATGTCTTTTGCTTTTTAAGAGTGGCTGTATCAGCTATTACGGAAAAATGCTGCTGCTTGTCCACCAGTATCTCAAAATAACTGTTCTTGGCCGGGTAAACGACCAGGTAGATGCCGCCGCCTAATTTTTTAGCGCCTTTGAAAGAGCCTTCGCTTTTATCGTTCAGCTTTACTGAATCTACAATAGGGTATTGCTTGCCGGAATAATGGCCGAGGTAGATATACTCGTTTTTAAAAGGCTTAAGGGTGACTTTTATCTCGTAGCCATTTTGTGCAAAAGCCGTGACTGTCAATGCTAAGACAGGAATCAATAACAATTTTTTCATGAGTCAGAGTAATCTTGTAAAGATATTCAAAAGGTTTAAAACGTTTAAGGGTTTAAGGTTTAAAATTACTCAAAACAGGAAGACTGATTTCTGATGCTTCTGGTTGTCACAAAGCGTACAAAAAACGGGAAATCCCTGCACTTTAGAAAAGTAAGCTGTTCTTAAACAACTTTAAACGGCCTAAACCTTAAACCCTTAAACGTTACATTTGCGCCGTGAGAAGAAAAAAGAAAAATATTGTACTGGAAAACATACTGGTCGAGGACTATGCTGCGGAAGGCAAATCCCTGGCCCGGGTAGACGGAAAAGTGATCTTTATTGAAGGGGCTGTACCGGGAGATGTGGTGGATATACAGGTGTCTAAAAGCAAAAAGGACTGGGCGGAAGGAAGAGCTTCGAGATTTTACTCCTATTCGGCAGACCGGGTACAGCCATTCTGCTCCCATTTTGGCGTATGCGGAGGCTGCCAGTGGCAGATGCTCCCTTATGAAAAGCAACTGGAGTATAAACAGCGGCAGGTAAGGGACAACCTGCAGCGTATCGGCAAAGTGGCCTTGCCGGAAATGATGCCTATACTCGGGGCTTCGAAAACAAAGTATTACCGGAATAAGGTCGAGTATACATTTGGCAATAAACGGTTTTTATTAAGAGAGGAGTTGAATGACCCCGCCATAAATGGCCAGCAGAATGTAGCCGGTTTTCATGCCAAAGGGTTGTTTGACAAGATCGTTGATATCAATACCTGTTACCTGCAGGAAGAACCTACCAATGCTATCCGCCTGGCGGTAAAAGAATTTGCCCGTGCCAATGATTATTCTTTTTATGATATCCGGGAGCATAAAGGTTTTTTACGGATCATGCAGCTGCGCATTTGCACCACCGGCGAAGTGATGGTAAATATTGTGTTTGGTGAAGATGACAAAGTGAAAAGAGAAAAATTGCTGGATCATGTGTTAAAGCAATTCCCATCGGTAACCACGCTGCTGTATACGATCAATACCAAAAAGAATGACAGCCTGCATGACCTGGAGCCGGTAACTTATCATGGCAAAGGGTATGTGGTAGAGAAATTAGAAGACTTTCAATTCAAGATCGGCCCCAAATCATTTTTCCAGACCAATACTTACCAGGGAGAACGATTGTACAGGATAACAAGAGATTTTGCCGAACTGACAGGTAAGGAGATCGTGTATGACCTGTATTGCGGCACCGGCAGCATCGGCATTTTTGTAAGTAAGAAAGCGAAAAAGATCATTGGGGTAGAAATGATAGCTGCCGCTATTGATGATGCCAGGGAAAATGCGGCCATGAATAATTTAACGGATGCCGGGTTTTATGCAGGCGATGTGATTGATATCTGCAATGATGAGTTCTTCGCTGCGCACGGCCGCCCCGATGTGATCATCACCGACCCGCCAAGAGCGGGCATGCATGAAAAGCTGGTGCGAAAGATACTGGATATAGCCGCGCCGACTGTTGTATATGTAAGCTGCAATCCTGCTACACAGGCCCGCGACCTCGGATGGCTGGATGAAAAATATACCGTTACAAAAATTCAACCCGTAGATATGTTTCCCCAGACATTGCATATAGAGAATGTAGTGCAACTGAAACTAAAAGGATAAGAGACAAGTGACGAAGAGGTTGACCGGTTGTCTTTTCATTGGATATAAATTTTATTAAAACGGGAAGTGATTTCAACTATCTCTTTTTCTCTTTTGATCTCTTAGCCTAAATTTGCGCCATGAGTAATTTTCAGTATTACCGCCCTAACCGGTTTCCCCCAGTAGTAAAAAACCTGCTTATTATAAATGCCCTGATCTTTGTGGCGCAAGAGACTTTCGGAAAAAGCAATCCTTTTGTTATCGAGAATCTTTTTGCCTTGCATGATGTTCATTCCGTTTACTTTCAGCCTTACCAGCTGGTCACATACATGTTTCTCCACGGGGGCTTTGATCATATCCTGTTTAATATGCTTGCCCTGTGGATGTTTGGCAGTATGCTGGAGAATCACTGGGGAGCGAAGAGGTTTCTTCAATATTATCTTATTTGCGGAGTAGGGGCCGGGCTCTTACACTTAGGCGTTTTATATATCGAAATGGAGCCCATGATGCAGGCATTCCGGCAATTGCCCGGAGACCAGCAACTTGAACTATTAAAGTCTCCGAAGTTTGTTGTTAACGGATATACAGTGGGCGCTTCCGGCGCCGTGTTTGGTTGCCTGGCAGCCTTCGGCTATCTATTCCCCAACAGCCTGATATATGTTTATTTCCTCATACCGATGAAGGCGAAATGGTTTGTTATCATATATGGCGCTATCGAGCTGATGATGGCTATACGAAATTCCGCAGGCGATACAGTGGCGCATTTCGCCCATCTTGGCGGAGCGATCACCGGCATCATTATTATATTTATCTGGAACAAAACCAACCGCAAAACGTTATACTAAGCTATAGGTACAGGGAGAAAAAGAAACAAAAGAGTTAAATACAGGCTTACTCCTTTTCTCTTTATTCTCTTAGCTTAGGTTTACCTTGTGAGCAGAATCTATGGCCTACTACGAAAAAGAATATAAGCGTCGTTTATCACTGGGGCAGGGCAATAATGCGCTCGTCACGCTTATCGCTATTCATCTCATCTTATTCGTTATCCTGGCTTTTATCAAAGCCATATTGCATCTCAAATCTCCGAACGGGGCTGAGGTGCAGGCTCTTTTTGATCATTCCGTGATGAACTGGTTTTCCCTTCCGGCGGATATCAATAAAATAGCTGCGAAACCCTGGACTATCCTTACTTATATGTTTGTTCATGCCGACTTCTGGCATGTATTCGGAAATATGCTCTGGCTATGGACCTTCGGCTATATTTTACAGGACCTTACCGGCAACCGAAAAATATTCCCTGTTTTTTTATACGGAGCATTGTTCGGTGCCGTAGCTTTTGTACTGGCCTATAATTTTTTGCCTGCATTAAAACCGCACCTGGCTGTACAAACCGCAATAGGAGCATCTGCCGGCGTCATGGCGATAGCAGTAGCCGCCACTTTTATAGCGCCGGGTTATCGCATCTTCCCGATGTTAAGAGGCGGTATACCTCTTTGGGTCATTACAGCTATTTACCCTCGTTATAGACCTTGTAAGCATACCCCGTAGTAATCCCGGTGGTCATATCGGCCACCTGGCGGGTGCGCTGGCTGGTTTTCTCTTCATGTATTTCTATCGCCAGGGATATGACTGGGGAGGATGGATCAATAATTTCTTTGACTGGGTCAATAATTTATTTAATCCCGATAAGCCAGGGAAGGGCAAAGTGATCAAAAGTGAATTGTTTTATAAATCAACCTCGGAACCTTACAAAAAGACCCCGAATGTAACGGAACAGCGGATAGATGAGATACTGGATAAGATCAGCCAGAAAGGATATAACTCCCTCACTACGGAAGAAAAGGACCTGCTGAAGCGGGCCAGCCAGAAAGACTCGTAGCTGCCGCCACACGAATTCCTGCCTCAAAAACGTTAGATAGTATTGGGAGATTTTGAAATAGGCCTTTGAAAAATACAGGTCACAGAGGACCTCAGAGAAAAGAGAGTCACAGAGATTTTAAGTTCGGAATATCTTGATTGAAAAGCATTACTCTGCGGTTCCCCTGGTTATACCTCCGTGGTTCTCTTCGGCCAAAATAATCGCCATCCCGGGATACCTGCCATCTTAAAGAAATTCCTCAATCTCTCGATTCAAACCGCACGGCATTGGGTTTATTCATCCTAATTAATGAAATTCGTATGTAATGGCCACCAGGTTTCGTCTTTTCACCAAGCGGTTTTTTATTCTATGCAATGCGGGCATAGTCTTTTTCTTTTTGCTCGCATGCCTGGCGCCTTACCTGAGCCCGCAAAAATGGTGGTTCATTTCTTTTTTAGGCATCGGCTTTCCTTTTCTATTGCTGGTGGTAGTTGTATTTATGATCTGGTGGCTGTTTGTAAAAAGAAAATTCGCTCTCATATCTGCCATAGCATTGGTGATCGGTATTAAAAGCATCAGTGTTTTTTTCGCTTTTAATATTCCCGGAAAATTCACTCATAAAAAAGAAGCCGGTTCAATAAGGATCGCTACCTGGAACGTAGCCAGATTTATCGAGATGAAGCGTAATAATAATAAAGGCAGCCAGGTAAGATTGAAAATGATGGAACTCATCAAAGAACAGGATGCTGATATTTTTTGCATGCAGGAATTTTTTCACTCCAATGATTCTGCCTGGTATCAGAACCCTGGAGTATATCCGCTATCATTGTAATTATCCCTATTATTTTTATTCTCACGACAATGACGGGGATAAGCATTTCATCGGCAATATCATTTTCTCCCGCTACCCCATCATTGACAGCGGCATGATCCGTTACCCGCGGCCTACCCTGCCTGAATCATTGATGCATGCGGATATCAGGATCAACAACGATACGGTGAGAGTTTATACTACTCACCTGCAATCCCTGCAACTCAAAAAAAAGTGATTACGAAAAAATAGATAAGATAAAAGAAGGGGAGGAAGGGATGATGTCTAATTCAAAAACTATTTTTTCAAAACTAAGAACCGGGGTCAATTACCGCAAGATCCAGACGGATATAGTAAGACAGGTGCTTGACGATAGCCCCTACCCGTTCCTGTTTTGTGCTGATCTGAATGATGTGCCTAATTCCTATACCTATTTTACGATAAAGAGTGATCTGCAGGATGCTTTTTTGCAGAAAGGTTTTGGTATCGGAAGAACCTTTTCCTCCTTATCCCCCACCCTCCGGATAGACTATATTTTTGCAGATGATAAGTTTAAGGTCAGGCAGTTTAACCGGATCATCAGGCCGTATTCAGACCATTATATGCTGGTTTCGGATATAGAATTGAAAAAATAACCAGGAAAATATATCTTTGATACCAATGAATACGCATACTCCTCCGCTATCTTGTTGTTGTTGCCCTGTGTTGGCGGCATAAATATTACTTTTGCCGCATTCCGGCAGCATCCTTTTCCAATAACATAACTGATCAGTATTACCGGGCATGAACGCTGAGCCGGTATCAAATAATAAGTATGAGCGAGTTAAAAGTTTATAATTCTTACAGCAGGCAAAAAGAAGTGTTTGCCCCGATAACACCCGGTCATGTGGGTATGTATGTATGCGGACCTACAGTAAGCGGGGAAAGTCATTTAGGCCATGCACGCCCTTATATCACGTTTGATGTGGTGTACCGCTACCTGCAGCATCTTGGTTATAAAGTAAGGTATGTCCGCAATATTACCGATGCCGGGCATTTTGAAGAAGAAGGAAGAGAAGCAGAAGATAAAATTTCCAAGAAAGCGGTATTGGAAAAACTGGAACCAATGGAACTGGTACAGAAGTATACCAATTTGTTTCATTGGGCGATGGCGCAATTCAATACAATTCCTCCTACTATAGAACCAACAGCTACCGGGCATATAGTAGAGCAGATCGGAATGATAGAAAAGATCATTAAGGCAGGATATGCTTATGAAGTAAATGGTTCGGTGTATTTTGATGTAAAGAAATACGCGGCCTCATATGATTATGGCAAACTCAGTGGCAGGGTAATAGACGACCTGCTGGAAACAACAAGGGATCTCGAAGGACAGGAAGAAAAAAAAGACAGGGCTGATTTTGCTTTATGGAAAAATGCGGCGCCTGAGCATATCATGCGCTGGCAAAGTCCCTGGGGAGTTGGTTTTCCCGGCTGGCATATCGAGTGCTCGGCGATGGCGACTAAATACCTGGGCACACAATTCGATATTCATGGCGGCGGCATGGATCTTTTGTTTCCGCATCATGAAAGCGAGATAGCGCAAAGCACTATCTGCAATCATACAGCGCCGGTCCGTTACTGGATACATAATAATATGATCACGATTAACGGGCGGAAGATGGGTAAGAGTTATAATAACGTGATCAAGCTCACGGAGCTTTTTAGCGGCGATCACCCGTTGCTGGAAAAAGCATTTCACCCGATGGTGATCCGCTTCTTTATTTTACAAACGCATTACAGGAGCACGTTGGATTTTAGTAATGAAGCATTGGTGGCATCAGAAAAAGGACTGAAGAGATTGTGGGAAGGATATGAGAATTTGGGGAAGTTAGCAGTGAGTGGTGAGTGGGGAGCGGAGGATAGCGAACTCGACAATAAAGTGAAAAAACTGCTGGCTGAGCTGGATGAATTTATGAATGATGATTTCAGTACGGCGAAAGTACTGGCGAATATTTTTGAACTGATACATATTATCAATTCAATGAAGGATAAAACGATACCGGTATCGGCACTATCAGAAGAAACGTTCGGCCTGCTGAAATCACAACTTAAACTCTTTGTCGAAGATATATTTGGATTAAAAGGCGTTACAGAAGCGGATAGCCAAAAGCTGACCGGGGTAATGCAGTTGCTGATAGATATCCGTAAAGAAGCGAAAGCAAAAAAAGATTTTGTTACTTCAGATAAGATCAGGAACCAGCTTTCTCAGTTGGGAGTCATCCTGAAGGATGAAAAAGATGGGAGTATGAGCTGGTCTATTGAGTAATATTTTGTCCCACTAAGACACAAAGAACACCAGCCATTTAACTGACCAGGATACTTTGTGTGTTTGCGGGAAACGCCTTCTTTTATTTAGATTGAGATTCTAACACGCACCGAATGATTTCTGTTCGTATTAACTTGTTTTCTGTGAGTTGTGAGTAAAATAGCAGGGCAAGATAGTAATTTACCATCTGTCCTGAACCCTCGATCACCGCTGACCATTCACCACTCACTTTCTGTATTATTTTTCCTGGCTATCTGTATAAATCCTGTTTATCTTAGTTCTATGCACTATATTTCTCATCTCTCAAAAGATAAAAAGTTCAAAAAGCTTTTAGCCACGGCGACGCCTTATACACTAAAGAAGAGAAAGAATATCTGTAATTACCTGTGTGCATCAATTATGAGCCAGCAGCTATCTACTAAAGTAGCTACGATGATACACAATCGTTTCCTGGCTTTGTACGGTGGTAAAGAACCCACGCCGCAGCAGATACTGAATACGCCTTTTGATACATTGCGGGCGATCGGCCTGTCAAATGCCAAGACCAATTATGTAAAAAACGTAGCGCAGTTCGAGACAGAGTTTGGTATGGATCATAAGAAACTCAATAAAATGGATAATGAAGAAGTGATCGCTTACCTGACGCCGATAAAAGGGGTAGGCAGGTGGACGGTGGAGATGCTACTGATGTTTGCGCTCGGCCGGGAAGATGTATTTGCGATTGATGACCTGGGTATCCAGAATGCGATGATCAAATTGTACAAACTGGATAATAGCGATAAGAAAAAACTGAAAGAAGAATTACTGCGCATTTCAGCAAAGTGGAGTCCTTACCGCACATACGCCTGCAAGCATTTGTGGAACTGGAAGGACAATACGCCAGTGAAACAAGAAAAGCCAGGGAAGAAAAAAACTAAATAACAGTACGTTCCATTTTTTTTAGCCAACTTTCATCAACACTCGCCCCCCAGCCCTGCCACTTCCGGAACTTTCACCACACCATTCTTTTCATACATAATCCCGCCGGTCACCGGATCTTCAATAAACATCAATGCCGTATCAAAATCATAGTGCTCGATGACCGGGCTGCACAAAGAGAAGTGAGCAAATGCTGTCATCGCTAATCTTGATTCCATGAAAGCGCCGATCTGCAGGTGTATATTATTCGCTTCAGCGAGTTTCACCATCTTCAACGCCTTAAAAATGCCGCCGGATTTTCCCAGCTTGATATTTAAATAGTCGCAGGCGTTAAGAGCAATCAGGCGCTCCGCATCATGTTCGTCGCCGCAGCTTTCATCACTCATGATCGGGATAGGACTGGCCTGCCGTACCTTGGGCAATTGCATAAAAGCCCATCTTGGTATCGGCTCTTCGCAATGCTGAATATCATATTTACCCAAAGCCTGTAAGGTTTTAATAGCCTCATCAACACTCCATCCCTGGTTGGCATCTATGCGTAAAGGAATCTCCTTGCCTACAGCTTCACGAATAGCTTTTATCCGTATTACATCCAGTTCCCCGTTATTACCCAGTTTTATTTTAATAGCCGGATAACCTTCTTCTTTTATTTTCACAGCATCGGCGGCCATTTTTTCGGGATCGCCAATGCTAACTGTATAATCTGTAATAATTATTTTATCATTCTTGCCGCCCAGGAATTTATACAGCGGAAGGCCTGCATGCTGCGAAGCAATATCATACAAAGCGATATCAAAAGCGCTTTTAATACTGGCATTGCCATAGATCAGTTTGTCCATGGCCACAATACAATCTTCTATCGCCAGTGCATTTTTCCCTTTTAAAAGTTTGGCAAAATACTGTCCGACCACAAAACAGGTATCAACGCTTTCACCATTGATGCTCATAAAAGGACTGCATTCGCCAAAGCCAGTAATGCCTTCTTTGGTACGGATGACGACCAAAAGATTCTCCGCATTATAGATCGGACCAAGAGAAATAACAAAAGGTTCCTTTAATGGGATGAACAGTTTGTAAAGTTCGACCTGCTCTATCGTCAGTGTTTGCTGCATACCTGAATATGAATGATTAGTCAAATAATATCCGTACCCCTGCGCTGACCGTTCCCATGAAAGGGGCATTATTGTTTACGAAAAGGTGTTTGCTGGGATAATCGGTTGTGGGTATTAATGCCCTGCCTTCGGTGTAAAAATAAATATCACCTCCAATATGCGCTTCATAGCCGAACCCAAGATCGAATGTCAGTCTTTTGAAATTAGCTTTTCCACTTCTGACGGGAACAAAGTAAACACTGGTATCAAGGGGTACAGAGTGCGTATTGAAAACCCGGCCGAGCAGTAAACCAAACCCGGCATACCCGTACAGGTTCCATTTTTCACTGTTAAATGATCCTTTTAAATAGCGTCTCCATCCCAACGAAATATGTTTGAAACGCATTTCAGCATCATTCCGGTAATTGACCAATTGCGGTGTGGTGAAAGGAGATTTTGCCGTAGCGGTTAGTTCATTGCTGAATTTACCGTCTGAATAATAAGATATCCAGGCATATACCCCGTCTTTAGCGTTCAGGTGAAAATGCAGGTGAACGGTTTGTCCCACCGCCCAGTACCGTTGTTCTTTTTTAAAACTACGCTGCAGGCTAAGCTCGGTAGCCACGCTGAATTTTGTTTGCTGCGAGAAAAGACCAGCGCCGGCGAAAAGGCAGGAGATTAATATGAAATATTTTTTATTCAAATAAAATGGTCTTGCAATGATAAGCAATAAATGTCTTGACTAAAAAAGGAAAGCCGCCCGGCATGCACCGGGCGGCTTTTCCGGAAATATCTTTCCTATTTCACCAGTTTCAGTTCCCTGATAATATTGGAAGCGCCACCCAGCTTATCAATACACCAGAGCACGTACCGTATATCAACATTGATCGTCCTGTTCAGGTCTTTATCAAAAGCGATCTTATGACTCAATGCTTCATAGTTACCATCAAAAGAAAGACCGATCAGTTCGCCATTGCCATTTAATACCGGTGAGCCGGAATTGCCACCCGTTATGTCGTTGGTAGTAATGAAGCCGATCACCAGGTCATTGCGAAGTTTATCTGCATACTGGCCAAAATCCTTTTTCTTTATTAATTCAATTTGTTTGGCCGGCAGATCAAACTCATAATCGCCGGGCTTATATTTTTCCAGCAAACCTTTGGATGTAGTGACATAATCATAAAATACCGCGTCCCTTGGTTTATACGGTTTCACAGCCCCATAACTTACCCGCATGGTAGATGTGCCGTCCGGGTACATCATCTTCGCTTTTACCGTATCCATTTCCATAATGCCTTTCAGGTATATTCTTCCGAAGTCCATGTTCTTTGCATTGAACTGCTGGTAAAAGGAAAGGTACTTGCTCGCATAATTATTCGTATAAAAGGCGCTTAAATAATTAAAAGCCGGGTCAGCCTGTAGTACAAGAGCGTCGGGATTGGCAATGAAAGCTTTCCATTTCGCATCATCAAATATCATTGTCTTGCTGAAAATGTCCGCTGTATATTTTTTATAGGTGGTTTCGTCAGACAGGCTGCCGTATTGGTTTTTCAGGGTGCCATAAAAAACCAACGGGATGCTGCTCTTTATCTATATCATTATAGAACAACATCGTGATAGCGGCGACTATATTCTGATCAGAGCGCTGGTTTTCTTTTTCGAGAAAGGTTTCGCGGTATTCGATAGCGGCGGAGATCGCTTTTTTTCTGTCTGCGGCCGAAGTACCTGTTTTCACCAATGCATTCTCCAACGGTATCAGGTAATTGCCTATATACGCCATCAACGGAGAGCCCCATATCCCTTCATTGATATACACCCGCTGTTTCGCATATTTACGCCACGAAGCATAGGTCTTATCCCAGGCAATAAAAAGATCCTGGTATTCAGGTTTTCCCTTTGCCCAGGCGATGAATTTCTCTTCCAGTTTTTTCTTTTGCCCATACACATCGTACTTCAGTAATTGTTTGGTTTCTCCGTCATAAAATTTCCAGTAGTTGGCAATGCTGGCATACGATGACGCCAGTTGTAATTTTATGGCCGGGTCTTTTTTCATTTCTTCAAACATGTACTTCAGCCGCACATCACGCAATTTTACCAGCGAAGGGTTATTGATATCTGTAGCTAATGCTACACCATAAGATGTTTCATACCGGTTAGTACTGCCCGGGTAGCCCCATATCATAGTATAATCACCCTCTTTAAAACCTTTGATAGAAACCGGCAGGAACCATTTGGGTTTCATAGGCACATTGGCATCAGCGTATTTTGCGGGTTTGCCTTCGGGATTCGTATAAACGCGGAAGAGTGAAAAATCGCCGGTATGTCTTGGCCATTCCCAGTTGTCAGTATCACCACCGAACTTTCCTACGCTTTCCGGCGGAGCGCCCACCAGGCGAACATCGTAATAACGCTGGTAAACAAAAGCGAGGAACTGGTTGCCTTTGAACAAAGGACTTACCCTTGTTTCAATATTCTGATCCACATCGCTCATTCTTTTATTGATAGCTGCGAGTACTGCTGTTTGTTTCTGTAATCTTTCAGCGCCGCTTAATCCCTTTAATGAGTCCATTACCTCTTTGGTTATATCATCTATCCGTAAAAGAAATTGTACAGTCAGGGTGCTCGGTATTTCTTCCTCTTTATTCCGGGCATAAAAACCATCTCTCAGGTAATTCTGATCCATCGTGCTGGCGCCCGCTATCACATCATAACCGCAATGATGATTGGTAAAGATCAATCCTTCTGCACTCACCACTTCTCCTGTACAACCGCTTCCAAAAATGATGATCGCATCTTTGAGGGATGGCTTATTGATATTATATAACTGGTCTTTTGTCAGCTTCAATCCCTTTTTGACCATATCAGTATATACCTGCTGTCCGAGCAAAAGAGGCAACCACATTCCTTCGTCCGCCATGGCCCTGAGAAGCAGGGTAAAAGAAAGAAATAACGTAAGCAATAATCTTTTCATGTGACAATCATATATTTTAAAACACAAACCTACTACAAAAAAAGAAAGAGGCATACAGAACGCTGCCCTGCAACTTAACCATAACTAAAAAAAGAACAGCTCCCGGCGGGAGCTGTTCACAAGTATAAGGTAGTTTCTCAATTTTTTATCGCCATTGCTTCATCCACTACTTTCGTAGTCACTCTTACTTTATAACTAAGTTCAGCATTTTCTTTGGCCGATTTGATCAGGAAGATCACATGGTCGGAATCTGTAAGACGGGGCACTTTTAGTTTTTTATCAAGGTCTTTCGAATAACTGTCTTCAAACAACGCTTCACCTGTTTCATCCAGCACCAGCAGTTTAAAATTGCTGCCGTCTTTGTTGTTATACTTAACATTAAAAAACAACGCTTCATTGTCACCGCCAATGAACTTCACACGCAGGGCTGTCAGTATTTCGATATCTGCCGGCTCCTGCGCTGCCAGTCTCATTGAAAAACTAAATGGCATCATCAGGGCAATACCTGCGAATAATGTTTTGAAGAAAACGGTTTTTACCAAAGACAAATTCATGCTTACAATTTTTTATTGAACGATTTTATTGCTGTCAATGCAGGCAATGGTGTGTTCGGGGAAAGCAATCAATAAAGGTTATTTGAAAAATGGCAGGAGTAACGAATGTACGGTGGGGTTATAAACCTGCTTTTTGTTCCGGTAACCAAATATACGGGAAGAAACGATACAACGATTGAGGTTTTCCCCGGAAATGCAGGCGGAATAACGGGCCGGAATAGTTTTTAAAACAGTCTAAATCGTTTACAGCCTTCCTTTTTTAGCAATAAAGCCAAAAGAATAATTAATTCTGTGGTTCATTCAATACTTTCCACAAAAGGTCTTTCAGTTCCACGATGCCTTTCGTGGTAACCGAAGAAATAAAAATATGGGGGATATCTGCCGGTAGTTCTTTTTCAATAGCGGATCTTAATTCGTCATCCAGCATATCGCTTTTGCTGATGGCAATGATGAATTGTTTTTGTAAAAGCTCAGGGTTATACTGTTCCAGTTCATTTACCAGGATAGCAAATTCTTTTTTATGGTCAGGGCTATCTGCGGGAATTAAAAAAAGCAATATAGAATTGCGTTCAATATGGCGCAGGAAACGATGACCCAGCCCTTTGCCCTCAGCGGCTCCTTCAATAATACCGGGCAGATCAGCAATGCAGAAGCTTTTTCCATCGCGGTATTCTACCATCCCGAGGTTGGGTGTGATGGTAGTAAAAGCATAATCAGCGATCTTGGGTTTGGCTGCAGTAATAACTGATAATAAAGTGGATTTGCCGGCATTGGGAAAGCCTACCAATCCTACATCAGCCAATACTTTTAATTCCAGTACTTTCCAGGCTTCTATGCCGGGCAGACCGGGTTGTGAATGTTCAGGTGCCTGGTTGGTAGGAGTGGCGAAATGACTATTGCCCAAACCGCCTTTTCCTCCTGGCATCCAGATCACTTCCTGCCCGTCTTCCAATATTTCGACTTCCACTTTACCGGTTTCTTCATCCCGGGCAATAGTACCAAGCGGTACATCAATGATCACATCTTTGCCTGATTTTCCTGAACTGTTATTACCTGTTCCCGGTTCACCATCTTCCGCCAGCACATTCTTATAGTAGCGGAGGTGAAGAAGGGTCCATAAATTACTATTCCCTTTTAAAATTATGTGAGCACCACGACCACCATCACCGCCATCGGGGCCGCCGAGAGCCGTGAATTTATTACGCATAAAATGCTTGCTGCCCGCCCCGCCATGTCCGCTGCGGCAAAAAATGCGTATCTGGTCTACGAAATTGCTTTTTTCCAAAAGATTGTTTTTAATAACAGGCTGCAAATATACCTTATCGGTGACGAAATGAACTGCGGAACACGGATGACACGGATTGGACGGGATAAGCACGGATTTATACTGTTTATTTTAAACCTTAGACTAAGTGATTAAATCTGTGAAAATCCGTTCAATCCGTGTTCCCGAATTTGCTCTAAAACCTATCACTCAGCTATAATAGCAAAAACCCTCCTGCCATAAGCGGCAGGAGGGCTTTATATGTCTAAAGTTATATCAGTTATTGAACGACAATCTTATTGCTGTAAACGATTTTGCTGTTGTTGTCGGTTACTTTCACAATGTAAATTCCTTTCGCAGCTGACCTGGTAAGGCTGATAGAAGTAACATTACCCTTTCCGCCAATGCTGATCTGTTTTTGAGCAGCCAGTTGTCCCCTTGCATCTGTTACCTGTATAGTATAGTTGCCGGCATCCGCATCAGTGAACTGGATGTTGAACTGGTTAGTTGTAACCGGGTTAGGATACAACTGTATCTTATCATTACCAACAGCCGTTGTACTGGCGATCAGGTCAGGAATAGCGACTGGTTTCTTTGTCCGGAGAATATTACTGTTTGCCAGGTCGGAAGTGCGCCATGGGTTATCTGCTTTTACAGCTTTGGCCACCAGTGTATTTTATATCAACGGTATAAAGATCTGTCGCATCAACTGCGCTGGTGATCAGTACCTGGTTGTTCATATCAACAGCAGCGCCATTTACGGTAAAGTTGACCGGGATACCGGTAACTGTTCCGAGATGTGTAGCCACTTTGCTTTCGATATTTATTTTAAACACATTGTTGCGGGCAGAGAAGACATACAGGTTGCCATCGTTGTCAGCGATCATATCACCGCCAAAACTGCTGCAGGAACTGTGTACAGATACTGTTTTATTTTCCACAGCATCAGCGGTCGTTCCCAGGTCAGTAATAGCGAAATTTTTACCTGTAGTAAACCGCATCAGGTGCATACCGTCATTGGTGAGCGCATATCCATTGCCATCATCGGCTATTACCATGCGGGTGATGATATTGCTCTGGTCTGCTGATTTCTGCCTCATGCCGGTAAAATCACCGCTGGTTACGAAATAAACCTTCATCGTCTTCAGGTCAATATACCGGAGCTGGTCAATAAGCATAGGTGTATAATAAAGCCTGTCGTGCTTTTTATCATACGCTGCAGCGGCTACGCCGGTGCCGAATGCAGCATTGGCAAGATTGCCGAAACGGGCATCCTGTACAGGTGCGGTGAATTGTTTTTTTGGTGGCAGCATCGTAAGGCAACTGCGTTACATCATTGCCGCTTAATAATACATCACTGAATGCGCCGGTCTGCAGATCCAGCTTGCGGAGAAAACTCCAGTTGGCGCCTTCTTTTATTACATCGGTTACCGCGTAGGCAAAACGGTCGGACTGGCTTTGTACAAGCGTGGCCGTAAACAAGGTTCCCATCAACAATGAAGTGAAGCGTAAATTTCTTCTCATAAACCAGAATATTTTAGGGTAATAAAAATTGCAATGGACAATTAAGTTACTACTATTCTGTTTTGCGGAAAATTATTTTTATGTGTCCAATAAAAAATTTTACTTAAAAAGTTTGCGGTTAAGGAGTTAAGCCAGCCCATGCTATTTTATAATGCGGGGTGATAAAAAGCAGCAGTGACCTGGTTTATTCTTTCCCGGGCTTAGCCTGTATATTTTAAAATAAAAAAACCCCTGTTCAATGAACGAGGGGTTAGTAAGAAGGAAACGGATCGAAATACTATCTGGCCACTACGAGCTTAACAGCATGAAGTTCATCCCTGCTTATCATCTTCAGTACATACATTCCCCGGGGCAAACGATCAAGGCCATTCAGTGATACACTGTTGTTGCCTTCAACCGCTTTACTATGTTGCCGGAGAATGATCCTGTCTGAAAGATCAAGCACGTTGAAATCAAAGCTGCCTGCTGCGGAAGCAGTAAACCTTGCAGTGGCCATACCATTAATAACAGGGTTCGGATTAAGCGTAATTCCTTTTATGTTGTTTGATTCTGTGCGGATCATGATCACGTTGCTGTATTTGAACTGACCATCTGTGTCAATCATTTTCAAACGATAAGTAAATACAGTGCCGCTTACTGCGGAAAGATCATCTGTGAACTGGTACTGCCGGCGGCTGTTTACATTGCCTGCCGGCACCGATATTTCATCGGGGGAAGCAGCAGCGATATTTCCGGTGTTAGCAACAACGGAAGCAGGCAGGCTGCCTCTTGTAAGCGTAAAAGCATAAGCGCCCGAAGCGGCTGGCGAAAAAGTAACAGTGACATTGCCGGCCGAAGCGCCGGACTGGGTATAAGTGCACAGGGATACTACCCCTGGAAGAGTAAAATTTTTATGCATGCTCTGGGTTTATGTGATCAATATGCTTTCGTGGGGTACGAAGAAACTAATGCAGGGATCACCTGGGCTTTCCCGAAAGGATAGGTTGGATAAAAAGGTAGTAGGGTGCGGAGAAAAATCGCCTTATAGATATTAGTTATAGCTAAAGGGTTGCAAATGTAGGGGAATAAAGTTTACACGAATCTGCCTGTAGCGTTACAGAAGTGCTTTATAGTTATAAATCAGGGGGAATGAATATAAAATTGTGGAAAAGTAATAGCTATTTACTTTCTTTCCATGTCTTGTAAGCCTCTTTTTGTTGCTCAATAGCAGGTGGAACATCTCTTAATGGCTCTACAGGTTTACAGGTTTGGTGCATTTGTTCTGGTAATAACTGGTAAAGTTTGGTGCCTTCTGTTTTCCATGCGATCATTTCATCACTTACCTGCTTAATGATCTTTGATGGATTGCCAACGACCAGGCTGCGGGGGTGGAATTTTTTCTCCTTCCTTTATCAGGGTCAGTGCGCCAACAATACTTTCTTGACCCAGATCAACATTATCCATGATCACGCTGTTCATACCTACGAGGCAATTTCTGCCAATAGTCGCTCCATGAATAATAGCGCCATGACCTATATGCGCTCCCTCTTTCAATAAAACAGTAACGCCGGGAAACATATGAATGGTACAATTCTCCTGTACATTACAACCATCTTCAATAATGATCTGTCCCCAGTCGCCGCGGATAGCAGCGCCCGGACCGATATAACAATTTTTACCGATAATAACATTGCCTGTTACAGCCGCCTGCGGATGAATAAAAGAAGATTCATCTATTACAGGGATATATTTTTCGAAAGAATAGATCATTTAAATGTGGGAATCTGTTTTGGGTAAATATTCAGTTCGCCGCCCTGGTCTTTTGTTGATAGCTTTTATTATAAAGATCACTCCAAGCACTACTGCGACTACGCCGATTACACCCACGATAGCCGCTGCCACTTCCGCGCCGCTGCAGGAAAGACTGCATGCCAATGCCGCTACCAGGTAAAGTAAACCCAGTGCGCCGATGATCGTCAGGATAATAAGCAGCGACCTGTCAGCTTCTTGTTTTTTACCTGTGATCTTCGCTTTCGCATATAACTTAAGCTGGTCTTTAAACTCTTGTTTTAATACCCGTTTTTTCTTTTTTGGTAAGAGAGCTTTTATCCCTGTATTGTAATGAAGCAAGAATATCTGCTGCCGCAGGCGGATTGACGGTCGCTGTATTACTGGCAGAAGACATGACGGGGTAAGCAATAGAAAAATCAGTATTTACCAGTACCGCTGTTATGATAAAAGCGCAAAGGCCGATAGCAAAGTCACAGCTTTTTTGCCGGGCATAGAATATTGTTTTAAAAATCACGCCGGATTTTTTCCGGGGATAAAATAATACAGCAAGCAACAACATAGCTATTGCTGTGATATAAATGAATGCAGGTATATGGATACCCATTTCCTGCAACGAAGAGCCGATAAAGAACGCCATTAATACCAGCAACAATTTGCCGGCAATAAGAAAAACAATTGCCGGAAACCGGTTATGCTTTGCCCATAAAGAGATTTTTCTCATACAGTATAGTTGAAGTAATAAGAGAAGGTAAATATTTTTTCTGTTTTCCAGGAAAAATAGTCCGGTGATCAATGATCCCGGCGGCTCTCTTTTCTGAATACCGTTCCTTTGAATAACGCCACCAGTTCCCCCGCTCTCCTTTTCCACTCTTACTTCATAAATGCCGATGCTGTTGCCAATATGTTTTTCTGTAGCGGTCGCGATGATCACATCATCCGTCACCAATGGTTTTATATGTGAGATGGACGTTTCAATGGACACCGCCTGCCTGCCATGACTATTTGAAGCAAAAGCGAGTGCGCTGTCGGCGAAGGAAAAAGTGATTCCCCCGTGTGCTATATCAAAACCGTTGCACATTTCTTTGCGTATGGTCATTTTTAACCGGCAGTATCCTTCACTTTCTTCCAGGCGCTCAATACCCAGCCATTGGGAAAACAGGTCTTTCTCCATCATGTTGTCAATTATCTTACCCGCCTGTCCGCTCATACTGTTTTTATTGAGTGAAGAAATTTTATTCTCCTTTGAATGTCGGCTGCCGCTTTTCCATAAAAGCGTTTACACCTTCTTTGTAATCGGCTGTTTGCGCTGCCCGTTGCTGAAATACATCTTCATCATGCAGGTGCTCCTCAAAATTATTGATAAGGGATAAGCTCAGTACTTTTTTAGTATAGGCCAAAGCTTTTGTCGGCATTTGTGCTAATGTACCGGCGATCTTAGCGGATTCTTCTGCAAATGTTTCGTCAGGAAAAACTTTGTACAGCATGCCAAATCTTTCTGCATCTGCGGCGGGTACTTTGTCTCCCAGCATCATTAGTGCCGTAGCTTTTTGCCAGCCGATCAAACGGGGCAATGTATGGGTGCCGCCACTGTCGGGTATCAGGCCGATCCTGGAGAATGCCTGGATAAAAGATGCCGATTGCGCCGCAACAACGATATCACAGCATAAAGCAATATTAGCGCCTGCTCCTGCTGCCACACCATTTACGGCTGCTACCACCGGTTTTTCCAGTCTTTTTATTCTTGTCACAATAGGATTGTAATGTTCTGATAATATCACATTGAATCCCGGGGCACCGGGTTGTGTTACTTCGGCGAGATCCTGCCCGGCGCTAAAACCTTTACCTGCGCCTGTTATATATACACATCGCACTTCTTTGCCCTGGCATTCATCAAGTTTTTGCTGCAATAGCAAAGCCATCTCCCGGTTGAATGCATTGAGTTTGTCGGGACGATTCAATGTGATGATACCGATATTGTTTTTGATCTCGAAAAGAATAGAAGACATCGGGGGGAATAATTTATGTCAAATCTAAAATCTTAAATCAACAATTGGCTATTTCCTTAGTGACACTTGAAATAATCAAACGGTTCCCTGCAATCATCACATTGGTATAGTGATTTGCACGCGGTGCTGCCAAACTCGCTGATACGGTGTGTATGATAAGAATTGCAATGAGGGCATTGAATGGCTTCGTCAGCGGCGAACAAAGCAGTATTACAGACCTGTTGTTTGGGATTGGGAGGAGCGATACCATATTCTTTCAGCTTTTTTTTGCCTTCTTCACTCATCCAGTCGGTGGTCCATGCCGGGGAAAGTACCTGGCTCACTGTTACATGTTTGAATCCGTGGGAAAGCATAGCCATTTTTATATTCATGCTGATGACATCCATAGCCGGGCATCCGCTGTACGTAGGGGTAATAATGATGGCTGCATTGTCCGCTGAATCAAACCTGATCTCCCTGATAATTCCCAGGTCAATAACAGATAGCACAGGTATCTCCGGGTCATATACTGTTTGCAGGATATGCCTGATAGTTGCTTCACTTTGTATTTGATCAGCGACGGTCATAATTTAATACAGGCCAGGGGTATAATCATTTGAGTATATATTAGTGGAGTAACATAATACTAATTACCATTCTGAGCCGGGATAGGTTCTTTGCAAATATTGAAGTTCGGTTAATATATAGCCAAGGTGTTCGGTATGTTGTCCCTGTTTGCCCCCTTCCTGCATAAATGTTTTTCCAGGAACAGGCAGGATCGCCTCGTCAAATATTTCTTTTACTTTATTAAACCAGGGTTCTCTTAATGTACTGGTATCAACGCCGCATTCTTTTTCATAGGAGACAGGAATAAACATTTCTCCTGAGTATCTCCATAATTCATCAATAGCTTTCAGCATTCGTTGATGGCTTTCTGCTGTACCATCACCCAGGCGAATGACCCATTCACTGCTCCAGCGAAGATGGTAAGTAACTTCTTTCAGCGATTTTTCTGCAATAGCGGCCAGTTGCCGGTCATTGCCTGTTTGTAATTGCTGGTATAGCAGGTATTGATAATTACTGAACAGGAATTGCCGGAGAATCGTCTGCGCCCAATCGCCTTTCGGTTGTTCAGCCAGCAGGCAGTTTTTAAATTCTCTTTCAGTTCTTAAATAAGCTAACGAATCTTCTGTTGAGCCATCGGCTTTTAACTGCGCGGCGTACTGGTAAAAATTCCGGGCTTGCCCGATAAGGTCGAGTGAAATATTGGTGATAGCGATATCCTGCTCCAGTACCGGTCCGTGCCCGCACCATTCACTGTTTCTTTGCCCGAGAATTAATGCGTTGTCGGCAAGATGAAGCGTATAATTAATAAGTGAATCCTGGTTCATTACAATCATTTATACCGCGTGATCAATGTTTACATGTGTTTTAGTTCATCCGGCAGATCATAAAAAGTAGGGTGGCGGTATACCTTATCAATAGCCGGCTCATACAATTCTCCTGCTTCTTCGGGGTTGCTGGCGGTAATATACTTGCTTTCCACTGCCCAGATGCTCACGCCTTCCATTCTCCTGGTATATACATCCCTTGCATTTTCTATCGCCATTTGTGCATCGGTGGCATGCAGGCTGCCGACATGTTTATGATCGAGACCTTGTTTGCTGCGGATGAAGATTTCCCATAGGGGCCAGTCGGAGGCTCCCTCTATATCTCCCCCGGTGGGGGAGACTTTCGAAGAGTCTTTTAATTCGTTGCTTCCTTTATCTTCTGGTATGTCACCGTAATAATATTTTTTAATAAAGTTCATAGGTAAAATGTTTTGCAGACATTATGCAGCTTCTAAAGCCTCTTTAGAGTTTGTTCCGCTACTTTGGAGTTTCCTTTTTTTTGCATGAGCCGCTGCCGCCTCTCTCACCCATTCTCCTTCTTCCCAGGCTTTTTTCCTGGCTTCCAGGCGTTGTTTATTACAGGGGCCATTTCCTTTTACTACATTCCAGAACTCATCCCAGTTGATCTCGCCAAAATCATAATGCCCGCTTTCTTCATTCCATTTTAATTTATCATCCGGCAATTGCATATCCAGGATCTTTACCTGTTCGGCGATCATATCTATAAAGTTCTGCCGCAGCTCATCATTACTTTTCCGCTTGATCTTCCATTTCATACTCTGATCGCTGTTGGTGCTCTCGGTATCTTTTGGCCCGAACATCATCAGCGCCGGCCACCACCAGCGGTTGATAGCATCCTGGCACATTTCCTTTTGTTCTTTACTGCCTTTTGACAGCACCAGTAATATTTCAAAACCCTGGCGCTGGTGAAAACTTTCTTCCTTACAAATACGCACCATCGCTCTTGCATACGGACCATACGAGGTGCGGGTAAGCATCACCTGGTTCATAATGGCGGCGCCGTCTACCAGCCAGCCAATGGCACCGATATCGGCCCATGTCAATGTGGGGTAATTAAATATAGAAGAGTATTTTGCTTTGCCGCTGTGCAGATCGTTGATGGTTTCCTCCCTGCTTATTCCCAGGGTTTCGCAGGCTGAATACAGGTACAAGCCATGACCGGCCTCATCCTGTACTTTGGCCAGGAGTATGGCCTTTCGTTTTAAAGAAGGCGCCCTGGATATCCAGTTGCCTTCGGGCAGCATACCTACGATCTCGCTATGGGCATGCTGACTGATCTGCCGGATATTGGTGCGGCGATAGGCGCCCGGCATCCAATCCTTCGGTTCGATCTTAGTCTCTTCATCAATTTTATCCTGGAATATTTTTTCCAGTTCCTGCACTGACATAGCAAACGGTTTAAGCCACAAACTTACGAAACCTAACGGCTGTAAGTATCTCTGTTTATTAACTATATGTTCCTTTGGGCAACGAAAATGTCTCAGAGCTAAAGCGGTATGAAAAGGATAATCTGAGGACGACTTTAAAGAATGGATAACAGAATCCGGCCCGAGGTCTATTAGCAGAAAAAAAGAATAGCTATTTTATTTAACCTTGAATATTAGCATTAATCTAACATGTTGTTTTATAGTAGGCTTATAACTCCATAAAGGTTCTTTATGCCAATCAGAAGGGAATCCCATTGCTGTAACGTCAATATTCGGGTATTTTTTTAGTAACGTTCTAAATCTATAAATAAATTGATGCTTTACATCAATTGACTGCAAAAGATAAAGCATCATTGAAAGGATAAAATATGTTCTGTTGTTCTTTATTGAAGTATCCTGGAGCCATGTGTTAAGCGGATTTAAAGGCACTTGCGGTTTAATACTCATGCCCCTATTCCAAAGGCGGCTGTGATGAGCACAAACGTTTCTAATATATACGAAACTATGTAGCCAAGAGGTGAGAGTCGAATCATCTAGTCCAAAGTGATGGGAAATTTCTCTTTTACTCTTTCCAGGTTTTAAATTTTTATAAATCATAGATAGTGAACCGAACGATGCAATTTCTAACATCATCCAGCTTGGAGGCAAAGGATCGCTGTAATTTTTCTTAAACGCTTGTATAAAATCTTCATCACTTTTTTTAAACTCGCCTGTCAGCTTATTTAAACAAGTAGCATGTTCGGCCGTGTCGGAAAATAGGGTAGGATCAGTAAACCAAAATGCACCACGGTAATGAGATAAAGTATAAACCATTTGCGCCCGAATGGCTATTTCAATCTTTTCAAGTTCTTTTAAAATAAAAATTCTCAAGTCTCTATCAAATCTGTAATTTTAAAAGCAGTCTGAAAATCAGAGGCTCGGCTTAAATTTATGAACTGTTTTTGGGTCTTCAAGGAGTGGGTACCAATATCCGCTTAACCTATAATAACTAAGTTTTTGCAGCAGGTGAAGAGCCTTTTTGTCGGAATTAATTTATAAGACCTCTGTTTCTTAATAACTGTAGTTGCTGAATAAACGTAGTTGGAGTTTTGGTATATGCTATTTTGGCCATGTCCAAAAATACAAAACTCACCCTGAGCGCCCTGTTCTAGATGGGAAGGGGGGTGAGTATGTTGGTGCAAATGTAATAATATTTAATAACGTTGATGTTACCGTTCATAAAATAATTCTGTTTATGTCGCTAAGAATCAAAACTATATGTTTATCAATAACTTACGCAATCTAATAAAGTTCATTTTATTTGGTTTTTTTTATTGGAATCGTATAATGCATTGGTATAGACAGTGTGAGTATAATTAAGCTTTTTTATAGCGCCTTTACTATCCTTTATCTTGGGCAGTAAAGCTATTATCATTCAATTTTGTAACGTTTATGAATCTACTCGAGTAAAGAAACATAATTAGTGATCTCTTTTATGCTCCCCAAGCTTGTTTTTGATTAAATTTTTTTGTGTTGGGGCGACAGGGCTTGTTTTTTTTCTAAGAATTAGTATAACTTAGATGTTGATTCTGCTTGTTAACTAATACCTGCTTACGATTGCCTGCAAACGAGCAACATACTACAGTTCAGTTAAAAGAACTGCAGATAAGGGTTGCCAAAGGAGATGAAAATGCTTTTACACAGCTATATCTTCATTTTGGTAAGAAGCTAATTCTTTTCGGCGTTTCACTGGTACGTTCCAGGGAAATTTCAGAAGAGTTAGTAGAGGATGTGTTTGTAAAACTATGGGCCAACCGGCATACCATCACCTCCATAGAAAACATTACTGTTTATTTATATGTGGCTGTAAAGAACAAAGCGCTCAACAAGCTTTCCCAAAAAGCAAACGAACTGATAGCCGCTCCTTTTGATTATCTCGATACAACGCTGGACGGAATTTGCTGCTGACCCTTATGATCTTATGATCACTTCCCAGATGATGGACCGTATGCACCAGGTGATTGAGACATTGCCCCCGCGCTGCAAAATGATCTTTAAACTAATACGGGAAGACGGCCTGAAGTATAAGGAAGTGGCCGAGATCCTGAATATATCCGTCAATACTATTGACGCCCAGATGGCTATTGCTGTCAAAAAGATATGTGCCGCCCTGCATATTGAGAGGGGCCGGGTAAACCCGTCCAGTTTTCCGCAAACAAAAAAGAAAGTTAAAAAAAATCACTTTTCGCTTAGTAGATGAGTTGGAATTACCTGTCCTTATCAGGACAACCGATTGCTGCATGGATAATTCTGTTACGATCTGGCACCTGATTGCCAGGGTTTTAAATGGGGAATCCTCTTCTAAAGAGCAGCAAGAACTATTTGATATACTCCGCCAGGATGAATCTTTACAACAACAATATGATCTTCTAAGCCGCATCTGGAAAGAAAAAGAGGGTAACCTTGAATTTGAGGATAAAGATGCAGCGCAAACCACTATTTCCCGGATAATTGATAAAGCTGAAAGTGAAGGCCGTCATATTGAGATGCCGGTTGAGCAAAGCAGGTTCTCCGGGCGCAGGATCTGGATGGCTGCTGCTTCGCTGCTGTTTCTTGCTACGGCCGGATGGCTCTGGCTGAACAATGGTTTTTCAAAAGCGGCCGAACCCAAACAGGAAGCTATTGAAGCCAAAAAAGGAAGCAGGTCAAGATCACTATTACCGGATGGCACGACTGTCTGGCTCAATGCCGGTTCCAAACTGTATTATGACGGTGATTTTACCGGGGCTACCCGTGAAGTCAGGTTAGAAGGTGAAGCATTTTTTGATGTGGTAAAACAACCTGACCGTCCTTTTGTCGTGCATACTTCAGGAATAGATATAAAAGTACTCGGCACCGCATTCAATGTAAAATCTTATCCGGAAGATAAAACGGTTGAAACAACATTATACCGTGGTATCGTAAGAGTGTTTCGCCAGAATTGAATCTGAGAAAAAAGCTATTCAGCTTAAACCAAATGAAAAACTGATCCTTGCCAAGGAAGCAGCTATCAGTGAGCATGAGTTGTCTAAAGAGTTAAGACCTTTATCGGTTAAGGAAATAACACCTCCTGCAAGCTTCACCATTGCTCATATTGACAGTACAAAAAAAGAAAGCGAGCGTTTTGAAACAGCCTGGATCTACAGCCGCCTGGAATTCCGCGGAGACAGCTTTGAAGAATTAGCCAGGAAACTGGAAAGATGGTACAATGTGGCTATTGTATTTGATGATGAGAAAGTAAAACAATTGAATTTTAATGGATCGTTTGAAAAAGAAACTGCCGCGCAGGCATTTGCGGCGTTGAAATCAGCCGTTCCGTTTAACTATACTATTAAAGGACACGAAATATTTGTTGATTCATTTGATGGAAAATAAAAACGGAGAATGTTGGCGCATTCCCCGTATAGAACGAAAAGGCTAAACTGAAAATGAATCAACCTGAGAAAGTTGGATTGTTTAACCCCTAATATGCTAAAAATATGAAATGTTTCTTAACGGTTGTCAAAAAGCCGTTCCAATCAAAAGTTCTGCTTGTTATGAAACTGACTTCACTGATTGTCTTATTTTTTACGCTGAATGTATCGGCCACTGGTTTTGGCCAGGAAAAAATAAGCCTCAGGGTAAAGAAGGCCGAGATTGCAGGCATTCTTTCTACTATTGAAAAGCAGACTAATTACCGTTTTTTGTACAACAATAATCTCCAGGACATCAGGGAGAAAGTATCCCTGAATGTAAAAGACGCAGGGCTCGATGAAGTGCTCGACCTGTTGCTGCAGAGAACAAGATTATTGTACCAGGTAATGGAAATAACCTGATCGTGATCAAAGAAGATCCGGCAGCGCCTGTAAAAGTGCCTGATGTAGTGATCCGGGGGAAAAGTGACAGGTGAAGGAGGAGCAGCATTAGCTGGTGCTTCCGTACAGGTAAAAGGCACGACAAATGGTACGACTACAGATAATAACGGAAATTTTTCCATTACTGCGCCTAATGCCAATGTAACCCTGCTGATCTCTTCTATCGGGTACGACCAGCAGGAAGTAGCTGTAGCTGGAAAAACAGATCTTACAGTAGCCTTAACCACCTCAACAAAAATAATGGACCAGGTGGTAGTGATCGGGTATGGTACTGCCAGCAAAAGAGATCTGACGGGGTCAATTACAAAAATTTCAGGTAAAGAAATTTCAGATAAACCGAATACCAACCCTGTAGCTTCCCTGCAAAGTAAGTAGCGGGACTTTATATAGTGAACAATGGCACACCGGGCCAGGCGCCTGATATCCGTATCAGGGGTACGGTAAGTATCGGGCAGTTGGCTCCGCTCTATATAGTAGATGGTATATTTAATGACAATATTGATTACCTGAATCCTAATGACATCGAGTCTATTGAAATTTTAAAAGATCCTTCTTCGCTGGCGATTTTCGGGGGTTAGAGGTGCAACAGGCGTAATCGCTGTTACCACCAAGAGAGCAAAGAGCGGTCAATTAAATATCAGTTTTAATTCTTCATACGGATTCAAAAAACTGGTGGACAAGATCAAAATGGCTGATGCCACCCAGTTCAATACACTGTTTGCCGAAGAGAATGCTAACAATAATGTAGCTACTCCTGATTATTCTGCATTGACAGCTAATACTGACTGGATAGATATGGTAACAAGAACAGGTAAATTCAATACTAATAACTTATCTGTTTCCGGTGGTAACGAGACCAACAAATTCAATTTCGGCTTAGGTTATTTATCTGATGAAGGAATAATCAGGCACGAAAAAACTCAGCAAGATACTCCTGTCATTCAGTGACGAAGCCAAACTGAGCAAAGCGATAAAAATGGGTGTTTCGGTAAATGCATCAAGACAGCATAACCCCTATGGTGCAGGTGGCGTACTGGACCAGGCAAGGAAAGTAATGCCGCAGATATCTTCAGGTACAAAAAGGTTCAGAATAAAAGATCCGTATAGCTCAGACAGCCTCGACGCAGATCTTTATTCAGGATTGAACGTAGCGCTCCAGAATTCCGGTGTGGTCAATCCTATACTGGAAATAGAAAATTCATGGGATAAAACAATCAGCTATGAGTACAGGTATGTAGCGAGCCTGTTTACTGAAGTTAACTTCTTAAAGGATTTCAATTTCAGGGCCAGCTGGTATGCTGATGTAAGTAATATCAACTACCGCAAATACCAGCCATTATATTATGCATATAACCCGATGAATAACACGCCTTACCTGTACAGTACAAAAACAAGCGTGTATGAATCGGATGAGAACTACAGAAAATTCCAGCAGGATTATATCCTGACCTATAAAAAGAGATTTGGCGAACATAGCCTGACCGCACTCGGAGGTTTCACTACTTACTATTTCGGACACTTCCAGCAGTTTGGTACATCGAGCCAGGGAACAGGTCCTAATGACCTGCCTATTCCTAATGATAAAAGACTGTGGTACCTGAATAATGGATTTGGTAAAGTGCTTGAACAGGGTGCCGGCTCCAACCAGAGCGAAAACACTACAGTCTCGGTCTTGCCCGTATATTATATAATTACCAGGGCAAGTATTTCTTAAATGCTTCTTTCCGTGATGATGCTTCTTCCAGGATTCCTGAAAAGAACCGTCACCAGCAATTCTGGTCTGTAGGTGCTGCCTGGGAAATCGGTAAAGAAAGATTCATGAACGATCAGCACTTTTTCGATTACTTAAAGTTAAAAGGCTCAGTAGGTGTATTGGGAAACCAGAGTACCTATGGTGTATCCGGTGATTATCCTTCTTACCCGGGTTTGCGTTCCGGAACAATTGTTCCTTTCGGTACCAACCTCGTTACCGGCGCTTTACCTGCGTATAAAGTTAACCCAGACCTGAGATGGGAAACAGTGAATGCCGCTGAGATCGGGGTAGAGTTTAATGCATTTAAAAACCGTTTACATTTTGAAGCCAACTATTATAACAAGGTGACTAAGGATATGATGACTTACCTCGTATTAGGTTCATTAGGTTTGGATGATGAACTGAAAAATGGTGGTGAGATCAAGAACTGGGGTGAAGAGTTAATGGCGACATGGACACAAAAGATCAGCAATGATTTTACAGTGAATATCGGTGCCAACATCACTTTCATGAAAAATAAAGTGATAAGCGTGGCAGAAGGTGTACCTGGTGGTATCCTTATCAGGGGCTCCCAGAATAATAATAGTGCTGAAGCAAGAACGCTGCCGGGGCAACCTATTGGTTCATTCTTCGGATATGTAGTAGAGGGGAATTTATCAGAGCCAGCTTGATATCTTACAATCACCCCTTGCATCCTCTTTAGGAGCTTATCGCCCGGGTGATTTTAAATTCAAAGATATCAATGGTCCGGATGGTAAAGGTCCTGATGGTATAATAGATGCCAATGACCGTACGGTGATAGGCAATCCATCACCTGATTTCACGTATGGAGCTTCAGTGAGTGTTAATTACAAAGGGTTTAGCCTCGGCATAGATGTCGGTGGTGTTTATGGAAATGAGGTTTTCAGAACATGGGGGTTCATTGGAATCGCCTTTCCAGAGAGTAAATTATCCTGCGCTGAAAACAGAAAGATGGCATGGTGCGGGGTACTTCCAACTGGGAGCCGATCATCAGCCAGGCCGACCGTTTTAATTACAACGGATCTACTTATAATATTGAAGACGGAAGTTATTTCAGGATAAGAAATCTGCAGCTTGGTATGATTTTGGTTCTCCATTATTGAGAAAAGCAAAAATTAAAAGCTTAAGGCTCTTTGCAAACGTTCAGAACCTGAAAACATGGAAACATACCAACGGGTATACAGCTGAATATGGCGGAGAAGCAACGACTTTCGGTTTTGACTATGGCGGCGGCGCTATTCCAAGAATAGTGACCTTTGGCTTAAACGTAACCTTTTAATTATAAATTAAAGAACTCGATATGAAACAAAAGATAAAAATAATCGGAAGCTTATTACTGGCAACGGTAATCCTGGCTTCTGTTTCAGGCTGTAAAAAATTCCTTGACAGGAAGCCCCTATCATCCACACTGGATGATTACGGAAGCGTCGTGGACGGACAGGCCATTGGTATGTATGCTATTTTTGACACATGGGCTGGTTTTCAAACCCTGCCCTGGCTGGATTTCAACAGTATCAGGGATGATGATGCCCAGAAAGGCAGCAGTGCCACTGATGGTGCGGAGATCAATGCTGAGTTTGAGACTTTCCAGTACACAAAGGACGACTGGGCGACAATACTTACTGGAATGACCATTATTATATGATCAATAAAGCTAACCAGTTATTATACTTCGCCGATTCCTTAAACCTTACTGATGCTACTTCATTAAGAAATGTAGGGGAAGCTTATTTCTTCAGAGCCTATTCTTATTTTGAACTGGTAAGAGCTTATGGTGAAGTACCTAAGATTGACTTTTTTTATACCACAGCATCTGATGGTATAAAAACCAAAATCTCCTGTTACAGAAATTTATGCACTGATAGACGCTGACTTGCAGCAGGCATCCGCGCTGTTGCCATTAAACTGGTTTAACAGTACAACAAACAGCAATGCATTTCCGGGAAGATTAACAAGCGGTGCTGCTAATACGTTGTGGGCGCAGACCTACCTGGCCAGGCAAAACTGGGCAAGAGTATTAGCACTTACCAATATTGTTATCGGATCAACAGAATATTCTTTAGCTGCCCAAGTTCACCGATATCTGGAAAGACGGAGTGGGCGGAACTGGTAAGAATGGTCCGGAATCTATTCTCGAAACACAAAATTATATCGGTGCAGGCGGAAGCCCGGATCTGGGATCAGCTTTTGCTACCAGCCAGAATGTTCGTCAGGGTGGTGCCGCTCCTCAATGGAATCTGGGATGGGGATGGAATACACCGACCGATGTATTAGAAACAGCATGGGATGCGACAGATCCAAGAAAAGCATCTACTATTCTTTATTCAGGTCAGTTTGATGGTGGCCTGGCAACAGGTGGTTATGGTGCTACATTGCCTGCTTATGGTCCTGGTTCTTCACTAGATCAGAAATACTGGAATAAGAAAGTGTATTCTGATCCTGCCATGCGTCAGCTTACCGGTCACACTACCGATGGTAATGCAGGATGGATCAATCACAGGATATTAAGATATGCCGATGTTATTTTAATGAAAGCAGAAGCAGCTAATGAAACAAATGATGGAGCAACGGCAGCAGCCATGCTTGAATTGATAAGAAACAGGGCAAGAAATGGAAATCCTGCTGTGTTGCCCGCTATCCCGTATACTACACAGGCGGCCATGAGAACGGCTATCAAGAATGAAAGAAGATGGGAGTTTGCAATGGAAGGATACAGGTTTAATGACCTGGTTCGCTGGGGTGATGCAGTAAGTGCGCTGGGAAGCTTAGGGTATACAGACCGCTGCAAGTATTATCCTATTCCGCAAAAAGCAATTGATGTGTCTGGCGGTGTGCTGATACAAAATCCCCAATGGTAATTTTATTTTAGTGAAACAATAAAACTTGTGTTATGATAAAAAACAATTATTTCCGGCTTTCTCTGATGCTGATGGTGTCATTGGCAGTATTAAGCTGTCAAAAAATGGATAAACCGGCCCTGGGCGATTATCCTGAAGACCATACGGTATCACCTACTACCAATCTCCGGTTTTTTGCCAGTTTCGATTCAACAACTGCAGAAGACAGGCAGATCAATGTGCGGTTTAAGGATAGCATTTCAGGTTATCCGAGCTTCTTCCCTGATAATTCTATTACTGTTACACCAGGTGTACATGGCACAGCCTATAAAGGAAATGCTGATAAAAACCTGACTTACCTGAACGCAAATGATTTTGCTAAATCAACCAGCTTTAGTGTTGCATACTGGATGAAGCATGATGGTGTAAATGCAGTTGATGCGGAATTTATCATGAGCTCGCCATCTACGCAGGGGCATTGGAGCAATGCAGGTATTTTGCTGATTGTTGATAATGCGGGAGCGGGTTCAACAGTCGCTGCTGCTGTCATGAAATTAATGGTAGCTGAAGTAGGTAATGGCGATCATTGGTTTGAACTGACAGGAGCCAGCAGAATGCCGAATGTACTGGACAATCAATGGCATCATATAGCATGGGCGTATGATGAGACTACTTCCGATATGACTATTTACAGGGATGGCGTATTATGGTCTACCCAATCATGGGCAGGACATGGTGCTATACACCTTGACTATACCAAGTTTTCCTCTTTTTACCTGGGAGGCAAAACTACCGATTGGGGTAAAGCATTCAACGGAAGCTTAGACCAGTTCAGGCTTTACAATAAAGCGCTGACGGCTGCCGAGGTAATGGCTCTTTTTACTAACAAAATATAATAACCGGGACTGTACTAAAACAGTTACATATTGTAAAAGGGCTGAAAATATTTTCTCAGCCCTTTTATATTTTAATAACCATTCGGTATCAAAGGCGGTTGTTATGATGAACAGGCTGATAAGGCGTATAAGAATAAAACGTTCCGCAAAGGTTATTTTCATCCTTTTAATGAGCATTTTCCTGCTCATCAAATGCAGTGATATAACTACAAAAAAAGAAGAAAAGAAGGCGGCGGCCGGGTTTGATAGCTTCGCCGGATCTGCAAAATGTGCCGGTTGTCATAAGGATATTTACGATACACATATACACACGGAACATTTCCTTTCCACCGCACCCGCAACAGAAGAAAATATTTCAGGAAGTTTTGAAGAAGGAAAAAACAAACTTGTCTTTAATGATATTACTTATGTGAAAATGGAAAAAAACGGATACAGGGTTATTCCAGTCAGTGTACATATATGATAAAGTGGAAAGAAAAATAAAATTTGATATAGTAGTGGGTTCAGGCAGAAAGGGCCAGAGCTTTATGACCTGGACAGGAAACCGGCTGGTACAAATGCCTGTCACTTTTTTTACTGCTGTCAACCAATGGTCCACCAGCCCCGGCTACCCGGCTGATAAAGTCGTATTTAACCGGCCTATCACTTCAAGATGCCTGGAATGCCATAGCACGTATGCAGAAACTACTTCTTCGCCCGCTGCGAAATTTGAAGAATTTGATCATCAGAAAATGATCTATGGCATTGATTGCGAAAAGTGTCATGGACCTGCCGCCATGCATGTGCAGTTTCAGACGGAGAACCCTGCTGAAAAACAGGCTAAATATATCGTCAATCCATCTAAGCTGTCGAGACAACAAAATCTTGACCTTTGTACAGTGTGTCATGGCGGCCGCCTGGCTAAAACGAAACCTTCCTTCAGTTTCCAGGTGGGAGATACGCTGTCAAACTATTTTAAACTGAATGATAACCCGCTTGACGCTGTCAGTATTGATGTACACGGCAACCAGTTTGGTTTATTGTCAGCCAGTAAATGTTTTACTATCGGCCAGGTGACGTGTAACAGTTGTCATAATACACATAAAAATGAAAAAGACCAACTGGCTGTTTTTTCACAGCGGTGTATGAACTGCCATAGCGAAGGCCATGAAAAATTATGTAAGCTGACATCCACCATTGGTTCTGTTATTAGTCAGAATTGCATTGATTGCCATATGCCTAAACAACCTTCCAACAGCATCGCCATTAACTTAAGAAATTCCGATACCCTTACGCCGGTAATGATGAGAACGCACTGGATAAGAACTTACCCTGGTGAAACTGGTAAAGTAACAGCTATATTGAAAAAAATGAAGTAATACTAATCTCACCGCCATGTTATTAAAATACAGAAAGTTTATTTTTTTCTTATTATGCCTGGGGTTATTATCCTGCAACAAAAAGCATTTGTTTGAGGCAATGCCTTCCGGCAAAACAAATATCACTTTTGAAAACACGTTAAAAGACCAGCATCTTTTCAGCATCTTATACTATCTCTATTTCTACAATGGCGGAGGAGTAGCTACCGGCGATATCAACAACGACGGGCTTCCTGATATTTACTTTACCGCCAATACAAAAGGGCACAATAAACTGTACCTGAATAAAGGAAACTTTGTTTTTGAAGATATTACTGACAATGCCGGTGTAGCCGGATTGTCAGACTGGTGCAGCGGCGTGACAATGGCTGATGTAAATAACGATGGTTATCTTGATATGTATGTCTCAACCATCAGCAGTAAGTATAACCTGAAAGGCCATAACGAACTTTACATCAATAATAAGAACAATACGTTTACTGAAAAGTCTCAGCAGTACGGGTTAAATACTTCCTGCTTTACCACGCAATCTATTTTTTTTGATTATGACAATGACGGCGACCTGGATTGCTACCTGCTCAATCAATCTCATCATCCTCACGCCAATATTGTAGATACAAGCAAGAGAGCAAACTATGATCCGTTTTCCGGCGACAGGCTTTACCGGAATGACCTGGCTATAAATGGAAAATTCACAGACGTTTCCAAAGAAGCAGGTATTTACCAGAGCAATCTTGGATATGGCCTGGGTATAGCCGTGGCCGATTTTAATAATGACGGATGGAACGATGTTTATATCGGTAACGATTTTCACGAAAACGATTATTACTATATCAATAATGGCAACGGAACATTCAGCGAAAGCGGCGCCAAACATTTCGGGCATTACAGCCGGTTCAGTATGGGCAATGATGCCGCCGATTATAACAACGACGGGCAACTGGATATTGTGACAGTAGATATGCTGCCGCCTGATGAGAAAACATTAAAAACGTATGGAAGTGATGAGAACCCCGATGTCTATAAAGTGAAACTGGAGATAAACGGTTACCAGAATCAGTATTCTAAAAACTGCCTGCAGAGAAACAACGGCAGCGGCAGCAGCTTTAGCGAAACCGCACTGATGAGCGGGGTATCTGCTACTGACTGGAGCTGGGCGCCGCTGTTTGCCGATTTTGATAATGATGGCAATAAAGATCTGTTCATATCCAGCGGTATCGTGAAACGTCCTGTTGATCTTGATTACGTTCGTTTTGTTTCAGACCTGCAGGTAAAAAAAGGAATGAACCAGACAGACAAGTATGATGAACTGGCTATTAAAAACATGCCCGACGGAAGTTCCCACCCTTTTTTATTTAAAGGAAGCGGCAACTTTGATTTTAAAGATATGAGCAATGACTGGGGGAACGGGAAAGATGAAAGGATATTTCAATGGCTCATCATACGCCGATCTTGATAATGACGGGAATGTGGACCTGGTAATAAATTGCCTGAATGCTCCTGCGGTAATTTTAAAGAACAATTCACCGAAAAAAAATCATCTTTCGATTTCATTCAAAGGAGATAGTCTTAACACATCAGGGATTGGCGCCAAAGCATACCTGTTTACAAAAGGAAAGACGCAATACCAGCAGCTGATGCTGACCAGAGGTTTTCAGTCTTCCTGTGAAGCAAGACTTCATTTTGGATTAGATACACTGGGAATGATAGATAGTATCCTGGTAGTCTGGCCCGGTCAGAAATTCCAGTTGCTTACCAATATGGCTGTTAATAAAGAACTGGTGATCCAAAAAAAGGATGCGGCGGGTGCATTTGAGTATGCTGCATTTTTTCCAAAAGTAAAATCCGCATTTGAAGACATTACATCACAGGTGAGCCTCCACTGGAAACATAAAGAGAACGATTACCTGGATTATAATATTCAATACCTGATTCCGCATCTTGAATCTACAAGAGGGCCGAAGATCGCGGTAGGCGATGTGAATAAAGACGGGTTGGATGATTTTTATGCCTGCGGTGCCAAATTCCAACCAGGCGCCCTGATGATACAGCAGCAAAATGGTTCTTTTATTTCTTCAGATACCGCTTTGTTTGCCAGGGATGCCATTTGCGAAGATGTAGATGCGGTTTTCTTTGATGCAAACGGAGATGGGTTTGCTGATCTCTATGTTGTTGGCGGCGGTAATGAGTTTCCCACCAATAAGTATCCTGTAACGGACAGGCTGTACCTGAATAACGGGAAAGGAAATTTTACAAAAGCAGAAAACTTTACTGAGCAGGTATATGAAAATAAATCATGTATAGCCGTATCTGATTTTGATAAAGATGGCGATATGGATCTTTTTGTTGGTGTGCTCGCAGACTCCAAGGCATATGGAATGCCTTCCACATCCAGCCTGTATGTAAATGATGGGAAAGGGCATTTCACCTTCTCCGGCCAGGGCAAAGATCTTTTTGCGGCTGTCGGTAATGTTACTTCCGCTTCATTCGCTGACCTTAACAAAGACGGATGGCCTGATCTTATCGTAACAGGAGAGTGGATGCCGGTAAAAACATTCATGAATGAAAAGGGAAAATTTACAGCCAAAGATATTCCGGCCTCTACGGGATTATGGCAAACGCTGGTATGCCACAGATGTAAATGGTGATGGATTTACTGATATCCTGGCGGGTAACTGGGGCCATAATTCAAAATTGTATGCAGGGAAAAAACGGCCCGTTGAAATTATATATAAAAGATTTTGATAAGAATGGATCGGTAGAACAGGTAATGGCTTATACAGTAGATGGCAAAGAATATCCTTTTTTGGCAAAAGATGAACTGGAACGGGCGCTGCCGGTATTGAAAAAAGCATACCTGAAATACAGTGATGTAGCGGGTAAAACAGTGCAGTATATGTTTTACGACCTCTTCAAAGATTATAAGGAGTTAAAAGCGGAAACACTGAGCTCTTCCTGTTTTATCAATGACGGCAAAGGAAATTTTACACAAACAGCATTACCGGAAGAGTTGCAGCTGGCGCCTGTTTTTTCATTTGTTCCCTCTTCTTACGGCAACCAGGGCGCTTATTTGGCGGCGGGCAATTTTTATGGCGTCATCCCGTATGAAGGCCGCTATGATGCCTTACTGCCGACATGTTTTTCTTTTGTAAAAGGAAATTCCGGATTCAAAATTGATTCGAATCTGCCGGTACCTGATGGTGAAACAAGAGATGCCAGGTGGCTTAACTGTGCCAACGGCGATAAAGTACTGGTAATAGCGAGGAATAACAAAGAATTGCTGTTTTATAAACCGGTGAAATAAAAACAATTTTTAAAAATAAATTCAAATGAACCGTATGCCCCGTAATTATTTGATATATGCCCTGCTTTGTTGTGTGATGGGCCTGAATTGTCTTTGCAGTAAAAAAGGTGGTAGCAATAATGACCCTGATCCTCCTGATCCCCCCGGTGGTCCGGCCGGACCTGATGCGGAATTCTGGATGACTACGGGAAGTGGCAGCGCATTGCTGGCGAAACAATCCACATTGTCGTTCGGAACAATTCCGAGCAGTAGCCTCAATTTAGATATTGACACAACTACCAGTATGCAGACCGTTGATGGTTTTGGTTATACCCTCACAGGTGGCAGCGCATATCTTATTAATAGTATGAGTGGTTCGGAAAAAAAGTGCCTTGCTGAATGAATTATTCGGCAATGGAAGTAACGGTATTGGCGTCAGCTATCTCCGTGTCAGTATCGGCGCCTCCGATCTTAGCCAGGAAGTATTCAGCTATGATGATATGCCAACAGGACAAACAGATATCGCTCTTGCTAATTTCAGCCTTTCGAAAGATACCGTTGATCTTGTACCGGTATTGAAACAGGTACTGGCGATCAATCCTTCGATAAAGATCATGGGCTCACCCTGGAGCCCGCCGGTATGGATGAAAGATAATGGCAACTCAATGGGTGGTGGTTTGCTGCCGCAATATTATGGCGTGTATGCGCAGTATTTTGTAAAATACATACAGGCTATGCAGGCAAAAGGTATTACTATTGATGCTGTTACTATTCAGAATGAACCACAGCATGGTGGTAATAATCCAAGTATGGTGATGAGCGCTGCGCAACAGGTGGAGTTTATAAAGACCAATCTTGGTCCCTGCGTTCCAGGCAGCGGGTATCACCACGAAGATCATCATCTGGGATCATAACTGTGATAATCCCAATTATCCCATTACTGTACTGAATGATGCAGGGGCCAGGCAATATATCAATGGTTCTGCTTTTCATTTATACGGTGGTGATATCAGCGCATTGACAACTGTGCATAATGCATATCCTGATAAGCAACTTTATTTTACCGAACAATGGACAGGCGCCAACGCAAGTTTCGCCGGCGACCTTACCTGGCATGTGAAAAATGTGATCATAGGTTCTATGCGCAACTGGAGCAAGGTCGCGTTAGAATGGAACCTGGCAAGCGACCCTTCATACAATCCGCATACTCCCGGTGGCTGTACCGAATGTAAGGGAGCAGTAACGATTTCAGGATCATCTGTAACGCGTAATGTCGGATATTACATTGTCGCGCATGCTTCCAAGTTTATCCCTGCCGGTTCTGTAAGGGTCGGCGTTAGCGGCAGTGTTGAGAATATATCCATTGCGGCCTTTAAAACACCGGCAGGTAAAAAGGCAGTGATTGCTGTAAACGACGGCGCATCCGCTATTTCTTTTAACATTCGCTTAAAGGAAATGGATCCGTACATCTTTGGCAGGCGGGGCCGTAGGCACGTATACATGGCCATAAAGAAGAGTTGTACAAAACAGGAAATTAGTTTTAATGAAATATAAATTTTGTATTGTTTATGATTAATAAAATAGTAGTTCTCTCAGCCTTGATAATTTTAGCAGGCTGGCTGCAACGAGTCAACAAATGAAAAAGAAAAAGCGGCTGCCGAACCGGCAAACGCCTTTTCAACAGATGGAAAAAAAGTGACCGTCTACACGACAGCTGACAGCAGCGATTACCGCTTGTCCGCAACAGGTACGCTTGAGTTTAAAGATATGGGCCAGCCACTGGAAACGCAGATATGTGTTTTTGTTGATCCGTCTAAAACATTTCAAACCTATCTCGGGGTAGGCGCTGCATTGACTGATGCGTCGGCAGAAACTTTTTACAAACTGCCCAAAGACAAACAGGAAGAAGTAATGCGGGCTTATTTTGATAAGGAAAAAGGGATCGGGTATACTGTAGCCAGAACAAATATCAACAGTTGCGACTTCAGCAGCGATATGTATACGTATGTGGCCGATGGTGATAAAGAACTGAAATCATTCAATATTGATCATGACAGAAAATACAAGATCCCTTTTATCAAAGAAGCGATGAAAGCGGCAGGCGGCAAGCTGAATTTATTTGCCAGTCCATGGAGCCCGCCGTCATGGATGAAAGACAACAATGATATGCTACACGGCGGTAAGTTAAAAGCTGACTTTTATGACAGCTGGGCCATGTACTATACAAAGTTCATTAAGGAATATGAGAAAGAAGGGGTACCTGTCTGGGGCATCACTGTACAGAATGAACCAATGGCTACACAAAAATGGGAAAGTTGCATTTACTCCGGTGAAGAAGAAAGAGATTTCCTGAAGAATCATTTAGGGCCAACGATGCACAAAGAAGGACTGGCTGACAAAAAGATCATCGTGTGGGATCATAACCGCGATCTTATCTACCAGCGTGCACAAACATATTTTAATGATCCCGAAGCATCAAAGTATATATGGGGTATTGGCTTCCATTGGTACGAAGACTGGAGCGGCGGATTGCCAATGTATGAAAACCTGAAGAGAGTGCATGAGTCTTATCCCGATAAGAATATATTTTTCACCGAAGGCTGTGCGGAAAGTTTTAATGCAAGCCGTTATAACGCCTGGGTATTGGGAGAGGAATATGGCCGTTCTATGATCAATGATTTTAATAACGGCATGGTAGGCTTTACCGACTGGAATATATTATTAGATGAAACAGGCGGCCCCAATCACGTACAAAATTTTTGCTTTGCACCCGTGCATGGTGATACAAAGACCGGTCAACTGATCTATACCAATTCGTATTATTATATAGGTCATTTTTCAAAGTTCATTACACCGGGAGCAAAACGGATCAGCAGTGCAGCCAGCCGCAGCCAGTTATTAACTACTGCCTTTCGTAACGAGGATGGCAAAACGGTGGTAGTAGTAATGAACCAGGGAGGAGCGAAATTCCCTTATTATTTATGGGTAAATGGGAAAGCTGCAGAAGTGACGGCCCTGCCACATTCTATCAATACACTGGTGTTTTAAAAATATAGTTACTGATGCGAAGAATTGCGGTGTTGTTACTGACCATTGTGCTGCTGGCAGGATGCGGAAAAAAAGGATCTGACCCGGAACCTCCCGGCCCGTCACCGGTGAATTTTGCTATTTCGTCATGGGCAGTTAATAATACCGTATCGCAGGTTATACAGTATAATGTAAACAGGACGCCGGTAGTAAAGTTCAGGTTTGGTGCGGCTATCAACAGGAGTACGGTAGCCGGCAATATTGTTTTTAAAGAAAGCTCAGGAACTCCTGTGAACTATACGGTGTCGTATGAAAGTGCAGACAGTGTAGTCTTGCTGCAGCCATCAGCCGCACTGAACTATCTCACAAAGTATAATGTATCCGTATCGAATGCACTCCGGTCAACGAACGGAGGTTTCTTTACGGTGCCGCGGATATTACATTAATCACCCTGATAGATTCGTCAAGAAAATTTCCTGTGCTTTCTGATAATGCATTGCTTGACCTGGTGCAGCAGCAACGTTTAAATATTTCTGGGACTTTGGTCACCCTGTAAGCGGGCTGGCAAGAGAAAGAAATACATCGGGTGAAACGATTACTTCAGGCGGTTCAGGTTTTGGTATCATGGCGATCGTGGCCGGTATCAGCCGTGGTTTTAAAACAAGAGCTGAAGGATTGACAAGAATGCAAACTATTGTCGGGTTCTTAAAAAATACAGCGCAAAAATTTCATGGCGCTTTTCCTCACTGGCTTAATGGCACCAGTGGCGGCGTCATTCCTTTCAGTACAAAAGATGACGGCGCTGATCTGGTAGAAACATCATACCTGGTAATGGGTTTACTCACCGCAAGGCAATACTTCAACGGCGCCGACGTGGCTGAAACGACTTTACGGAATGATATCAATACCATCTGGAATAATGTGGAATGGGATTGGTTCAGGCAGAATAGCCAGAATGTATTGTACTGGCACTGGAGCCCTAACTATAACTGGGAAATGAATCACAAGATACAGGGATGGAATGAATGCCTGATCACCTATGTCATGGGAGCTTCTTCAACTACGCATGCTATTCCACCGGCTGTATATACAAACGGATGGGCGGGTAATGGCAGCAATGGTTTTACCAACGGCAATACGTATTATGGTTCGCAGTTGCCGTTAGGGCCAGGTCTGGGTGGCCCTTTATTCTTCGAGCATTATTCTTTTTTGGGTATCAAACCAATGGGTTTAAGTGATGCGTATGCCAATTACCTTACTCAGACGACAAATCATACGCTGATCAATTATAATTATTGTAAAACAAATCCGTTGGGTCATTTTGGATACAGCGATTCGGTATGGGGACTTACTGCCAGTGATATTAAAAACGGGTATGCTGCCAGTTCGCCGACAAATGACCTGGGAGTAATAGCGCCGACCGCTGCTATTTCTTCTATCGCGTATACACCTGCGGAATCAATGAAGGCATTGAAGTTCTTTTATTATGTGTTAGGAGATAAATTGTGGGGCACCTATGGATTTAAAGACGCTTTTTCATTAAAGGATATATGGTTTGCCGATTCTTATTTAGCCATTGACCAGGGACCGATCATCGTGATGATTGAAAATTACCGTACAGGGCTACTATGGAATTTATTTACCAGTTGCCCGGAAGTAAAAGCAGGCATGCTGTCACTTGGCTTTACAGCGCCCTACTTATAGAATAATATAAACAGGTTTAAAACGATTGCC
>JBBCIL010000002.1:0-195014 GCA_037200265.1 Bacteroidota bacterium
TTGTTTTACTGCAAATTTTTTATAATCGGGCTTACTAATATAGACAAGCTGATCATCCCGCGGATCTTTAAAGCGGAAAAAGAGAGCCTGGGATTGTATGGGCTCGCTTTTCAGCTCGGGTACCTCCTGCCAACCGTTGCAGCGGCATTGACAACCATGACACAGCCGATCATCTATAAACTTTTATCCCATTATGATGAAGCGGCGAATAAAAAACTGAAAAAGGTAGTATTCATGTCGTTTGGCGTGATATTGATCTCTGCGTTGGGTATCTACCTGTTTACGCCATTATTCTATCATTATTTTATCAATAATAGCCGATACAGGGATGGAGCCTACCTTGTAAAATACATGTTACTTGCCTGGATGTTCTGGTGTTTCGGGTCTATTCTTATTGATATCATTAAAAAGACCGGCTCACGCAGGCAGATCGTCAGCAGTTATCTTATTCCTTTTTTAGTCTTGACGGGATGCCTTTATTTTGCGGGCCATCACTATGGGTTGAGAGGTATTACCTTGTCGCTGATCTTAAGCTACGGGCTGATCTTTTTACTTTTAGTGTACTATACCCGGAAACAATTACACCTGCTTTTGCAGAAAAATCAAAAATAAGTTCCACTAATTATGGCATCCGAAATAATCAGCCCTTTGACCGGTAAACCCGGCGTAAAGAAAACTGATTCGATCACAGGAAAAGATATTATTCAGCTGTACCGGCACCAGCTCGGTATTGATGTATCAAGGTTTTTTACTACGACCCCGGTAGTGGATATTTATGAATGTAATGAAACAGGGTATCGTTTTTACTATCCTCCCAACGTCATTAGCGATGGTAAATTTTACGAAGAGCTACAGAAGAAAGGTGAGGCAGATAACACCGGGTATTACCGCACTAATCAATTTGACCATGAATATGTTCTTTCCCTGATCAAGCCAGGAGAAAAAGTACTGGATATCGGAAGCGGCGGCGGCGGTTTCTTAAAAGCCCTTTTGCCAACATCTAAAAATATTACGGGGATCGAGCTTAACAACTATACCGCAGACCTGTGCCGTAAAGAAGGACTGGAGATATTTGATGAACTAATAGAAGTGCATGCGCAAAAGCGGCCAGCTTATTATGATGTTGTCTGTAGTTTCCAGGTACTGGAGCATGTATATGATGTAAAGAACTTTATTGAGAATGCTATAAAAGCGCTGAAACCAGGAGGCCGCCTTATTCTAAGCGTACCTAATAATGACCCTTATTTTCTCCGGCATAGTAAATACGAAACACTGAACCTTCCGCCGCATCATATGGGTTTATGGAATAAGGAGGTGTTTCAAAATTTACCGAAGCTGTTTTCTATCGTGTTGAAGGATGTGATCTATTCCGGATCGTACAGGTGGTTGATCGATGCTTACTACCGGGCTAAAAGATGGGCAGGCGTTAAAACTTTCATTCATCACCATTCTTTGGGAGAGAAGATCAGGATGGGTCTGTTATTACCATTTAGTAGTGTGTTGAGTATTCGGGATAAGATGTGGGGTAAATTAAATGGTGGTCAGATCTGCGTTTATTTTGAAAAAAAATGATCAGTAATTACTATGCCCTGCCCCTTTTGTAACAGCTCCATAAGTAAAACAGCCGCTTATCCCAGGAATAATTTTAATCATAAACTATTCCAGTATGTGAAATGTGGCGGGTGCGGGCTGGTCTATCTCAGCACTTTTCCTGATGAGAAAGATTATGAAGCCATGTATCCCCCTTCTTACCAGCGTAATGAAGCGGAAACATCTGTACAGGCAGATCCTTATATAAAACTATATGGACTGCGTGTCAGTTACGGATACCAGTTTGATTTGATAAAACAGAATACCGGGCCCAATGCCCGCATTTTGGATTACGGGTGCGGTACCGGGCATTTCCTCGGCAATGCTGTACATTATGGTTTTGCCTGTGATGGAGCCGAATTCAACCCCGAGTATCTTACTGTATTGCGGCAGAGTTTTACAAAGAGTAAATTTTTTACCATCAGCGAAGTTTTATCAGGGCAGGTTGCTGAAAAGTATGATGTGATCAGGTTGAGCAATGTACTGGAGCATCTCACCACACCGCGGGAAATAATAGCTAAACTAAAAAGCTTACTGGCTCCGGGAGGTATATTGCTGGTAGAAGGACCTATAGAAGATAATTTCAGCCTGGCGGAATCATTTCGAAAGATATATTTCCGTGTGGGAAAATGGCTGAAGCCGGGCAGGACTGTCACGGCGCCTCCCTATCATATATTTTTTTCCAATGCAAAGAACCAGCGGCAATTTTTTAAAGATTGCGGGTTTGAAGAGATACATTTTAAAACCTCGGAAGAAGCATGGCCTTTTCCGGCTTCGGTAAAAGAAGCAAAAGGAGTTCAGGGAAAAATAACAGCTATCGTAGCTAAACTCAGTAAGTCGTTTACAAAGCTTGCCGGCAAAAACTGGGGTAATATTTTCATTTATTGCGGCAAAGTAAAAGGATGAGCCCATGCGGATATTGATCTATTCCCCGCCCAGTAACAGGGCCGTTGACCAGCAAAGTGTAATGGAGCTCTTGATCAACATGGGACACGACGTGTATTTGCTCACACAGTTGCCGGAAGGCGATCTTCATAAAAATGCTGCGAAACTGGGCGTGAAAACATTCAGCGCCGGTATGAAAAATAATGCCGGTTTAAAGGCCTATTATAAAAACACAAGACACCTCATCAGGTTTATTAAAGAACATAAGATAGCATTTGTATTCGCTCATCTGCAGGGAGCAGGACTGGCTGCGGGTATCGCAAAATATTTTACAAAATTCAGGCTGGTATACGTTCGCCATAATGCGGATGAGCATAAACTGCCGGTAAACAGGAATGCGATAATGGTGAACTGGCTGGTGAATAAACTATCTCCCAGGATCATTGCTATTTCAGGACTGGTAGAAAGATACCTCATCAATATAGAAAAGATCAGGCCGTCAAAAATACTTCGCATTAATCTTGGGTATAATTTTGAAGAATACCTAAAAACAGACAGAACAGGAAATGCGGCGGAGATAAGACAACAATTTCCTGCCCGTATGCTGATCATTTCAGTAGCACGTTTGATACCGGTGAAAAGACATTTGCTGATGTTTGAAACGATCAAAGAATTACTGAAGCAGGAACTGGATGTGAAACTGGTTTGCCTGAGCGAAGGTTCATTCCGCGGCCAGCTACAGGAATATATTGATAAGAACGGTCTTGGTAATAATGTCTTCCTGCTGGGCGCTAAAAGAAATGTGTTTGATTATTTTGAAGCCGGTGATCTTTTCTTACACTTGTCCGGCACTGAAGCCAGCAATAACGCAGCAAAAGAAGCCGGCTATTGTAAAAGGCCTGCTATTGTATGCAAAGGAGTGGGGGATTTCGAAGATTATATTGAAAATGGCATCAATGGATATTTAGTGGATAAAGACAACGCGGCAAATGAAGCGGCAGAAATATTGAAAGATCTGTATCATCACCCGGAAAAATTAAAAGTACTCGGTGATAATATCCGGAAGAAAGTAATTGATGAATTTGATATTCAGAATGTAAGGCCATTATATGAACGGTTGCTGGCAGAGTAGTGCAGTCCGCTCGCTAAAAGAGTAAATGAAGCCACCTTTTTTTTCAGTAATAGTTCCCACGTACAACAGGGCGCACCTGATAGGCAAGACGCTTGACACGGTATTGGGTCAGACTTTCCAGGACTTTGAAATCGTGATCGTTGATAATAAGTCAACGGATAATACGGTGGAAGTGCTGCAGTCTTACCTGAAAGATGAACGTATCAAACTGTATGTACAAGAGGAAAACTATGAACGTTCCAGTTCACGCAACAAGGGAATGTCATTGGCAACAGGGAAATACCTTACTTTTTTAGATTCGGATGATATTTTATATAAAGATTCATTGGAGCAGGCTCATCAATACGCCATTGCTGACCCGGAAAGAAATATATTTCATCATTATTATGAAACGGCAGATACTACAGGTAAACCTGTTTATTCTTATTCTTTTCCGCCTGCCGGGAAGAACATGCTGAAAAGACTCCTGCAGGGAAATTTTTTATCCTGTATCGGCGTATTTATCTCACCGGAAGTGTATAAGAAATATACATTCGACGAGAACAAAGAATCGCTTGGTTCGGAAGACTGGGATTTCTGGATACGTGTTGTAACCGATCATCCGCTCGGTGTCATTCCAAAAGTATGCGCGGCGATCATTCAGCATGATGAAAGAACCGTCATGCAGAATAAGACCGCGGGCATACTCGCCAGGAAAGAATATTACCTGCATAAGTACAGGAACACGCCGGAGTTATTTAAAAAACTGGGCAGCCGGCTGCATATTTTTGAAGCCGGCTTCTACCTTTATACCGCCACGGTTTCTTACCAGGCTAAGTTATACGGCAAAGGATATAAATATATTTTTCTCGCTTTTATAAAATATCCTCCCTGCGCAGCTACGGCCATCTTTTGGAAAATATTATTAAGCCCCATAAAAAACCTGATCAAAAAATGAAAGTATTAATCCTGGCAGGCGGCTTTGGTACAAGGCTGTCGGAAGAAACCGATATAAAGCCCAAGCCCATGGTCAATATCGGTGATAAGCCGATCCTCTGGCATATTATGAAGATCTATTCTCATTTTGGGTTTAACGAGTTTGTGATCCTCGCCGGGTATAAGTCTCATGTCATCAAAGAATACTTTGCCAATTATTACCTTATCAATTCCGACGTGACATTCGATCTTGGAAACAATTCAGTCGAAATACACAGGAGTATGGCCGAATCATGGAAAGTAACCATACTCGATACGGGGTTAGATACGATGACCGGCGGCAGGATTAAGAAAGCGAAAGACTATATCAATAATGAAACATTTTTACTTACCTATGGCGATGGCGTATGTGATGTAGATATCCGTGATGTAGTTACATTTCATAAGAATAGCGGTAAGAAAGCTACGATGACAGCCGTGCAGCCTGAAGGAAGATTTGGACTGCTCAATATCCATGATGATAATATGATCTCAAAGTTTGAAGAAAAGCCTAAGGGCGACGGAGGCTGGATCAACGGAGGATTTTTTGTATGCGAGCCTTCAGTATTGGATTATATAGAAAATGATGCGACCGTATTTGAGCAAAAGCCGTTAATGAACCTTGCAGCGGACAACCAGCTGATGGCGTATAAACACCAGGGTTTCTGGAAATGTATGGATACGATGCGCGACAGGCAGCAGTTAATTGATTTATGGACTTCCAAAAATGCAAAATGGAAAAAATGGGATTAAAACTATTTGGCGATATCTACCGGGGAAAGAAGGTATTGGTAACGGGCAATACCGGTTTTAAAGGCAGTTGGCTTACCTTATGGTTGCAGGACCTGGGTGCCCATGTTACCGGTTTTGCCGATCTCATTCCTACTACGCCTTCTTTTTATAAAGCGAATAAATTAGATGAGAGTATTGAACAGGTATGGGGTGATATCCGGGATCTAAATGCGATCAGCTCTGTTATTCATAAAGTGAAACCGGATTTTATCTTTCACCTGGCGGCACAGGCGCTGGTAAAAGAATCATTAAAGAACCCGCTCGACACATTTGCCATCAATGGAATGGGTACCGCCAATGTATTGAATGCACTGAGAGATGTAAAATTCAATTGCAAAGCCGTTTTTATTACCAGCGATAAATGCTATGAAAATGTAGAATGGGTATGGGGCTATAAAGAAACGGACCGATTGGGCGGAAAAGATCCGTACAGCGCTTCAAAAGCCGTAGCGGAGATTGTTTTCCATTCATTCTTCCACACTTATTTTGCCAATCATGCGCATGTAAAGATGGCCTCCGCAAGGGCCGGGAATGTTATCGGCGGCGGCGACTGGGCCATGGACAGAATTGTTCCGGACTGTATCAAACAATGGTCCGATAAACAAACCGTAAATATCAGGCGGCCAAAATCTACAAGGCCATGGCAGCATGTACTGGAGCCATTAGGAGGTTACTTACTGCTGGGAGCTGCTTTGGCTGATTCGCAAACGCAGGTGCATGGAGAATCTTTCAACTTTGGCCCGCCGGCCAACCAGAACTATTGTGTGGAAGAACTGATCAAAGACCTGGCGAAATACTGGACACATGGAGATGCATTAAAGCTGATCAATATCGAAGAAGATAAATCCTTTTATGAAGCAGGCCTGCTTAAGCTGAATACAGATAAGGCGCTGGCCTCTCTTGGCTGGCAACCCATCCTGAATTATAATGAGACGATGAAGTTTACCGGGGAATGGTATGATTATTTTTATGGCGGATCGGCGAATAATCTTGCCCTCAAAGAATTTTCGCAGGAGCAGGTGAAGGTTTATATAGAAACAGCGTCAAATAAGCGTATCAAATGGATGAATTGATTGCCGGCGTTCAGCTGACACCTTTGAAACATATACCGGGAAATGCGGGTGACATCTTTCATGTTATGAAAAATGATTCAGCCGGCTACAAAGGATTCGGAGAAGTATATATTTCCACCGTGAAGAATGGTTTTGTAAAAGGGTGGAAACGTCACACGAAGATGACGTTGAATATTGTAGTACCGGTGGGCAGGATCAGGTTTGTTCTATACGATGAGGGTACCAAAAAGGTGCAGGAGATCATTCTTTCGCCCGAGAATTACAACAGGCTGACGGTAACGCCGGGAATATGGATGGCATTTAAAGGAGAAGCAAACGGAGAATCTTTGCTGGTCAATTTTGCAGACATTCAGCATGACCCCGCCGAAGCGGATAATCTAACCCTTGATAATACAGCGATCCCGTATGAGTGGAAATAAGACCCGAATCCTGATCACAGGCGGGCTGGGGAATCTCGGCTCATGGATCACCGATCATTTTTCTTTGGGCGGGTATGAGGTGACGGTATTGAGCAAAAACGACAGGAAATTGACCATATCGCATCCTTTCCAGAAGATATTTTGCGATATAACAGACAAGTCGGCGTTGAAGAAAAGCCTTGATGGTATGGAGTTTGATTACATTATCCACCTGGCCAGCCTGAATGAAACGTTTTTGGACGATTATGCCAGCCAGGCTTTGCTGATCAATTCTTATGGAACAAGGAACCTCCTGGAGGTTTGTGAAGGTAAAAAAATTAAGAAATTTATTTATATGTCCACTTTCCATGTGTATGGAAAGGACGGAGGTGAAATAACGGAGCAGGATGCAGTGACACCGCTTAATGACTATGCCATCACTCATTATTTCGCCGAAGAGTATATTAAATTGTTTTCCGGGCGCAACGGGCTTCCATATATAATATTCCGTTTATCGAATAGTTACGGTTGTCCGAAAGATGTGCATTCAAGTAAGTGGTATTTGTTGTTTAACGATCTGTGCAGGCAGGCTGTATTGCATAAAAAGATAGAAATAAAAACGAATGGAACAGCTCTCCGGGATTTCATTCATATGCAGGATGTAAGTACGGCCATTGAAAAAGTGCTGGAAAAAGAGAACCTGGAGAACGAAGTCTTTAATCTCGGATCCGGCGAGTCGTTATCGCTGACTGAGATGGCAGATCATATCGCAGCTGCTTACCGGGAAGTATATGCAGAAGATATAGAGGTGAAAAAAAATGATAACGATAAAAAGGTCTACCCGGCTGTGCTCAGGTTTAATATCGGAAAAATAAAGGAGGCGATAGCGTTTACGCCTTCTTTTTGTTATAGTGATGAAGCGAAAAAGATATTTGCCTTTGTCGTTAAGAGTGGTGCGAACTGAGTGATTAGCGTTAGGGGTTTTTCTTTATTTTAAGTAGTAATCCCGGAAGCAAAATCGTAAAATTCCTGTTTGGTTTGAGTAGTGTTTCTGAATTTTTTAATCACAGTTTGATAATAATCAATTGATCCTTACTTTTAAACCTCATACCCCCTGAAGCCAATTGTCCTGATATGAAAAAATTTTTATTTGTAGCCCAGTTTCTGCTTTTCATAGCGTTTAATTTCTTCCTGTACCTTACTATTGTTGAGGTGACAAACAGCCGGTCTGCCTTCCAACGGCTTGACCACGAACCCGCCGTTTATAATGGAAAAGAAGAGTTTGATCCTTCCCTGAGCAGGCTGAATTCGGTTGACAGGGTTGAAGAGTATTGTGACAGTATCTTTAATTATAATAAAGAGCATTCTCCCAACAAGAATTTTTCTTTTGAAAATGAATATCCCCTGATCGTCAGTGAGGTCATCCGGAGAAGATTCTTTCATGGTTACTGCAGTTACGGGTACTCTGATAATCACATGGCCCTGTTATTAGAGCCGCTTATTTCAGATAAATGGATCAGCGCTATTGTAATCCCTGATGATATATTAAACTACCCCAATGCGGCCTGTAGCCAGCAATCCATCGTAACGATGGAACTTTTGAAAAGAAAAGGATATAATACCCGGATGGTCGGCTTCGATGGCGGTCAGAAGTTTGGCGGACATTTTTGCTTTGAAGCTTTTTACAATAACAGCTGGCATTTTTTTGATACAGACCAGGAGCCCGATGCCAATGTACTTGCCGCCTATGACCGGCCGAGTATTGAGTTTCTTGTAAAAAATGAAAACATTTTAACCGCAGCATATAATCAATGGGACAAGGAAAGATTGCTTGGTATGTTCAGAAACTACTTTTATGGCAAAGTAAACAAGTTCGAAGCTCCCAATGCATTGATCTACCAGCGTGTTACTAAATTCTTATCTTACACTTTATGGGTTTTTCTGCTGGCTGCTTTTCTGGTAGTCAGGAGAAGATACCTGAGATTAATAACTCCTTATAATGTGCGGAATAGCAGGATTTCTATCCCCTCGATTGCAGGAAAAGGATCTGTCTCTTATTACTCGAAAAATAGAGCATAGAGGACCGGATGCGGAAGGGCTTTTTTATGATTCGCAGCCAGGATTTTCTATTGGATTAGGTCACCGGCGTCTTTCCATCATTGATCTGAGTGCAGCGGCTAACCAGCCGATGATCAGTCAATGCGGAAGGTATACGATGATCTATAATGGCGAGGTATATAATTACCAGGATATCAGCCAATCCCGGCTTCCCGGCTTTTCATGGAAAACGCATAGCGATACGGAGGTGATACTGGAAAGTTTTGCCCGGTATGGTGTGCAGTCTTTCGAATGGTTCAACGGTATGTTTGCCCTCGCTATCTGGGATAACCAGGAAAACAAACTCTATGTATGCCGTGACCGTATCGGGATAAAACCCTTCTATTATTATCATGAAGGCAATGAATTTGTTTTTGCCTCAGAGCTGAAGTCGTTGCAGGCGATACTGCATCAGCCCGCCCTTAATTATGCGGCTATTACCAATTTTTTATATCTCGGCTATATTCCCCAGACCCAAACGATCTATCAGTCATGTTCCAAACTCCTGCCCGGTCATTATGCGATCATCGGTAAAGATGGAATAGAAACAATAAAACCGTTCTGGCAGCTTGAAAAAAGCATAGCTAAAGAAACACTTAAAGATGAAAGTACGGCTAAGGCACAACTAAAGGATCTCATGGAAGATGCCGTGCAAAAATGCCTGATCAGCGATGTGCCTTTGGGGATATTCTTAAGCGGCGGAGTAGATAGCAGCCTGGTAGCCGCGATCGCCCAGAAATATAAGACGGAGAAGATCAAAACCTTTTCCATTGCATTTAAAGAAGGCCGTTATGATGAATCGGGTTTTGCACAGCAGGTAGCTGATCATGTAGGCTCAGACCATCATAAGTTTACTGTAGGGGAAGATGAGGGTATAGATATCATACATGATTTCCTGAATATCTATGATGAGCCGTACGGTGATATGTCAGGAATCCCTACTTACCTCGTATCTAAGCTGGCGCGCAAACAGGTAACAGTAACGCTCTGCGGCGACGGAGGCGATGAGCTATTCATGGGATACGGTTTTTATACCTGGGCGAAAAGACTGGCAAACCCTGTCATGAAACCTTTTCATCCTCTTATCCATAAGATTTTATACAACTCAGGAAAGAATAGCTACAGGAGCAGGTCTTATCTTTTTGATTATCACAAAAGCCAGTTGAACAGTAATATCTTTTCACAATGTCATGGCAACTGGTCATCGGATGAAGTGGAACAATTACTGAATGGCCGTTATAGTTACGACTTCAATGAAACACTGCTTCCGACCGGAAGAAAACTGACAGCGGCAGAACAGCAAAGTTTTTTCGATATAAAGAATTACCTGGCCGAGGAGCTTTTACCAAAAGTAGACAGGGCCAGCATGCAGCATGGATTAGAAGTAAGGGTGCCTTTTCTGGATTCCAATGTTGTTGATTTTGCGCTGAACCTGGACGAAAGCCTTAAAATGAAAGGAGACGTTCAGAAATATCTTTTGAAAGAAGTATTGTATGATTATATACCCGCTTCTTATTTTGACAGGCCCAAATGGGGTTTTGCCGTGCCTATGCAGGAATGGCTGCGGGGCAAACTGTCATATCTTATAGAAGACTACCTGGCTCCTGCTAAAATTGAAGAGGCCGGTGTTTTAAATAATGCCATGGTGCAGGATTATATCCGGAAATTCAGGTCCGGCGAATATTTCCGGTATCACCGGATATGGCTATTGATAATTTTGCAGAAATGGTTACTGGAAAAAGCATCTTACCTTTGCAGCGAAAAACAAAATCGCGGAAGTCTACTCCAAATAAATAATTAATGGCATCAGTAAAATCACCCCTGAGAAGAATCATTAAACCAATATTGTTTAAACTTCTTGGGAAGAAGGGATATAAATGGGCGCAGTTCTACGGCAAGAAAAAAGATATAACCAATAAACTGGTAGAGGAGATCGAGATGGAGTTGCTGCCGCAACTGGTAGGTAAGGAACGATGATGTACTCGACATCGGCGCCAACTATGGCCTATTATACAGAAAGGCTTTCAGTACTTGCGCCGCAGGGAAAGGTATATGCTGTTTGAACCCATACCCTTTACACATGATGGTAGCGGCTATGCTGGTAAAAAGTTTTAAACTGAAGAATGTAAACTTATACCAGAAAGGAGTGGGGCAAAAAAACCGAAACATTGAGGTTTAGTGTTCCAAAGATGGAATTTGGTTCCATCAGCGCCGGCCAGGCACATATGGGCCCGGTAGGAACAATGACGATGATCAAAGGCTCTGATTATTTTGTATCTGATAAAAATGAGGAGTTTTGACTGCGAGGTAGTGGATATTGACTCTTTCCTGTTGCCGAAACTGAAGAAACTGACTTTTGTAAAAATTGATATCGAAGGAGCGGAATATTTTGCCCTGAAGGGAATGGAGAAAACGCTTCAGCAATTCAAGCCGGTCATCCTGATAGAAAATAGTGCCCCTGTTTCTTGAAAGCTTTAAAATAGAAGCAACTTTTTTTCCAGCACTATATTGAACAAACACTGGGGTACAAAATATTTGAGTATGACAAAGAACAGAAAAAACTGCATGAAGTAAGAACAGCTATCAGTAAAGACAGGAAATTATATACTGATACATGGCAGTAAGGTGGCGGATTACAAACATTTAATAGCTTAACTATGGCAAAGTTAGATCACTACGTTTCAGCTATTGCGTCCATATTTAAAGAAGAAAAAGACCGTTATGAGGCGCATCGCAAAGCAGCCCCGGTACTGAAAGAAATGGGCGCTGACAAAGAAGTGTTATTTGATGTTTTCAGGAAAAACCTGTCGGATGAAAAGTTTATAAATAAACCAAGGCATTATCCCACGATCGCTTTTGAAATATTCCAGGATGAGAATGTAGGTATCAGCGGTAACTGTTTCATGCCATTGCCCTGACCGCACGACCGATCTTAGTTTCCAGAGCAATTCATCATCATGGCAAATTATTACTGACAGACCGTAGCGGCTTTTGGCCCCGGGTATGAATCCCATCGTTTTTAAAAGAGGGTTTGTGATCAATAAGGAGAAGCCAGACAGCCAATATGCAGATAGAAAAGCAATACCAGTTTGGCCCCGGCAACCTGGAATTTGTTGACAGCGACCAGCCGCATGTGGTTTTTTTCCCTAAAGAAGTGTCTATCACTTTTGCAATGTGGGCTTACCAAAAAATCCAGTGCGGCCACACAAAGCCTGAAGAATAATTTACTGGTAAGAAGATTTAAAGAGCCTATCCGCAAAGGGTTAAAGGCCCTCGGGTTACTCGAAAAAAGCAGGGGTGAATCTCGTAGAGAATTTTGATTTTTATCCCGAACAGAAACAGATAAAGGTCTTAAAGAACAGGATAAATTTTGAAGAGGGTTCCAATCAGAATTTCCTGACCAATGTATTTTATGTTCTTCAGAAAAGCCGGTTTCAACGATACTGAGGTTTCTGCAATCATTAAAAAAAGAAATACCCTGCTCACACCTTCCTGCACGGGCTGATTGACCGATTTGTCAGTGGTGCTGCCATTACAGACGAGTTCTATGATTTTCATAAAAACGTCAAATATGTCAACCTGTCGAAGCAGGACATTATCAATGCTTTTAAACTGATCTTAGTATCATCACTACCACCACCCGTTGAAGAAAAATATCCTTTACATATCCTATGATGGGATGACAGACCAGCTTGGCCAGAGCCAGGTATTACCTTATCTCTGCGGCTTACAAAAGCATGGGTATGATTTTCATCTTATCAGTTGTGAAAAGCCGGAAAAATTCGCGGGCTCAGAAAAAGATAGTCGAAGATATCTGCCGCGAAAATAATATTATATGGCATCCCCTGCCATATACCAAATCGCCACCGGTATTATCTACTTTAAAAGATGTTCGCCATATCACTAAAAAAGCATTCGAACTCAACCGTATTCATCATTTTGATATGGTGCATTGCCGGGGGTATATTTCTTCACTGGCAGGGTTTGAAAATGAAAAGAAAGCTGGGGAACGGCTTTTCTTTTCGATATGCGCGGCCTCTGGGCAGATGAGAAAGTGGATGCCGGCAGCTGGAACCTGAAAAATCCCGTGTATAAAAGCAGTCTATAAATATTTTAAAGGAAAGGAAAAGCAATTCTTCGAACAGGCAGACTATACAATAAGCCTTACAGAAGCGGCAAAGAAGGAGATATATTCCTGGAAACATATCGGTAATAACCCGGTAAAGATGGAAGTGATCCCCTGCTGTACCGATACCGACCTGTTTGATCCGCAAAAAGCGGAGGAGAAAATAAAGGGCGGCGATAAAAACAGAATTAGCTATCACCGATCGTGATATCATCTTAACCTACCTCGGCAGTATCGGAAGCTGGTACATGCTCGATGAAATGCTTGATTTCTTTGCGGTCTATCTTGCGAGCTACCCGGCGGCGAAATTTTTATTCATTACCGGCGATCAGCATGAGCAGATAAGAAGTAAAGCGGCGGAAAGAAATATACCTGCGGATAAAATACTTATCCGGCCGGCCTTACGAAAAGAAGTACCCGCCAGTATCGCCCTCAGCACCCATTCGGTTTTTTTCATACGGGCTACTTATAGCAAAATAAGCAGCAGTCCAACCAAACAGGCAGAATTGATGGCGATGGGTGTACCTGTCATCAGTAATGCAGGCGTAGGCGATACAGATGCGATCATCAGAAAATTTCACAGCGGGGTAATAACAGAAGGCTTTTCATCGGCGCAGTATAAAAAATCAATTGAGGAACTATCGGCTGCGAGCTTTGACGCCGTTGCCATACGGCAGGGAGCCAAACAATATTTTTTCACTTACTGATGGAGTGGCCAAATATTACGCGGTATATAAATCCATACTCAATAAAGAGTGACCCGTATATGAAAAAGAAGAAGATATTGGTTCTTTGTCCGCATCCTGTTGGGTATGTGCCGGGTCAGCGGTTAAAATACGAGCAGTACTTTGATAACTGGAAGGCCAATGGCTTTGATATCACCGTCTCCTCTTTCATGAGTGAGCGGATGCAACAGATCGTTTATAAAAAAGGATTTTTTCCTGAAAAGATCTTCTGGACCTTTTACGGGTATGTAAGACGATCTTTCGATCTGTTCAGGATACGGCGTTATGACCTGGTGTATTCTTTTTTGTGGGTCACTCCGTTCGGTCCTCCTGTGTTTGAATGGATGGTCGCCGGCCTGTCAAAGAAAATGATCTTTGATATAGATGACCTGGTGTACATGAAAAACGAAAGAGCTGACAAATGGTACACCCGTTTATTCAAAGGAAGGGATAAACCTGTGTACCTGATGAAAAAGGCCGATCATGTGATAACCTGTACGCCTTATCTTGATGAGTTTGTCAGGAAGTACAATAACAATACAACCGATATTTTCTTCTACGATCAATACTGTTACTTACATCCCTGTAAATAGATATGAAAATAGCGGTACTATAACACTGGGATGGAGTGGCAGCCACAGTACTATCCGTTATCTCACACTGCTTCATCCTGTTTTTAAAAGAATTAAAAAAAGAATTTGAGTTTAAGCTGTTGGTGATGGGGGATGCGGGCTTTTCATTAGAGGGTATAAATGTGGAGGCGCATGCGTGGACAGAAGCAAAGGAAATTGAAACGTTGCAGCGCATGGATATAGGTTTATACCCGTTACCGCTTGATGAAGAATGGGTATACGGTAAAAGCGGGTTGAAAGCGCTGCAGTATATGGCCCTGGGCTTACCCGTTATCGCTACAGCTATCGGTGCCAATTTCCGGGTAATAAAAGAGGGGGAGAAACCGGCTTCCTCGTTACCACGCAGGAAGAATGGCTGGAAAAACTCAGGGTTTTAATAAATAATGCCGCATTACGGAAAGAACTGGGTACGAAAGCAAGAGAAAGGGTGGAGAAATATTACTCGATTAAAGCGAATGAACCAGTATATCTTGGTATTATCAATAAGGTTTTGCAATCATAATCTAGAAAATGGAACCAATTAAAGATTTCCTGAATTACAAGTTTTACCCGGTCAGCACCTGTAATATGTGCGGCAGCCCTTCAACCGATCATAAAGTCTTAGGTCAAAGATTGAACCAGTCAACCGGGTTAAAACCAAAGAGTAAACATGGTATTACGGTATCCGTACTGAAATGTAAAAAATGCGGCCTGATCTTTTCCGATCCGATGCCTGTTCCAAACGATATACAGGATCACTATGGTATACCTCCTGAGGTTTATTGGAAAGACGAATACTTTACATGGGACAAAAGTTACTTTGCCGGCGAAATAGAAAAGTTAAAGCAGGTAATGCCGGTCACTCCCGGAATGAAAGCTTTGGATATAGGTGCCGGTCTGGGCAAGTGTATACTTTCCCTGCAACATGCGGGATTCGACGCTTATGGTATGGAGCCATCAGTACCATTCTACGAAAGAGCAGTTAGCAAAATGAATATCTCAAAAGATAAGCTGAAATTGGGTATGCTGGAAAACATCGAATACCCCGAAAAGGAATTTGATTTTATCACTTTCGGGGCTGTACTCGAACACTTATACGATCCTGCTGATAGTATCAGGAGAGCTTTGAAATGGCTGAAACCCGGCGGTATTATTCATATAGAAGTACCTTCAAGCCGTCACCTGGTAGGGAAGTTGATCAATACTTACTACAGGATGATCGGGACAAACTATGTCACCAACATCAGCCCTATGCACAGCCCTTTTCACCTCTATGAATTTGATCTGCGTTCTTTCAAAATGCTGGGAGAAAAGAATGATTTTGAGGTAACAAGGGCCGACTATTTTGTTTGCGAGATCATGTTTTTTCCACGCATGGTAAAACCAATTCTGGCAAAATACATGGAATTAACTAATAGGGGGATGCAATTAGTCGTATGGTTAAAAAGAAAATGAGACATGGTACAGTATAAAACAGACCCTGATAAAATAATGCCCGGTGTATCAAAGAGTATACATGCTTTCAGGCTTGACCACGGGCAATCAGATAATAATATAGACCAGGAGGTTGTAAAATCATTCGGTGATGAATGGGAAAAATTTGAAAGCTTTGAACAGGCTGATCTTCAGCGAACTGCAGACATGTATTTTGATATCTTAACCGATAAGCATCTTAATAAAGATACGTATGCGATGGATATGGGTTGCGGTACCGGACGCTGGACAAAGATCATCGCAGACAAGGTAGCATTTGTAGAAGCCGTGGATCCGAGCAGTGCGATCTTTGTAGCGGATCGCCTGTTGAAGGATACACCAAATGTCCGGCTGACGCAGGCTTCTGTTGATACGCTTCCTTTTGGCGATGATATCTTTGATTTTGTAATGAGCATAGGAGTGCTTCACCATATACCAGATACACAAAAAGCCATGAACGACTGTGTAAGGAAGGTGAAAAAAGGGGGGTATTTTTATACATACCTTTACTATAGTCTTGATAACAAAGGATCTCTTTTCAAACTGCTTTTTTCAGTCAGCAATTTTGTAAGAAGAGTAGTTTCAAAATTACCTTCGGGTTTAAAGAAGTTTGTATGTGATATGCTCGCAGTAATTTTATATATGCCCCTTTGTGTTGCTGGGCAGGTTGTTCCAGAAAATTGGTTTGAAAAAGCTGGCGGCTAAGTTGCCTTTAAGTATTTACCAGAGTCAGCCTTTTTATATTATAAGAAATGATTCATTGGACAGGTTTGGAACAAAATTGGAGCAGCGGTTTTCCAAAAAGCAGGTGGAAGAAATGATGACAAAAGCCGGGTTGTATGATGTTGTGGTCTCGCCGGGTATGCCCTATTGGCATGCAGTAGGAACAAAATTGTAAGTTCAAATTTACAGAATGCACCTCTTAGCCAGGTTTTTTCACTTTACTGATGTCTTATATGTCCCGCTTTGTTTTATTATTTTATTTGCTATAGTAAGGTATAAGGCAACACGGCAGAAAGAAAAACATATAAGGAGATTATATTTTCAGGCTTTTACATTCAGGATGATCTGCGTGATCATATTTACGCTGATCACCGAATATTATTTCAAAGGTGGTGATACTGGTTTATATTACCAGGGAACGCTTGATCTGAGGGCAGCATTGAAAGATAATTCTGATTTTCTTCCGGATATCATTACTACGCTGAAACTCAATTCATCACATCCCCTTTTCCCGTATTTTTATTATGACAACTATGTAGATGATCTTACTTATAACTACATGTCGTCGCCGAGTAATTTCTTTATTCCAAAACTGGCATTGGCCCCGGCGATCTTTTTCAACGATAGTTATGTCTGTATAAATTTCTTTTTTGCTTTTTTTGCATTTGGAGGTTCTATACGGCTTTTTAAAACATTTTATCATTACTATCCGCAATTTTGGAGAGAGATATCCATAGCCACTTTATTTCTCCCGGATGTTTGTTACTGGTGTTCAGGATTATTAAAAGACCCGATATGTTTTGGTGCAATTGGTTATATCACATATGGGATTCTTAATATTTTTGTTAAAAAGAAGAAGATCATAATATCTCTTGTCTGGATAATTGTTGCCAGTTTACTGATTTTTTATATCAAGGTCTATATCCTGCTGGTACTGGCATTAGCTATTATTATCTGGCAGTTTGCGGAGGTAAATAAGCTTATTTCTGATAAAACACTCCGGCGGATATTTGCCATTCTTACTTTTACAATAGCTGGCATTTTAGGATTCGTGATGATCAATTACCTTACCTCCCAGGAAGCGGCGCAGGGATACCGGCTGGATAAATTAATGGAGCGTTCGGAAGATCAGCGTCGTAACTATGGATTAATTGCTGAAGATCAACGTGGTTCATATTTTGAGATCAACACCAGCAATCCGGTCACGTTGGTATTAAATGGTATCAGCGCAACTTTTTACCGGCCATTTCCTTGGGAAATAAAATCGCCGATCATGGTACTGTCTGCCATAGAGGCATTTATATTTCTGTACCTCACACTCTATTTTATGTTTAAGAGAGGCGTAAATAAATTTTTTGGATTACCTTTTTCTGACCCGCGCCTCCTGATGTGTTTTATTTTTTCATTTAGTTTCGCGATTGCTGTTGGATCCACTACGGCTAATTTCGGGGCCTTATCAAGATATAAAATACCATGCATGCCATTTTACTTTTTGATGCTGGTGCTGCTGTATAAAAAGGCAAACCTTAGCTACCCCAAATGGTTTGAGTCTCTTCTGGTAAGAGTTGCCGGGAAGGATGTGCAAAGAAAAAAATAAGTAATTATCATGTGCGGCATTGCCGGTTCTATTAATCATTCTCTTGATATTCCCCTGCTTACCCGGACCCTCTATCATCGTGGTCCGGATGAGCAGACAACTTTTACAGAGAATAATCTTATACTCCACCATCACCGGCTGGCTATACTCGATATTGCCGGTGGTCACCAGCCTATGTGCTTTGAGCACCTCACCATTATCTTCAATGGCGAAATATATAATCACCAGGATGTAAGGGCGAAACACGGATTGAATTGCAAAACCAATTCGGATACGGAAACTATTTTGCATGCCTATGCAAAACTGGGCCCGGCATGCCTCGATGATTTTGATGGCATGTTTGCCCTTGTTATTTATGACAAGAACAAACAGGAATTATTTATTGCAAGAGACAGGGCCGGTAAAAAGCCACTTTATTATTTCGCCGATGGCAATAAATTCATTTTTGCGAGCGAGCTGAATTCGATCTGCAACCAGGCTGATCTGCAGATCAATGAACAAAACCTTCACCAGTATGTACGGATGGGGTATTTCTATAAAGAAGCTACGCCGTATATAAATGTTCATGAATTACCCGCAGGCAGTTATGCGTATGTGTCGCTAAGCAAGCCCGATGTGAAAGTGCACCGCTGGTGGGATATTCATACTTATTACCAGCAGCAAAGCAATGATGGTTTTGAAACGGCATTGGAAAAAACAGACGCTATGCTGCACAAAGCTGTGCAAAGGCGGGTAGAATCTTCAGACCTGGAAGTGGGCTCCTTTTTAAGCGGGGGGATTGACAGCGGTCTTGTAACGGCGATCGCGAAAAAATATAATTCCTCTCTTAAAACCTTTACCGTTTCTTTTGACGGGGAATATGATGAAGCGCCATTGGCAAAACTGGTAGCTGACCGGTATAAAACGCATCATACAGAAATAAAAATATCATTTGATAACCTCGTAAATGATATAGAAAAGATACTGAGTAACTACGGGGAGCCTTTCTTCGACAGTTCGGCCATACCGAGTTATTACGTCAGCCGCGAAGCAAAAAAATATTTAACTGTTATTCTAAACGGAGATGGTGGTGATGAGATATTCGGAGGTTATCGCCGTTACGTGCCTTTTGCCAGATATGATTTTTTCAACCCCGGTTTTTTTATAAAGAACGGCGCTGCATTAGCACACGCGGTGTTACCCGTGCCGCATAATAAGAAAAGTAAATACAATTTTATCTATCGCCTCGCTGATCTTGCCCGGAAGAACGGACTGGATACTTACCTCTCCGCTACCATTGACAGCTTTGAGGGGTTAGAAAAATATTTGTCAGGGGAAAATGATGTTTTGCAAAAAGTAGAAAAAGATTTCTCAGCCGTGAACAGGTCAAAGCTGAGCGGTTTGCAAAAGATCATGAACCTTGATTTTGACAATATCCTGGCCGGTAACCTGCTGGTGAAAATGGATATTGCTACCATGGCCCACTCACTGGAAGGCCGTAGTCCTTTGCTGAGTAAAGAGATACTGGAATACATACCGTCTGTCAGCGATCAATATAAGATCAAAGGACAGCAAACAAAATACCTGCTGCGCAAACTGTCAGAGAAGTACTTGCCGGCTGAACTGATCCATCAGCCGAAACGCGGCTTTGAGATACCCCTGAAAAAATGGATAGACGATGAACTGAAAGATATTATCGCCTCCTATATTTATCCCCGGACGCTTATTGCCGGCATTTTGTAAAGCCTTCCTTTATTGAAGATCTGTGGCAACGCAAAATAAAGACCGGTGACGAAAAGCGGGCAAAAATGCTATGGACATTGTTTGCACTGGAGGTGTGGTACAGGAAGTGTTACCTAAAGAAGTAAACTGGATACTAGATACTGGATGCTAGATATCCTGGGATTGTAAAGTCTTTACAGATTTGAACATCCAGTATCCAGTATCTAGTATCCAGCATCTGGCATCCAGCCCCCGAACTCTAACCCATGCCCAAACTCATTCGTATTACCACTGCTCCTTTATCACTGAATGTCTTACTCAGGGGCCAGATGCGTTATATGCAGGAAAATGGTTTTGAAGTAGTGATGGTAAGCAGCGACGGGCCTGAACTTGAACTGGTAGAACGAAATGAAGGATGCCGGCATCATATCATTCCTATGACGAGGAAGATCACACTGTTTACAGATCTTCGCTGCTTATGGCTGATGTACCGGTTTTTCAAAAAAGAAAAGCCGGATATCGTTCACTCACATACACCCAAGGCCGGGCTGATCGCCATGCTGGCCGCCCGTTTCGCCGGTATTAAAATACGCATTCATACTATTGCCGGGCTTCGTTTCATGACATCAAAGGACTTGGGCGACGGGTACTTATTTTTATGGAAAAGCTTACAGCAAGGGCGGCAAGTCATGTATGGCCCAACAGTTTTTCTTTACTGATTATATACAGGAGCATAAATTGGCGAAACGGTCAAAACTGGAGATCATCGGAATGGGATCGAGCAATGGTATTGACCTGTTCCGTTATTCTTTATCTTCTTTAAAGCCGGATAAATCAGCGGAAGTAAAGGAACTGATCAATTATGACGAAAGACTGATCTATTTTCTTTCAGTCGGCCGCCTTGTTCATGATAAAGGAATAGATGAGCTGGCACATGCGTTCATAAATATCCATGCAAAAAATGACCGGGGTGCGTCTGATCCTGGTTGGCGCTTTTGAAGACGAAGTAGATCCTGTAAGCGACGAAACAAAACGTATCCTGAAATCACACCCGGGAATTATCCTTGCAGGATGGAGCGATGCAGTAGAATATTTTATGCCGCTTTCGTTTTCACTGGTACACCCTTCTCACCGCGAAGGATTTCCTAATGTTTTATTGCAGGCCGGAGCTATGCTTTGCCCGGTCATCTGTTCAAGGATCGAGGGCAACGTGGATATAGTGGAACATGGAAAAACAGGGTTGATCTTTGAGGTAATGAACCAGGCCGGGCTGCAGCAAAGGCTGGAACAGCCCTGGCAGACCCTGCGTTTTAAAGGAATATGCAAAAGCTCTCCGGCAAAAGATCGAGCAATACTATGACCAGCCGGTCGTACACGCCAGTCTGCGTAACAAATACATGGAGGTACTGGGACAAAAGGCATAAGCCGTAGAAAAGTTACGAGAAGGTTACGTTAGTATCGCCTTTTTTCTCTTTTTGTTTTCTGTTTATTTTGGACTATTCAGGATGACTATTACTTTTATGCCAATCCAAATCCGTCCAGATGAAAACCACCCTAAAGAGACCAGTGGCAATTGTCGGCTATTCCGGCCATGCCTATGTGATAATAGATATCTTCCTCAATGCAGGTCGCCTCGTAACGGCTTACTGCGATTCAGAAGAAAAATCACTCAATCCCTATCATCTTAATTATCTCGGCAAAGAATCAGAAGTCATCAGCAAGCTGAAAAAGTATGATTATTTCGCTTGTGTAGGCCATAACGGCATCCGGAAAAAATTCACACACAGCTAAGCCGGTTTTTGGGCGATCCGATCAACGCTATTCATCCGAGCGCAGTTATTTCCGCCTCTGTGAAAATGGGAAATGGCGTAATGATAGCGGCCAATGCTACGATCAACCCGATGGCGGAATAGGGCAGGGCGTTATCTGCAATACTTCTACCAGCATAGATCATGAATGTCTTATTGGCGATTTCACCCATATTGCTCCCGGCGCCGTGCTTTGCGGCAATGTAAAAGTGGGCAGGAGTACTTTTATCGGGGCTAACTCTGTCATTCGCCAGGGCATTGTAATAGGAGATAATGTAATCATCGGTGCAGGCACCGTTGTCGTAAAAGATATACCGGATAATTCTACCGTGATAGGCAACCCGGCGAGAAAACTGGTGAGAAACCAGCAAGCCGCCTGGCAGCAGCCTAGTTTCGTTTTTCCCATGGATATAGTTTAACGGCACCTGAATTTCAGGTGCCGTTTTTTATTCCGGTAAGGTGAGAAAGAAGCGCTGCGTTGCATCCTATGTGAACAAATGATAATACCTTTGCCATTCTTTAAAAGCAAGCCGATTTAAAGTGGGCCTCAGCCTGGATATTGTTTCCCCGTTCCGAAGGAATACTTTGGACAAAGTGGGAAATATTTATTTTTGATAAAAACTGAGATACTACTGAATTAACCAGTTGAAATGACCAGACACCCGCAGGAGTTCCGTGTATTATTTTTAGGTAAAAAAGATAATCTTTTTGCGGAAAGAGCGGCTGATTTCATCAACAGGCATTTTCGTCATCCCCTGGTATTTTTTGGAACAAGACATGATAAACTTCCGGAAGAAGTATTGAACTGGAAAGGCGACCTTATCATTCATTTATCAGTTCCTGGATCATTCCGGAGGCATTATTACAGAACGCATCTGTTGCCGCTATTAATTTTCATCCCGGCAGTCCTGAATATCCTGGAACAGGATGCACCAATTTCGCGATATACAACGGGGAGAAAGAATATGGCGTTACCTGTCACTATATGAAAGCGACGGTAGATACGGGTAATATCATTGCAGTAAAAAGATTTCCTTTAAAAGCAGAAGACACGGTGTTTGGAGTGACGCAGCGTTGTTATGGATTGATCGAAGAGCTGTTTTATGAAATAATGGATTGTATCTTGCAGGGCAAGCCGTTGCCTTCTTCGCCGGAAAAATGGAAGCGGCAACCCTATACACGCAAAGAATTGAATGAACTTTGTTATATCAGCCCGGATATGCCGCAGGAAGAAATAGAAAAAAGAATAAAGGCAACAACGTATAAAGGGCCCTGGGCTTTTACCAGGATCGGTAATAAAATATTTAAGCTTCAATCCTAATAATAACTATGGTGAAGGAAGAAACCAGGCAGCAATCCATCAGTCCCCTTACAGGAAAACAGTACACTATTCCTGCACAGGCAGATGATAAAGCCGGCATTGACGCATTTACCGCATTGCATCCCGGCAAAAAAGTAGTTGTGGTGCAGGGTCTTGGATTTGTAGGCTCCGTAATGGCGCTTGTAGTCGCCAATGCATTGACAGAAGAATATGCCGTGATCGGCATTGACCTTCCTGCTCCTTTTTCCTACTGGAAAATTCAGTCTATCAATGAAGGTGTATTTCCTGTAGTAGCAGATGACCCCAAGATCGAACTGTTTTATAAAAAGGCAAGAGAGAAAAAAAATCTGTACGCTACCTGCGATCCCTACGCGTACAGTAAAGCAGATATTATCATTGTTGATATTAATCTTGACGTTAAGAAAAAATCCGACAGCGAAGGACATCTCGAAGATTACAGCGTTGATTTGACTCCGTTTAAAAAAGCGATCACAAGTATAGGCACACATTGCAAACCGGATATACTGGTGCTGGTGGAGACAACTGTTCCTCCCGGCACTTCTCAAAAAGTGGTCAGGCCCATACTCGAAGAATGCTTGCAGAAAAGAGGGTTGCCAACTGGCCAGTTAAAAACAGGGCACTCCTATGAAAGAGTGATGCCGGGGCCGAAATACATTGATTCTATACAAAACTTTTACCGTGTGTTCTCCGGCACTGATGAAGCAAGTGCCGATGCAACGGAAAAATTCCTCCGCACTGTTATCAGTACCGATGAATACCCTCTGACGAGACTGGGAAATACACAAGCCACTGAGATGGCAAAAGTGCTGGAGAATTCATATCGTGCAATGAATATCGCTTTCATGGTCGAGTGGAGCCGTTTTGCCGAGGAAGCCGGGGTGGATATATACGAAGTGGTGAACGCGATCCGCATGAGGCCTACGCATAAAAATATTATGTTGCCCGGGTTAGGTGTAGGTGGTTATTGCCTTACCAAAGATCCGTTGCTGGCAAGCTGGGCAAAGATGAACCTGTTTGGAAGTGAAGAACCACTGAAGCAAAGTGAAAAAGGCGTACACATCAATGACCAGATGCCGCTTTTTGCCTTTCAGTATTTGCAATCACAGTATAAAGCCCCGTTGAAAGGGAAAAAAGTGCTGATGCTTGGTGTAAGCTATCTGAATGATGTGGGCGATACGCGTTTTACTCCTGTACAGGGATTGTTTGAAAGATTAGTGGATGCCGGAGCTGATGTGACATTGCATGACCCGCATGTAGTATATTGGGAAGAAAAAGAAATAAAAGTAAATAACGACCTGGATGAATTACTGCAGCAGCCGTATGATGTGGTGATCATCAGTACGGGACATAAAGAATACCGCAGCAATCCAAAACTGATCAGCACATTATTGAGTCATCCCGCATCGTTTGTATATGATACGATCGGCGTACTGAGCAATGAGCAAATAAGAACATTGAAAGAAAAACATATTGTGAAAGTGATAGGGAGAGGGGACTTGTAGGGTAGTCATTAGCTGTGTTTATCTCTTCCCGGAGGGACGGGTTAAATGAATGCTAAAGTAAAGTGAACGGGATGGGTGACTAAATAGCGAACAGAACAATGAAGAGAGCGATCTCACAGCAGGCCAAAAAATAGTATTCAATAATTTATGAGTAAAAAAGTCTTGTTATTAGGCGGAGCCGGATTCATAGGTTTCAATATTGCCAAATATCTTTCTGAGAACCGCGACTACGAGTTAACCATCGCAGACAATTTTGCCCGCGGAAAAGAAGATGAGCTTTTCACCGCGTTGGTAAAAAAGCACAATATCAAAGTTGTCGCGGGAGATTATACTGATCCAAAGACATTTGATCTTTTGGATAGCAGTTATGACCAGGTATATATGCTCGCCTCTGTTGTTGGCGTTGATAATGCCAACTCCATTCCACATGAGATCATCCGTATCAATACAGCCTTAATTTATAATACACTGGAATGGATACGCCGTTCTAAAATAGGTAAAGCCCTTTTCACTTCTACCAGCGAATGTTATGCAGGCACTATTGATGCATTCGGATATACGGTGCCGACTCCCGAAGAAGTACCGCTTTGTATCCAGGATATCGGCCATCCGAGATTTACCTATGCCGTTACCAAAATGCTGGGAGAATCGGGCTTCCTGAATTATTCCCGCATACTGGGTTTTGAAGCGACCATTGTACGCTATCATAATGTATATGGCCCGAGAATGGGTTTCAAACACGTCATTCCTCACCTGGTTGTACGGTTCAGAAAAGGAGAAGAGCCTTTTAAAGTATATGGTCATGACCAGACAAGAGCTTTCTGTTATATCACCGATGCGGTAATGGGTACGGTGCTCGCCATGGAACAACCCAATACAAACGGAGAGATCTATCATATAGGTACACAGGAAGAAATCTCTATAGGCGATCTTATTTATTATGCGGGAGAACTGATGAAGTTTAAGGGTACGTATGAAAATGCGCCTACTTATCCGGGTTCCGTATCACGCCGCTGTCCTGATATTACCAAAGCAAGAACACAGCTTGGCTTCGAACCGGAAATAGGATGGAAGCAGGGATTGAAACAAACGATCGAATGGTATAATAACTATTTAGAAGCAGGAAATAAAGTCTATGAGTAATCAGCAGTTCATTCCGCTCAGTGTGCCTAATATTGCGGGCAATGAATGGAAATACGTGAAAGAATGTTTAGATACAGGATGGATATCCTCGGTAGGTTCTTATGTTACGCAGTTTGAGCAAATGGTCGCTGATTTCGCCGGGGCTAAATATGGTATCGCTGCAGTGAATGGAACAGCCGCTTTGCATATCGCATTGCTGATGTCGGGAGTGAAGCAGGATGATTATGTGATACTACCTAACCTGACATTTGTTGCTTCCGCCAATTCAATAAAATATCTTGGCGCAGAGCCTTTACTCATAGATGCTGATCCTGATCTGTGGCAGATGGATCTTGATCTGCTCGAAGAGTTTTTGGAAAATGAAACCGATGAAAGAGACGGCAGTCTTATCTATATTGCAGATGGCCGCAGAATAGGCGCTATTATGCCCGTACATATCCTCGGCAATATGTGCGATATGGACAGGTTTTTATCTATTGTAAAAAAATACCCATTACCCATTGTAGAAGATGCTACCGAAGCGTTAGGCACTTCTTATAAAGGTAAACATGCCGGTACATTCAGCCCGATGGGATGCTTTAGTTTCAATGGGAATAAAATTATTTCTACTGGTGGCGGTGGTGTTATCGTAACGGATGATGAGCAACTGGCCAAGCATGCCAAACACCTGACGACAACAGCCAAAGCCAGCGTTGATGAATATTATCACGATGAAGTAGGATACAATTACAGGCTCGTGAACCTGCTGGCGGCGGTAGGTGTAGGGCAGATGGAGTTGCTTCCTTCTTTTATCAAAAGAAAAAAAGAAGCGGTCGCTTTTTATAAAAATGAATTTAATGGGCTGGCGGATATCCGTTTTCAGAAAGAACTGCCGGATGTGCAAACCAATGGCTGGTTGTTTACCATTCAAACGGATCAGCAGCAAAAATTACTGGATCATCTTAATGCCAATAAAATTCTCAGCCGCCGTTTCTGGATGCCGATGAATAAATTGCCGATGTACAAAGATTGTCCGTACATACAGAAAAAGGATAACGCGGATTATATTTATAATACCTGTCTTAGTATTCCCTGTTCTACCAGCATTACTGATGCACAGCTGGAAATAGTAGCCAAAGAAGTTAAACTCGCATTTGCCTGATCTATGTATTTATTCATCAAACGTTTTTTTGACATTGTTTTTTCCCTGGTTGCGCTGGTCATTTTATTGCCGCTATTATTACCTATTGTGATATTGCTGCTGCTGACAGGTGAGCATGAAGTTTTTTTCCGGCAGGACAGGGTAGGTCATCATAATAAGATCTTTCGTATCTGGAAATTTGCCACCATGCTGAAGAACAGTCCTAATATGGGCAATGGTGATGTGACGACACGTAATGATCCAAGAGTAACCAAAGTGGGCAATTTTCTCCGTATCAGTAAGCTCAATGAATTGCCGCAGTTGATCAATATTTTGACAGGTGATATGTCGTTTGTCGGTCCCCGCCCATTAATGAAAGTGGGGTTTGACAGGTATACAGATGAAATGAAAGAAAAAGTTTACCGTGCACAACCGGGGCTCACGGGTATCGGAAGTATTGTATTCAGGGATGAAGAATTAATTATTACCAAAAGCAGTTTGCCTCCGCATGAGTGCTATCGCCAGGTGATATTACCTTATAAAGGTGCGGTGGAAGTCTGGTATCAGCAGCATCTGTCTTTCTATACAGATTTTATGATCTTATTTCTTACAGCCTGGGCCATCGTAGCGCCAAAAAGTAACCTGGTGAATAAAGTATTTCCTTCTTTGCCGAAAAGAGAGTTTTGACAGGCTAAGAGATTAAAGGAGAAAAAGAGGGAAAGAATTTTTTACGGGCTACTTTCAAAACCGGCTACTACCTCTTTTTCTCTTTCCTCTCTTAGCTAAATAATGAGTAATTTCGGTAGGTTATATTTCTGATTATGCTAAGACTATTTTCCAAATCCAGGCCAAAAGGGCAACGGTTTGATTTCTCCCTGTTGCATGCGGATATGCACTCCCATCTCCTACCCGGCATTGATGATGGCGCAGAGGATATGGAAAACTCTCTCGAACTGATAAAAGGAATGGCAGAACTGGGATATAAAAAACTCATCACTACACCACATGTCATGTGGGATATGTATAAGAATACGCACGAAGTGATCCGGGAAAAATTAGCACTGGTCAGGGAAGCTGTTAAAAATGCAGGCATTGATGTTGATATCCATGCCGCGGCAGAATATTTTTTAGATGAACATGTGGAAGAATTGCTGCAAACCAAAGAGCCTTTATTGAACGTGAGCGGCAATATGGTACTGACTGAATTCTCCATGGCTTTTCCCGCATACAATATCAAGGATATTTTGTTTCAAATGCAGATGCAGGGATATCAGCCCATTGTCGCTCACCCTGAACGTTATATATACCTGGAACGCAACAAAGAATTTTATACTGAACTCAGGGATATTGGTTGTTATTTTCAGCTTAACCTGCTTTCTCTCAGCGGGCATTACGGACGCTCAGTAGTTGAACTGGCGCAATATCTTTTAAAAAACGGCTTTTATAACCTGGTCGGTACTGATCTTCACCATCTTGGTCACCTCGAAGGACTGCAACGGTTCGATATACCCCCCGCGCTTAAAAAAATGATTGATGAAGGGAAAATACTTAATAATCAATTGTAGATTACCCGGTATTGCAAAATATAACCAGTCATTACGAACTTTTTCAGAACAGATTTGTCTAAACTGTTGTCATGAACGCATTCACCATAAAGGATCTTGAGAATATTTCAGGGATAAAGGCCCACACTATCCGTATATGGGAACAGCGCTATGGTTTTCTCAAGCCCCAACGCAGCCATACCAACATACGCTATTATTGCAACGACGAATTAAAGACCATTCTGAATATAGCGCTGCTGAATAAACATGGTTTTAAGATATCCCAGATAGATAAGATGCAGCCGCAGGAGATATGCAGTAAGATAATGGAACTGCGTACAAGCGAAGCTATTCACGACAGGGTAGTGAATAACCTGATCAAAGAAATGATTGATCTTGATATCTATGGGTTTGAATGCACGCTCAATGACTATATACAATCACAGGGTATCGAGGAGTCGGTAAAGGAGATAATATTTCCTTTTTTAGAAAGGATAGGCATACTATGGCAAACAGGGCATATCATGCCGGCGCAGGAACATTTTGTGACCAATATCATCAGGCAAAAACTTATTGTAGCGATTGACCGGGTAACTGTCAGGGGTGACGGCAAATCCTGCCTTTTATTTTTACCGGAAGGTGAACATCATGAGTTGGGTTTATTGTTTTTGCATTATATGCTTAAGACCCGCGGAGCAAGGATCATTTATCTTGGCGCCAATGTGCCGATGCATGATGTAGAAAGTATCATCCATACATTGAAGCCTGAAATGGCTTTTATCCATTTGACAGGCACTTGTCCCAATTTCAATTTTGACAGGCTTTTGAAATTTCTTCATGAAAAAGCAGGTCAGGTCAGCACTATTATTTCCGGATATCCTACGCATTGCTATCATAAACCTGTTCCGGCCACGATCCACTTTAAGAAAAACTTCTCTGAAATGATGGGATATTTATCAAGTATTTGATTGTCAGCCTCCTGGCTTATTTCTTACCCCTGGCTAATCTTAACAAATCCAATTTTTTTGATGTTATCATTTTGTTTAACTTTACGCTCTTAATAATTAAACAAAACAAAATGGCTACTAAAGACTTCAACAATATGCTGCTGGACAATGCAGATTTTTTGAGGCCATTTGCTGTTAACCTTACAAAAGATAGCGAAGCTGCAAACGACCTCTACCAGGAAACTCTCTATAAAGCGCTGGCGAATCACGAAAAATATAATGCCGGTACCAATATCAAAGCATGGCTCTTTACCATCATGCGGAATATCTTTATTAATAACTACCGCAGAAAGGCAAAGCAGAGAACCATTTTTGATAATACACCTGAAGATTACCTGATCAACCTGAAACAATCAGCGATCACCAATGGCGCAGAAAGCAATTTGCGGGTGAAAGAAATTAATACAGCGATTGATCACCTGCCTGAAATATTCAAAATGCCTTTCCTGTTATACATTGATGGTTATAAGTACCAGGAGATTTCGGATTACCTGCATGAACCGCTGGGTACTATTAAAAGCAGGATACACTTTGCCAGGAAACTGCTGAAAGAACAGGTAAGCAGGTTTTAATACCTGTCAGCGGTTACTTTTTTTAGTCATGTAATTAATCACGCAATCAGTGATAAAACCGGTTATTATTATTGGTAGCGGTTTTGCAGGATTGTCTGCCGCTTCTTTTATGACAAAGAAGGGTGACAGGTAACTGTTATTGAAAAGAACAGTTCTCCCGGCGGCACAGCCGCTCAGTGTCTTTATTTAAAAAGATAAAGCGAACAGATCCCTGTCATATATTGCAGAAGAGAATACGCATACCCGGCTATCATAAACTTCTGATAGTAGCAAGGGCGGGAGTAAAGCACCAGCTAAAATTAATATGATGGAAGTACAGGAAGTGATATTGGTAAATGAACAGGATGAAGCGATGGGTACCATGGAGAAAATGGAGGCCCACAAAAGAGGTTTGCTTCACCGCGCCTTCAGTGTCTTTATTTTTAATACTAAAGGGGAGATGCTTCTCCAGCGCAGGGCGCTGAAACAAATATCATAGCGGCGGTTTATGGACAAATAGTTGCTGCAGCCATCCGCAGCCTGGTGAAAAAGTGCATGATGCGGCACAAAGAAGGTTACAGGAAGAAATGGGCTTTATCACAAGTCTCAATAAAATATTTGATTTTGTTTACCAGGCAGAATTTGAAAATGGTTTAATAGAACATGAATTTGATCATGTATTCGCCGGGGAGTATGAAGGAGAGATTGATTTCAACACCCATGAAGTAATGGATTATTGTTATAAAAGCCTGGCGGAAGTGCGGGCTTGCCTGCAGGATCAGCCTGCTAAATTCACTGCATGGTTTCATATAGCCTTTCCAAAAATAGAAGAATGGTGGAGCCGGCATTATAAAAGTATAGTAGCATAAATCTCGCAACGGTGCAACGACTGATTTTCAATAGGACATTCTTTACGCCGTTGCGAGATGTATTTGACTTTTGGAGACAGCCTCTTCTTGGATAATGAAATTTCGCTGGGGGATGAATGTAAAATTATCTCTTCATTACCCGCCTGGCCTTTTAAAAGCAGCCCTGAAGCAATTATAAAAATTACTGATCAGGGTCGAGCTGCATAAACTCTCTCTTCACGGCTTTCAACATGCTGAAAAGCTGCGCTACCTGTATCAGCAGCATCACCACGAGAGCCAGCAATACATACCAGGGCAATCTTATTTTTTCAATGTTGACGATATGCTGAAATTTTTCCAGGTGCCAGCCGGCAAGAGCGGCGCCGAAGGCCATACCTACGAGTAAAAAAGAAAGTAAAGAGTAAACCACTTTCATGAACATGATCCGCATGGTCGAGTAGCCTACTTTGAAGTTTTCAAATATAGCCGCAGGTATAATTAATACGAGCGTGATCCAGCTCCAGTTATTTCTGAACCACCCGTCACTTAATGCCAGGTTTAAAGCCAGTATCAGGACGATTGACAAAAGTCCCCACGGGAATAAAAGAAAGGCAGAAGGTTTGGATGAGGTAGCCATATTGATTTTTTTGAATCGGAAATTAGCTATTTTTTGCGAGAAGGAGCGTATTGGGAAAACAACAGTTTGACACATAGGTACACAGATACATAGGAATATACACATAGGATGCTATCCAGGCGGTCATGTTACAAAACGATTGGCAAACAGAGCGGAATGAAATAGCGGGGATAGTTACAGGACATATAAGACAGGCAGCAATCGTATACAAAGGCAACGATGGTAATACTACCTGGTATCCATCATGCACCTTTACCAGGACTATACTGGAAACCACCTTCAGAATACAAAAGCGTATATGCACAATACGGCCAGGAAATACTTTGTGAAAATGTAAAATAAAATTTCAGTCTTTTAAACTTTTTCATTTTTATCAGGCTCTTTTAAGATAATCCTGGACCTGTCCAAAGCCTGATCAAATGTATCTGTAATATTTGCTTTTCCGATAGCAAAGGTCAAACGTGCGGTTTTTAACTGCGATCTTACCTGTTCGTTGCAGACTTCAGATAAAATAAGTTTTGTTCCACGGTGTTTTGATTCCTTATAAACTTCTTCCAGCACTTTGAGACCCGTAGCATCTATAATAGGAACATGCCTCATTCGTATAATAAGTACTTTGGGCGGTTTTTCAATAAACTTCATTGCATCCTTAAACTTATAGGCTGCACCAAAGAACAAAGGGCCGGTAATTTCAAATACCTCTGCATTTTCAGGAATGGTATAATTGCCGGTAGCTTCATTATCATTACCAGTATTTGCCTTTGTCAGTATGTTTACATCACTATAGTTGATCATCTTCCGCATAAACAGGAAGACAGCGAGCACCATACCTATTTCAATAGCTACTGTCAGATCAATAAGCACTGTCAGCAAAAAAGTAGTGAGTAATACGGCGGCATCACTGCGTGAACCTCTCAACACAGAAATGAAACTTTTCCATTCACTCATATTGTATGCGACAACGACCAGTATACCTGCCAGGGTACCCATAGGGATTAAAGCCGCCCATTTGCCTGTGAATAGCATAATCAGGAGCAGGGTAAGCGCATGAACTATTCCGGCTACGGGTGTACGGCCACCATTCTTTACATTAGTAGCAGTACGGGCTATAGCGCCGGTGGCAGGGAGTCCGCCAAACAGCGAAGAAAATATATTGGCTGTTCCCTGTGCAATAAGTTCCATGTTAGATTTATGGTTGCCCCCGATCATTCCATCTGCGACAACCGCCGATAATAATGATTCAATTCCCGCCAGCAAAGCAATGGTGAAAGCAGGCTGGATTAAGCTTTTAATCGTTGCAAAGTCAAGGGCCGGGAGTACAGGTACCGGTAAAGAAGAAGGGATATTGCCAAACTTACTGCCAATGGTTTCTACAGGCAGTTGAAAAAATTGAACGGCTGCTGTTGTAAGTAAGAGCGCAATCAATGACCCGGGAATTTTATGTGTAATCTTTGGCCATAGTAAGATAATCACAATGGTCAGAACAGCAATAGCAACAGCATAGAGGTTTGAGGAGCTGAAGTTGTTAAGATAGCTTTTCCATTTATCCAAAAAATCCGCCGGAACGGCGCCCATCTTTAACCCTAAAAAATCCTTTATTTGGGAAGAAAAGATAAGGATAGCGATACCACTGGTGAATCCAATAATCAATGGATGCGGGATGAATTTTATTACTGTGCCTAAGCGGGCGAGACCCATTATGATGAGCATGATACCTGCCATGAATGTGGCAATGATCAAACCGTTAACCCCATGCACCTGCACAATACCATAGACAATTACGATAAATGCCCCCGTCGGGCCACCGATCTGCACCCGGCTGCCACCCATCGCAGAAATGATAAACCCGGCAATAACGGCAGTCACCAATCCTTTTTCGGGAGACACGCCTGAAGCAATAGCGAAAGCGATAGCCAGTGGCAATGCTACTATGCCTACGATCAGGCCCGCCATTACATCTTTATTGAATTGATGGCGGGTATAACCTTTTAGTGTATCAAATAATTTTGGTTTGAACATATTGCAACACTTAAATAACGGGTATATTCAACGGGGTAGTTTATTTTACTGATTGATAAACGAGATGCTCTTTTATAAACTTTCTTATTTTGTACAGTCTCTGCAAATAGTACTATCTGGCTCCATATTTTTAATATTACCCGGTAAAGAGGGATCGTTCCTGTTTACTATTTTATGCGGAGCATTAATTTGCCCCTGTGTTAAATTTTTATCCAGAATTTTAAAAGATTATCCATTTCCGAACCGACCACGTGATAATCTTGGGGGATCTCATCTTCCAGGCTATGAAAAGTGGCCAGTCTTGTGCCAGCCGGTTTTTGTTCCAGTTGCTTGAACAGGTAGCGGGTATAATAATTATATAATTCCCCGGAATAATCAATACTGGTGTCTATCTTGTCAGTACTGGCCAGGTTTTCATAGAAGGAATTGTAGAAGTAGAAATGGTGGTAATCTTTAAAATTCAGTTGCGTAAAGTTGCCGTGAATAAATGAAACATTTTGCAGGCCAAGCAGGCTCCTGGCGGTTTCAGCATATTCAACCAGGTTATTTCTTTGTTCTACGCCAACATACAAAGCTCTTGGTTTATAGTGGGCTGCACCCAGGCAAAATTTTCCTACCCCACTGCCAATATCCAGTATCCTTACATAAGGCTGGGCAGCCAAAAAGCTGGCAGCCTTCCTGGCAACACTTAAAGGCGTCCAGTGCCTTCTGGCCAGGTTTTGGATCTCTGGTGGATAAATCCTGTTAAACATTTCATCAGAATAGAACCAGTTTTCAGCAGGAGTGCTTTTCGGAGACAGCGGCATCAGCAAGCTATTGATGGGTTTCATGATTTTGCGTATTTGTCTTTTCCGTTTCGTTGGTATTCTTTGGGAAGTAACAGCCCTTTTCTTTCATAAGGTTGTGCAGGGATAATCAAAGCAATCCAGCCGCTGCCTGCCCCCTGCTGTAAGAGGATGTTTTGTTTGCCGGTAATTATTCTTTATTTACCTGCTGCAATTTTCCATCCACCGGCATGCGGACTTCGACCTGGTAATCGCTATATTTTATAGTGGCAATTACTTCTCCCAGCTTCTTAAAACCATACTCTTCACTGCATATTACCTGGTGAATTTCTTTGAATCCTGAAAGTTTGAAGGCGCAGACGCCAACATAAGCCACGGTACCCTGAAAATCAATCCACTCGTGTTCATTTGTGTAATACAGGTCTTTTTTAGTAGCTTTCTTCGTATTCATTCTGCAAAGCTAATTTTGTAATGGGCAAAGGGTGTTAAACCTTATCACTGCAAAAAGTAAACTTTATCACTATTTAAGACAGTAAATTGCCGGGACTGTATGAGTATTAAAGGTATTTTCCCCATAGACAAATGGGATTTTAAAACAGAATCTGTTTTAACAGACCTGCCACCGGCAGACCTTGTGTTACTGGAAGCCAATAAGACAGAACAGGCGTACAAGAAAGGTGAAATTGTTTTCAGGGAAGGAGCTATTCCTTCCTGTATTTTTTATATCACTGCAGGCAAGGTAAAAAAATATAAAGTTGATAAAGATGGAAAGGAACATATAATATATGTGGCCAATACGGGAGAATTGCTGGGTTATCATGCGATACTTGCCGAAGGCCGTTACCCGGATTCAGCCGCTGCCCTGGAAGAAAGCAAAATTGCATTTATTCCTAAAGAAGATTTTTTAAATGTGCTGCAGCGTTCAGAAGTATTGAGCAAAAGGTTGCTGAAATTGTTAAGCCACGAATTTGAGGTGCTGGCCAACAGTCTTTCTTTGTTCACTCAGAAATCTGTTCGCGAACGGCTGGCTCTGCAACTGATCGTCCTGCGTGAAAAATATAAAGTAAATTTTCAGCCAGGTATGCCGGTGGAAATCAATATGAGCCGGGATGATCTGGCAAATCTTGTAGGTACTGCAAGAGAAAATGTAGTTCGGGTGTTGAGCGAGTTTAAGGCAAAAGGTATTGTCAGTACCAAGGGCCGGAAAATTATAGTCAATGATGTAAACAAACTTATCGGTATTGCTGATTACCGGTAACTAACTGATTTTCTTTAAAAGTTAATAAGATGTCTGTATCAATCATATTTCAGAAAGTTCAACCAGCTTACAAAAAGTTCCACATATAGCGATCAATGTTGCTCTTCTCTTGTATACAGCTTCTGCAAATACCGCAACTATCTGCCATACAACCAATACCTGCATGGTTACCTGCCTTAAACGTCCTGATCAGCCGGCCTTTCAAACAAAGCAAATTCGGCCTTTTAAACAAAGCTGAAAATATTGACGCGCTCTACTTTTGTTTCAACAAAAAAAATAAGAATGAAACAAAACAATTACCAGGGAGCGTTGCAGAAACCAATAAATTCTGGATTTAACTTAACATCAACAGCAAGCGATGTGATCAAAGGCATAGACCTCACTGGAAAAATTGCCATCGTAACCGGTGGTAATACCGGCATCGGTTTGGAAACGACAAAAATACTTGCAGCTGCAGGAGCTACCGTGATTGTGCCTGCACGGGATACTGAAAAAGCAAAGAAAAATCTTCAGGGTATTGCTAATGCAGAGCTGGAAACAATGGATTTAATGAATTCTGCATCCATTGATGTGTTCGCACAAAAATTCTTATCATCCGGCAGGCCACTTCATTTGCTCATCAACAATGCGGGCATTATGTGGGTGCCCTTGCGCAGGGACAGTAATGGTATAGAATCACAATTAGCAACTAATTACTTAGCACAGTTTCATCTTACTGCAAGATTATGGCCTGCCCTTAAAAAAGCCAATGGTGCAAGAGTGATCAATGTATCTTCTTTGGGCCACCAGATGGCGCCATTCAATTTCGATGATCCTAATTTTCTTTACCGTGAATACGAAACTTTACAGGCTTATGGACAATCAAAAACCGCCAGTAATTTATTTGCCGTTGAATTAGACAATATCGGCAAAGCATTCAATGTAAGAGCTTATTCTTTGCATCCGGGCTCTATTAACGGGACTGAATTAGGCAGGGAAGCATCGGTAGAATTATTTCAGCAGATGGGTTTCTGTGATGCTGAAGGTAATATCTTGCCGGAGGTAGCAGCTACGCTAAAGACGATCCCCCAGGGAGCCGCTACAACTGTTTGGTGCGCTACCAGTCCAATGCTTAACAATACAGGAGGTGTGTATTGTGAAGACGCAGATATTGCTGAACTGGCGAGTGACTCTTCAATATCCGGTGGTGTACAACCTTATTCGCTGGATGAGGCGGGTGCAAAAAAACTATGGAACTTAAGTGAGGAAATGACGGGAATAACATTCCGGGTTAATTGATTCTTCATCGGGTACGAAGTAGCTAAGTTGATCAGCTATCTGTCAGCAATGACGCTTCTTTTATTACAGGTGCAGAATTCATAATGGAGGGCGGCCAGTCACTGAATAGGTAAAGAGCGGGTGCCGCTATGATTCAAATGACTAAGTAATCAACCTGTTTCTGACCATTCATAAGTAGGCCTTATGAGTAAAGTAGATTTGGTCTTTTAAACAAAGTAAAATCGTATGATACTTTCTATTTTTGTATGGCTAATCTCCTTCATTAATAGGGGACAAAAAAGTAAAATAAATTAATATAGCTATATGGAATACCAGGCAAAATATATAACTGACGACATTAAGCTTTCCTGCTATGAGGACAAGCTTTTTAAGTCGGAGATAATGTTTGAGCATCACATGCTTATCTGGTTCATTTCCGGGGAAACAAAGATTGTACAGGCTGAAGCCACTTACTTGTTTAAAAAAGGCGATATTTTTTTAATTCCCAGGAATCAGTTGGCAACTATCATCAATTATCCCAAAGATGGGCAGCCTCATAAAACGGTAGTAATGCACTTGTCCGCTACGAGACTCAGGGATTTTTATGCTAACATTACTGTAAAGCCAAAAACGGAAGTATCGCAGAAGATCCGTTCCTTCAGCAATCATCTTTTGTTAGAAAGTTGTCTTGCTTCATTGATTCCTTATTTTGAAATGAAAGACATTCCGGCAGATATTGCATCCTTGAAGATTACAGAAGCGATCAGCATTCTCAGGGCAATTGATAAAGAAGTAGATGATGTGCTGGCAAACTTTGAAGAACCCGGGAAAATTGATCTGGTCAGCTATATGGAAAAGAATTTTATGTTCAATATGCCCATGGAGAGATTTGGCTACCTGACAGGCAGGAGCCTTACTACCTTCAAGCGTGACTTTAAAAAGATGTTCAATGCCACGCCGCAAAAGTGGCTGACTCAAAAACGGCTGGAATTAGCACACTACCAGTTTGTAGAGAATAGTAAAAAGCCAATTGATGTTTGTTATGAAGTGGGTTTTGAAAATTTGTCACACTTTTCTTATGCCTTTAAAAAGCATTTTGGTTATGCACCGACAGAATTGCTGCAGCAGGGAAACCGTCAATAGCCCGGTCATTGGTTTTGAGGCTTGCAAATTCGGGGAACCCGGTTTATCAACTACCCGGGAATTATTAAAGTATCTGCTGAACATCAATTCTCCATTTTCTCTTCATATTTGCTCCTTGAAAAGAAATCTTTGTAATCTTTTATATTCAGCATATCATAAATAGCCTGTTTTTTATTAACGGTTTCATCGTAATAAGCTTTGCATATTTGATACCCTACCCAATAGCCGAGATCAGCCGGGTGATCGGGCCGCTCCTGGTTGCTGTTTGCGATCCAATTGGAATAGCGATCCAAATACATTTCCTTTTTAAAATCATCCCATATTTTTCTCTCTTTCCCCTTTGCCCAGGAATGCAGCCGCTCATTGGCTGTTTTACCACTTAATAGTTCGCCTATAAAGTCAGCCATCCCCTCTATAATAACGGATGCAAGCAATATGGTGTCTTCTTTCATATTGTCCTGTTGTGCATGAATCAGTTCATGTGCAAATACATATTTAATATTGCTGAAGTGCTGCGAATTTGCCTTTTGCCATGGATTCAGTTCGTTGATAACCGTAAAAGAATCCCTTGCGTACATATCAGCCCCGACTATTGCGCCATAATTTGTCCTGGTACCGCCAGAACTCCATCCTCCAATAAGAAAAGTTGCTGTGGGGAACAAAGCTGCCGGGTACAATGTTTTCAATTTTTTATACATTGCCCTGAACTCACCTGTTAAGCCTGCTACTTTTAGTGTATTTCCCCGGATACCTTTATAATAATTCCGCATGTTTGCCATGTTACTGACAAATGTTTTCAAGCCGATATTCCGGAGTGTTTTCAGCCTGTAATAATCCTGCAGCGCCCAGGTTCCTTTTTCAAAATATTCCGATACAAATAAGCCGGCTGCATTAACCGTATCCTTCAAGTACTTATCATACACCTTCCAAAACAGGTCAATATCAGATATAACTATTTTAGCCTTTGCCGGATCACTCATTTTTTTTTGAACCTTTCTCAGATAGTTTATAGACTCTTTATAACCAGGGTGGGTTCTGACAGAAGAAAATAGTGAATCATTCTCCAGCTCGAAAAGGTCTACATACCCAAGTTGTTTTATACAAACTGATAAGCACCTCATAGCGCTGTCAGGCATTTTAGCCTTTAAATAATTCCTGGACGCATTTAATGTAGCCGCCATTTTATAGGGTACCATAGTTCTTAATGCGGCTTCGTTTAAATATACCCGGGCCGCCTGATCATATTGCTTTGTCTTTACCAGGCTATCCGCCATTTGTTTCATTGGCTGTCCCTTTACATTCGATCCCTGGCCGGATACAGCAGCTGACATAATTAAAAAACCAGTAGCTAAAATTGTTTGCTTTTTCATGAGTTACTTTAAATAATCGTACGTCCAAACTTTATTTCCGGGCATTTCATCACCAGGAAAGGTTTGCTTCTTCACATTCTCAAATTGGCAATCAAAAACCCTTAAGTATAAAAATTCATATTTGATAGTTTCTCCCTCTTTAAACGAAAGAGCCTGATAAAAGCTATTTATTACGTTGTTGATGCGTAAGCTGTCATCATTGGTGGAATTACGACTTCTGTTTAGCTGTTAGTGAACAACGCAGCTCAGTCATTTCAGGTATGGACTCTGGAAATCCAGTTTTTTTAATCCGGCTTTGATCTCCGGGCAACTCATAAATAAATTCCACAATAGCCCGCTGCGATAGTTTTCCATCATCACTACGATCGGCCCTTGGTCAATCGCCAGGTAGCGGGGAAGAAACCAGTTATCCGTTTCACTAAATGCATCATAGAAACCATATGCGCCCCATAGCTTATCGCGCTTGCTGTTATACCAGTGTTTCATCGCTGCCATTGATTCATGGGGTGTATAGGGAAAAGCCGATAAAGCGGCCGTAGGTGCGATGACACCCAAATCCTTTTCTTTTGATGCAGCATGACCGGCGTAGCCCTTTACTGAATAGCTGGATGTCAGTCCCCAATTATCTTTGCTGTAACCTTTAAATCCATTTGGGTTGCTGACACACCATTGATAGTTGATCAGCGTATGATTGGTATTCTCTGTCCAGTAGTCTGCGTACCGGTCTTTTAACCCATGCGGGTCGAGGCCAAGAAAGGAATACTGCGACCAGAACAACGGCCCTGTATTTGACCCTTCACCCTGGTGATGCATCCGCAGTACAATGCTATCGTAACGGGCGGGCATTTCATTGATCTTTCCATTTTCAGCCCACCCTTCATGATATACTTCGGCGAGCACACCATGCGTGGGGGATGATGCGGCGAGGATATACATGATCATACATTCATTATATCCATGCACGGCGAAATTCATTTTCCAGCCTGCGTTCGGACTCCAGTGCCAGTATAATACGTTTTTTCCCTGCCGGTACCAGTCAAATTCCACCTCTTTCCAAAGTTTATCAATCCGTAAGGAAAGTAGTTTTTCCGCTTCCGTGCCTGCTGCAAAATATTGCCGCACACAGAGCAGTCCCTGTAGCAGAAAAGAAGTTTCCAGCAGGTCGCCACCATCATCGTCGGGACTGAACGGTTTTACTTTTCCCGTCTTTCCATACCACCAGTGCGGCCACGCACCATGAAAGCGGTCTGCTGTTTCCAAAAATCTTACGATGGTTGCTAACCGTTGCCGGCCGCTGTCTCTTGAAATAAAGCCGCGCTCAATTCCCACGAGGATCGCCATGATACCAAAGCCACTGCCCCCGCTGGTGATCACATCCTGATCATTGGCAGGGTAGATATTATCCATATGTATACGTTCCCGTGCCATACCACTTACGGGTTCACCACCATCCCAGAAATAGTTGAAGGTCTGTTTTTGTACGATGGTAAACAGGCTATCATCGGATAGGTCAGCCTGCATAGTTTTTTCTGCAGGGTTGCAGGAACAAAACCACAATGCACCGGCATAAAAAATATAAGAGATCTTCATGTACAGAAAGATACAATAAAAAAAAATCGCCTGACGAACCCGGGTAAAGGCCGCGGAACCGTACGTGCTGTCATTTATCAATTACGAAAATCCATCGCGGTGACCGCTAAATAAAAACTGACCTTAAAGCCTGTTATTTCGGGAACACAGAATACACTTCTCCTTTTTCATTCAGGAATTCGATTTTGGCCTCACCCTTATCATCTACATAAAACCTTCCCCGTACATTTCCCTTTTTATCTTTGAGTTCGACCTGTGCAGTTTCATTCCTGCTTCCGATAAAAAGCCGTTGAGCACCGAGTGCTTTTTTATCTGTCATTTCCTTGAAAGCGGCGTTAATCTCTGCACGTCTTTCAGGAGTTGTTGTTTTCAGGCCTGTTTCTTCCACCAGGTCTAAACTCTTCTTAAAAGTCCCGTCACCAGGACGGTCATAAAAAGTCAGCCCGGATCTTACTCCATTTTTATTCTCATTGTATTCAAGCGATATTACCTGGTTATCATTAAACCTGTCGAATGATAAATGACCCATTCCGGCAATTTTGCCGTTTGGCATTTTAAAACTATTAAAAATCAATCCTCCCATTTCATCACCTGCTTCATTAAAAAAGATCATGCCTGCCATGTATTCGCGCCCTTCACCTACCTCAACAGGATATTTTTTTCCACCCATTACCGGGTTGGCGATACGCTGCTTGTTGGAAATTGCAATGACCGGTGTACCGTCAGCATTTACAATATTGATCCGTTCGGCGGTAATTTCTTTAAACTTATTCTCTGACTCTTTTTTCCCAAAAGATGATAGCAAGATAAAAACTACAAAACTTAACAGGGCCAGGTTGCTTACAATAAGTAACCGGATTAAAAAAGGATTTTGTTTCACGACTTTAGTTTTACGTTAGTAATTCAAAATTTATTTCAGTATAAAAACACCCGCAGTGTACGACAAACTTCGTAAAACTTTTCATTGCGTTGGAAATAATCTATAGAATGCTGCCAGTTGTATACAAACAACGGTTTTCAACTTCCCATATTTATAGCAGGGTATAAGCCAGTCCTACCGTTATGAAAAAAGCGTAAAACAATCCGTAAACACTTGATGGGAATAAACGGGAAATCTGTCCATTCCAAAATTTCAAACGGTATAGCTGAGGAAGGAGTTACCGTTCCAGCCACTTCTTAAACAAAGGGGATTTTTCACTGCTTACGACAATGTCAACATCCGGAAGTGAGGGGACAATCAATTGTAATCTTCCTTTAAAATAAGGCCGCATTTCCCGGATAGCATCTACGTGCAGAATCTGCTGTCTGTTTACCCTGTAAAAACAGGCAGGATCAAGAATCTCTTCCAGCTGATCAAGGCTAAAATTGACAATATATTTTTTCCGCAGTTCCGTTACAAGAAAAACATACCGGCCTTCCGCATAAAAAGCATGTATCTGTCCGGCAGGAACAGTGATAAACTTATTCCCTTGTTTAACCAGGAATCTTTGTTTATAGACCTTTTGACCTGTACGTAAAATTTCGGCCAGGTATGTATAATTGATTTCCGGAGGCTCCCATACTGATTGAAAAGAGTTATACTTATCGAAACTTTTCGCCAGGTCTTTTTGTGTGATCGGCTTTAACAGGTAGTCAATACTATTAACCCTGAATGCCTGGATGGCATATTGATCAAAAGCTGTTGTGAAAATTATGGGAACCGGCAACTGAATTCGTTCAAAAATGGCGAAACACAGTCCGTCGGCAAGATGAATATCCATAAATACAAGATGAACGGGTTGCTCGTTTGCCGTAAACCATTCCACAGCACCAAGCACAGAGTCGAGGCTGGCCAGTATATTGGCATTAGGCGCCATTTTTTTTACGAGCCGTTCGAGTTTTTCCGCTGCCAGCAGTTCATCTTCAAGTATGACTATATTCATTGGTCTCCAATAAAGGTATGCTTACAGAAAAATAAGTACTAGTTTGCTTTACGTCAATTTGCAGATCAGTAAAGAACTGGTACCGGTTTTGAATATTCGTTAATCCTTTGTTACTCGGATGATCAGTCTGCAATTTCGGTTGCCGGTTGTTTCTTACCATTACCTGTTTATCAAAGGCCAAAACTTCAATCACTAATGGGTTGACCTGTGAGATCACATTATGTTTAATACAGTTCTCGATCAATAACTGTAATGAAAAAGGCGGGACATATAATTCCAGCAATTCATCCGGAATTTTTATTATGGTTTGAAGGCTTTGCTGAAACCTTACCTTCAGTAAATACAGGTAGGATTCTAAAAAATCAATCTCAGACTTAAGGGTAACCAGTTCTTTATCTGATTCCAGTAACAGATAACGATAAGAAGCGGAAAACTGTTCAACAAAGGTTTTGGCTGACTCCGGATCTTTATCAATCAATGCCGTTACAATATTTAAGTTATTGAAAACAAAATGTGGATTTAGTTGCTCCTGGTAGCGCAAAATTTTCGCCTGGCTATTCTCTTCGCGCAATTTTCCTGCAATTTCCTTTGCTTCCAGCCACTGGGATAAGAAAGTAATACCCATATGGAGCGCGGTAACCAGGAGGTAAAAAATAAACCCCAGACTGTTAACCAGAAGAAAAATATACACATTGTATGTACTTCCAGGGTGTTCAGAATATAGTTTAAAACAGGTATAGGGTACATTCAGGATGACGAGGGAGAATAAGAGAGAAAAGCCGATTTCGCGAAAAAGTCTGCGCGAAAACCCAAGGTTCCATGGCATCGAACGATCCAGCCTCTTTGCCAATATAACCTCCATTTGCCATAGCGTGAATACATAACCGAAGACGATTGGCAATTGCCACAAACTATAGCCGGTAGGATTCAGAAAAGAGCTGGTATACATGATAGCCGTAACAAGCAATGCAACAATCAATGATAAAACAACCCTTGTAGTAAGGCCATTTTTAATCCATTGACTTGAAGCGTTGCTGTTTGTTCGGATAGCCATAGTTGAAAAAGATAAACCATCCGTAATAAATTATTTGAGATACTTTAAAGCATCAACAATTTCCATATCCGGATTACCCGTAATAATATTTTTGAAAAAAGGAATATGCCCGGCACCATAAATAACCAGCACCCTGTCGTCTTCAGACTCCCGGAGACGCATCAGGTTAGAAACGATTTTCAGGTTCCTTCTGAAAACCTCTGTAAACAAATCTGCTCCCGGATAAAGGTTGTCCTTATGAAAAGTAAGAAATCTTTGATAGACTTCCCAGCCCCTGGTAATAAATTCAGGACTGTTCATATGGGCAAAATGTTCCGGAACCGTTGAGCGTTTCAAGGCATCATCTTCCTGCTTCATAAATTCCTGCATGTCCTGCATCAGTCCCTGGGCTTCTGTACCCATACCATTATTCATGGCAAATCCCATCACTTTATTCATATCAAATTCGCCAGCCACATCAATAGCGAATATTTTTGTGTGGCCCAATAACTTCGCGAGCCTGAATCCAACCTGTTCCGACTCATGTTTCCCAAGCATGTATTTACCGGCAAGATATTGGGTATAATTTATTTGCAGCAAAGAATCCGCTGTAGAACCCCTGCGGATCTCCACAGCAATTTTGGAAGGTTTAAATCTGGCTAGTCTTTTAACCAGGTTTTCAATCTCCGCCTGCCTTTTATCAGAGAGCACATCATCTGAAACAAGGTTAACGGCATCTAATCCGGGGTTTGTCATGTGGTAGGAGCCTACCAGCAGAATCTGGGCCTTAGGCCTCCCGGAACCAGTAACAAAGGATGAACAGGCCACCAAAAACAGAGCGGCCAGAATTGCTTTAATGCTCATAAAGTTGATTTTTCACCAAAGCAACTCACAAAAAACCCCTTAACCAATATGAATAGTATGAATCGGGATACTGCTGTATTGAACCGGTATATTACTCCTTTTTAGAAAAGATGCAGACATTAAAATTACTTTTTCCGATACTCGAATTTCCATACCGGAGTCCCCTGTCGCTGCGTTGATTTCACTATTACAGTGTCGCTTCCGCTTTTAATAGCCAGGTAGTAGTATTGGGGGATGATCTGCAGACGGTCGTGGTTTGAATTTCCGGGGGAACTAATCTTCCTATTTCAGCCTCTTCCCGTGGCGACGTCCCGCCAGGCACAAGGTTGCATTTTAAAGAGTTTGCGGGCGGACTCCCGGCTACGAGGATCTGCCCTTTTTGTTATGTTCGGTTTTTTGAAAGACATTAATTACTTTGAAGCCTAAAATAATTCTTATGAAAGCACTGCTGAAGCGCCTGGTTTGTTGTTCGGTTTTATTTTCGGTTATTTCTTCGCATGGTCAGCAGTCACCGGTTGATTCCACACGGGGAGGCAATGATTCAGCAAGGACCAGGAGAGGCCAGGGAATGGCTTCATTGTTTGCCGATACAGCCAAACTGACCAGCAGCGATTACCAGTTGCAAATAGAAAAGGCTTTCGTGATACTCGATGAGGTAGATAACAGAAGCGAGCTCGGTCTGGATGTCATCCTCGTTAAAAAAAGACTGGCCGACAGTGATTCGGTACTGGTGGTGCTTAAAGATAATATCATCAATAACAGTCAGGCACTTAATCTCCGCAACCTGCAGGTGTTCCGCTCATTGTTACAAAACCTGCAGACCAGTCTCAAGGATCACCGTTCAACGCTTGATAGTACAGAGGCAATGCTCAACCAGTTGCGCAACAACATGAAGCCATTGATAGGAGATACTATATTGCGACAGGTTATGCGTGATTCCGTTCTCCGCGAGCAGTTTGCTACCCAGCTAAAGGATATGCGCCAGGCATTCCGTGCCGCTACCCGTCACCTTCGCGGGAGCCTGGCCGAACTGAATGTGCTGCAGACCCACAATTCTTCCAGCATGATCACCACTAACCAGTTGCTGGAAAAGTTAAATAACCTGCTCACTACATCGGCGTCACGGATATTCGGTAAAGAGTACAATTTTCTCTGGGAAAAAGATACCGCTTCACGACAGGAAAAAGCCACCGAATCATTGAGCAAAGCCTATAAGGCAGAAAGAAAGGCGGTCCGGTATTATTTTAAAGACAGCGGATATAAACGGCTATTTCTATTGCTGATCGGGTTTGTATTTTTTATATGGGTGTTTCGTAATACCAGGGCTTTAAAAAAACGTAATGCCCTGCCTGCATTGAACGAACTGCATTTCACTTATCTGCCATCAGGATATATCGTATCTGCATTCGTGGTTATGTTTTGCATTGCCCCGCTTTTTGATCTCCATGCACCTTCCGTTTATATTGAATCCATGCAATTCCTGCTGCTGATCATCCTGACAGTAATATGTTGGAAAAAATGGCCGCGTAACCTCTTTGTAGTGTGGATGGTCATGTTTGTACTCTATATTTTATTTTCATTCACGCATCATATTGTAGATCCCACGACCTGGCAACGCTGGTGGCTGATATTGCTGAATATCCTGTCTGTTATTTTCGGTTTCCGGTTTCTTTCAAAAATGAAAGGACACCTGCACCTGAAAGGCTTTTTACGTTTTGTGATCATCCTGCATAATGTAATGAATATACTTTCTGTGTTGTGCAATGCCGGGGGCAGGTATACACTGGCACAAATACTTGGTAATGCGGCCATCTTTGCCTTTATGCAGGCCATCGGTCTCGCGGTATTCAGTAAAATATGCGTAGAGGCGATCCTGCTCCAGATTACAACCAGCCGGGTAAAAAGAGGTATTCAGACAAGGTTTGATTTTGAACCGATGCTGATAAGTTTTCGCCGCTGATCCTGTTTTTGGTGGTGTTATTATGGCTGATCGTCTTTACCACCAACCTGAATATTTCAAATACCGTCATGGACTGGCTGACGGCTACCCTGTCAAAGTCAAGGCATATCGGGGATGCCTCGTTTACGCTGGGCGGGGTATTGTTATTCTTTATGATCATCTGGGTTGCGCACCTGTTGCAGAAATACGTAGGCTATTTTTTTGGCGATACGCAGAGCGACGAGGAAATACACAACAAGCGGCAACGATCGCGCCTGCTGATCGCAAGGCTTGTGTTATTGACACTCGGATACCTGCTGGCGGTAACGGCTTCCGGGTGTGCCGGTAGATAAAATAACTATCGTATTAGGGGCTCTTGGAGTAGGTATTGGTCTTGGCTTGCAGAATATCGTTAACAATTTCGTATCGGGTATCATCCTGATCTTCGACCGGCCACTGCAGATAGGCGATATTGTTGAGGTGGGTAGTCATTCGGGACGTGTACGGGAGATCGGTCTGCGTTCAAGCACGCTGGCAACGAATGATGGAGCGGAAGTGATCATTCCTAACGGGGATATCCTGTCGGGGCAGATCGTCAACTGGACGCTTACCAATAACCAGCGCAGGCTCGAGATGGATCTCGGTATACGCGGGAGTAGTGATATGGAACAGGTGGCTGCTGTTCTTAAACAATCCGTTCTTCAATCCGGGTATGCAGTCAAAGAGCGGGAACCGCAGATATTATTTACAAAAATGCATGATGATGGGTTTGCGCTGAAATTGTTTTACTGGTGTGCGGATGTATCAAAATCAGAGGAATCAAAAAGCGAGGTGCTGATCCTGCTAAAAGAGAACCTGGAAAAGAACAATCTGGCGATGGAGTAAACTTCCTTTGTTGCCCGTCTATGTTCTCCTTAGTCTTAAAGCAAAATAGTAAATTATATTTCAGCAATGGATTAAATTATAGCGTTGTTGCTTCCGTTCTTCTGAGTGTTCCAACTAAATCAGGAAATATAAATTACAGGGTTGATATGTTCAGATTGTATCTGAACATCGGCTTTGCAAAGGTCAACAAGTATATTTAAGAGAAAGCCTGCCGTTATTTACACTTCGGCGGGCTCTGTCTCGACAGGAATAATTCAAAACTAACCTTCAGGAGTTTATAGAATAACTTCGAAACATTTCCAAAGCCTTACCTTCATTTACCTTGTCTGCCGTTATGGTTCGTTTCTCATTATAACGGTTCGGAAGATATAGCATAGCCCCGTAGGGGTATAATGTCGGTAGAAATTGGTTTGAATTTGACAAAGCGCACCGTAGGTGCGCAATTTTCTGTTGATGATTGTTTCGTACCTACGGCACGAAATACAAAATTGCTCATCTTTTTCTACCGACATTCTGTGCCTGACGGCACATCTATACTCATTCCTATTGTCCTCCGGACAGTTATAGTGTCTCGCGAATCACCTAATTTAAGTTTACTAAACTTCTTCTCACATTTTCAACTGTCGCCGTCTGTTTCTTACGGATCTAATACCTTATATTTGTAGGACATTAGGTCATTTTAAAGATAATTGCCAAATGAAAATCCGTTCAGGAATGTTCAGTTTAAAAAAAACGCCAAACACAGCTTTTTCCCATTCATGCCTGAATACATGGCAACAAATCCCGGAATGGAGAATAAATTCCGAAAATCATATTGAATTGACCGGGTTTCTTACCAAAGTGTATATATACCAAAGTCCTTTACATTACCTGGATAAAGCTGTCTCCATAATACTTCATATTCGTTTAGCAATTGCCAGGTATGCTCTAAAGGCTGGTAAACAAGTACACTTCGAAAAGATAACCGCCGGCGATCAAACTTTGTCTCGGATATCCTCTATTATAACATTAAAATAAAATCAACTAACTTTTAAACGCATGAAAAAATTATCTTTTTTTGCCATCTTGCTTACGCTTGCCGCAGGTTGCGGTGCACAAGAAAAGGAATGGAAGGAATTATTTGATGGAAAATCCCTGAACGGATGGGAAAAAGTAGCCGGTAAAGCCGATTATAAAATTGAAGACGGGGCCATTGTGGGTATCACTGTTTCCAATACTCCCAATACTTTTTTGATAACAGGAGAAAAATATAACGATTTTATACTTGAACTGGAAGTAAAAATTGAAGACACCACATCTAATTCCGGCATCCAGTTTCGCAGTCAGTATGACCCAACAGGAAATAATAAAGAAGGTAAGGTATATGGTTACCAATTTGAATTGGATCCGTCTGCACGCCGATGGACCGGTGGCATTTATGATGAAGGAAGAAGGGATTGGCTTTATCCTTTGTCGCTGAACCCATCGGCACAGAATGCATTTACAACTGGTCAGTATAATAAAGTACGTATAGAATGTGTGGGAAATACGATTCAAACCTTTGTAAATGGAAAACCGGCTGCCTGCCTGGTAGATGCGGTGGATAGTAAAGGCGTGATTGCATTGCAGGTACACAGTATCGGCAATAACCAGGCTCTTGCAGGCAGAAAGATATATTGGAAGAATATTCGTATTAAAACAAAAGATATAGCGCTTTCAACACTGCCGCGGGATCTGTATGTAGTAAATACAATTCCCAATTTTTTATCTGCTACGGAAAAGAAATCGGGATGGAAACTTTTGTTTGATGGCAAAACAAGTACAGGCTGGAAGGGTGCATATAAACCCGGCTTCCCGGAAAAAGGATGGACAATTGCAGACGGACAGCTTACTGTTTCTCCATCAGATGGAACTGAGTCCACGAATGGAGGAGACATTGTAACGATAGAACAATACGCTGCTTTTGATCTTTCCTTCGAGTTTAAGCTTACACCCGGCGCTAACAGCGGGGTTAAATATTTCGTTACTCTTTCTGAGAATAATACAGGGTCCGCTATCGGGGTAGAATACCAGGTGCTGGATGATAGCCTGCATCCTGACGCAAAAAAAGGACGTGATGGCAATCGCACCATGGCATCTTTATACGATTTGATCAAAGCCAATAAAACGAAACGATTTATTCATCAGCCGGGGGAATGGAATACTGGCCGTGTAGTCGTTTATCCCAATAACCATGTAGAACATTATCTGAATGGCATTAAAGTATTGGAATACGAGCGGGGTTCACAAGCTTACCGTGACCTGGTAGCGATCAGTAAATATAATGTTTGGCCAGGTTTCGGAGAAGCCCCGAAAGGTCATATACTTCTGCAGGATCATGGAAATGCGGTAAGTTTCCGGAGCATAAAACTAAAAGAACTGAAATAAGCTGTCAGTAAAATTAGCTGCAAACGAAACCGGAAGAAATTGTTTTGTCATACATGATTACAAAAAATAACATATTTTCGGAACTTCTAAAATTGGTTAATCTACATTCTCCATGATCACCAGGGATTTGAATAAGGACATTGAAAAGATAACATCTACCACCATGGCAGATGTGGTGGAGGTAAGGTTACGTCAATACCTGAAAAAAAGAGCCTTTAAGCCTGGTGATGCATTGCCCAGTGAAATGGAGCTGTCTGCAGCCCTTGATGTTAGCCGCAACGTATTACGTGAAGCGCTCAGCAGGTTGCGTATGCTGGGAATGATCGAGTCTAAGAAGAAAAGGGGTATGATATTGGCCGAACCGGATATCCTCGGTGGTTTTGAGCGGGTAATGGATCCGCTTATTCTTGATCAAAAGACCATTAAAAGATCTCTTTGAATTACGTCTTGTATTGGAAATGGGTTTGGCCGACGTTCTTTATGCACGAATGACCCAAAAGGATTTGAAAGAACTGGAACAGATCGTAGACAAAGAAATCAATAAAGTACAAAAGCCTTTCCGCGTAAAATTTGAGATTGCTTTTCATGGTAAAATTATACCAGATGACCGGTAATGATACCTTCACGCGGTTCCAGAATATTCTGCTGCCTGTGTTCGAATACGTGGTATCAGAAGAACAAAAGGTCAGCGGGATAGCTAAAGTGGGTAAAGTGACCCATCGGCATTTACTCGAAATATTAAAAAAAGGTGGCCCCGAGGATTTCCGGAAAGCGATGAAAGATCACCTGAAGCCACATTTTGATAAACTATAAGAGCAATCTGTTGCACTGCTATTTCAATGCATAGGCAGCCGCAATATCATTCGCTGCGATGGTATCGTCTTTACCTGATACAGTACGTCAAAATCACATCCTTTATCAGCTTGCTGGATATTATCCTGGAACATTTTGCCCCATCCTCTTCTGTAGACACGTGGCGGGTTCTTCCAGTTTTTTAATCTTTCAAGAATTTGTTCATCGGTTAAGTCAACGCTTATCAACCTGCGTTCCACATCCAGTTCAATAATATCTCCATCTTCTACGCAGCAAGCGGTCCGCCAATAGCTGTTTCAGGTGCCATATGCAGTACAATGGTACCAAAAGAAGTTCCGCTCATCCTTGCATCACTGATCCGGACAATATCATGTACGCCCTGTTCCAGCAATTTCTGAGGAATAGGAATATGGCCCCATTCCGGCATGCCTGGTCCACCGATCGGGCCGCAGTTCTTCATCACCAGTACCGAATCTTTGGTAACAGGAAGATCGGGATCATTGATCCGCCTGATCATATCATCACGGTCGTTGAATACAATGGCAGGCCCCTTATGTTTAAGTAAATGTGGCGATGCCGCTGTTTGCTTGATCACGGCGCCATTGGGAGCTATATTGCCACGGAGTATAACTGTACCGCCCTGGGCATTGAGCGGGTTGCTGCGCCGCCTGATCACATCATCATTATATACTTCTGCCTTTTCAATATTTTTTCCAAGTGTTTGACCCGAAACAGTCAGCGCTTCCCCTCGTGCAGCAGGTCTTTTATTTCACTCATCACAGCAGGAATCCCTCCCGCGTAAAACATATCTTCCATTACATAGGAGCCTGATGGTTTCACATTGACCAATAAAGGAGTTTGGGAAGAGATGCGGTCAAAATCTTCCAGCGTGAGATTGATTCCTAATCTTCCTGCAATAGCAATCAGGTGGATGACGGCATTGGTGGAACCGCCGATCGCCATGTTAACGGTAATGGCATTTTCAAGCGCTTCACGTGTAAGTATCTTTGATATCTTCAAATCTTCCATTACCATTTCCACAATCCTGGCGCCACTTTCCTGTGCGCCTGCATATCTCCTGGTATCTACTGCAGGAATATTGGCACTTCCGGTAAGAGTAAGACCCAGGGCTTCGGCAAGACTTGTCATTGTGCTGGCGGTACCCATTACCATACAGTGGCCTGCACTTCTGGAAAGACAGGATTCAATTTCAGTAAATTCTTCATCTGTCATTTTATTGGTACGACGCATATCTTCAAACTTCCACACATCTGTGCCCGAAGCGATAACTTCATTTTTATAATAGCCTTTCAGCATAGGCCCGCCGGGAATAAAAATAGTAGGCAGGTCGGCACTTGCCGCACCCATGATCTGTGCCGGGGTTGTTTTATCACATCCTCCCATCAGTACCACGCCATCAATAGGATAGGCGCGGATATTTTCTTCTACATCAATCGCCATCAGGTTTCGATACATCATGGTAGTAGGGCGCATGAATACTTCACCCAGCGAGATCACCGGGAATTCAACCGGGAAACCTCCCGCAGCCCACACTCCGCGCTTGACAGCTTCGGCGATCTGCCTGAAATGCGCATTGCAATTGTTGAGTTCACTCCATGAATTGCAAATACCTATTACTGGTTTGTTCTTGAATACTTCCCTCGAAAATCCCTGCGCGGCCATCCATGATCTGTTTGTGAACACATGGGGATTCACTCCTTCAAACCATTGCTGGCTTCTTAATTTTTTCATATGTTGTATAAATTATTTGATAGCCTGGCGATGGTTGATTTTAAAACCATTGCCGGGTAATGAACTGCATTTTTATTTTTAATATCCTTTGCCAAGCAGGATTTGATTTTTTAATGGTTTATTTTCTTTGAATGCTTTTAAATTATCCATGAAGAAATTAGCAATGCCTTCATATTCGGTAAGATTACCGCCGCCTGAGTGCTGGCTAAGGATAGTATTGGGGCATTCCCAAATCGGGTGATCGGCCGGAATAGGTTCCTGCGCGGTTACATCCAGCACAGCGCCACCAATCTTACCTTCTTTCAATGCACTGATCAGGAAATTTTCGTCTTCCACCAGGTTGCCTCTTCCTACATTGCAGAAAAGGGCGGAGGGTTTCATCAGGCTGATCATTTTGTTAGTAAACATACCGGCTGTTTGTTTTGTTCCGGGCAGGCAGCCAATCACGATATCTGCATCCGGCAATTGTTTTTCCAGTTGCTCTGTTGTCGGTAATAGTGGCCTCTTTCGCCGTACGGGCAGTACACCTGTATCCGGCAGTCAAAAACCGCTCAGCATCCTGGCCAATCTTCTCCGATATTTCCCCATCCGAGAATGATCACATTCTTGCCATATAATAATTGTACACCTGCCCGCATGGTATAACCTATCCATTGTTTGCGTTCTTTCAGTACACTGAATTTATCCATGCTTCTATACAATGCCATTATCCCTGCCAGCATCGTTTCTGCGCAGGGCTGTGCATAATAATCCTGCATATTGGTGATGATCGCTGGTATTTGAATATGGCTGTAATACTCAAAACCGTTGAATACAACTGTACCCATTTGAGGTTGATGGCTTTTTCGAGATTTTCGACAGGTTTAGGATGCCAAGCAGGATGTCGGCGCTGAATAATGCCCTGAGCTGTTCTTCGGGATCCTTCAATTCATCTTTAAATACCAGTTCATCGTCTGTAATGCTCTTCCGCAGCAGTTCTTTGTGAATGGGTTCGAAAGGGGTGTCAATGTAAATTTTCATGTACGCTGTATTTTATTGGTGTTTAATTGTAAAACTGGCTGAGTGAACGGACCGACCGGAATAACGGTGCATTTTGTTCGTTCATATATAAACGGTGAGACGCGAATGGGAAAAGAATCATATTATAGTAAGGGTCTGCAAGTATCGGTGAATCCATAAATCCGGGCGGCTTCAATTTTATAAAAAACCTTTGGAAGTGTAAAAGTAAATAATTTATATTTGTCAATATGTTCTACATAAAAAAATATTTTATCCGGGATATATAAACTGTATAAAACAGTTGTTCCCTTTAAAAAAAAATTGCTTTGCCATTGTTTCCATCCATCACCAGACAGCGCCTTCTTTTGATAGCTGCTATAAATGTAATCATCCTTGTTGTAAGCGTGCTTACTTATTCATGTCATTCCGTATCGGCCAGGCAGCAAAACCAGGCTGCAGATACAGGTGCTGCTTTTTCATTAAGTATTATTCTTTTCTTCACCATAATAAGGACCTGATTTATGCACAAACCCGTGCAGCCATCATTCCCGGTAATCCTGCAAGGGTGATCGTGACCGCCCATGAAACAGATCCATCAAAGACGCATGGTTTCCTTGATCTTTATAGCCTTCAGTCAACTGATAACGGAAACACCTGGTCAACACCGTCTGTCATTGAAAGTTTGCAGCGCAAGCGTTTCCCCCGGTAATTATGATTTCCTGATAGGTGATGTATGTCCTCAATGGCATGTTGCTACACGTAAAGTGCTGGCCACGGGAAAAACATTCGGGTTTATTGATGGGAAAAAAGAAGATCGCGGGTTGGAGCGGGTATCTTATGCTGTATTTGATCCCCAACAAAATACCTGGAGTGATTTGAGTTTGCTTGAACTACCGGCCACCGATCATGAAGGCCACCCGTTCCTGGAAGCCAATGCAGGCTGCCATCAGCGATTTGATTTAGCCAACGGAGAAATTCTATTGCCCATCCGTTACCGCAAAGATTCTACAAAAAAATATTATACCACCATTGTCGCACGATGCCGTTTCGATGGAACGCGATTGACGTATATGGAACATGGATCTGAGTTTTTCATTCCACAAGATCGTGGTTTGTATGAACCATCCGTTACCGGCTTCAACGGCGAATACTTTCTCACCATGCGGGCTGATCATTCTGCTTTTGTAGCAAAAAGTAAAGATGGCTTACACTATGAACCATTCGTGGAATGGACCTATGATGACGGGCAGGTACTTGGAAGTTATAACACGCAGCAGCATTGGGTAGTACACAATGATGAATTATATCTTGTTTATACGCGACGTGGTGCCAATAACGATCATGTGTTCCGTCATCGGGCGCCATTATTCATAGCAACGTGTAGATCCGGAGCATATGCAGGTAATAAGAAAAACAGAACAAATATTAATACCTGAAAACGGGGGTGACCTGGGCGGAGGATTCGGTGTAGTAGATATCAGTGCGAAAGAAACATGGGTGATCGCCGCGAAACGCCGGCAGGTAAGACCGCGAAAGGTAACCGTGTGATGCTGGCGAAAATAATCTGGAATAAGCCAAACAACTGGTTAAATGGTAACGCTGCGGCACGAAGCGATAGCAAGGTGAATCAGGATATGACCCTTTCTTGAATTGGAATATTGCTAACAAACGTCATTATACAGGAATGCTATGAGATCAATTTTTCTTACGATTGCGGTTATCTGTATCTTCTCTTCCATCACCCATGCATCAGGCAATACTATATTTGGTGACGATAAAGATTCAACCTTAAAGCTGCCCGTCTCGCAGCCTGGCAGCACGATCGTTTCGGACTGTTTGTGCATTGGGGACTATACTCTATTCCTGCAGGTGAATGGAAAGGTCAGCGCGGCAAATACAATGTATGGAATTGCTGGTTGATGCGGGGCGCCCGTGTTTCAGTAGCTGAATATTCAAAACTGGCAGCGCAGTTCAATCCTGTTCGTTTTGATGCCGATGCGCTTGCAGCGCTTGCTAAAAGGGCTGGCATGAAATATATGGTGGCTACGGCCAAGCATCATGACGGCTTCGCCATGTATCATTCCAAAGTAAGTAAGTATAATATTGCAGATGCTACACCATTCAAACGTGATGTGATCCGCGAGATCGCTGATGCGTGTAAAAAAAATGATTTGCCCTTCGGACTGTATTATTCACAGGCACAGGACTGGTATCATCCCGGTGGCGCCAGTGATGGCAACTGGGATTCAGCACAAAACGGCAGCATGGACAGGTATATTGAACAGATCGCTGTACCGCAGGTACGTGAACTGCTCACGAATTATGGACCTATCCGGATGTTCTGGTGGGATACTCCCAAACAGATGAATGAAGAACGTTCAGGTAAACTCAAGCCATTGCTGCAATTACAGGAAGGCATATTTACCAATAACCGTTTGGGAAGAGTGGCTGGTACTGCTGTTTCTGGTGACTTCACTACACCTGAGCAACGTATTCCATTTCGTGGATTGAAAGGCCAGTTATGGAAGCCTGCATGACCATCAATGACAGCTGGGGTTACAACTCTGCCGATCACAACTGGAAATCCAGCGAAACGCTGATCCGTAATTTGATAGATGTCGCAAGCAAAGGCGGCAATTATTTATTGAACGTTGCTCCCAATGCACTGGGCGAAGTACCGGCTCCCTGTATCGAACGATTGCAGGCCATCGGCGATTGGCTGTTGGTAAATGGCGAAGCGATCTATGGTACCACTGCTGGTCCTTTCGAACATCAGTTGCACTGGGCACGATTTACCCAGAAGCCCGGCAAATTATACACCCATGTTTTTTCTGGCCGGAGAATGGTCAGCTCAATATACCTGTGTCAGGTACTGTTACCAAAGCTTATCTTTTATCAAAACCCGGTGAGTCATTGTCTTTTTCATCATCCGCATCAGGGATACAATTAAAGGTGCCAAAGAATGCGCCTGATCCTGTCGCCAGCGTGATTGTGCTGGAAACAAACGAAACAGTAACAGCATTACCTGCTCCTGCGATAGCTGCATCTTCCGATGGTACTGTCAGGTTACCTGCTCTTGATGCAGAACCTGTAAATCTTGATCTTGCTATCGAAGGTTACGCTACGCCTGCACTGCGGTTTTGGAAAAGTACAGAAGGACACATTGAATGGATGGCTGATTTTAAAAAAGCCGGTACCTATGAAGTAAAAGTATTGTATGCTGTCCGGTCAGATTGTGAAGGCAGTGAAGTTGAACTATCATGTAATGACCAGTCGCTGACCGCAAAAGTAAAAGGCACTGAAGGCTCAAAAAAAGGACTGGAACGATTTTCAATTATTACCGTTTGGGAAGATAACGATTACAAAACCCGGTCGCACAACAATAAAAATGCGGATCACCAAAGCTGTCGGTAAATCAGACCGCTACGGTGCCATGAATATCCGGTATGTTGAATTAAAACCCTTGTGATATCATGATCATACGCTACGCTGTTATGAAGCCGATACTGACTGTTATCATCGCCCTTTGCATGATTGTATCGCGTCCTGCTGTTATTAAAGCCAGCCCCACAGATGGTAAGAATGATTCTATTCAGAAAGCTGACCGCATTGCTGCCTGGCAGCGGGATCGTTTCGGGCTTTTTGTACACTGGGGTTTATATGCTATCCCTGCCGGTGAATGGAAGGGACAGAAAGGGGCCATACTCCGGCTGGAACTGCTGGATCATGCGTAATGTACGGCATACCTGTAAAGGAATATGCAAAGCTGGCGGAGCAATTCAACCCGGTTCGTTTCAATGCCGGTTCGCTGGTGCAACTGGCACGTAATACAGGCATGAAATACGTGGTGATGACGACCAAACATCATGATGGGTTTGCCATGTATCATTCAAAGGCAAGTGGGTATAATATTGTAGATGCCACTCCATTCAAACGTGATGTGATCAGGGAAGTCGCTGATGCATGCCGTCAATCAAATATACTTCTCGGACTTTACTATTCGCAGGGACAGGATTGGCATCATCCGGGTGGCGCTACCAATGGTAACTGGGATTCACTGCAACGGGGTGATATGGATAAATATATTGATGACATTGCTGTTCCGCAGGTACGTGAACTGCTCAGTAACTATGGCCCCATCGCGATGTTCTGGTGGGATACACCGGTTGATATGAATGATGACCGCTCGGCACGACTTGGAAAACAATTGGCACTGCAGCCATCCATGATCACCAACAACAGGTTGTCGGTTGTGCCCGGAATGGATTATGCGACCGCCTATTCCGGCTTTCATTTTTCCGGTGATTTTTTTACACCTGAACAGCGTGTTCCCTTTCGCAGCATTGAAGGATATCCCTGGAAGTATGCATGACGATCAATGATAGCTGGGGTTACAATTCCGATGATCATAACTGGAAGACCAGTGAAACGCTGATCCGTAATCTCGTAGATATCGTAAGCAAGGGCGGTAATTATTTATTGAATGTGGCTCCTGATGCACAGGGTGAAATTCCGGCTCCCTGTGTTGAACGTTTAAATACTATCGGAAAATGGATGTCGGTGAATGGAGAAGCTATTTACGGTACTACTGCAGGTCCATTCAAGCAACAATTGCATTGGGGACGTTTTACCCAAAAACCGGGAAAGCTCTATGCGCATGTTTTCTTCTGGCCAAAAGATGGACGTTTGACCATACCTGTAACCGGAAAAATAAAAGCAGTGAAATTACTGGCACAACCCGGTCAATCGTTGTCTTATTCGCAATCAGCAGAAGGGATACAATTGAAATTGCCCGCAAATGCGCCTGACCCGGTTGCCAGTGTGATCGTTGTTGAAACAGATGGTCCGGTCACTGCATTGCCACCACGTGCGATTGAACCAGGCAATGACGGCAAACTTATACTGCCTGCACTGAGCATAGAACCTGTCGGCATGATTGATCTTGCCGTTGATGGTTATGCTACTCCCGCACTTCGCTTCTGGAAAAGTACCGAGGGGCACCTCGAATGGACAGCGGATATAAAAAGAACCGGTAACTATGAGGCAACGGTCATGTATTCTGTCAGGTCTGATTGCGCAGGCAGTGAGATCGAGTTATCATGCGGCGATCAGGCAGTGCGTGTAAAAATACCTGCCACTGCAGGTTCGGAAAAAGGATGGGATGATTACCAATTACTGAAGATGGGAACGATCAACCTGTCACAGACAGGACCCGCTGCAATAAAAATGCGCATTATCAAAGCTGCCGGTAAAGGCGGCCGCTATGGAGTGATGAACCTGCGGTATGTTGAATTAAAACAACTGTAGCGTTCTTACTTTTTCGTGATCTTAAATGGCATCACTGGTTATAATGACTATCGTACGGAAAAATAAACGGATGCGAAGACTGCTTACGCCGATACTTTTTATCATAGTATCTTCTTTTGCCTGCGAAAATATGTTTGCTCAGGTCAACTGGGCTTCCTTCCTGCGTGCGCATGATATGGAGTGGAAACGGTTTCCCGGGCACTGGGATGAATGCCTTTTTATTGGAAATGGAACATTGGGCGCTGCCCTGTACCGCGACAAAAAGAATCAACCGGCCTGGCATATCAACCGGACCGATCATGTAGTGCAGGATTCGCGGTATCCTGTTGGCAGCATTTCATTGGTTTTGCCAGCTGATGAAAAAGGCGCTGATGCACGATTGGATCTGTGGAATGCAGAAGGTACAGGAACAATCAGGTATGGGCAGGGAGAGCTTAAATGGAAAACTTTTATTTCAACTGACTATGATGTGCTGGTAATTGATTGCGAAACTTCAGATAAAAGGAAACCGCAATGGATATGGATGGCGGCAGTTCCGATTCCTCCTATTAAGGAAATCCGCAAACTGCCGCTTGATTCCAGTGAGCAGCATCCGCCTTCGAGGAGTGAAACTGCAGGGGATATAACCACAGAGATCCAGGTTTACCGTACAGGAGAAGTATATGTTTCAGCAAGAACAGTATTGCAGATCGCACCGGGAAAATACAGGTTGCTGGTTGCATTGAAAACCGGAAGATCATTGAATGAAGTTTCAAAGGCAGCAACGGATGCGATCCATGTTGCGTCCCGCGTATCTTCAACACTTGAAAGCCTGCATCAGAAATGGTGGCATGCGTATTATCCCGAAAGTTTTTTGAGCATACCTGATAAACGGCTGGAAGCTTTTTACTGGATACAGGTATATAAGATCGGATCGGCCATGCGGCCGGATTCCAAGCCACTCGATCTGATGGGTCCCTGGTTTTATCGCACAAGATGGCCAAGGATCTGGTGGAACCTCAATATACAGATGACATACTATCCCTTGTTTACCGCCAACAGGATGGCCTTTAGTGAATCTTTGTTCCGCACGCTTGATGAACATTCGGATGCATTAATGGCGAATGCTGCGCAATTCCATGATAGTGCTGCTGTGATAGGGCGCAGTTCCTCGTATGACCTGGTGTCGCCGGTTGATCTGGAAACGACGACAGGTGCGCATGAGCCCGGCAACCTTTTATGGACACTTCATTTATACTGGTTGTATTACAGGAATACGATGGATAAGAAAATACTGGAGCGCCTGGTGCCGCATCTCGAAAGAGCCATCAGATTCCACCTGCATTATCTCTATACCGGCCCTGATGGAAAATTGCATTTTCCTCCCACCGTTTCACCGGAATATAATAATGTAAAAAATCCTGTTGCCGATGCTACCTATGAACTGGCGTTGCTGCGCTGGAGCGGACAAACATTGCTGGACTGTTACAAACAAATGGGCATCACCAGGCCGCTTGCCGCGAAAGTAAAAGAGGCATTGGCTAAGCTTACAGATTACCCGGCTGGTAAAAACGGCTGGGATATTGGCAGGGATATGCCATTGGAGAATTCGCACAGGCACCATTCCCATTTATTCCCGTATTATCCATTGCTGTTGTTCAACTGGGACCAGGAAGAAAACCGGCAGGTGATCGCTGCTTCCGTCAATCACTGGTTAAGCAAACCAGAGCTCTTTGTGGGATTTTCCTACCCGGTCGCTGCGTCCATGCTGGCGCATATGGGTGATGGGAACAGGGCGACGCCGTATCTCCATCGTTTATTAAGCACATTTACTAATCCCAATACATTATACGAGGAAGGAGTGGATGCTTTGCCGACAATTGAAACACCGCTTGCCGTAAACACTACCTTACAGGAAATGCTATTGCAAAGCTGGGGTGGTAAACTGCGTATCTTTCCGGCATTACCATCTGGTTGGAAAGATGCTGCTTTTTCCCGGTTCGCAGCAGAAGGAGGATTTGTTGTTTCCGCTATAAGAAAAAACGGGAAGACGGTCAGGATCGAAATAGAAAGCAAGGCCGGTGAAGAACTGGTATTGCTAACGGATCTGCCATGGCCCTGGAAAATTTCGGCGGTGCGTAAACCGGCTATTACGAAGAGACAAGACGGCGCCTATACTATTTCGCTCAGGGCGGGAGAAAAAGTAGTGCTTAGTTCCCCCAATGCAAAAGTAGAAGAGTTGCCTGCGCCTGTTGCGGGAAAACCGGCAGCAAGGTTTGGCCAGGGAGACGCGATGAAACAGTCTGCTCTTCAGCGAACACCGAAGATGCCATGAGCAGATTTTTAAACGACACAGCGAAGATCATGCTGGATGCCAACCCGCAATGGTCATTGCCGCGGGCACTGAATATTTGCACCCGGTTACAAACGGGCCCTATTGGATTGAAGAACCCATGCGCCCGGATGATACACCGATGGAAGCAGGCAGCAGTTGCGATTTGAAAGAAATGTAGCTGTCAGCGGTTATTAATTGACCAGGAAGTGAACGATACGGCAGGCCGTATTTTTAGACGTCGTATCAACAGGAGGCAGTAGCGTTATCTGTAAAGTATGCTTGCCTGGTTCAAGGCCATCGCCCAGTACCAGGTACCAGGGCAAATGAAGTCTTGAACTCCACCTGGTAAAAAGATTTGCGTATTGGTCCGGTCCATTGTCAATAGCATACCTGATCTTTCCGGCGTCCGGACCTGCCAGTACGGCTATCCCTGCGGCTGTTCCCGTAAAATGAAAGCGAAGTGAAGCCGGTGTCTTCTCCGCTGTTAATACAGGTACATTAACATATCCGCTACGGGTTGCAGTACCATCAGCCGGTTTCCAGGCAATATCTGTTTGAAATCCCTGCATGCTATCAGCCTGTTCCACCGGAATATACCGGCCATTGTTGTAAGAGAATTTATCGAGCGGTTCCGGTATTTTTTTCATCAATAAATCAGCAGATGGCTTATTGGCTGTTTCCGGTTGAAGCAGGGATTTGATGGATTCGAAATATACCTGTTGTCCGAACGGTGATGGATGCAGGTCTTTAAAATCCTTTTCCCAGGAAAATTCACCTGCAGCGATCCGGGCATACACTTCTTTGGCAAGATTGATAAAAGGCAAATGATAATGGTTGGCGATATCGTTATGTACATTCACTTCTGTTGGTGTGCTGCCTGATGCGTATTCGTCAAGTTTATCCTTTTCGGCAAAGGCCATTAATACCATATCCATAAAAGGATTGGCGGTGATCGCATGGCGGACAATACCTTCCAGTGCCCTGCGTTGCTGGCGTTCCGGTGTATTGTTTTGGTGATCATTTACAGCCGATTCAATAAAGAGCAGGTCTATGCGGCCTTTATCGAGTACATCTTTTTGCAGCCTGAAAGCATGCGGCACACTACCCAGCGATGGAATACCGGCATTGATAAATGTAAATTTTGTATTGGGAAATGTTTCCTGGAGATAGTCACTTACCATTTTTCGCCATCCATCCATATTGGTAATGGATCCGCCGAGGAACGCCACGGTCGCCTGTTTCTCTGTTTTTATCCTGAATAGACTATTATGCAGATGCCCATATCGAAGAATAAAAGATTCCTGGGAAGCCAGCGGTTTTTCCCCGGAAATTTGTTTTCCCTGATTACAGGCATTCAACAACAAAAGGGTGCCGGATAAGAACACGATATATATAATATGGCGAAGAAATATGGTTGCTGACATTGCTGAAAGATAGTGCTGAAAAAAATTTCACAAATGTAAAAGTATCTATTATATTTGTCAATATGTTCTACATAATGAACATTACTTAACGATTGACTGTATGAAACCTCTTTTACAAAAATCACACTGTGGCGCCATCACCAGGCAATTCAACTTTTTTTTCTGCATCACGGCTGTTTGTTGTTTGCTGATAAGCTCTGCTAAGCTGGCAGCACAGAGCATTGATGAACCGATACGATTAAAAGGACATGCCAGTTCCCTGATCGCGAAAACAGAATCGTTCGTGATCATTCCTGGTGATACGCACAAAGACCTGTGGGTGCATCCGGAGATGGTGACCATTCCCGGTTCTTCTATCGGTGTTGAGTTCAGGGTCAAGCCTACTGACAGGTATGGTAAAGACCAACATGGCGAGTTTACTTACTTCAGCACCGGCGATCTTTTTAAAAAGCTAACACCACTCGGTCAGCGGACTGCTCCTTACTGGGACCGTGTACGTTTTACCAGCAGCAAGCTCGCAAAGAATGATACCTTTCCCGTTCCTGCTTCTTTTTCATTAGGGCATGCATGGGCCTCTCCTTATCTTTTCAGTGATTCAAATACGCTCATACAGGCGTTTACTACCAAAGAAGGAATACGCAATTCAGTACAATCCATCATTATAAAGAAAGAAGGTAATTTGTTCAAACCTGTACATATTTCCAATGCCTGGTCTGTGGAAAAAGGAAGAGGATTGTATGAACCGCATATGGCAGAATACAAAGGCAAGTATTATATGTCGGTGAGGGCAGAAGACGGTCATGGCTATTTATTGGTTAGTGATGATAAAGGATATACATGGAGTAAGCCCGTGCCCTGGAAATGGGATGATGGAACAGATATCCCGATGAACCAGACAATGACCAAACTGTTATCACATTCCAATGGACTGGTACTGGTATATACACGGATCACTCCTGATAATGGAAAGACATTCAGGAACCGCGCCCCTTTATTTTGCGCAGACATTGATGTCAATACATTGCAGTTAAAGAAAGCGACGGAGATAGCTGTTGTACCCGATAAAGGATTTTGTGTCGGTACTTTCTGGGTGTGGCCCATTAACCAGGAAGAAAGTTATATTGCTACTGCAGAATGGCCACGCGACGGACGACTGACAAACGGGGATGTCTGGCTGGTAAAAGTAAAATGGAAAAAGCCAAATTTACAAGTGACAAAAACAGGCGAAATAAAAACTCCGCAATAAAATATAAAGCATTGCCATGTATTTAGCTTCATTATACCGGATCGCATGTATGGGCGCCTTACTGATGCTTCAGTATAATTTGTTTGGCCAGCTACAGACAAATAACCAGTATAAGGTACGGATAGATACGATATATGCAGCTCCTGAGCAGTTGTTTTTGCATGCAAGGACTGCGGCCTGGTCAGATAAAGGTAAAACCGCCTCGGTAATGACCACATCCAGTCATGGATTCAGAACACATGCTTTTGGTGACCTGTATGTGCTTTCAAAAGATGCAGGCAATAGCCAATGGTCGGTTCCCAAAAAAATTGAAGCACTGGCCCTGCGTTCGATCAACGACAGCCTGCTTACTGTGATAGGCGACGTTACTCCCGGCTGGCATGAAAAGAGCCGGACGGTTTTATGTACCGGTAAATCTTTTTTTTACAGGATAAATGATACAGCGGCGTCAAATAAGCGAATGGACGTAGAAGGAATGCAGGAAGTAGCGTATGCGACATATGATCCCGCCGGTAAATCATGGTCTGGTCTTCAAACCGTTAAGTTTCCGCCGAAACTGAATAACGGTGATGATTTCGCTGGCGTAAATGCCGGCTGTACCCAGCGGGTTGACCTGGCGGATGGAACTATTCTGTTGCCTGTGCGCTATGTGAAGAATAAGAAATATATTACTACGGTTATCCAGTGCAGTTACGATGGAAAATCATTGAAATACCTCCGGCATGGGAGTACATTTTCAGTACCCATTGGCAGGGGACTTTATGAGCCATCGGTTATGGATTACAAGAATCGTTACTTCCTGACCATGCGGGCAGATAGCAGTGGGTATGTGGCGAGAAGCAATGACGGGTTGAATTTTGAGCCGATGAAAGAATGGGTGTATGACGATGGGGAAGTGCTGGGCAGTTATAACACGCAGCAGCATTGGATATCCAATCAGCAGGGACTATTCCTGGTCTATACCCGGAAAGGCGCGGGTAATGATCATATCTACAGGCACAGGGCACCGTTGTTTATCGCCAGGGTTGATCCTGACAAGTTATGTATCATCCGTAAAACAGAACAGGTGCTGATGCCCATACCTACGGATAATGGCGACCAGGGAAATTTCGGGATCACGCATATTGACTCTGGTGAAACCTGGGTAACCGTTGCCGTTTATCCGCCCGTGGACAGAATATATACCCGCGATCGTATGACGCGGATAGAGATCGCAAAGATTTACTGGAATAATAAATAGACACTGAGCCGGAATAATAAATGCAGGATAAAATGAATGAACAGGCGGCCGGGAAACAAATACGCGGCAAAAGATAGGGGATAATTCATAATACAACAAGGTCAATACTTCGGATAAGCCCACCTATGGATTTTCAAACAAGGCTAATGGTCATCCATTCGTATAATATATGAATGAACTGTGACCATATAACATGCCTGAATCTTTAATTCAATTCGCTGAAAAAAAATTTGGAAAGTTCAAAACGAAATGTTTAGTTTTGTCTATATGTACTACATAATTACTAAAAGAAAATGGTACATACCTAACTGATTGCATATGCCGGCTATTTCTACAAATTACTTCTTACCAAAGAAGTTTGTCCTGCGGTTTTATTACCCATTGATGGGAACAGGCGTCCTCTGCAATTCCCCTTCTATCCTGAAAATTCTCTTTCTCTGTTATCAACGATTTCAAAAAATGCTATTCCGTTTCATGTCTTATTATTATGCAGATGCTATGGTAAGAAATGATAAACGAACTATTAACTACCAAATTGATTGTTTATGAAAGAAAAAAAGTATTTGCTGGTTTGCATCCTGCTGCTGGCTGGATTTTCCGGTGCATGGGGCCAGGGTGGTAAAAAGACGATTACAGGTACTGTATCGGACAGCCTGAGAAATCCTTTATCCGGTGTAAGTGTACAGGTAAAGGGTACAAAGGTGTCAACGGTTACAGATGCCGGTGGTAAGTTCACCATACAAAGTGATCCGGGGGGAACACTTGTATTTACCCACGTCAGTTTTTTCTTCCCAGGAGATCCGGATAAACGGGCGATCATCTGTTGATCTCGTGATGCAACAGAGCCTGAACAGCATGGATGAAGTGATAGTGGTCGGTTATGGAGTACAAAAGCGATCGCATTTTACCGGGGCCAGTAGTTCACTGAATGTAGAACGAGCAAAGCTTGACGAGTTTCCGTCAGGAAGATTGGATAAAGCATTGGCCGGCCGTTTCTCCGGTGTCGAGATCCGCGATTTATCCGGGCAAGTAGGTGACGCCCCGCAGATCAAAATAAGGGGAAGCTCCTCATTCAGTGCATCCAGTTCACCATTGATCGTGATAGATGGAACTCCGAGTGCAGACTTTGACCTGAGTGACGTAGATATGAGCGCTGTCAAAAATATCGAGATTCTCAAAGATGCGGCATCTACTGCGATCTATGGATCGAGAGGCGCTAATGGCGTGGTATTGATCACTACCAAGCAGGGAGGTGGCGACAGGAAACCTGTATTCAACCTCAAAATGAACCAGGGGCAATCCAGTGTGATCCGCTACTATGATCAATATGATGTAGATGAATATGCTTTGCGCAGATGGGAAGTTTTGGTAAAAGCTCCCTGGGAAACTTCTTTTCTCAGGAACAATCTGGCAGTGCCGGCTTCACCTTACAACGACCAGGGCAACCCGATAGACGGCCCTGGCGGAAAAAAATATATTCCCTTTGATCTTTTCTTTTCCAATAAGATCAACCCGGTAAACGGTAGTTTTTATCATAGTGAAGGAGCCGGTTATTTCCAGCTCAACCGGATCAATGAAATGCTCGACTCGCCTACACCGCAGGAATCGGTCACTACCAACTCTGCCAATAATTCCAGCGTGTCATTGAGCGCTACCGGCGGCAATAACAGAACGGGTTATTATGTGTCTGCTGCTTACCGCAAAGAGGAAGGCGTTATGATCAACAATAACTTTAATACAATTGCATTCACCGCAAACATGATTCAAAGGTGACTGACAAAATAAAGATCGAGTTAAGCCTGAAACCAAAATACCAGCGAACAAGAAGAAGTACGAATACAACATTAGGTGGTGTACTGCGTTGGCTCAGGCATCCGTTATATCACACCGATCAAACCGCTATGGCTTCTGTGCGCTCTACAGACGGAGGTTACCTGCTGCCATGGGTTGGCGCAGGTGATTATGCCAAGAGCCGTGACTTCGCGAGGATGTGGATGATGAACGATGATTTTACCGGTTATGTATTGAACCCGGCAGGCAATAAGATCCGTTTGGATTTCCCTTCCAAAACGGCATCCTTAACTTCTTTTGCCGTTGCCGATAACAACGAAGATTACCAGACAGAGTATAAATTAAATGGGAACATGGCGGTGCAATGGGATATTATGCCTGATCTTTCTTTACGTACCAATTTCGCTACCAACCTGCAGTTCCGCGAATTCGACAAATGGACCGGCTCATTCCCCAACAGCAATGGAGCAAACCTCGAAGGCTTCGGTTCTTCCTACTATGCCTATCAATTGGTAAGAGGTCTCATCAATGAAAATACGCTCAACTACCGGAAGCGGATCGGTGAGCACCAGATAGGAGTATTACTCGGTTTTTCGATGGAAGAATACAAAACCAAAGGAATGAGCGCTGCCGGCAGGTATTACCCGTATGATAATATCCGCACATTGGATAATGCAGGCGAGATACTTGTGGATGATGTTGGTAATTCACTTTCAGACGAAGCGCTGGTATCAGGGTTCGGCCGTGTGAACTATGACTTTAAAGACCGCTACCTCTTATCGCTGGTGATGCGTCGTGATGGAAGTTCGCAGTTTGGTCATTCACGCAGGTGGGGTAATTTTCCTTCCATATCAGCAGGCTGGCGTATGGCAGAAGAAGCGTTTATCAAGAAAATTGATTGGATCAGCAGCCTTTCATTACGTGCTTCTTATGGAGTGACAGGTAATAATCGTATTCCACGGTACTCTTACGTTACGGCAGTAGAACCGGTATATGCCATCTTCGGTAACGGGCAAGGTGAATGGATATGTACCTAGCTCTGCTACGCTGGGCAACGCAGACCTCGGATGGGAACAAACCAATGCGACCAACTTTGGTATTACGTTCGGAATCTTCCAGAACCGCTTTGTATTTGATGTAGATGTTTATGACAAAAGTACTAAGCAGTTGCTGTTGAGAAATCCCATTGTAAATATTACAGGCCAGGACAATGAATGGGCCAACGTAGGGGATATGTCAAGCAAGGGTATAGATTTCCAGTTCAGCGGTATGCTTATCCGGAAAAAGAAATTTTCATGGGATATAGCAGTGAATGCGAGCCATAACAAGAATAAGTTGATTGATTACGGCGGAACGGAGGAGCAGATATTCAATGGGTACCAGCTTTCGAAATACAGGCTGAGGGTAGGCGAACCGGTGGGTGAGTTTTACGGATATAAAACGAATGGAGATATCTGGAAGAGCCAAACTGAGCTGGATGCCGCGAAAACTGCCGGCATGGCTTTTTCCAATAACCTGCTGGGTGATCTTAAACTGGTTGATCTGAGCGGTGATGGAAAAATAGGAGAAGAAGATAAAACCGTTCTGGGTTCTGAGTATCCCGATATCGAATGGGGATTCACCAATAATCTTTCCTACAAGAACTTTGATCTGTCTTTTACTTTCCAGGGATCACATGGCGCAGAAGTCTGGAACATGGCGACTATTCTTGGAAGCAACACATTGAAATGGGCGAATGAGGATATGTATATTGACGAATTTCATGGCAGCAAACCGGTGATCAGGGATAATGTGCCTACCGAAAGCAATTATCTCATTGAAGATGCATCGTATGTATGCCTGCGGTATGTGAATCTCGGTTTCCGTATCCCGAAATTAAAAATGCGGATCAATTTATCGGGGTCCAACCTGCTTTACCTGATGTCAAAGAATTATCATGGCATCAATCCTGAGTATGCACAACGTATAGGCGGGATAGCGTATGGGCAGCAGCAATATGATGTAGTGCCGCTTTTACGGTCTTACTCATTGGGCATAGACTTCCGGTTCTGATATTCTGTAATCACACTAATATTTTTATCATGAAAATAACTATCAAAATACTAACAGTGCTTGCGATCCTCTCTTTGCCTGCCTGTAAAAAATACCTGGAACGCAACCCGCACGAATTTTTGAGCACGGGAGCCTTCTATAAAAATGAAAAGGATATTGAACTGGCCTTATACGGTTCTTATGCATCATTGAGGGAGATCAAGAACTCGGCCGAGTATGTCTTCAATGAGAATCGCAGCGATAATGCTACGTATCAATACCGCCTGTACAACGATGCATGGATCTATCCTTCATTGATGACTGTTGATCCGGGCAATACGCATGTAGATCAGTACTGGCGCTATAGTTATGTGCTGATATCAAGAGTGAACCTGATATTGAAGCATATTGATGTGGTAGCTGATGAAGCAGTACGGAAAAGATTTACAGGGGAGGCAAAATTCCTGAGAGCCTGGGCCTATTTCAACCTGGTCAGGTACTTTGGCGATGTGCCGCTGGTAACAGAACCTTTTGAAAGTGGCAACCTCGCCAAAACCAAAGATAGAGATCCGGTAGCCAATATATACCCGTTTCTTATTGCAGAACTGCAAGATGCCATGGAGTTACTGGGTGCTACCCCGGTAAACCTGGTAAATGATTATGGCAGGGCTAATAAATGGGCCGCAGGTGCGCTGCTGGGAAAAGTATTACTGACCAAAGGAGATAAACCCGCCGCACTTACTGTGTTGCGTAATGTATATGATAACAGCGGGTATCAGCTGGTAAGTAATTATGCGGAACTTTTTGCAGAAACAACAGAAACAACCCAGGCCCAGAAAGAAGTTTTCTTCGCCGTCAGGTTCAGCGGAGGCGGTATGGGTACAGGCAGTGTACTGCCTACGTACGCGGGTATTGATATATTTCATGGTTTCGGACGAAATGTAACGCTCTTTTCAAACAGCCTGCTGAACGCATATGTCAGGACTTCTGATACAGCGGTAGATAAAAGATATAAAGTGACCTGCAACAATATACCTGCGGTCACAGAAGGCCCTGCAGCATTGGGTATTCTTAAACGTTATCCCGCCAAAGGTGTGGGCGTTGCAAAAGATGCATCCGGCAATTATAAGTCTGTGCTGATACCGGTGCAGAATGATTCCGGAACAGACTTTCCCGAATTAAGATTCGCGGATGTAGTCCTGATGCTGGCGGAATGTGAAGGCAATACTACCACAGGTTTGACTTTGCTGAACCGGGTACGTACAAGAGCAGGAGCACCGGCTTATACTGCTGCAAGTATTACCACTTTGTTCAACGGTGACTTCCAGGAAGCAGTATTGAATGAAAGAAGACTGGAACTGGCCTTTGAAGGTGATCGTTTATTTGATTTGAAGCGGATGGGAGATGTATATATGGAGCAAAAGCTATTGCAGTTTTATACGAGTGAGCCGACATATACCCGGACTGATTACTTTCCGGAGATCATACTGATAACAAACCAGGTTACCCATAACGGTACAAAGATAGATGCATGGAGATTCCTGCTGCCTATTCCAAGAAACCAGATAGTAAGAAGCGATGTTATGAAACAAAACCCGGGATACACGAACTAGAAAGCCTTCCTGATATGCATATTACTAACCGCAAAAGGCCGGGATACATACTCCTGATCGCCTTTGCCCTGATCGCTATGCCTGTTTCAGAACTGATTGCCCAGGAGAGCAAGCCGCAGTTGAAGTACACTGATGCAGGATCGCTTAACATTATCGGCAAAGCCCGTAATGAAGGAAAATTATATCACCGCCTGGATACATTGAAATACCCGGCAGTCCCTGCAAGTATCAAACGCTTACTGAGCTATCCGCCGGGACTCGCAGTGTCATTTCGTACCAACAGCAATACCATTGGGGTGAAATGGTGTACCAGTAAACGTAAAACACAAAGCAGTAATACGGCCATCGCTTCTGAAGGTCTTGACCTGTATATTAAAAAAGAAGGGCGGTGGCAATACGCTGGTGTAGCCCGCGTGGAGACGTCGGAGTGCAATGAATTCACCATGGTGGAAAATATGGCGGATGGTATGAAAGAATGCCTTCTGTATCTGCCAATTGATGATGAATTGTTGTCGCTTTCCGTGGGCATAGATGAAAAGGCGCAGATAGAACCTGCGCCCAGCCCTTTCAATCATAACATTCTAGTATATGGATCAAGCATCGTACATGGCTCTGCAGCTACACGACCGGGTATGACTTACCCCGCTATCTTATCCCGCCGGACAGGTCTGAACTTTATCAATTTCGGTTTCGGTGGAAATGCAAAGATGGAGAAAGAGGTAGCGGATATGATCAGCGATCTGCCTGTAGATGCCTTTATTCTTGATTGCGTTCCTAATACTTCGCCTAACCTGATACTGCAACGGACAGCCAACCTGGTAAAGATCATTCGTGCCAGGCATCCCGGTAAGCCCATTATTGCCATCGAAAGTATTTTCAGGGAAGCGGGCAATTTCAACCAGCAGGTAGCAGCCATGGTAAAAGAGCAAAACAAAAATTACAGGACAGAAATAGAAAAACTACAGCAAACCGATAAAGATCTTTATATGATCGGTGCAGGTAATTTTTTGGGTGATGATCATGAAGGATCAGTAGATGGTGCACATCCCAACGATCTTGGCTTTCGCCGGATGGTAGACAAACTCGAGCCACAGCTCACAGCCATTTTATCAAAGTATGCGATAACCACGGCGAAGAATGCTGTTCAATCTGCTTTTACGATAAACAACCTGTCATTCCTGGAAAGTAAACCTGGATTTTTTTATAATCAGACAAGAGGTGCTCTTATTGCCGGCAACCCGGGCAGCGTGATTGTTACTGCGCAGGAACTGGACCCGAACGTGACGCATGGTTTTCTTGACCTGTACAGTCTCGAAACGACCGATGGCGGCAATACGTGGACGAAACCAAAAGTCATTGAAAGTTTACGCCGTAAAAGAATGCCGGGCGGTTATGAATTGGTGATGGGGGATGTGTACCCGGTTTGGCATAAGAAAACCAATAAAGTGCTGGCAACAGGTAAAACCTTTGGCTTTGTGAATGGAAAAGAAAATCGTCGTTATGAACAGGTTTCCTATACTGTCTATGATCCCTTGTCCGGCAAATGGGGGCCGCTTCAATTAGTGAAGCTTCCCAAAGCAGATCACGAAGGCCGTCCGTTCATTGAAGCAAACGCCGGTTGCAATCAGCCTTATGATCTTCCGGACGGAGATATATTACTACCCATCCGTTACCGGAAAGATTCCACACAGCGATTTTATACGACCATTGTTGCCCGTTGCCGTTTTGATGGAAAGACCCTGAAGTATATCGAACATGGTACTGAGTTTTCCATTGACCGCGACAGGGGATTATATGAACCATCTGTGATCGGATTCAAAGGGAAATATTATCTCACCATGCGTGCCGATCATTCCGCGTTCGTAGCTGCCAGTGATGACGGGCTGCATTATGGAAAATTGATGGAATGGACATTTGACGATGGGCAGGTATTGGGTAGCTATAATACGCAACAGCATTGGATAGCACAACATGACGCGCTCTATCTTGTTTATACCCGGAGAGGTGCAAACAACGATCATATACCACGTCATCGTGCGCCATTGTTTATTGCACAGGTTGATCCCGAACGGCTCTGTGTTATCAGGGAATCCGAACAAATATTAATCCCTGAAAACAATGCCGATCTCGGAGCTGGTTTCGGGATAGCGGATATCAGTGCGAATGAAACCTGGGTTTTTGCCGCGGAAACACCAGTGGACAGAACAAAACCCAGTCGTATAAGGCTTGCAAAATTACAATGGATAAAGCCCAACCGGTTATTCAACGTAGTGGAGGCAGCAAAATGATCAACGCTATACAAAAGACGCATTTTATGCGAAATAAAATAGTATTTACGGTGGCCCTCATCCTGTTACAGGTTTCCTCCTTGCATGCGCAAAAAAAATTGCGCAGGTCGGAAAGTTTCTTTGGTTTCCATTTCGATTTTCATGCAGTGGCGACTGATAAAGAGCTGGGAAAGAACTTTGATACACTATTGCTTAATGAATTTCTTGCACGTACAAAACCTGATTTTATCCAGGTGGACAGCAAAGGCCATTTTGGTTTTTCGAGCTATCCAACCAAAGTAGGTTATTCTCCCAATAGTTTTGTTCAGGACCCCATGCGGCTATGGAAAGCAGCAGCCGATAAACATCATCTTTCTCTATACGTGCATTATTCGGGCATACGTGATGATGAAGCAATGCGCCGGAATCCCGGATGGGCCCGGGTAAAAGCAGATGGAACAAGGGATAGTACCCGCGCGGGTTACCTGTCACCTTACAGCGAAAAATTGCTGATCCCGCAATTGAAAGAAATGATAGATGCCTACCAGATAGACGGCGCCTGGGTGGACGGCGAATGCTGGGCGGCGCTACCCGATTATTCGCAGGACATGCAGAAAGGTTTCCTGAAAGAAACCGGTTTAAAGCAGGTACCGCTGAATGAAAAGGATACATTATTTGAAAAGTGGAAAGACTACAATCGTAACGCTTTCAAAAAATATTTGCGAAACTATACTGACCAGTTGCACAAATACAGACCGGATTTTCAGATCACCAGTAACTGGGCCTATTCTTCACGGATGCCCGAACCTGTGGATGCAAACCTCGATTTTTTATCAGGCGATATTGCCGGAACGAATTGTGTGTATAGCGCTGCCTTTGAAGCACGCTGCCTTGCGCTACAAGGCAAACCCTGGGACCTGATGTCGTGGGGATTTTTTCCATTGAACTTCTGGGGAGGAACGCATACTACCAAACCTGTTGTTCAACTAAAACAGGAAGCTGCGGAAACGATGGCTGTGGGTGGGGGTTACCAGGTATACTTTCAACAAAACAGGGATGCGGGATTTCAAACCGTAGATGTAGATGCGATGGAAGAGTTGGCTAAGTTTTGCAGGGATCGTCAGCGCTTTTGCCAGCAAAGCACTATTATTCCGCATATCGGGATATGGTATTCACTCGCAGGATGGAAAGAAGCATACCGCGACAAACAGAATGTGTATGGAAGTATGGCGTTCAACACAGGAATGAAAGGCATTACCAGTTTGTTGCTCGATGCAGGTCAGCCGGTAGAGATCCTCATGGATCATCACCTGAAAGAGCAGATGGAAAAATACAGCCTGATCGTTATTCCTGAATGGGTGGCTTTTGATCCGGAGATCAAAACACAGTTATTGCGTTATACTAATAACGGCGGCAACCTGCTGGTCATCGGTGCCGGTGCTGCCGGAGAATTCAGGAATGTACTGGAGGTAGAATTTATTGGAGAAGTACAAACGGCTGAATTGATCACAGGAGCCAAAGACCTGGGCGGAATGGCGGGTATAAAAACACGCTGGCAACAGGTGCGTGCACGCAAAGACTCATCGGTTATAGGAAATATATTCAGCCGTACCGATTATCGTTATGTCACACCCTATGCGCCAGCTTCGATCAATGCTTACAGGAAAGGAAAGATCGCGGCTATTTATATGGATCTGTCTGCTGCGCAGCAGCAATACCGCAATCCTGTTTTTAATAACCTGCTCCGCAAAATAATTGCTCAGTTGATACCGGAGCCTGTACTTAAAGTAGAAGGATCAGCCGAAGTGCATACGGTGTTGGCAAAAAAGAATGACCATACACTGGTACATCTTATCAATAGCGGTGGGCATCATTCCAATGAAAAGGTTTTTGGATATACGGAGTTGCGTCCTACACCCATGCTGACAGTGAGTGTAAGATCCCTCCGGAAACCGAAAGAAGTGATATTGCAACCGTACGGAAAAAAGCTCGATGCTGTATTCAGTGATGGATACATTCGTTTTTCCGTGCCACCTGTAGCCGTATATGATATTGTAGAGATCAGTTTTAATTGATGTGTTAGTAAGCGAGAGCATTAATAAAAAGATACCGAAAGTTTCACCGGTAGGGATATTGTTCTATATTTGTTTATATGTTCTACATAATATAATAATAGAATAATCCGGGGAGATCAGTCCTTGCCGTCGCATCATAATTTAACGACTGCATTTGCAATGAATATGAAGAATACAAGAAGATCATTTGTATACCAGGTAATGGCATCTGCGGCGGGCATAGCGCTCGGTAACCGGCTTATATGGAATATTGGTTCACCGAAAGATAGTAGCAGCCATTTTCCTGGTCCTGCAGGTAACCGGGATACTCTTTCCTGGTGGCAGGATGCCAAATTCGGTCTTTTTATTCATTGGGGTCTTGCTTCAAAAGCAGGAGGCGACTGGAAGGGAAAAGAAACCGGTAATATCGGGATGATGATGAATGAAAAAATTCCCGTGAAAGAATATGAAGCATTCGCTGCAGAATTTTTACCCGATTCTTTTAACGCGGAGACATGGGTACTTGCCGCAAAGCAGGCAGGCATGAAATATATCATCTATGTTGCCAAGCATCATGATGGATTTGCCATGTATGGTTCTAAAGCAAGTCCTTTCAATATAGTGGATCATACGGCATGGAAACGCGATCCGCTGAAGGAGATAGCAATTGCCTGCCGGAAACATGATATCCGTCTTGGTATTTATTATTCACTGGGCCGCGACTGGCACGATCCCAATGTGCCTACGAAAAAAGGAGGATGGCGCAGCAATACCTGGGACTATCCCGACGAAAAAAATAAAAAACTTGAAGTATACCTGGCCAATAAGGCCATACCACAGGTAAAAGAATTGCTGACGGATTATGGACCTGTATTTAGCTTGTGGTTCGATACCCCTGAAATGGTGACACCGGAGCAAAGCAAGATTCTGTTTGATATGGTAAGGTCACTGCAACCTGATTGCATCATCAATGATCGGGTAGGTAATGGTCTGGCCGATTACAAGACGGTGGAACAGAAACTATCCAACCAGGTAATGAACGTTCCCTGGGAAGCCTGCATGACCATGAATGCCCGTAGCTGGGGTTACAATCGCCATGATACTAACTGGAAATCACCGAAGGCTTTGGTATCGAATTTAATTGATATAGTCAGTAAAGGTGGTAACCTGCTTCTGAATGTCGGCCCTACCGGGCGCGGAGAATTTCAGCAGGCAGAGCTCGAACGATTACAGGAAATAGGAAACTGGTTAAAGGTGAATGGAGAATCCGTTTACAGTGCACAGCGTACGCCTTTCGGAATCGAGTTTGAAAAAAGCGTGGCTTCTTCGACGCGTGGAGATGAGCTGAACCTGCCGGAAGAGATCAAAGTGATGGATAAATCATTAGATGAACATACCCGTAACGCACAGGGAGGATGGGCATGGCGCTGTACGAAAAAAAACGGCAAGCTCTATTTCCATCTTTTTCAATGGCCGGAAGGAAAATTTGTTTTACCCGTTGATTGCCCTGTTATCAACAAGGCATATTTACTGGGGGATAGTTCAGGAAAAAAGTTAACCGTTCGTGCTGATGGCAATAGCAAAACGATAGTATTACCATCAAAAGCGCCGGATTCGCTGGTGCCGGTACTCTGTTGTGAAATTGATGAAAATAAAAAACCCAATCAATGAGAATATACCTGACATGTATTTGGACAGCCGTGTTATTATTTGCAATAACATTCCAGGCGATGGCCCGTGTAAAGCTTCCTGCTATTTTCAATGATGGAATGGTGCTTCAGCAAAAAGCATCTGTACCTGTCTGGGGGAAAGCGGAAAGCGGGCAACGGGTGACTGTGCGTGGTTCATGGAGTGAAAAAAAATATTCCGTCGTGGCTGATGCCAATGGTAATTGGAAAGTATCGGTCAAAACACCGGGTGCCGGCGGACCGTTTGAACTATATGTAAACGATGGAACAGAACTGGTCATTAAAGACGTATTGATCGGCGAAGTATGGTTGTGCTCAGGACAATCGAATATGAATATGTCGCTGAACGGCTATAGCAAACAGCCTGTACATAATGCGGATAGTATCGCAAGTCATGCTGATTATCCAACGATCAGGTATTACCGGATATCATCGGCGATGTCAAGAACACCGGAGGATGATTGCCCTGCGAAATGGTCCCGCGTTGATCCTTCGGCTGTTCGGTCTTTCAGTGCCGTTGCTTACCAGTTTGCTACTTTACTGGACAAGCAATTACATGTTCCCATTGGTATCATTCAAACTGCCTACGGAGGAACTACTGTAGAAGCATGGATGGATTCAGTCACGCTTTCAAAAGTAGCGGACATACCGGCGCTCAAAGCGAAATACCTCGATACTATGGATAAGAAAGCTCCTTACCTGGTATTTAATGCCATGATTCATCCTATAATTGGGTATGGTATCAAAGGCGCTCTCTGGTACCAGGGGGAAAGTAATAAGGACCGGCCTGAAGTTTACGCAACATGGTTTACTGAGATGGTAAAGTCATGGCGAAAATTCTGGGGACAGGGCAATTTCCCTTTTTATTATGCACAGATATCACCTTATAAATACAATGGCAAACACCAGTCTGCCTATTTGCGCGAAGCGCAGGTACAATCGCTTGATCTCATCCCGAATTCAGGAATGGTAATCACACTGGATATAGGGTCTAACGAATTTATTCATCCACCGGATAAAACGACAGTAGCCGAAAGATTCTCTTATTGGGCATTATCAAAGCAGTATGATGTACCGGGTTTAGCAATCATGGGGCCGGTATATAAAAAAATGAAAAAGGATGGAAATACAATACGATTGGTATTTGATCATACAGGTACCGGCCTCACTTCTTTCGGCAAGGAGTTGAAAAATTTTGAGATCGCTGGTGAGGACAAAGTATTCTATCCCGCCAGCGCTATTATCTCCGGCAAAAATGAAATTGTCGTAAAAAGCGACAGTGTAGCACATCCTGTCGCAGTCCGTTATGGATTTAAAGATTGGGTAGTGGGTGATTTATTTAACATAGAAGGATTACCTGCATCATCGTTCAGAACAGATGCGTGGTGAATGAAGAGAACCAGAACCATTATAACAAGAATGAGATAAACTTTATACAATGAGAAAGATAAAAGGATTGATAGCTGCTACGTTTTCCACCTTGCATGAGGATGGGACGCTTGATCTTGATCTGATCCCTGCTTTGGTAGATAAACTGGTTGCAGATGGATTGAAAGGAATATTTATTTGCGGTACCAACGGCGAAGGCCCTAATATGACCACAGAAGAGCGGATGGCAGTTGCCGAAGCATATATCCAGGCTGCCAATAAGCGGCTGCTGGTATTGGTACACGTAGGTCATAATTCCATTTATGAATCAAGAAAACTGGCGGCACATGCTGAAAGCATCGGTGCAGATGCTATTTCTTCTGTTGCGGGTTTTATTTCAAGCCCGATTCCGTTAAGAACCTGGTGAATTGCATGGCCGATAAAGCTTCTGCAGCGCCCGCTACACCTTTTTATTATTACCATATTCCGACACTTACAGGTATAAATATGGATATGGTTGAGTTCCTGGCCCTGGCCGAGGAAGCGATCCCTAATTTGGTGGGCATAAAATATACAGCTTCCACACTTCATGAATACCAAAGCTGCCTGAATTATAAGAATGGCAAATTTGATATTCTTTTTGGTTATGATGAATTGTTGTTGAGTGCATTGGTTATTGGTGCGAAAGGCGCGATAGGAAGTACCTATAGCTTCGCAGCGCCTGTATACCACGAGGTGATCAGGCATTTTCAAAATGGCGAGCTGGAAAAAGCAAAACATACCCATTTCAAATTGGTACAAATGATCAGGGCCCTGCTTCGCTTTCTTCTATTCCTGCGCAGAAAGCCATTATGGGTTATCTTGGTTATGAATTAGGGCCCTGCCGGCTGCCACTGAAACAATTGAATCCCCAGGAGATAGATACGCTCCGTAAGGAATTGGAATCGGTTAATTTTTTTGAACTGATGGGCGGGCAAACCGTGATTCTGAACCATGATAATTATTCGCAGCAGGTTTTTAATTTATCTATTACTTATTTACGGCGTAACTATGATGCCTAAACAATTACGTGCACAAAATAAAGACGCCGAAAAAATTAAATGGAGTATTGCCGCCGAACTTCCCGGAACGAATAACCAGGCAAAACACCTGGGCGTAGCAGGTGCATTTGCAGGTGTGCACCAGGATGTATTAATCATTGCAGGCGGAGCCAATTTCCCTGGTAAAAAACCCTGGGAAGGCGGAACAAAAGAATATTACCGTGATATACATATTTTAAAGAAAGATAAAAAAGGCAGTTACACCTGGGTAATGACAGGCAACTGGCAATTAGAAAAAGCTATCGCTTATGGAGGTAGTGTATCCACTTCACAGGGTATTGTCACTTCACAGGGTATTGTATGTGTAGGGGAGAAACGGCAGAGGGAGTGAGTAACGAAGCTTTTATCATGCAATGGGATCCATCAAAACAAACAGTGGTTTTCAAATCACTGCCAGCTTTGCCGGAACCATTAGCAAATGCCGGGATAGGGGCTATCGGTAATACGGTCTATGTGCTGGGAGGCTCTACCGGTAAAGAAGCTTCCTCCAAAGTATTCTCATTGAATCTGAAAAATTCTTCCCTTCAATGGGAATCCCTGCCTGAACTGCCGGTTGCTGTTAGTCATGCAGCAGTAGCTGCACAGTCAAATGGAGAGCATCCATGCATATTTGTTATGGGAGGACGAAGTACAGATACTTCGGGGAGTAAGTACTTTATATGATCATACTTTACGTTATGATCCCAAAACAAAACAATGGAAGACATTGAACCCTATTGGAGCTCCGGCTGCTGCTGTGACCCTGGCCGCAGCCACTGCCGTTGCTACGGGATCAAACTATATTGTATTGATAGGAGGTGATGAGGGAGGTTTATTTAAGCAACTGGAAACGCTTAATCTCCGTATCGCTTCGGTAGCAGATATAGTTGAAAAGGAAAAACTGCTGCAGGAAAAGCTGGCAATTTGAAAGCCCATCCTGGTTTCAGCAAGGACGTGTATCTATACAATACCATCACCGATGTATGGACAAATTCCGGTAAAATCCCTTTTGAAACACCTGTTACTACCACGGCTGTGAAATGGGGTAAAGATATTTTTATTCCAAGCGGAGAAGTAAGACCGGAGTTCGCAGCCCGGCAGTAGTAAAAGGCAGTATACAGAATAAGCAGTTTTTTTCCTGGATAGATATAACGGTATTGGTCGTGTGTTTTCTTTTAATGACGCTGGGCCGGTATATGTTCACCGAAACGCCAATAATACGGCAGATTATTTTAAAGGTGGTCAGCATATACCCAAATGGGCTGCGGCTGTGAGTATTTTCGGGGCTAAGCTCAGTGCCATCACTTTCATGGGCATTCCTGCTAAAACTTATTCACTAACTGGACTTATCTCTTTTACCTGATGGGCATCGTCATGATCATGCCTTTTGTGGTCCGGTTCTTTATCCATTTTACCGCAGGTTGAATGTAACCTCGGCCTACGAATACTTAAGCAGGCGCTTCAATATGGGAACCCGGCTGATCGCCTCTTCACTTTTTATTCTATTGCAGTTGGGCAGGATGGGAATCGTAGTATTATTGCCAGTATCGCCCTTACATTAGTTACAGGCATTGATGTTAATCTGTGTATCATTCTCATTGGCATCATCAGTATCTTTTTTACTGTAAAAGGAGGCATTGAAGCAGTGATCTGGGTGGAAGTCATCCAGGTATTGATACTTGCGGCAGGAGCTTTACTTTGTTTATTTTATATCCCTTTTCAACTGAATGACTGGAAGGGTGGGATACAGGCACTGCAATCGGCTGAGAAGATGAAAGTATTCGACTTCCGGCTGGATTTCACAGAACCTACGTTGTGGGTTGTATTGATCGGCGGGTTGGCGATCAGTTATTGACTTATGGAACGGATCAGACTACGGTGCAACGATACCTTGTTACCCGCACAGAAAAAGACGCTGTAAAAAGCCTGAAGATCGGGGCCTGGCTTACTGTGCCTTCTACCCTGGTATTTTTCAGTATCGGCACATTGCTTTTTTTATTTTTCCGTGAGCAGCCGGACCAGGTAAACATAGCTTTGGAAAGCCAGGATAACATCTTTTCCATGGTATATAGTAAGCCAGTTGCCTGCAGGCTTTCCGGTTTGCTGATTGCCGGTATTTTTTCGGCTTCGATGAGCAGTACAGAAGCAAGTATGAATTCTACAGCCACCTTGCTGACCACGGATTTTTACAAACGATGGAAGCCTGGTATTACGGATAAGCAAACACTTTATTTTGCCCGTATCGCCACTTTGTCGCTGGGTATTTTCGTTACCGGGATCGCCCTGTATATGGCACATGCAGGGGTGTCATCCCTTTGGGATAAGTTCAACACCATCCTGGGTTTGTTCACAGGTTGTATTGGCGGCGCTTATATACTGGGCATATTTACAAAGCGGGCAACCGGCAAAGGAGTGATGGCAGGAATGCTCTCAAGTTGCATCATCCAATTGTACATTCAGCAATATACCGACGTACACCTGCTGATGTATGCATTTACAGGATTGACTACCTGTGTATTGACGGGATACCTGTTTAGTATTTTGCTGCCATCCGTTAAAAGGGATATCAGCGGATTGACTGTATATAAATCCTGAACCGGTACGAAAAATATATTCTATTCTATTTTTAATAGATATATAAAATCAGTTGTTAGTTCAATATTGATATCTCCTGACAATCTATTTCTAACTCTTTTTCAAATTACCAGGTTATGAACCGTCGTAAATTTATAAGAAATACATCCGTTACCGCTGCAGGGATTACCATTCTTAATTTCCCTGTTTTCGGAAAAAATGCTCCATCCAATAAAGTAGTAGTGGCTGTAATGGGTACGAATGGCCGGGGCGCCTACCTCGCTGACTGTTTTGCAAACTGCCCAACGTAGAAGTGGCTTATATCTGTGATGTAGAAGAGCAGGCCATTGCCAAAGGGTTAAAACCTTTTGCCAATGCAGTCCGTAAACCGACTGTAATAAAAGATGTAAGAGAACTCGTAAAGAAAAAAGATTTTGATGCGCTCATCATTGCCGCACCTGATCACTGGCATGCGCCTGCAGCCATACTGGGTCTTACGCATGGAAAACATGTATATGTAGAAAAACCATGCGGGCACAATCCCTACGAAGGAGAACTGCTTGTATCTGCCATGCACAAGTATCCAAAGCAACTGATACAAATGGGCAATCAACGGCGTTCTTTCCCGAACCTTATTGAAGCGGCGCGGCTGATAAAGGAAGAAAAGATAATTGGAAATGCTTATCTCGGAAAATCCTGGTATACCAATAACAGGAAATCAATTGGTACCGGTAAAAAAATTCCTGTTCCAACTACACTTGATTTTGAACTTTGGCAGGGCCCTGCCCCACGCAGAGATTATAAAGACAACTTAGTCCATTATAACTGGCATTGGTTCTGGCATTGGGGCGCCGGGGGAAACCTGCAACAATGGTACGCACGAAATAGATTGCTGCCGCTGGTTCCTCGATTGGATTTCCCGACAAAAGTTACTTCAGCAGGTGGCCGTTATACATTCCAGGACGATTGGGAAACACCGGATACACAGATAGCTACATTTGAGTTGGAAAAAGTAAATCCATTACTGGGAAGGGAGAAGCTGCAAACAAATTCCCGGTAGAAGGCGCCGGCCGCGGGTTCACTATTTATGGAGACAAAGGCAGCCTGTTAAATAAAGGGAATGATGACTACCAGATATATGATCAGAATAATAAATTAATCAAAGAGGTAAAGGACAGCACCGAAAATGATGCGAATAATCCTGTAAGCGCCAGCGGCAACCTGGATTTCTATCACTTTAATAATTTCATTAAAAGCATAAAAGGTGAAGCCACACTTTCTTCACCAATAAATGAGGGGCATAAAACCAATTTGCTTTGTCACCTGGCCAACATTGCCCAACGTACGGGCAGGACATTGAATTGCGATTCACAGAATGGACATATCCTGAATGATAAAGAAGCCATGCAACTATGGGGAAGAGAATATGAAAAAGGGTGGGAGCCTGTAATTTGATGCAGGCTGCTTTACTATACCCCGGCTTCGGCCCTTTGTTTTCAGCATCGTCAAATCGGAAGCCAAAGAGATCGTGCGGGATATATTCATGAAATTATGGTCAACCGGTCAGCAACTTACCATACATATATCGCATTGACCCATGTATCTTTGTTCGATCCGTTACCGCTGTTACCACACCGTTTTTCCAGAGATTTCATTGCGCCAGTTCCAGACGGCGCTGATGTGCGGCAGATGCATACCGATTTGTTTTACTAAAAGATTCGCACCGGCAATATCAGCCGAGTGAGAACTTTTCTTGTTATGAAAAAGCGTAAAACAAACCGTAAAACAAAAACCGGTAAAAAACGGGCATCGAAAAGGAATCGAACCTGGGTTAGAAACGCTGAAACCCTTACCAAGTTTAAGTTTGGTAAGGGTTTCATTCTCGTTAATTTCCGTTAAGCGTTTTGAGAATTGGCTGAAATTAGCCTTTAAGTAGCCCCAAGGGTCGAAGACTCGAACCAGATATTGCGGGAATTGGGGGACATTTCAGGATAATTCTTAGCTCAAATGGGTCAAAAAAGTTCGAGGAATTGTAAGTTCCTTATGTCTTTTCATGTATAATAGTAGCACTATTGCTGAGTGTTATTCCATCTGCCAGCCTTGCCCCAAACCTTCTGTTTCCTGCAGGCCTTTGTTTGAAATTTAATCAAGGTTTGCAATAGATATGAATATCTATACCATTTTCTGAACAGCTATTGACCAAGCTTGATATTATCCAAAGTATTTGAATTACTTGATTCTTTTCATGAAAAGCTGTCCCTGCTTGAAGTTTTTGTAACCTGTCCTTTAATTGCGCTCTTGAAATAAAATCTAGTACAAGAATAATTTCCTTTTTAAGATTAGGTGTTATTAGCAATTTTTTATAAATAGAAATCGCATTTGCAATAGTATCTCCATGTCTCAATCTGTTTATGGTCGCAGCAATAGTGTCAATGTTATAGTTAGCACTCCGTTTAGCAGCTTTTGTTGTTTCTAATTGAATATTTGAAGGATTTAGATTGCCAATATTTTTTAAGGCTTGTCCTACAACGTCATGAAAGCTTGATGCGGATAACTGACTGTTTCCATGTTTAGCATGAATTAAACTAATGGAATTGTTTTTCAATTTAATAAAATCTGCCCATTCGTCACCTAAGTCATCAAGAAATGAATAATCTGAATTGTGTGTGAGATGATCTTCAATGAAGCGAAAAATACAATCGTTGCTAAAAGAAGTTGATGTGACAGTGAATGTCCCTTTTTCACTTGTCACCGCTGTAAGTTCATTTTTACCTTTAAAAACATCTATAAAACTATCAATATATCCAATTAAATTATTGTCTTTAAATAATTTTCGGTTGGTGTAAACCAAGCTTAAGTCTTCAAAGTTTATGATAAAGTCATTATATAGGTTGAAGTAGTGCAAAAAATTAGTGGAAGTTCCATTATAAAGCAAATCAGGTGAATATCCTTTGCCCTTCTCGTAATGTTCTGTAGCCAGTCCAATTACTTCTGTCCTGTTTTTAAATAGGGAGCGAGCTACCAAGCATCGTAAATGAAGGCTCTTTCCTCCCAAATTCTCTGTCATTTAAAGGTCTTACCATTATTACATATAAAGGTGCATTTTCTAATTCGCTATAGACAATTCTAACTTTTACTTTAGGCTTAATATTACCATCTGTAAGTACCCCCTTTCTCAATAACCTCACTTATCATCTTGCTCATTTGTCTTCTTCCAAACCTTGTTTCTTTGTTCATAAGCCGTATTGCAATCTCAAGTTCATTTCTCTTTATGTCGTCAAGTAAGCTTCCACTTTCAAAATCTTCACAGAGTGCTTCAATTAATTTATCCCATAGGTAGCTGATAGCGTTGTCATCTTTTTCTTTTTTATACTCTTTTGAATTTGAAAAATTGATCCAATAATTACTATCTAACAAAAGCAGGTCTGCTTGCCCTGGTATGTCAAAACCATTATCCAAATACATTCCTAGATAATCTTCACCAGAAAATGCAATCTGTCTGATACCTTTTGCGGTAAATCCTTCCTTCGCTTTTAAAAAATTAATAAAATCAGTTACAGTATCAAGTTCTTCAAGTACAATTTTGATTGACCTCTCATCAAAAACATGAACAAATCCTTTCCCGAAATCTCCAATTTTAAGGAGAATTTATCACCCCGACCAAAGGCTACTGCCACTCTGTAAATATTCCTAATGCATGTTCTGGTAATTTAATTTTCGTTGCTTTATCTTTTAAAAGAATTTCTTCCTTTTGTTTTATGATTCTCTCTGCCCCATAAATCTGTGCGACAGATTCATCAATGGCTTTCCTTTCCCACCTGTCAAAATCAATGTCATAATTTCCGCTCTCCTTTATATTAATTTCCTTAACAGAGAAAATAATAATGTCCGGATCACAAACAACAAGAGTATTCGTTGATGGAGAAGTCACCAATCAAATGCTGCCTCCTTTATCTATTATCACCATAGTTGAAAACGCTTTTAAATACGGGGATATGAGTGACCCTACACATCCTTTGCAAGTAAAAGTAAAGCTCCGGCCCGGGTATATCTATTTTTACTGCCGAATAGGAAGAAGAAAAACAATATACCCTTGTCCTCCAACAATATTGGCATCACCAATTTAAGCAAGCGATTGGATATTTCCTTTAAGGATAAATATGAAATGAAAGCAAATGATGAGCAATTCTTTTACACTTTTGAGTTAACTATAAACAACTAATCCCGGTGATTAAATGTTTCGTAATAGATGATGAGCAGGCAGCCATTAACGTGTTGATAAAATTTATCGAACGTACGGCTGATTTAAAATTGGTTGGCAGCACTACTAACCCTGTTAGGGGAATTAGCTTAATACAAAAGGAAGAACCTGATGTAGTATTTCTCGATATACAGATGGATGGTATCGAAGTCTTAAAGCGAATTCACACTATTTCAAAAGTAGTATTCTGTACTGCATATTCGGAATTTGCCGTTCAGAGTTATGATCTGGACGTTATAGATTACCTGATGAAACCGATAACTTTTCCAAGGTTTTCAAGGGCAATTCAGCGTGTGACGGATACAATATATTCCCGCCCTTCATTTTCAGAGGAAATAGTTCCTAATGATTATATGTTTATTAAATCCGGTCAAAGAGACATTATGATTAGAATTGACCTGGATGACATTGATTTTGTGGAGAGCCTGAACCATTATGTTGCCTTTCATACGGGCAATAAAAAACTCTGGCCTATTTAACTTTAAAGAAACTGGCAGAAAATTTACCAGGCAGTCAGTTTATGAGGGTGCACAAATCCTATATAGTAGCCCTAAAACAAATCGCCTCTGTAAATAATGGGGAATTGAAGCTCAAAAGATGTGCTGAACTAATACCACTTGGGGTAGTATACAAAGATGCGTTTATGAAGAAAATGAAAGGTAAATTAATGAGCTAAAGAGGGAAAACACCTGATAATTTACCATGTAAAAACGGGTGCTGTATATCGAAAATTGGCTGTACAATTCTCCAAATGCTTTTAGTCCTATAAATTATAAAAAATACTTTCACCATGTTTGTTTGGCATTCATTTTCTTTCCAGTGGTTGTTATGGGTGGGCTTTTGATATTTCTTGCAACCCTAAAAAGGACTGGGTACGTGCAATGATTGCGCCTGTTGCCGACCAATTCATAACCTTTTGCAATTATTACCAACCCCTGCATAACTCCTGCAAATTTTTCTGGCACTATTTACGGGTGAAAGTACAAGTGTTTTGTGCGTAGAATTTTGAAAACTCTAGCCTTGCATGATCAATATTGAGATAAATAAAATAGGTGTAAATACCTATCACTACTTAGGTACTTAAGATTTCACAGTGTATTATTAGTTATCTTTTGGCACCATTTGTGGTGCCAAGATTATCCTTAAATTCGAAAAATATACAACCATCCTAATAAGTGTGAAAATTCGAACTGCATTACTAACTGCTACGGCCATCTTTGTGGGTTTGAGATCTTATTCTCAAATCAATCCTACACCGCCGGGTACATTGCAACAATCCTTGCAGCCTAAAGTAAAGTATGACGTATTTAGCCGGCCTTCTCTTGGCCAAATTCCAATTGCATTACCTCATCCTGCACAATTTGAATCAGTATCCAGTACATACTCACCTGGAATGAATCAACCATTACAAATTAACAGTTTACTGATTAGTCAAAATCTTATTGGACGGCAAAACCAGCAAATCATACAGCAAAACAATCTCTTGTATGAGCATGATAATTTTCGTCGGAATGATCAGTCTGCTGAAATACAAAGAGATTTAATGGAAGAGAAACTTTATAAAGAACACATTGAATGGCTCGATAAGTCCAAATACTACAGGTCTGCTTATAGTCAGCTTATGCAGCTAAAGCCTGATAGCTTTTCAATTACCAAAGCAGTTTACATTGTTGAAAATGCCTGGCTGGAGAATAAATATAGCTTTGAAATATTTCGCGAGCGATTACAAGTGGAAGCAAAAGTTATTAAGCAACAATTAAAGAGTGAAAAATTAAGTCTGCAAGACAACCTTGCACTTAACTATGGCATACAAAAACGTTATAGACAAAATATTTACCAGTATGATCTGAAGAGCAAGCAGACAAGAACGGTTAAACCTTTTGGTTACGATTTTGAGGATTTTCAGGGCCAAAAAAACTATGATAAGATGTTTACAACCAAGATGATGGTTACAGGTAAAGGGCAGTGTCATTCAATGCCACTTATGTACCTGATGATTGCGGAACAGCTCGGAGCTAAAGCATGGTTATCGCTTGCGCCACAACATTCTTTTGTAAGATTTTCTGATAAAAATGGTTCTCTATTAAATTTTGAAACCACCAATGGCAATCTTGTTTCAACGAACTGGCTTTTGCAATCAGGATTTATCAATGCAAATGCGTTAAAATCGAAAACTTATTTGGATACCCTTTCTCAAAAGCAACTGTTTGCACAATGTCTCAGTGATTTACTAGTAGGCTACCTGAGTAAATTTAATTATGATGGGTTTGCCGAACAATTAATGAAAACAATTTCATCCATTGACCAGAATAATATGACTGCACTCATCCTTGACGCCAATATTAAAACGCAAATAGCAATGCAAAGTATTAATGCAGCAGGGGAGACCGAAAGAAGAAGATTTGCCAAAATTTCTGAAGCATACAGAGCATATTTGGATATGATGGCGGCTTATGAAAAAGTGGATAGGAGAGGCTATCAGGATATGCCGAAAGAAGCGTATGCCGCATGGCTGAAAACAATTGAGCAAGAGCGAAAGAAACAAGAGACGAAAGAACTCAGGAGCAGATGCAACGCAACATTCAACTTCTTAAAAAGCCAAGATCAATCGTCGTAGATAGGACAAGGCAATAAATAAACCAAACCAACTTGTATGAAAAGAGTCGTTTTCTTCATCTCATTATCAATGATTTCAGTATTGGCAATGTCGCAAGAGATAAACCCATACAAAAGCATTGGAAAAAAAGCCAAGATCGTTACGTTATCGAATGGCAAATACGTCGAGGCTTTTGACTACGACACAGTTCAGCGTATTGGTTCAGTGCTAATTAATATCAGAACAAAAAGATTGTCAAATTATTGAGTACTGATAGTCTTCTTAAAAGGGCCAGTGACAACTCGTCGGCCAGCAGATGGTATAGTGTTGATCCACTGGCGGAGAAATTTTATTCATGGTCACCCTATAACTTTTCTTTCAATAATCCAATCAGGTTTGTTGACCCTGACGGAATGGCGCCGACGGACATTTACCAGGTGGATAAAAAATCAGGTATGATTTGGTTAGTGGAGAAAACGGATGACGATTTCGATGTTCTTTATGCCAGCAAGGACAATGGAAAAATGAATAAGAAAGAGAGCGTAACGGTAGAAAAAGGTGTTTTGGATAATATAAAAGATGGGACAATAATGGCAGAAGGCGAGGAAACTGGCTATTCTTATATGCAGACAAGCGAGACGCAAGGGTCAAAGCTATTTGAGTTTTGGCGGATAATACCGATATTGAATGGGGAATAACAAAGTTCGGTGATGGAAGTAATTTCATAACCACCAGCAGGGAGAAGGGACGTGAGCTGGGTGGAACTGGAATACTTGAAAATATTCCGGGCTTATTGGACAAAGATTTAAAGGAAAGGGATCATAGCCATCCGGAGGTATTGATTATCCATCGGGCAGAGTTAACGAAGGCGAGAGCGGTCATAATGGCGGGGATATAGGCGTAGCTCAATTATTAGAGAAAAGGTTTCCAAACAGCGTTATCATGTTTAATATTTATACACCTAGTGATGGGCAATATCATCCGTATACTAGCAACACGAAGCGGCCAAATTTGCCTGGAGTAATATTACCCCCAGCTAAAAGTAAGAAGAACAATTAGATAGCATAAGCAAGAGTATGAACATAATGAAAAGGAACTTTAGCCTGATAACGCTTTTTACTTTGTTATCATTTGTTGCTAGATCACAACAAATAGACACGTTGCCTAACGGGACGAAAACGACAGGAAAAGATACGATATACTTCATGGGAAACCTGCCTGTTCTTCGAATAGATTCTTGTCTTAGTCAGCTACTTGAATCTGTTGTCGATGCCGATATAAATGCGAGTTACTTTGACGATGGGCGCGATCAGATCATATATACAATTGATTTTCGTGATCATGACGAATATATTGACATGTTTGTTTGGCCAATGAGACGTTTAAAGTCTGATAACTTCAATTATTTCGGCGTATTGAATATAAAAGGAACACTTTTTTTATGCACTGGGAATTATAAGAGCAATATTCTCTTCATAAAACGAATGAGCCCGATATTAAAATAGAGCTACAAAGGCCGAAGAAGATGGGGACGATGGATAAAACTGATAAGGCAATTTTTCAATTGATTAATAACATTTCTCTTTATGGCACCTATGTGGAATGTCCTGGATTAAAAATCGTAACATCAATTTATATTGAAGGGGAAAATGCCCGACTATAAAATCGATCATACTGATAAGTCAGGCGCAAATCCTACAGACAACTCATCTGGAGCAAACAAAAACAAAATTGATTCCACCTTAGTCTTATATGAGCAAGCCTATAATGAGTTAAAAAAAAAATCTCATAATTGGAGAGGAATTTAAAAAAAGCGTTTTCATTACTGAAAGCGTTTTTTTTACCAATAAGCTGCCCTATAAAGAGTTTGATCGTTTCATAGAGGGGATTGACCGACCTTTGCAAAGAGTGGAAGAAAGCAAATCGCCTCAGAGATTACCGGTATAAGGACAGCAGTAACTTGCTCAACAACCTGGCGATTTATACAATCCTAAAGGATACGGTAACGGTTTCAAAAGGGAATGGGCAACAGTATTATCATTTGCCGTTTACTTATGACTTCACTGACTTTTTTGGTCGAGAGCAATGGTCGAATATGTTTGTCTCAAAGTTGTTGATTTCTCAACAAGGTAACTGTCATTCTTTGCCTTATCTCTATAAAATCTGGCAGACGAATTGGGAGCGACGTGTTGGCTCTCTCTTGCTCCTAACCATATGTATATTAAAAACAGATGTAGTAAAATCGGCTGGTACAATACCGAACTGACAAGCGGTGAATTTCCTATTGACGCCTGGATAACAACCTCGGGCTACATTCCTTTGAAGGCCATTCAGACTGGTCTTTATATGGACACATTAAGTAATCAGCAGGCTATCGCGTTATGTGTACTGGGACTTAGCTAAAGGCTACGAATTTCAAACCAAAATTACTATGACGGCTTTATTCTCAACTGCTGTGACTTAGTGCTGCAATACCATCCCGTTAACTCACAGGCATTGCTCTTAAAGGCAGAAACATTAAAGCGCGTTTATGAAAAACAGCTATCCGATAAGGACTCTAATGCAAAAGAGACTTATAACAGTATGGAATCACTTTATGTAAAGCTGTTTGACTTGGGTTACAGGGAAATGCCCGCGAAAATGTATATGGAATGGTTGATGAGTGTTACGAAGCAAAGTAATAAATACACGAATAAACAATTAAAAGCAACTTTGACTAGCAAGTAATTTATGAAGTTAATTGTGAGGTATAGTTTCCGCACCAGTAGTATCTGTCACATATCTTAGAAAGCCTCTGCGTATCGCTGCCACCGCTGTTATTATTTTTGCTTTAGAGTAAGCTGTCTGATATGCCTTGGGTTTATCAGAAGTTGAAACTATCCTGGCGACCCGTTTCAATAATATATAGTATCAATATTGAAATCATATCGGAGTGCAAATGAAATCCTCTCTTATATTACAGGATTGCAATTTATCGATTCTGACCCGCAAAAATCTGATAATTTTCAAGGCGAGAAATCATCGTACACTGGTTATTTTGTGATTAAACAGGCTCTCTTTGAGTTTTCAAGGGCATTAATCAATTCATTAAAACCTTGCCGCTTCGGATGTCAGGTTTTCGCTATTTTTAACCCTACGGGAAACTACCTATATTGGCCAATAACACCCCATACAGTGAAAAGGAGCTATTGCTTCAGGTTGTCGCAGGCAACGAGAAAGCCTTTCGGACGATCTTTAATTATTACAAAGGAAAACTTTACACGTATGTTCTGAAGATTACTGACTCCAGGGAGGCTGCGGAAGACACTGTACACGATGTTTTCTTAAAGATTTGGGCCGACAGGACTAAGTTTGCAGAGATCGAAAATCTTAATTCCTACCTCTACCGGATGGCGCACAATCATGCAGTTTCCGGTTTCAGGAGGATGGCGAAGGAGACCCTTATATTGGCAGAACTGCGCCATGAAAGTATTCCTGCCATCCAGTTGGCTGATCCTCTTACACAAAAGGAGATCAGGACTTTTATAGCAGAGGCTGTTGCAAAACTCAGCCCTCAGCAGAAGAAAGTGTTCATCCTCAGCCGCTATGATGGATTGAAACACAAAGAGATAGCAGGAGAACTTGGCCTTTCCGTCAACACTGTCAGAAGCCACATACAGGAAGGGTTACGGATTGTAAGGGAAGAAATAAGCCGGTCATACGGACCGCTAACTGTTGCGATCTTTGTGATTCATGAGCTTTCCTGAAAAATTCAGAGTTTATACTCATTACTTTTCCCTTCTTGTTCGTCAGAATAATGTTAACAGCGTATTACCGTTGTATTATTCTTTTGAAAATTCACTTTTTATCTTAACTATTGTTATATGGCCGATGAAAATATAATATACCTGTTTGACAGGTATATTTCAAGAACCTGCACCCCTGCTGAAAAACACGAGCTGGCGGTTCTTGGCTTGATGCCGGGAAAACCAGCCAGTAATAGATGCTCTTTTTAAGGAGCACTGGAACAAACGGGCTTAGACGAAACCATGCCGGATGAAAAGGGGTTCTTTATTCTTGCCGTCATCCTCGGTAAGCAACTACCGATGGAAAAAACGGAGGCTGCCCCAATAATCCGGTTTCGTTGGAGAAAGCTCGCTATTGCGGCTTCTATATTATTGATAATTGGATTAGGTAGCTATTTTCTGTTCTTTAATAAACCAGCAAAGCAAAACGAAGTGGTAAAAGCAGTACCGGCCACAGATGTGGAAGCGCCGAAGGTTACTAAAGCCACTATAACTCTTGCTGATGGAAGAACTATTTCCATTGACAGTATTACAAGTGGTATGCTGAGTCGGCAATCGAATGTAACAGTTACAAAAACCGCTAGTGGAAAAATTGTTTACGCTGGCAATGCTGATGAAATTGTTTATAACACATTGAACAATCCAAGAGGAAGTAAGGTGATTGATATGATCTTTCAGATGGCAGCCACGTATGGCTCAACGCAGGAAGTTCTATTACTTTTCCTGTTGCGTTTACAGGCAATGAAAGAAAGGTTTCTGTTACCGGTGAAGCCTACTTTGAAGTGACCCATGACAAAACAAAACCATTTTATGTGAATAAAAGCGATGTACAGGGTGGAGGTTTTGGGAACGCATTTTAACGTGAACGCTTATGATGATGAAGGCGACATTAAGATAACATTGCTAGAGGGGCTCTGTAAAAATTACAAAGGGAGGCCTGGGTAAAGTACTTAAACCGGGACAACAAGCAAGAGTGGTTAACAATGTCAGCATTGCGAATGAGATAGATGTTGACGAAATAATGGCCTGGAAAAATGGAAGGTTTCAGTTCAATAAAGCTAATGTTGAAACAATCATGCGGGGAAGTATCAAGATGTATGATGTGGAAGTTGTATATGCCGGTAGAGTGCCTGATGCGTATTTCCGTGGCGAAATACCGAGAACGCATCCTTGTCACAGACATTAAAAATATTAGAATCAAGCGGTGTGAAAACAAAGATTAAAGGAAGAAAAGTAATCATCGAATAATACCTGTTGAGAACTATAGCTCTTACGGTGTTATCCCAATAAAAATAAAACCGCCTCGGATTAGGGCCGAAGCGGGGACGTTGGGCTAACCTGAAATAAACAAAACTGTCTGGAATCACTTATTTCTTAACCCAAACATTGCAAAGTTATGGTTTTAACCACCAATGCTGTCCGCAAGGTATTCCGCCTGTTAAATGCACAACAGAACTACCTGCAGCAGCTACTACCTGCTAAAACGTTATTGATTGTGAAATTTACGGCCATCTTGCTGTTCTCTGCTTGCATGACTGCCAGCGCCACCGGTGATGCCCAAGGCATTACCCTGAATGAAAAAGCGGCCAATCCCGAAAAAGTATTTAACAGTATCAAGCAACAAACAGGGTTTACCTTCTGGTATAAACTTGATGTAATAGAAGGCGCTAAAAAAATTGATATTACTGTTAAGGATGCTACAATTACAGAAGTGTTAAACATCTGTATAACGGGTCAAAAATTTACTTATGAAATAATAGGTAATACTATAGTTATAAAAGAAAAACCGGCAATTCAAAAAAGCGAAGCTATAATTGTTAATAAACCACCGCCGCCAATTGGTATAAAAGGAAGGGTAACCAACGAGAATGGAGAAGGAATTGCTGCAAATATCATTGTTAAGGAACACAAAACGGAACCACCAGTAATACCGAGGGTTATTTTGAATTGATCAATATAGATGAAAATGCAACGCTTATTATAACAGGAATAAACGTTGAAAGAATTGAAGTAAAGGTAAATGGCAGAACTAACATAAATGTTACTGCCAAAACGAAGGTAGCAGAAGGTGAAGACGTAATGGTAAAAGCAGGTTATTATGATGTAAAGAAGCGGGAAGCTACAGGTAATATTAGCAAAGTGACCGCAAAAGAAATAGAAAAGCAACCGGTAAGCAATCCAATAGCTGCTTTACAGGGGAAGGGTTCCCGGTCTCGAAATTGTTCAAACAAGCGGGGTACCGGGCGGCAGTTTCAAAATAGAATCAGGGGAACAAATAGCATTGCGAATGGCAACGATCCATTATTCATTATTGACGGTGTTCCTTATATGTCATCCACGATGTCCTTCAGGGAAACATCGGGCAGTATCTAACTGACGTGGAACCGGGTGTAGGGGGAAGCAATCCATTGAACAGCATCAACCCATTGGATATAGAAAGTATTGAGGTATTGAAAGATGCTGACGCTACGGCCATTTATGGTTCCCGTGGTGCCAATGGTGTGATACTGATCACTACTAAAAGAGGAGAGCCCGGGAAGACAAGGGTTGATTTCAACTATTATATGGGAACTGGCAAAGTGACCCGCAAAATGGACTTGTTGAATCTCCGGCAATACCTCGATTTCCGTTATGAAGCATATCGCAATGACGGGGATAGATTTTACACAGCCCGGCGTATCGGCTACAGACTTGAAAGTATGGGATACTACCCGTTATACTGACTGGCAAAAAGAATTGATCGGCGGCACAGCAAATTATTTGGATGCGCAGGTCACTGTTTCCGGCGGCGAAAAAAATACGCAGTTCTCATTAGGCAGCGGCTACCACCGGGAAACAACTGTTTTTCCTGGCGATAATTCCGACCAGCGGATTTCCGTGCATGGCAGTATTACCAATGCATCATTAACCAGAAGTTGAAAACATCTTTTTCATTCAATTATGCTGTAAATAATACAGACCTGCTCAACCAGGATTTAACAAGCAGGATATTTAACCTTTCCCCTAATGCGCCGGCTTTGTATGACGCCAATGGTGATCTTAGCTGGACTAACTGGAGCTATCCAAACTTTGAAAATCCTCTTGTTTATCTTAAAAGAAGATACGAAGCTGTAAGGGATAACCTGGTTGAAATGCGCTTATCAGCTACTCCATATTACCATCGCTGGATATAAGAGCAAATTTGGGTTATACCAATTCTACTATGAAAGCGACAATGCTTACGCCTAAAAGCTCTTATGATCCTGTCACTGCGCCTACTGTTCAAAATGTATCTGCTTTTTTCCAACAGCAGCTTTCGTAATTGGATAGCTGAACCGCAAATAAACTGGAAGCCAAAGCTGGGTAAAGGAGTCTTTGATGTATTAGTTGGTACTACTTTTCTCGACCAGCGAAATGAAGGACTGGCACAATCTGCATCCGGTTTTTCCAGTGAAGGGTTAATGAAGAATTTGGCGGCAGGAACCACCCGCACTACAGCAACAAATTACTATTCACAATACCGGTATAATGCCATATTCGGAAGGATCAATTATAATCTAAACCGAAAGTATATTATCAATATAACGGGCAGAAGAGATGGCAGCAGCCGTTTCGGACCAGGAAAACAATTTGCCAATTTCGGCGCTGCCGGTTTAGGATGGATTTTTTCCAAAGAAAACTTTATACAAAAAGCATTGCCTTTTCTTTCCTTCGGAAAGTTAAGGGCCAGCTATGGCACAAGCGGCAATGACCAGATAGGCGACTATCAATATTTGGATGCCTACACTTCTTCCGGTATTTATCAGGGAGGCGTTGGTTTGACACCAGTAAGACTCAGTAATCCCGATTTTGCCTGGGAGATCAATAAGAAACTGGAGGCGGCGATAGACCTTGGGTTTATGCAGGACAGGATATTACTTGCTGTTAGCTGGTATCGCAACCGCTCTTCCAACCAGTTGGTCGGTTTCCCACTTGCACCTACGACCGGCTTTGCATCTATTCAAGGTAATTTCCCTGCTACGATACAAAATACCGGTGTGGAAGTTGAACTAGAAGCAGCAATCATACAGCGTAAAGATCTTTCATGGACTGCTTCATTCAACCTGTCCATTCCTCGTAATAAGCTGATTGCTTTCCCGGATATAGAAACATTTCCAGTTTATGTCAACCAATATGTAGTGGGGTGAACCGTTAAGCATTCGAAAATTATATCATTTTACCGGATTGAATACAGCAACTGGTATTTTCGGGTTTACAGATGTGGACGGAAACGGTTCTTATGATTTCCGTGACCAGCAAACAGTGAGGTTTATCGGTCCCCAATTTTTTGGCGGTCTGCAAAACAGTTTCCAGTACAAAAATTTTCAACTGGATTTTTTATTCCAGTTTGTAAAGCAAACAGGATCGGATGCCTTACTTAATTTAACGGGAGCATTTGCTTCGGCTGTTCCTGCTTATATGCTGGATCGCTGGCAAAAACCCGGCGACAATGCTACCTACCAGCGATTGGGAACTCAATCACCCGTTACTACTGCAGCCAATTTGTATTCATCCAGCGACCAGGTGATCGGCGATGCAAGTTTTATACGATTGAAAAATCTTGCTGTATCCTGGATATTACCTAAACGCTGGATGGACAAAATACATGCTGATAATGCAAGACTCTTTATACAGGGGCAGAACCTGCTGACTATTACTGATTTCAAAGGACTTGATCCTGAAAGACCGGCTGGGTTCAATTTACCTCCTTTGAGAGTAATTACAGCAGGTATTCAATTCACATTTTAAATCTTAAAACAATGAAGAAAGCATATAAAATAATAAGCATCTCATTTTTTGTTTCTTGGATGACTTTTTTTTCATCTTGCAAAAAATTTGTAGAAATTGCCCCCCCAAGAACGGATTTAATCAAAGCAACTGTATTTGATAATGATGCAACGGCTGAAGCCGCTTTAAGGGATATATACTTTCAAATTAGCTCTGCCGGTAGATTTGGATTTGCCAGCGGAAGTTTTGCAAGCATCAGTCATTTTGCTCCAATAAGTTCTGATGAGCAACTAAATTATTATACCGGTGATCCCAGTCTCACTACGGAAATTAAACAATTTGCTGACAATGCTCTTACGAGTAATAATTCATATTTGTTACAACTTTGGTCAAGCTTGTACAGCAGTATTTACAAAACAAATTCGGTGATTGAAGGATTGGCCCTACCTTCTTCAAATGTATCTCTGAACAAAAAAAAGCAATTAGAAGGCGAGTCTAAATTCATTCGTGCTTTTTGCTATTTCTATCTCGTGAATTTATGGGGCGATGTTCCACTAATTACAACAACCGATTACCGGACGAATAACACCATACCCGGACTTCTAAGGAAGATGTCTATCAGCACATGATCAAAGATTTAACTGAGGCTCAAAACTTGTTACCGGATAACTACTCTTTTACAAACAACGAGAGAGTTAGGGCAAACAAATATGCTGCGACAGCTTTGCTTGCCCGTACATATCTACATATGGGTGATTGGACAAATGCCGAGTTACAAGCGACACAGGGTAATAAATGCCACGTCGTTATATGGTATGACAATAAACTTGGCTGAAGTCTTTCGAAAAACTAGTAAAGAAGCAATATTTCAATTGTGGAGTGAAAGCACCCCAGGCGAACGAAATCTAAAGATCATTACCGCATTGACCTTGACAACCTGGTGCAACCGCTTTTGTTCAGGATATTGTGCAGCTATCTCGACCAGGGTATTTCCATCTGGAAATTTCCGGTACACGAAAATGGTTTTCTCGCCTCGGTAAGGGAACTGGAGAAAAACAGTATTACCAGTTTTTTTAAAACTAAAAGAGCCAAAGAACTTTTATTAAACGGCAATCACCACCTGGGCGACCTGCTGAAGATCGTGGTTGGTAACGAAGCTTATTATGAGCAGTATGTATTCGATCAGCAGTTCACTCACCAGGGCTGGAGCGGTATAGTAGCCGCAGTGGAAGAATCGCCGCATACATTAATGGATAGCCGGAGAATATCATTGAAAGAGCTGATTGAATTTGAATTGTTGCTGGAAATTGATGCATTAGATAGTCAACTTGGAAAGTATTGGCAGCCATTAGCCGGTATAGTACATACAAAACCGGTCAATTTGTTTGAAGAAGTTTCATCCACGGAATTGCAGGAAGTCTTTATACTCTGGCAGGATGCTTTTGAATGGAGTTACTATGATGATGTGCTGGCCGGCATTAAACAGCAAAAAACAAAAACCGTTGTTTCGTCTATGGCCAAAAATTTCCAGGCCATATTCTGTATTGATGAAAGAGAATGTTCTTTAAGGCGGCATATCGAATCTGCAGATCCTCATTGCGAAACACTTGGCTCCCCGGGGTTTTTTGGCGTCGAGTTTTATTTCCAGGCGGAAAACGGAAAGTTTTACGAAAAACTTTGCCCCGCGCCGGTTACTCCCAAATATTTAATTAAGGAAACGGAAGTAAAAGAAGAAAGAAAGCACGAGTTGTTGTATACGGATAAGGCGCAGACACTGATCGGTGGTATATTAAGTTCTCTTACACTGGGCTTTTATGCCGGTATACGGTTAATACAAAACATTTTTCGTCCTCAAATGAGCCCGGCCATCTCTAATGCGTATACCCATATGCATAAGCATTCCATTTTAACTATAGAGAATAAGGATACAAATGATAAAGAGAATGGTTTGCAAATAGGTTTCACCATCGAAGAAATGGCGGCAAGGGTAGAAGGTTTATTAAGAGGAATAGGACTGGTTGATCATTTTGCTCCTCTTGTATATGCCATTGCCCATGGCAGCAGCAGCGCCAACAATCCTCATCACAGTGCGCATGATTGCGGAGCCTGCAGCGGAAGACCCGGCTCCGTGAATGCAAGGGCATTTGCACATATGGCCAATGATCCGCGGGTGAGGGCTCTGCTGAAAGAAAGAGGAATTGATATTCCCGCCACAACACAGTTTGTAGGTGGTATGCACGATACTGCCGCCGACCAGGTTGATTTTTATGATGAACATTTTTTAACGGCCATCAATAAAGAAAGTCATAAGCGGGTCCTGGCTGATTTTGAAAAAGCATTGGACCTGAATGCCAAAGAACGTTCACGGCGGTTTGCCTCTATCAACACAAAGAATAGTTTGCAGGAAGTAAGAAAAGATATTCTGAAAAGAAGTGTTTCCATGTTTGAACCACGGCCGGAACTGGGGCATGGTACCAATACACTTTGTATTATAGGCAGAAGAGATATTACCAAAGACCTGTTTTTAGACAGAAGGGCTTTTTTAAACTCCTTTGATTATCGTACCGATCCGGATGGAAAATTGCTGACAGGTGTAATGCGGCCTATAGGCTTGGTATGCGGCGGAATTAATCTTGAATACTATTTTTCAAGAGTAGATAATTATAAATTGGGCGCAGGCACTAAACTGCCGCATAATGTAATGGGCCTGGTCGGTGTGGCCAACAGCAGCGATGGTGATCTGAGACCCGGCCTTCCCTTGCAGATGATCGAAGTGCATGATCCGGTACGCCTGCTCATTATCGTAGAGCATTTTCCGGAGATGGTGCTGAAAGCTATTCAATCAGCGCCGGAAATATACGAATGGTATATCAATGAGTGGGTGCATATCGTTGCGTTAAACCCTGAAACAAAAGAATTCTTTTACTTTAAAAAAGGCCAGTTCATACCGTATGCTCCGCTGGCTCAGTCAGTAACCATTGTACAGGATATAAATACACTGGTAGAAAAGGCGAAGGAAATGGAGACGAATCATATTGTGGATGCTACAAAGGAAAACTTACCTGTTTATTCAATTAATTAAACCATTACATGCCGCAGCTACTTCAACTGTTTATTTTATTTCCCCTTTTTTATTTTATAGTCAGCTTATTTATTCCACGCAAAAAGGAAAAAATAATCGCACAAACGGCAATCATGTCCGTTGCCATTTATCTCACCGGTATTTTATCTTTTATTATTTACTGGCTGGTGAATGGACATCCTGTGCTGGATATAAAACATTTTACGCTTTTTAAGGCAGACGATATCGAGATATTCATTGGCTTTTATTTTGATAAGGTGACGGCTGTGTATGCGTTGATGGGCGCTGTGATAACATTACTCATTATCATTTTCAGCCGGTATTATCTTCATCGTGATGATGGGTTCAAGCGGTTTTTCAGCACTACTCTTTTGTTCTTCTTTGCTTATAATATGGTGATCTTCTCCGGTAATTTTGAGACCCTGTTTATGGGCTGGGAGATACTGGGTGTCTGTTCTTTTCTGCTGATCGCTTTTTACCGCGACAGGTATTTGCCTGTAAAGAACGGGTTGAAAGTGATCTCTGTTTATCGCCTGGGTGATATATGCCTGATCCTTACCATGTGGATGAGCCACCAGCTATGGCACGAGAATATTACTTTTGTTAAATTGAATGATGCAGCCCTGGTCGGGCAGCACCTGCAGGAGCATAATTGGTATGGAATATTTATTTGCATCATGCTGGTGATCGCCTCTTCAACCAAATCGGCACAATTGCCTTTTTCTTCCTGGCTGCCAAGAGCTATGGAAGGACCTACAACCTCCAGCGCCGTTTTCTATGGTTCATTGTCCGTGCACCTGGGCGTTTTCCTTTTATTGCGTACGTATCCATACTGGGAAAGCGTAACGATCGTAAAAGTATTAGTGATCATAATAGGGTTGCTTACCAGCCTTATCGCAGCGGGGTATTGCCAGGGTTCAATCCACGGTAAAAACACAGATCGCTTACTCTTCCATTGCGCAGATCGGGCTGATGTTTATAGAAGTCGCTTTAGGTTTTCATATTCTTGCACTGATCCATTTTGCGGGCAATGCTTTTTTACGAACCTACCAGTTACTGGTTTCCCCATCAGTATTAAGCTACCGGATACATGATATGGTATTCAACTATAAGCCACAGTCACCAAATAAAAGTAATGCTTCACTCAGGCGGATCATGAATTCTTTCTACGTATTATCAGTAAAAGAGTGGAACCTCGATGGTTTCATGTATCGTTTTTTATGGAGCCCGTTTAAGTGGATGGGAAACAAACTTCATTTTCTTACAGGCAGGGTAGCGTATGTTATTTTGGCGGTGCTTTTACTGGCAGGAGCGTATTGCGACCTGTTCCCGGAAAATATAGCACCGGGAGTGTATGAATACCTCCCTGTAATTTCTTCATTTATCGGGCTGCTGTTAATCCTGAAAGCATTTACCGAAAGGGAGAATGCGATAAGAGCATGGTTGTTTATCATAGCTGCCCAGTTGTTCATTGCTCTGTCCATCACATTGTTTCATGAGCATTTCGACAGCAGCTATATACTGATCTACCTCAGCGGTATTATTGTTTCATCGGCTGCCGGGTATCTATGCCTCAGCAAAATAAAGAACATTGAAAAAAATATTGACCTCAACGGTTTTCATGGACATACACATGAATATCCGGGCTTGGCCTTTGTGTTCCTGTTATCATGTTTGGGATTGATCGGGTTTCCATATACCCCTACTTTTATCGGTATAGATCTTCTTTTCAGTCATATTCACAAGCAGGAGATAGCATTGATCGTTTTTATATCCTTAAGTTTTATATTCATGGAATTTGCGATCCTGAGGATCTATGCACGTATTTTCCTGGGGCAACATAAAAAGAATTATCACCCGATTGCTTATAGGTCTTCGTGATGGGTTTCACGCGAAGGCGCAAAGAGTATCACGCAAAGGCGCGGCGGCGCAACGAGGCAGCAAACGACTTCCAGCGTTGCGCCGCCGCGCCTTTGCGTGATATAACCTCAGTATTTCTCACGCACCCGCTTATTCCTGTAAACAAATTCTTTGCTCTTCTTCTTTTCAAATAAGCGAAAGCAAATCGCATATATAACGATTGCAGACAAAACGCCGATCATGAAACCGAATAAGGGTACCGCTGCAACGGTATAACACATCAGCATGACATGGTAATTATTCATACTGATTATTCTGTTTATCTCTTTCTTTTTTACCATGCCGCTGGCTACATATAAAAGGATACCTGCTATGCAGGCGACCGGGATTTTTTCCAGGTACCTGGCCATAAATAATACAATAGCGATGATAAAAACTGATTTGGCAATACCGGCAAGGGGAGAACGTCCCTTTATACGAATGCTCAACGCGGTTCTGCCAAGCGTTCCCGTATGCGGGAAGCCATTGAGCAAAGGCGAAAAGATATTTATCATTCCCTGTCCCCTTAATTCCCTGTTGGGACTAAAAGGAAATCCGTGATTGAATGCCAGCCGGTCTGCCGCACGTCCGCACAGTATACTTTCAATCGCAGCGATGATGAAAAATGTAAAAGCATAATAAAAAAGATCAAAGGCCACTGCTGCATTCCATGTTTCTGGCAGCAGTGGCGGTCTGAAAATAATCAGATCCGCCATCATACTGCCATACTGGTCAGCTATCAGCACTAATCCTTTGTCTGACCAGAAGGTTTGCGCTCCAAAGTACCCAAAAACAAGGGCGGGTACAGGCCCGGGTATCGAATCAGAGAGTCTTTCAAACGCCTTGCAAAAAACAATGGTGAGCACTACCATCACGACTGCAGAAAGATGTATGTTGCCTGTATTTTCATAGATAAACAGGATTTGATCAGCGATGCTATGTCCTCCTTTCTCTTTGAATCCAAGCGCTGGCCCTGTTTGTGACAGGGCGATGATCAGAGCTATACCGATAGTAAAGCCAACGACGATCGAATGAGGGATCTTTTCTGCAAGACGGCCAAGCCTGAAAAAACCGGCGAACAAAAGCATCAGTCCTGCAATGAGCGAAGCGAGTACAAGAAAGCCGGGATCATAAACAGCCATCAACCCGGCGATCACGGGAATAAAAGCGGCGGTTGGTCCATGCACCAGGTATTTTGAACCGCCGAATACAGCTCCCAATAAAGAAGCTACTGCTCCCCCGATAATGCCTTGCTCCGGTCTTAAGCCACTGGCCATCGCAAATCCTATTGCCAGCGGTATAGCTACTGCTGCCAGTACCAGGCCTGCCGTAAGATCATCAACAACATTCCGTGTTATATTTCCTTTCTTTAATTCTTCGTAGCGGCCATCGCATGGTCGCATATAGATAGAGAAAACCGTTGCCAAAAGCTGGCCCTGCTCATAATGGTAGTTTGATTGCTTGCATGTTTATATAACTGCGCACTGTTTCGGCGGCTGTTTGGTAAACATTTTTAATAAAATGTATAACTGTTGCGTATGCACATATCATTAGTAATGCCCGGCATCCTTTTTTATATAGAATACCCGGGCGACATTACTTCTTTAAAGTACCTGTTGCCTGCTAACAATATGTGTACGTTATTTTTTCCGCGGGTATCATGTGATGCATGCAAATGCATGACATATCACTGGATTTTTCCATGATAAAATGACCGGGAAGATGTGTTATGACCGGGTGAAATTAGGAGGGGGGCAAAGCATTTCTCCGTGGAAAGCCACATAAACAGCAAAGTCATGAGAGCAGTTGTGTTTGTGTGACAATACAGCCAGTTGAGATAATTCGTCTATATGATGAAGGTACTCGGATAAAGTATTTAAACTGGTCTCTGTTTTTTCTTCCGTTGTATTGCCTACAGGAGAATCTTCGGCTTCAGGCAGATCATCATCCGTGGTATTTGTTTGGGAGATTTCCTGCTGTTGTTCAGAAGCATATACAAAAGGAGTGCTGATCGTCAGCCATAACAGGGTAACGGCCATCAGGACAGCGGCCAGTATATTAGCGAAACTATATGTCTGTTTATTATGCTTCATCAGCGGCATAAAAATAAGTCAAAACGGTCTTATATAAAAGAGACAGGCAAAAAAAATTATATCATTCTGTACTATGCTGATAAAGAAGTTAATTCGTCCTGCCGCTTTAAATATCTTTTGAACTTTCCGGTAAGTGGTCGTATTCTCCCTTTACCGCATACCAGCCAAATATCATCAGCCCGATCGCTATGGGAGTAAAGATGGCAATAATGATGATCCAGATAATGGGATTATTAATATCTTTTTTTCCGGCCGGATCAATATTGCTAATGGCACCTGCTACCAGGAAATAAATAACAACCGGCGCCAGTAACAGCCAGAGGATACCTAAATATTTTTTTATGTTGTTCATGATTGTTGTTTTTAATCAGTTACGTCTTTGTCAATTTTATTTTTCAGGTAAATAGTGCCGATGATCAGGCATAGCGCTGCTACGCTGATCGGGTACCATAAGCCTACGAGTGGATCTTTCGGATAAGTGGTGGTGAGCAATAAGCCAATAAACGGTACTAAACCCCCAAACACGCCATTGCCGATATGGTAGGGCAATGACATGGAAGTATAGCGGATCTTTGTCGGGAACATCTCTACTAAAAAAGCGGCGACAGGGCCGTAGACCATCGTGACATATAGTATCAGCAGGAAAACAAGACCGACGAATTTCCAGTATACTCCCGATGGCAAATGTTTATTTGCGTATTCGGTTTTAGGTTGTCCTTTTGCTGCATATCCATTACTGGCCAGCATAGTGTCTTTAGTTATCCTGGTAAAAGTGCTTCCATCGGTGTAAGAGAATTTAGCCGTGGTAATGAGTAAAGAATCCTGGCTTTCTTTAACGCCCCTCTGTTTTGATCACGGCATTTGCTTCTGTAAAATCACGCCCCGGCTTCCATTTGGTTTCAATATCAGTGTCTTTAAGAAATGTGGCAAAGATGGGCCTGTAAGTAAGGATACCCAGCAACATACCCAGCATCATGATCCATTTTCTTCCCACTTTATCACTCAGCCATCCAAAGAGTAAGAAGAAAGGAGTAGCTCCTGCAATGGCCCATAGCATGATCGTCCTGCTTTGTTCAAATTCTATATTGCATTTTGTCTCTAAAAAATTCTGTGCGTAGAACTGACCTGTATACCATATTACGCCCTGTCCCATCACTGCGCCAAATAAAGCCAGCAGTACCATTTTAAAATTAGCCTTGTTCCTGAAACTTTCTTTTAAAGGATTTGCCGATGTTTTTCCCTCTGCTTTCAGTTTAGAGAATAACGGCGATTCGGCCATCTTCAACCTTATGTAAACAGATACTATCACTAATAAAATAGATATCCAGAAAGGATAACGCCAGCCGCCCCATTCAGCATTGAATTGCGCATCGGACATATTGAGCTTAACAAGCATGATAACGCCCAGCGCTACAAACAGGCCAAGCGTAGCGGTTGTTTGTATCCAGCTGGTGTAATAGCCCCGTTTGCCGGCAGGTGAATGCTCGGCGACATAAGTAGCAGCGCCCCCATATTCACCACCCAGTGCAAGTCCTTGTATCAATCTTAATAATAATACCAGTAAAGGAGCGGCAATCCCAATAGATTTATATCCCGGTACAAGGCCTATTAAAAAGGTGGAGCCCCCCATCAGCACCAGTGTAAGCAGGAACGTATATTTTCTTCCGATGAGATCGCCCAGCCGGCCAAATACGAGAGCGCCGAACGGGGGCGAACGATAAAACCCGCAGCGAAGATCGCCAGTGTGCTCAGTAAGGCGGCGGTAGAATTTCCTTCAGGAAAAAACTCTGTAGAGATGGTTTTGGCAAGCATGCCGAAAATATAGAAATCATACCATTCGATCATGGTACCTACGGAAGATGCGGCAATGACAGAGCGTATCGTTTTGGAAGAAATCGTTTGGTTCATGCAGTTAAGATATGAATTTACATAGCAGCTAAAAAGAAAATCAATGAGAACGTTCCCGTAAATTAAAGCCGATTTAAATTCAGTTGTGTAAATTTATCATTCGGTAATATAACCGTTACTTAATTCAAAATTGCTTATGTCATATCCCTACCAGGTGAGCAGCATGGAACAGTATGAAGCAGCGTATCGTGCCAGCGTAGATGAACCCGAAGCATACTGGGCATCCGTCGCCCAGCATTTTCAATGGAAAAAGAAATGGGACAAAGTGCTGGAATGGAATTTTAAAGAACCGAAAATTGAATGGTTCAAAGGAGCAAAGCTGAACATTACGGAGAATTGTATTGACCGGCACCTGGAAGCAATGGGGGATACACCCGCCATTATCTGGGAGCCAAACGGCCCCGAAGAAAGAGTGAGAGTCGTTACGTATAACCGGTTGCATAAAAGAGTTTGCCAGTTTGCACAGGTATTGAAAAATAATGGGGTAAAAAAAGGTGACCGCGTTTGTATCTATATGGGTATGGTGCCCGAGCTGGCTTATGCAGTATTGGGCTGTGCAAGGATCGGCGCTGTTCACAGCGTAGTTTTCGGTGGTTTTTCTGCGCAGAGTATTGCCGACAGGCTGGAAGATGCAAAAGCGGAATATATTGTTACCTGCGACGGGGCCTATCGTGGCGGTAAGGATATTCCGTTGAAAAGTGTAATTGATGATGCACTGATAGGAAACAAAACAGTAAAGAAAGTAATTGTTTATACAAGAACGAGGACGCCGGTCTCTATGCTCAAAGGACGTGACGTATGGTGGGAAGATGAAATGGAATATGCGGAAACGCAGGTAGAGAAAGATGGGGTAGTATCATTTCCCGCCGAAGAAATGGATGCGGAAGATCCCTTATTTATTTTATATACATCAGGCAGTACCGGCAAACCCAAGGGTGTAGTGCATACCTGTGCCGGTTATATGGTATGGACGACATATACTTTTGTCAATGTATTTCAATACAATCCCGGTGATATTCATTTCTGCACAGCTGATATTGGCTGGATAACGGGGCATAGTTATATTTTATATGGCCCGTTAAGTGCAGGCGCTACTTCGCTGATGTTTGAAGGCATTCCTACATGGCCCGATGCCGGCCGTTTCTGGGATATTGTTGACAAGCATAAGGTTAATATCCTGTATACAGCACCGACGGCTATCAGGAGTTTAATGGGTTTTGGTCTCGATCCGTTAAAAGGAAAAGATCTTTCTTCTTTAAAAATACTGGGAACGGTAGGTGAGCCGATCAATGAGGAAGCATGGCATTGGTACGATGAGCATATCGGGAAGAAAAAATGCCCGATCGTGGATACCTGGTGGCAGACGGAAACCGGCGGTGTACTTATTTCAAACCTGGCGGGTATAACACCGGCTAAACCGAGTTGGGCAACCTTACCGATGCCGGGAGTACAACCTGTTTTGGTGGATGAGAATGGAAAAGAAGTGACGGAAAAAGATGAGAATGGTTTGTTGAAAGGAAATCTATGTATCAAAGCTCCCTGGCCTTCCATTTTAAGAACCACGTATGGCGATCACGAGCGATGCCGCACTAATTATTTTGCTACCTACGCAAATTTATATTTCACCGGTGATGGCGCACTGAAAGATGAAAACGGTTTTTACAGGATAACAGGACGAGTGGATGATGTGCTCAATGTAAGCGGCCACCGTATAGGTACAGCCGAAGTGGAAAACGCCATCAATATGCATGCAGGGGTGGTAGAAAGTGCGGTAGTAGGTTACCCGCACGATATAAAAGGCCAGGGTATCTATGCCTACGTGATCTTTACCGGGAAGAATATAGATAATGAGCTGGCGAGAAAAGATATTCTGCAGACAGTAACAAGAGTGATAGGGCCTATCGCCAAACCCGATAAGATCCAGTTTGTGACCGGGCTGCCAAAGACCCGGAGCGGCAAGATCATGCGGCGCATCTTAAGAAAAATAGCCGAAGGCGAGACCACCAATCTCGGCGATACTTCCACCCTGCTCGACCCTGGAGTGGTAGAAGAAATAAAGAATGGGAAAGTGTAAAGCCCCTGAAGCAGTAAAGCAGCCGGATGGACTGCTTTAAAAGGGTTTTCCAATTTTTTAGAAACAAACGCGTAGTAAAAATAACAAAAATTATACCCGAATTGATTTTATTTGGGTTTCTGGTAAAAAACAGGGGCAATATTAGATGTTTTGGGACCCGGAAACTATTTTTGGCGGCTGACCCGTTGAGGTCAATCAATATCTTATGAAAAAAGGGAAAACCAAAAGACGGCTGCGGATCGTTATTACCTGGCTATTTTGGGCGCTGCTGGCCCAGATCATTCTTATCAATATCAGCTCAGCCTTATACGCTCACAAACTCACCTACCTGTATACTCCTGGTAAGGATACCTGGACCAAACCCGCTTCCAATAATATTTTTGCCAAAACCTGGCGGCTTTTTACCGGGGCCCAGATTTTACCGGCAATTAGGTACAGACACTCCTCATTTTTCTTTTAGTACGGTAAGGTTAAAAACAGCGAAAGATATCACCATCGAAGCGTGGTACGCTAAAACGGATTCGGTGGCGAAGGGTACTGTTATATTGTTTCATGGGCTGATGGGTAATAAAGGACAGGTAATACATGAAGCAGCTGAGTTCAGGAATTTTGGATACAACGTAATGATGGTAGATGTAAGGGGACATGGTAGCAGTGGCGGGAATGTAATTACTATCGGCTACCGGGAGTCGGAAGAAGTGAAGCTGGCGTACGATCATATTATTCAAACGGGGGAGAAAAATATTTTTTTATGGGGCGCTTCCATGGGTGCGGTCGAGATATTGAAAGGCATTGCTGATTACGATCTGAAACCTTCGGGTATTATTATTGAAATGCCTTTTCTTTCCCTGCAATCTCATTTGAAAGGGCGGGCACGCACACTTAGGTTTTCCGGAACAACCATTTGGTTTTCTTACCAGTTTTTGGATAGGAGCAGAGAGAGGGTTTAACGGGTTGGGTTTTCGGTCCTCTGAGTATGCAAAGAAAGTAAGTTGCCCGGTGCTGATGCAATACGGTGAAAAGGATGACCTGGTTTTACGATATGAAACAGATGCGATCTACAGTTCAATAGCTGCGAAGAATAAGAAACTGGTATTATATGATAATGCAGTACATGAACAATTTCTGCAGAAAGATCCGGTTACATGGATAAGAGAAGTGGGGGCGTTTTTAAAACAGGTAAGAGTGTCTACTTTCTGATAGTAACTTTTGTACCGACAGGAGTGAAGTTATACACTTCATCCACATCATCCCTTTTCATAGAGATACAGCCCATCGTCCAGTTTTTATATTTATCTATTACAAAGTCTTCATGCGGCCAGGTGCCGTGTATGCCGATAGCGCCGCCAATGCTTGCTGATGCCGGTATCTCACCTCTTTGTTTTCTTTGTTTGAATTTATCCCAGCTTTCTTTGGTTGGATAATCTATCGCCAGGAAGCGATACCATTTTTCATGTACTTTCTTACTGGTAATGCGGAAACTTCCTTCAGGTGTGTTTTTATCACTTCTATTTTTTTATCTTCCAGGCTGTTATTACCAAATACAACGGGATAGGTAGCATACCAGCCTTTATCATCATATACACTTAATTCGTAGTCTGATTTATCTATGATGATGGAAATACTTCCTACCGGGCCATTCGTTATAGCAGATCTCTTTGATATCTTCTTTACCATCTTCATGGAAGAAGAAGTATTAAAGACCAGGAATCCGCTTCCCAGCAAAATGGATGTAAGTACAATTGTATTTTTCATAGTCATGTCCTTGACCGTTCGGATTCAAAACGGGATACAGGGATTATTTATTATCAGCAAAAATCGTTTTAACGATGACTTTGCAATTGTACCCAATAAGCAAAAATGATGCAAAGAAAAATCCCGTTGAAGATTTTCAACGGGATGTGGAAAATTATAAAGGTAATTATCCGTAATTGTAATATGTTCTGTAGTTTTTACCAGTTGCTGATACGGAATCCTACGGTATAAGGCGTCATATCAAGTCCTTTCTCCCACATATTCTTAAACGCATAGCTTCCGTATAGTTTTACAGGGCCTAATAGCAATTCACCTACATACGATAGTTTCCAGCGTTCAAGATTGAAGTCGCTTTTGGTTTTATCTACATCGCCGTCATTCTTGGTTTTTTGACGGGCGCTGTATAAGAAACCTGCGCTGACGCCTGCACTGAATCCGACACCATTATTGCGGCCGGAGTGAAATTAAAGTTCAGCATGATAGGAACAGTAAGATAGTCTGCCGCTAATTTGTTCTTTCTTGCATTTTGCAGATCGGGATCCAGTGCTACAAGCGTAGGCTTTTTGGAAAACTTTACTCTTGTATCATCAAAGTGGTAATTATTCAGTTCAAGACCTACACCATATTTCAGGTTCACCACATGCTTTACCATATTAAGGCGCTGCATAAAGAACCAGAGGTTAACGCTTCTTGATTTACCTGCCCGCAGTTTAAACCAGTCTTCGTTGCTGCCAGGTGCGAATGCCTGTGTACCGGCGCTGGCATAAGTGGTATTATCTACCCAGTTAGAAAATCCGAGATCAACGATCCACCAGTTGGTGCTGATATTCGAAGGCTTTTCATTGTTTTTTCTCCTGGTGATGCGGAGACCGCCTTTATGATCTTCTTCTCTGTCGGGCTTGCTGCCTTTTTCACGGATGATCACCATGCCGCCTATCTTAATAGTATCAGGAGCCTGCTTAGTTGTAGTGTCTGTTTGCTGTGCAAAAACTGTCATCAGTGTGCATAGTGCTATACACAGGGTAAATATCCTTTTCATCTTTTTGATTTTAAAATAAATTAATTCAGTCTAATAGCCAGCCCTGCGATCAGCAAACGATCTTCATCATCGGTTGCTTTTATATTGGTTCTTTTTTCAAACGTCCGTGTTATTTTCCGGAAAAAACCACGAAGCTTGTTTTTCTTACCATCTGGCTGGTCTGTATCTGTTCCTTCTTCTGGTGATACATTTGATGAGTATGACGTTCGTACTATATCAGGTGTTACACCGGAAGGTGTGGCAATTTCATTAATGTTTGTTAATGCTTCTTTAGAAGGAACATCTGTTTTTACAATAAGACCTGTTGCATCAGCTGATCTATTTGTATAAGGATTGTCAACAGGCACAGGAAGCTCATTTGTTTTCTTTTTCACCGTATTGTTAGTCACCACTTCCTCATCCTGTTTTATCGCGGGAGACTGTTCGTTCTTCAGGGCATTGTTAGTTTGATCAAAAACTGTTTTAACAGGCGTCTTTATTGCCGGTTCAGTTTTTTTCGGATTGTTATCAGCTATTGCCTCCTGCGGGGCGGGTGCTTCATTCGCCGTTTGCTTACCGGGTGTATTGCCGGTTGAAACTTTTTCTATGGATTTACCTTTTGCAACACCTTGCTGGCCTTTACCTGGTTTAGTATTCATCACAACGATCGCGGTAGTGCTGATACCTATTAATAAGGCAGCGGCTACAGCCCATCTGCGCCAATGAAAAACCACAACCTTTGCTTCTTCTTCTTTGCGGTACAGAGATTCTTTACCAGAAAAGTAATGGCTTCAAACGGCAGTTTTGTTTTTTGCAATAAACCCAATTCTGTTTTTACAGCAGGATGCTCAGTAATAAATCTTTCAACATCTTTTGTTTCTGTTGCCGTCAGTTCATTATCTATATAGGAAAGCAGCCATTCTTCATAATTGTTCAGGTTGATGAAGGAGCTGTCGCGGGCCAGCAGCGATTCTTTATTGGTAAAAGTAATGCCGGTATCAGGAGTGAGCTTGCTTTGCAGCAGTATATCCAGTTCTGCTTTCAAGTCAGGATTCTCTTCCGCAAATAACTCTACTTCGCGGCGGTCTTCACTGCCGAGCTCATTATCCAGGTAAAGGATAAAATACTCTTCGTAATTATGGCGGTTAAGTTTCATGTTATCTGAGCTCCGGGGTCTGAAGGCAGAAATCTGGTAGCGAACACTTTCCGATTTCTGACCTCTGGTTTCTGATTTATATTACGTTTTCAATTTTTACCAAATAATTCTTCAACTGAACCCTGGCCCTGTGCAGGTAGACTTTTACCTGGCTTTCACTAAGACCCGTTATCTTTCCTATTTCATCATAACTATATCCTTCATAGTCTTTTAACAATACCAGCGACCGTTGCGTTTCGCTCAGGCGGCTCAGCGCTTCTTCCAGTACTTTCTTTAAATTATTGGCCGGCCGGTCCTGCACTTTTACCTGGTCATTGAATTCTTCTTTCAACTGCACCCTTTTCACCTTACGGATATGATCAATCATCTGGTGATAGGCTACCGTAAAAAGATAGGATTTGCATTTCACAGGATCAATCTCATCACGGTTGCGCCACATTTTTTCAAACGCGGTCTGCACCACGTCTCTCGCGTCTTCCTCATGTTTGAGGTTTTTCACGATAAAACGGTACACATTATCTGCGTACGTCTTTACACATTCATTGTATTCTCTTTCAGTCATAAACAGCCGAAGACAGTTTCAAAAATACAGGCTATCCCCGCATTTTCAGGTTAAACGATTGGTTTTATGAAAAAGTTACAGGCCTGGTAAAAAAAGTATCCGGCCTAATTGATTATTAATCAAGAGAGAGGAAGAAAAAAACCGATGAGGCATCGTTTCCCAGGACATTTTAGGGGTATTCTTGTCGTTATCTTTTTTGCAGCAACCTTCCAGGGACTCTTTGCAGCGGGTATGCTCTTTAACCGGCGCTGCCGCCCACAATACCAGGAAAAAGCCGGCCATAACAGCGCCGAGCGAAAGTGATCGTATGGTATTCCTGTTTCTCACGTTGGTTGATTTCAGTCTTTGACGACACCGGGCCAAAAAATGTTACAGCAAAGGTAGACCGCATTTTTCCTGCAAAAAGCCAATAATTGATAAAATGCCGGTTTTGGCCGGTAGAATGCATAAAAAGGGAAGTGGACTGTTTCGGGTTATCATCCGGGGCGGGGGAAAAGGGGCAACACAATATATTTGCTGCTCAAACAACAAGCATGAATGAAAAATTCGCCGGCCGTATCGCCAAAGAAGTAGAAGAAGTAAAAGCTTCCGGTCTGTATAAAACAGAACGCATTATCACCAGTTCGCAGGGAGCAGAGATAACAGTGAATGGCAAAACCGTTTGAACTTCTGCGCCAATAATTACCTCGGCTTTCGTCTCATCCCAAAGTAATTGAGGCCGCCCATAAAGCCATCGAGACACATGGTTACGGTATGAGCAGTGTCCGTTTTATCTGCGGTACGCAGGATATTCATAAAGAACTGGAGAAAAAGATCGCTGAATTCCTGGGCACAGAAGACACGATCTTGTATGCCGCGGCTTTCGATGCGAACGGGGGCGTGTTTGAACCATTATTCAACGAAGAAGATGCGATCATTTCCGACGCGCTGAATCATGCTTCCATTATTGACGGCGTTCGTTTGTGCAAAGCACAGCGTTTTCGTTACGAGCATAATAATATGGCTGACCTGGAGAATAAATTAAAAGAAGCCGCCGGCTGCCGCAGCCGTATCATCGTTACCGACGGTTCATTCAGTATGGATGGCACGATCGCCCAGTTGGATAAGATCGTTGAGCTGGCCGCAGTGTATGATGCTGTTATCATGATAGACGAATGTCATTCCTCCGGCTTCCTGGAAAAACAGGAAGAGGTACGCACGAGTACCGGGGTGTCATGGGAAAAATAGATATCATTACCGGTACATTGGGTAAAGCATTGGGTGGCGCGTCCGGTGGTTTTACTTCCGGAAAAAAAGAAGTGATAGATATGCTGCGCCAGAAATCAAGACCTTATTTATTCAGCAATACGCTGGCGCCATCTATTGCGGGCGCTTCTATTGCTGTACTGGATATGCTTACGGGCACCACAGAGCTGAGGGATAAGCTGGAGTACAATACAAAATACTTCCGGGATAAAATGACAGAGGCAGGTTTCGAGATACGCCCCGGCGATCATCCTATCGTTCCTATTATGTTGTATGATGCTGTACTGGCGCAAAACTTTGCCAGTAAACTACTCGAAGAAGGCATCTATGTAATTGGCTTCTTTTTCCCCGTGGTACCAAAAGGCCAGGCAAGAATAAGGGTTCAGCTGAGCGCCGCTCATGAACAAAAGCATTTGGATAAAGCGATCGCGGGATTTACCAAAACAGGTAAAGAACTGGGCGTATTGAAATGAACGTTTCGTAAATAATTTGCCGGGAAGACGAAGTAAACCGCAAACGGGTTTGTTGCTTACTGTCTTCCCGGCTTTTATAATTCTTTCCCGAACTATATCTTCAGTTCACCCGCTGCCTGCTTCAGTCCATCAGGGTGCATGTTCCTTCCCTCGAGCGCTACCATGTAGCGTTTACCGGTAAAATAAGTAAGTGTGCAGCGGTTATTGCTTGTCTTACAATTTTCAATGGCTTTTTCTCCTTTGAAGTCTATGGTCTTTGTGTATTCGTCATCGCTTACAGACTGAATACTAAACATGCCGAGGTATTGTGTGCTGTAAAGGCCTGCACCGGCAGGTCCCGCACAATCCCATATATCCACTTTTATTTCCGTTGAGTCATTGAGATTATATTCAGCAGAGGCAAAGCCTGTTCCGCTCATCGAGGTAGCCTCAAATTTGGATCTTTTTGCTCCCATGATCGTTTCGGGTAAAAGTGCTTTTAATTCATCAAGGCTTAATGGTTGCAATTTCTGCAGGTCTTCGGTCTGTTTCTTCATTTCTTCAGATACCTGCTGCAAACTGGCTGGCATCGGCGCTTACCGTTGTCTGGCTGTCTTTATTGGCAGGGTCCACTGCCTTTGTGTTGTTGTTACAGGCTGAAAGCAAACAGGCTACAACCGTAAAGAAGAGAATAAACTGTTTCATGGCAAGAGGTTTTGGGTTTATACTATAAATGTAAACAAATTCGTGTTTTTACGATAAAAAGAGATACCGGCTTCTTTTATAAATAATCAAAAAAAATATTGACATAAGTTATGAAAAACAATATTGGCTTATTATTTTCGTTCTCTCTTACATGGCCTAATTCTACCGAATCCTTCCTTTGGATCTCCCTAACTAATTATTGGACCCGAAAAAACTAAGTAATGAAGAAATTAATGCTTTGCTTCATCGCAGGCGCGGTAGTTATGTTTATGTTGTCATCATGTGCCTCTGTAAAAAGAGATTGCCAGGGCAACAAACATTACAAACAGAAAGGTGGATTCTATCTGTAATACTATACACCCTTAAGAAATTGTATAATCCCGGTTCTATCCCGGGATTTTTTTTATCAAAAATTATCCGGTGCGCTTTTTTACAGTTGGCAACTCTGCTATAAAACACTAATCGTATTTGCACAGGTGGCGGCAGCCGCTAACTTTGCCAAAATTCACAGATAACAATGAGATATCCTGTCACCTGCTTCCTGGCCATCATTTTTTTTGCTTCCTGCTCACAGAATAATGTAAATATTGATAATACGCTCAAAAAATACTTTGATGAAAATAAAGTGGACGGCTGTTTTGCACTGATGGATAATGGTACGGGCAAATTCACGGTGTACAATCTGTCCCGCTACCGCGACAGCAGCTATTTACCTGCTTCAACATTTAAGATCGTCAATTCGCTGATCGGCTTGCAAACCGGCAAGATCGCTAACGACAGCATGGTGATAAAATGGGATAGCGTGGTAAGAAGGGTAGCTGACTGGAACCAGGATCTTACCATGTATAAAGCCTTCCGTGTATCGGCGGTCAATTATTACCAGGAAGTAGCCCGCCGTATAGGCAAAGACACGATGCAGTTATGGCTTGATTCATTGAAATACGGCACAAGAAAAATACGCTCAGCCATAGATTCTTTCTGGCTGGATAACTCACTCAAGATTACTCCCGATGAAGAATTAGGCCTGGTAAAAAGATTATACTTTGACCAGCTTCCTTTCTTTAAAAGTTACCAGGAAATGGTAAAAAGGGCCATGTTGTTTGAAGACAGCACTACCTACCGGCTGGGCTATAAAACGGGTTGGGGTTTTAAAGAAAACGGGAATGCGATCGGCTGGGTAACCGGCTGGATCGAAGAGAATAACCATCCTTATTTCTTTGTACTGAATATCGAGTCGCCTGACAAAGACTATGATATGTGGACGGTACGGATGAAAATGCTGAAAGCGATCCTCAGGCAACTGGGTTTCCTGGAAGGAAGGATGTAATAGTAGTTTTCCGTTTAATATTGGGTGAAAATTGGGAGGATTTGGTTTAATTGTTGAGTAATATAGCAAATCATTTAAGCGCTTTTGAATCTCCGGTTTCAACATACACAATTTCTCTGGCTGCTGGCAGCTATCCCCTTTTTTATTGGGCTTTTTATCTTATTGATAATATGGAAAAGAAAGGTGGTGAAAAGAATGGGAGATAAGAAACTGGTAAAAGAACTGACCCGGAATTTCTCTCCAAAATTATTCACTCTCAAATTCATTATTCTGCTGCTGGCCATAACCACAGGTATAACCGCGGCTATGAATCTTCGTAAGCCGGGAGATGCTGATGGGGTGAACCGCAAAGGGATTGATGTAGTAATAGCCCTTGATGTAAGTAAGAGTATGCTGGCGGCCGATCTTCAGCCCAGCCGGCTGGAACGGGCCAAACAATTTATCGGCAAGCTGATGAATGCAATGCCGGATGACCGTATCGGCCTGGTATTATTTGCCGGTAAAGCATATATGCAGATGCCGCTGACAACAGATCATGGTGCGGCGCAATTATTCGTTTCATCTGCCGGTCCCGATGCCGTGCCGCAGCAGGGAACAGTTATAAGCGAAGCATTAAAAATGAGTGCTAATGCTTTCAATACGGCTGAGAGAAGATATAAGGCTGTGGTATTAATCTCCGATGGAGAAGATCATGATGCAGACGCGGTAAAGACAGCCAAGGACCTGGCAGAACAGGGAATGATGATCAATACGGTTGGGATCGGTTCTACAGAAGGAGCTTACATTATTGATCCGTCTACCGGTGAAAATAAAAAGGATGAGACCGGCAACCCCGTCATATCAAAACTGAATGAAGAAGAACTAAGATCAATAGCGGAAAATACCAATGGCGCCTATATAAGGTTGTCTGGCTCCGATGAAGCGGTAGAAGCCGTAAAAAAACAATTATCTCAAATAGAAAGCAGGGCGTTTGGAGATGTGTCGCTGATGAATTTTAAAACGTATTACTGGTGGTTTGCCGGGGCTATGCTGATTCTCTTAATCGCAGAAAATTTTGTTCCTGAAAGAAAAGAGTGGTCGCATGAAAAAGCAATTGATCATACCGGGCTTAATGGCTGTATGCTTCTATAGCAGCAGCAATGCACAGGAAGCGGTGCAGGATATTAAAAAGGGCAATGACCTGTACCGTCAGCAGCAATACCAGCCCGCGGCTACGGCTTATGATGAAGCGCTGGCTAAAGATCCTGCGAATAAAACAGCCATGTTCAACCGGGCCAGTACAACGTACCGCTTATCAAAATACAGCGAAGCGATAAAATCGTTTGATGACCTGGTTATGAAAAGCGAAGAAGGCGCTGAAAAAGCAAAAGCTTATTATAACAAAGGCGCTATCCTTTCCTTTCAAAAGCGGCTGGAAGAAAGTATCGAAGCATATAAAAATGCCTTACGGCAGGATCCCAATGATAAAGAAGCCAGGGAGAACCTGCAAAAAGCGTTGCTGGAACTAAAAAAGAAAACCCCGCCTCCTCCTAAAAAGGAAAATGATAAAAAAAACCAACAGCAAAATAAACAACAACAGCCTAAAATGAACCAGAACGAGGCTGAACAAAAGCTCAGTTTGCTGCAACAGAAAGAAAAAGAGCTTCAGCAGAAAATGCAAAAGCAAAAATCAAAGACCAGCAGCGGCCCCAAAGACTGGTAAGATCAATTGGCAGATAAGCGAATTAACTAATTTGCTGATTTCATAACATTACTTATCACTACATTCTTTGTTAACTTTGCCGATTAGCAAACCAGCCTGTCATCATGCAGTTTTATTGTGAGTCTCTCACTGAATATAAGCGTCTTAAAACAAAGGAAGTAAAGGTCGGCGATCTGTTGCTGGGTAATTTTCATCCTGTACGTGTGCAGACAATGACCACTACTGATACGATGGATACTATGGCCACCGTTGAGCAAAGTATCCGTTGTATTGAAGCCGGGTCAGAACTGGTGCGTATCACAGCCCCTTCAAAGAAAGAGGCAGAGAACCTGCTCAATATTAAGCAGGAGCTGCGGAAAAGAGGGTATACGACCCCGCTGGTGGCGGATATTCATTTTACCCCTAATGCTGCGGAGATAGCGGCCCGCATTGTCGAGAAAGTGCGGGTCAATCCGGGTAATTACGTGGACAAGAAAAAATTTGAATTGATTGAATACACAGATGCGGATTATGCAGAAGAAATTGACCGTATCCGTGAGCGCTTTACTCCGCTGGTAAAAATATGCAGGGAATATGGCACTGCTATGCGTATTGGTACCAATCACGGATCATTGAGTGATCGTATCATGAGCCGCTATGGCGATACGCCGATGGGAATGGTAGAAAGCGCTATGGAATTTTTGCGGATAGCAAGAGATGAAGCTTATCATAACATTGTATTGAGTATGAAAGCCAGTAACCCGCAGGTAATGGTGCAGGCATACCGCCTGCTGGTCAAAACAATGTTCAACGAGTTTGGTGAAGCCTATCCGCTGCACCTGGGAGTAACGGAGGCCGGTGATGGTGAAGATGGAAGAATAAAAAGCGCCATAGGTATCGGCACGCTGATGGAAGATGGGCTGGGTGATACTATCCGCGTGTCATTGACAGAAGATCCTGAGCTCGAAATACCTGTATGCAGGGATATAGTAAAAAGGTATGGACGCCGGAACTCTGTTCCGGCAATGAGAGCCGGAGTTCCACTCCGGCAAATGAGCACCGGAACGGAGTTCCGGCTGCCGGTAAAATTACGTACGACCCTTTCCATTATCAACGAAGAGAAACATTCGCCATTGATAATATCGGTGGCAAACATGTGCCTGTCGTTATCGCCGACCTGAGTAAATTAAAGAAAATCACTCCTGCAGATCTGCAAAGCGTCGGCTATACATATATTGAAGCAACAGACAAGTGGAATATCAGCGATGCAGCTGCTGATTATATTTTTACCGGTGAGCGGTTGCTTGATTTTGCATTACCCGGCACATTGAAAGTGATCGTATATCCCGCAGCATGGCAAAGTGCAGCAGATAAAACCAAGTATTTTCCAATCTTCGGGGACAGTGAATACGCAGAGGCAACAATCAAAAGTGACAGGTTGAATTTTGTCATGTGTGATTGTTATAGCGAGGCAACAGGTATTTCATACATGGATAAGTTTGCCAATGATCCCGCAGTTGTTATTTGCCTGAGCAGTAAGAATGTTAATACTATGCCTGCCGTCCGGCGTATGTTCATTGAGTTAATAGATAAGAACGTGAAAAACCCGGTTGTACTTATAACCGACAGTAATGAGCATACCACTGATGAACATCTTATCCATTTTGCTACGGAAACAGGCGCTTTATTCCTGGATGGGTTTGGCGATGGCATTTGCCTGGGCATGACTGCTAAAAGCTATGCGTTGTTAGCGGTGAGCTATGAGTCTTTGAATACCGTAGGCCGTAATTACGTTACCAATACCTCCGCAGAACAATTCATCAACAATACGGCTTTTAGCATTTTGCAGGCGACGCGGACAAGGATTTCAAAAACAGAATATATATCCTGCCCCAGTTGCGGCCGTACCTTATTCGATCTGCAGGAAACTACGGCAAAGATCCGCTCACGGACCCATCATTTAAAAGGTGTGAAGATCGCTATCATGGGTTGTATCGTGAATGGACCGGGAGAAATGGCCGATGCGGATTTTGGTTACGTGGGCAGCGGCCCGGGAAAGATCACTTTATACAAAGGAAAAGAAGTAATGAAGCGGAATGTAAACAGCGAGACCGCTGTTGATGAGCTTATCAATTTGCTGAAAGAGAACGAAGCCTGGATAGAACCGGCTAACTAAACTGTTTTGAGTGAATAAACGATCGTGGATATTTTTAGTGATACTGGTTCTTGCCGTCAATATTATTGGCCGCATACTAAATGATCAATGGATTGATTATGTTTCAAAACCTCTTATTGTCATTTTACTGGCGGCATATTTCTTTTCGCAAACAAATGCTGTCAGTTCCCGGATTAAAAAATGGGTAGCAGCAGCATTATTCTTTTCCTGGGCGGGCGATATCCTGTTAATGTTTGAACGGAACAATGAAGTGTTCTTTATCCCGGGATTATGTGCTTTTCTTGTTGCGCATATCTTCTATATCATTTTCTTTCACCAGGTAAGAGTAAAAGAGCAGGTGCGGAGCAATGTATGGTTGCTGGTAATAGTAGTAATCTATTATGCCGCTTTGATAAGTTTCTTTCTCCCTACCTCGGCGCTTTGAAATTGCCGGTGAGGATATATGGGATAGTTATCAGTTTTATGCTGATGCTGGCCATGCACATGCTGTTCATAAAAAATAAAATAGCCGGCAAATGGATGATGGCCGGAGCCTTATTATTCATTATTTCCGATTCAGCGCTTGCGATCAATAAATTTTACCAGGCTTTTGAGCTGGCAGATATCCTGGTTATACTTACCTATGGCCTGGCGCAGCTTTTTATCGTAGAAGGAGCCAGCCGGTATATTACTTTGAATGATAAGGGATAATTTTGCTGATGCTTCTGCAGAGCGACACGGGCGGTAAATAAAATCTATAAATGAAAAAAACAGACTTTCTTGTTATAGGATCAGGGATCGCCGGATTGACCTATGCGTTGAAAATAGCGCAGTGTTATCCGATAAAAAAATAGTGGTGATGACTAAAGCCGCGGCTGACGAAACCAATACAAAATATGCGCAGGGTGGAGTAGCCGTAGTGAATGATCTCGAAAACGACAGTTTTGAAAAACATATTGAAGACACATTGATCGCCGGTGATGGATTGTGCAACAGAAATGTAGTAGAAATAGTGGTGAAAGAAGGTCCTGACAGGGTAAGGGAATTAATAGAATGGGGAGCCAGGTTTGATAAAGAAAAGGGCGGCGACTACAAACTGGGAAAAGAAGGGGGACATTCGGAATTCCGTATCATTCATCATAAAGATATTACCGGCTGGGAGATGGAAAGAGCCTTGCTCGAAGCTGTTTCCCGGCAGCAAAATATAGAGATCGTCAAGCATTGTTTTGTGATAGATATCATCACGCAGCACCACCTTGGTTATCTTGTTACAAAAGCTACGCCTGATATTGAATGCTATGGTGTATATGTACTGAACTCGCAGACAAACCAGGTAGAAAAGATACTGGCAAAGGTCACTTTGCTCGCAACAGGAGGAAACGGGCAGGTGTACAGAACTACTACCAACCCTTCGATTGCTACGGGTGATGGTGTAGCCATGGTGTACCGGGCCAAAGGGAGAATAGAGAATATGGAGTTCATACAGTTTCACCCGACTGCCTTGTATGAACCGGGTATGAAAGGCCAGGCTTTTTTAATTACGGAAGCCGTTCGGGGTGATGGCGGCATTCTTCGCAATAAGAATGGCGAAGCATTCATGGAGAGATATGATGCCAGGAAGGATCTGGCGCCAAGGGATATTGTTGCACGGGCCATTGATAGCGAAATGAAACGGACGGGTACGGAGCATGTGTGGCTCGACTGCCGCCATTTCAGTAAAGAAAAATTTACGGAACACTTTCCGAATATTTACCAGAAATGCCTGTCACTCGGTATTGATATAGAAAAAAATATGATCCCTGTAGCACCGGCGGCTCATTATAGCTGCGGTGGTATTAAGACGGATGAATGGGGAAGAAGTTCCGTTAAGAATTTATTTGCCTGCGGTGAATGCAGCAGTACGGGTTTGCACGGCGCCAATCGTTTAGCCAGTAACTCATTGCTGGAAGCGATGGTCTTTGCACACCGTTGTTTTACTGAAGTAGTAAACAGGGACAGATACAGGCTCTTTCAATGACACTATCCCTGACTGGAACGCTACAGAACCGGTGAGCCCAAAGAGATGATCCTGATCACGCAAAGCCTGAAAGAGCTGCAGCAGGTGATGAGTGATTATGTGGGTATTGTCCGCAATGATGTCCGTTTGCAAAGAGCTATGCGGCGTCTTGACCTGTTGTGGGAAGAAACAGAACAATTGTATCAAAATACGTCGTTATCACTGCCATTACTTGAACTCAGAAATCTTATCACGGTGGGTTATCTTATTGTAAAAGGCGCTGCATTTCGCAAAGAAAGCCGCGGCCTGCATTATAATACCGATTACCCGGGTAAGAGTGAACTGGTGCAGAATATTGTGCTTTAATTTCCAATAATAAAATTGCCGATGTATTATATTATTTATGGTTTCTTCTGGCTGATATCTATATTACCCTTCCGGGTATTGTATTTTTTATCGGATGGTATTTATGGTATCGTCTTTTATATTCTGAAGTACAGGCGGAAAGTGGTAATGGATAATCTGTTGCTTGCCTTTCCGGAGAAAACAGAAAAGGAAAGACGGCTCATTGCCAAAAAGTTCTATCATAATCTTATTGATACATTTATCGAGACCATTAAAATGATCTCTGTTTCGGAAAAGGCTATCCTAAAACGATTTACCGGTAACTGGGAAGTTGTCAACGCCTTTCACGGATCGGGCAGGAAAGTGCAGATACATGCGGGACATAATTTCAACTGGGAATGGTGCAATGTCAGTTGCCCTGTTAACCTGCAAATGCCTTTTCTCGCAGTATATATGCCTATTACCAATAAGAATTTTGAAAGACTGGTCTATAAATTCCGCTCCCGCTTTGGTACCAAACTATTGCGTGCTACGCATATGCGGGAAGATATGCTGCCCTACCGGAATGAGCAATATGCGCTGGCATTGGCAGCCGATCAGAATCCCGGTCACCCCGGCAATGCATGGTGGTTTGATTTTTTTGGAAAGCCCACCCCATTTGTAAAAGGACCGGGTAAAGGAGCTGTCACCAATAATGCTGCTGTTGTCTTCGCTTTTATTCATAAAGTACGCCGCGGTTATTACGAAGCTGTATTTACTGTTGCTGAGAATGACCCATCTTCCACGACTGAACAGGAACTGACAGGAAAATTTGTAAAATACCTCGAAGGAGTAATTCGCCAATACCCGGATATGTGGCTCTGGAGCCACAGAAGATGGAAGTGGGAATGGAAGGAGGAGTATGGGCAGGTGTTGAAGTGAAAAGTGCGAAACATTTGTTTCGCACCGAAAACATACTTAAGGGCAAAGAGAATCCATTAAGCTCATAAATGTCTTAATGGCGTCTTTCCATTTCTTGGGGATCAAAGGAAGATTTGAAACCAGTTCGAGGAAAGGCCTGACTACTTTATAAATACCGCAAACGTTTTGCAGCACATCACCCGGCGCTTTGGTTACTGATGCCGGTGTAAAAAAATGCTTTCCGCCCTCCTGGAATGGTGAAAGGTCAACGCTTTCGAAATGCTTATTCACCTCTTCAAATGATAGTTGTTTGTCTGACATAAAAAGAATTTTGAATTAGAAAAAATGATGAAAACAAAGATTTCAAAATGCAACCGGGCTAAACAATGTTGGATTGACCCTGAAATTAACCGTGAAAACACCCCCTCAATTTGGGTTAAATGGCCATTGATTGGGCAGTTTGAAAATGTGAGATTTGAGTCGTAGTTTAATTATTGTTTCATTTAAAATTAAGGGTATGAAAAAAACAAGTATGTCAACGTCAGTAATAATAGTAATGATAGTTGCAAGTCTTTTTGCCGGATGGTTGATATCAAGATTAACTATGGAAAAATGGGTAAAATATGCAAAGACGGCGAAAACCGAGTATCTGAATAAATATGAGAAATGGGTAGAAAAAGAAGAAAAATTCAGAAAAAATAATGCACTTCCTGTAATTAATCAACCATTACCGGTTATTGTAGGAGATGATTTCGTGAGAAAATTCGGACTGAACAGACCACGATTCAGAGCCCGGGGAGTGTTCCTAAAACTGAAGCTATTTGGATTCCGCTGTCAGAATTAAGCGGGTATGTAAATAATATAGACCCTAATACAAATGATGGGTCAGAATATATTTTGGACAAATTAGCCTGGATTTTATTACTGATGGTGAATTAAGAGAAAAACTAAAAGATCATAATGGTCAGACAACCTGCGTTTTTATGACTACTAAAGCTGCAGGTAATGGTACCCATGAAGATAATATTGATGCGGGAACCGCTGTAAATTTACCAAATGATGTAAATGAATTATGCCCTCCTCCTGTTTGCAGGGGAGTAATTTTGGGTCAGGGGCAAAGTTTGAGTCAGGCAATTCAACAGGCTAAAGAAAGCCATTCCAGAAAGTAGAAACTAAAGGGAATCATGTTAAGCTATATTTATTTTTTGATTATTGCTCTTTCTATTGGAGTAGGCTTTTTCAGATGGAAATTACTTGCTCCATCCTGGCTTAAATTATTTGTAGTTTATCTCGTACTGGTACTTGTTATTGAAATATCGGGACATTTTCTTATAAATTTTTTTCATCAAAGAAATGGCTGGTTATATAATATCTATATCTGGGTATATCTTTTTTTATTGTCGTTCTATTTACCAGGCGCGGACCCGGTGATTATATCAGGAAAATAAATATCGCGCTGGTTTTTATCGCCATTTTATCAGTGCTATACGATTTCCGGAACTGGAGTTTTATTAAGTTTAATACTTCAGCCTACATATCTGAGTTGTTTATCGTCGTTCTTTTAAGTTTGATCTACTTTGTCCAACTTCTGATAAAGCCGGAAGAAAAGCCAATTTACAGGGATGGCTTTTTTTGGATATGCTGCGGACTTATTCTTCAAAGCATCGTAATTATTTTTTTTATAGGTCCGTATAAATTTTCATTTATACGATATGAAAGCTTTGCTTATCAAATGAAAAGCATTTTAAAAATCTCGAATATCATCAGTTATTCGATATTTGGGATGGGTTTATTATTATGCAGGACCTACCGATAGACATTAAAGAGACGTATTTTGTAATACTTGGACTACTAATCGTATTAGTGTTGTTTATTTTGGTATTTATCATTATCTACCAGAAAAAGCAACGCCAGGCGATCATAGAAAAAAATAATCTGGAAAACCTGAGAAAAAGCGAATTGCTGAAAGCGCAACTAGAGATTCAGGAGCAGACGCTCAAAATCATTTCTCAGGAAATTCATGATAATATCGGCCAGATACTTAGCCTTGCGAAACTGAACCTCAGTACAATGGATATAACTAAACAAGAGGAATTACAGGGAAAGATTATTACTTCAAAACAGTTAGTGAGCAAAGCCATCCAGGACCTGCGTGACTTATCAAAAAGCATGAACACAGATAATATTGAAGCAATCGGGTTGGTAAAAGCTATTGGTTATGAGATGGAAATGATCCGCAAAACAGGGTTTCTGGCAGAACTGAATGTGGAAGGAAAGATCATACGCATGGAGCCACAGAAAGAACTGATCGTTTTTCGTATTATACAGGAAATTATAAATAATATCATAAAGCATGCAGAGGCAGGTACAATAGATGTAAGAATTGAGTACGGTGAAAAGGAAATTAAGCTGGCAGTAATAGACAACGGAAAAGGCTTCGACCTTTCGCCGTTGAATGAAAGCAACAATTCAGGCTTTGGTCTTGGTATCCGTAACATGCACAACCGGGCCAAACTGATCGGCGCTGATTTTAGCATGAGCAGCAGTATTGGCAACGGGACAACCGTATCTTTAACCGTACCGCTAAATAATCATAATTCATAGATATGCAAACTAATCCGACTATCGCCTTGGCAGACGACCATGTACTATTAAGAAAAGGACTTGCCGACCTCGTGACAAAACAGGGATATACCGTATTATTCCAGGCTGATAATGGCGAAGAATTCCTGGAAAAACTGAAAACCAATACTGACCCCGATATAGTGCTGCTTGATATCAATATGCCTAAGAAGGATGGATACGATACGGCTCTCTGGCTGAAAAGAAATAAGCCCGGTATAAAAGTGCTTGCCCTGAGTATGTATGATGATGAAAATGCGATCATACGCATGCTGAAGAACGGAGCGAGAGGCTATATCCTCAAAGACGCTGAACCTGCTGACCTTAAAGCCGCCATTGAATCCGTCCTCAACAAAGGATTCTATTATTCGGAAATGGTGACCGGCAAGCTTATTCATACCATTCATGCGATGGAAGAAGACGGCACTGATATTAAAATTACACTGGGATTAAACGAAAAGGAGATCATGTTCCTTAAACTCGCTGCTACCGAACTCACCTACAAAGAGATTGCCGAAAAAATGCACCTCAGCCCGCGGACAATAGATGGTTACCGGGACGAACTTTTTGAAAAGCTGAATATAAAAAGCAGGGTAGGACTTGTTTTATTTGCAATAAAAAATGGGATAGTCAATATGCATTAACTATCCCACCGTTCAGTAAAATCTGTTTATAGCTTAATTCAGCACATTCGCTTCTTTCACGATCTCTGCCTTTTCCTGTTCTATGATCTTTCCCCAGCCACCCTGTACATTGCGGATATTATGAAAACCCTGGCGCTTCAATAAAGAAGTAGCGATCACACTCCGGTATCCGCCGGCGCAATGTACATACACATTTTGCGTATCCCCGATATTTGCCATACTTCCCGGGTCAGTCATATCATTCAAGGGAAGATTCAACGCATCTTTTAAATGGCCCTCTGCATATTCACCCGGTTTGCGTACATCCAGTACTATTAAGTTGGGATCAAAAGGTATATCCATCATCAGTTCATCAGCTTCCACATCAATCACCAGGTCGGTCACTTCCCCGCTGTTCTTCCATGCCTCATATCCTCCTTCCAGGTGTCCCTGTACTTTATCAAGACCCACTCTCGCCAGCCTCACAATACTTTCTTTTTCCTTTCCGGGATCTGTTACCAGTAGCATAGGTGCGTCAAAGGGCAACAAGCTTCCCGCCCATTCGGCAAAACGGCCATCCAGGCCTATGCTGATAGAACCGGGAATAAAGCCCTGTGTAAAATCAGCAGCACGGCGGGTATCCAAAAGAATCATATTCTCATCCTCCAGCAGCTTTTTAAATTCAGCTACAGGAATCGCTTTCATACCATTCACCAATACCTCATCAATACTATCGTATCCTTCCTTATTGATCTTAGCATTGATAGGAAAATATTGCGGCGGTGGTGGAATGCCGTCTGTTACGGCTTGAATAAAACTTTCCCTTGTTTCGGCTTTCAATGCATAATTATATTCCTTTTCTTCACCGACGGTACTGTAAGTATTGGGGCCGATATTTTTTCCGCAGGAACTGCCGGCGCCATGCGCAGGGTATACGATCACATCATTACCCAGTGGTATGATTTTTCTTTGCAGGCTGTCATACATCATACCTGCGAGATCGTTAGTGGTTATCTCATCTGATTTTTGAGCCAGGTCGGGTCGTCCTACATCACCGACAAACAAAGTATCGCCGGTAAATACACAATGATCTTTACCATTTTCGTCTTTTAATAGATAACAGGCTGACTCCAGTGTATGCCCGGGTGTATGCATTACTTCAATAGTAAGATCCCCGATCTTAAATGTTTCGCCGTCTTTGGCGATATGAACCGGGAATTTTGTTTCAGTGCCCGGCCCGTATACTATCGGCGCATCAGTCGCTTTGCTCAGGTCAAGATGACCGCTGACAAAATCTGCATGAAAATGTGTTTCAAAAATATATTTGATACGTGCTTTTCTTTCCGTAGCCAGTTCGAGATAAACATCAATGTCCCTCAGCGGATCAATGACAGCCGCTTCACCTTTACTTTCAATATAATAAGCAGCTTCACTCAGGCAGCCCGTATATAATTGCTTAATGTACATATCTGTAATTTATAGTCAAAAATACCATATTTAAACAAAAACGACCCGCAATAGCGGGTCGTGTAATCAAATGATTTTTAGTATTTTAATTTAACAAAGATTCGGTGAATTTGTTCAGTTCCTCGATCCGGGCGGTATTTACCGTGTAAAAAATGAACTTGCCATCCCTGTCAGTTTTTACAAAACCAGCCTTGCGCAGAATAGCTAAGTGCTGTGAAGCCACTGATTGTTCAAGTCTCAGTTTTACATAGATCTCCGTTACAGTGATCTTGCCCTGTTCATCTATGAGTTTAAGGATCTGTTGCCTCAGCTTATGATTAATAGCCCGCAGGATAAGAGATGCTTTTTTAACATTCAGCAAATCTACTTTGAGAGCGTCTCCGTTTTCAGGCAATGTATTCAATGTCAGCATATAGTTGTTCATAGTTGTTGCCGGTTAAAATTAAGGTGCAAAAATAACTCCATATACGTTCTTTTGGAAAAGAAAATTGTTAATAAGTAAAGGTTTCTACTTAAAGAATTAGCGTTCAGGAGAAAAAAATTCTTTGATATAGAGCGGTTCTGTATAAGCGGTATCAGCAAACTTATTTTCCCGGTAATACCGGTAAGATAAATGGCACATGTCCGATGCTGTTGCCGTATGTGTAGAAAAAATTGCATGGTTATTAAAAAGGATCGCCTGTAGTTTTTTACTGCCATTACCACAAAAAATCATGGTATTAGACGACAATAATTCAGAAAAACTGCTTTCATGGAGGATCATTGCACAAGGTTTTTTGATTACGGCTAATGATTTATCGTATATCGCCGTAAAAACCTCCATCCGGCGTGCATCAACCAGTGGACAAATCAGGCCGGCACCTTCATCTTTTACCGCATAAGCCATTATTTCCAGCGTACCGGCAGTAATAAGGGGGATATCAAGGGCATAACACAGGCCTTTTTGCTGCGGACAGCCCGACACGCAAACCGGTATACGACCCGGGCCCGATACTTACAGCCACAGCGCTTATGTCCTTAATGGTCATGCCGGCATCCAGCAATAATTGCTGAATAGTACGATGCAGCCAGGCTGCATGATCTTTCTGGTTATCATTTATCGCCAGCTTTATGGCATCAGCATTTTCTGATAAGCACACGGATGCTGTATCAACTGCTGTATCTATATTTAAGATGATAGCCATCAGGCGGATGCTTCTTTGATAAGTAAAGCGGCAGGTTCATATCTTTCTTGTTCCTCAGCCAGCCTGCCAAGCAATGTATAAATGTTTTTTATACCGATCTTTTCACTCCATTCGAAAGGTCCATAGGGATAATTAGTGCCCAATTTCATAGCAGTATCTATTTCTTCCTTACTGCTTACTTTTTCTTCAAGCGCAAAATAGGCTTCATTGATAACAGAGGCCACTACCCTGGCTGTAATGAGCCCGGGAATATCAGGCACCCATTCCGTTCGTTTTCCAAGACCGGAAAAAATCCCTTCCGCTTTTTCTTTTAATGATTCATTAATGCCGGCAGCTTCCATAACAGGTCTTTTTAAAAAAGTGGCCCAGCCATTGATGCGGATAAAATCTTCGTGTATGGCTGATAACGGAGTGACAACAGAATTGACAATAGTAAGATTCGCTTTTACTTGCCGGAGCCATCCGATCCTTTCGGGGCTATTCTCAAAAAGAAGATCGAGACAGGCATCAAAAGGGATCGTATTCTCAATACCACCAGTTCCTGTCATCCATTCAATATACACTTCTTCATGTATTGCTCCCTGTAACAACTCTTCTTTCATCGCATCAGTAGCCACCACCAGCAGGTTCATATACAATTTTTTGCAAAGAAAGTGCATAAAGCTATATTCGCTGTTCGTTTTTTTAAAATCAAAACATGGATAAAATAATCATTAATACGGCTGAGGCACCTGCTCCAATCGGTCCCTATAACCAGGCTATACTCGCCGGCGATACACTTTATATATCCGGACAGATATGTATTGATCCCAAAACCGGGGAGCTCCGCAAAAAGACATCCAGGATGAGACCCACCAGGCAATGAATAACCTCAAAGCCATCCTGCTGGCCGCAGGAATGAAATTCAGCAATGTCGTTAAGACCACCATCTTTATTACAGATATGAACAGTTTCTCAGAGATCAATGAGGTATATGGAAAATACTTTGATGGTGATTTTCCGGCCAGGGAAACCGTACAGGTGTCGGCCCTGCCTAAATTTGTGAATGTAGAGATCAGTATGATCGCTGTTAAATAATTTTTTGGAATACCAGCATAAAGAAGAGGCTGTCTCAAAAGTCAAATAAATCTCGCAACGGCGCAAAGAATGCCTATTAAAAATTAGTCGTTGCGGCTTTGCGAGAACATTGATGTAAAATACTTTTGAGACAGCCCCTTCTTTATGTCCTGCAATAACAGATTAACGCATGATCAGCATTTTGATCGTATGCACTTTTCCGTTCAGGTTTACAACGATGTAATAAATACCATTCTCTGCTATTCCCGGTTTGATGGATTTGATCACCTGGCCGGCCGGTAAATTTTCCTTTGGACTTATATCCATGACTTTTCTGCCCGTATTATCAAATACCGAAACCTGTAACGTGAAATTATTATCAGTGATTATCTCCAGTATAGAAGCGGAAGAAACAGGATTGGGGTATAAACGGATATATAACCCGCCATCCAATGCCGATGTCGTGAACGTACTGGTAGCTGACGGAATGAATACCGTAGTAGTAGTGCACAATGGAATGATATTGTATTCATAATTGGTTCCCGGCGTCAACCCGTTCAGTTCATATTCCTCACCGGCAACATATATTTTGATCCAGGCCGCTGATCCCGCTTTCCTGTATTGAAGCGTGTCGGTCGTTACACCTGCCGGGTTTGTCCAGCGAACGGTTACTCGCGACGGGCTGTATGCGGTAGTGGTAAGATTAGTTACATCCCCGCAACCGATAACGTTGATCGTCGCATTTGCTGTTGTTTTACAACCATTCGCACCTGCGCCTTCAATAGTGTAACTGGTGGTGGTAAGCGGTTTAAATACTGCATTGTCCGTACTGTAACTGGTCACATCAGGCTGTATTAACCAGTTATACGAAGCAGCGCCGCTGCCTGTTAATGTTTGTGTTTGAAATTTATTGATAGTAGAAACAGCCGGTGATACAACAACCAAAGGGTTGGGTAATACCGTGACCGTAGTAGCGTCTGAAGTTCTGGTACAGGTTCCTATAGATGTTACTACCGTATAGTTTCCGTTTGTATTAGCGCTATAGGTTGACCCGGTAGCGCCGGTAATCACCCCGGCATTTTTATACCATTGATAATTATAGCCGGTACCGCTGCTGGAACTAAGCGTTACACTATTGCCCGCACAGAAACTCGTAGCGGTAGTAGTTGTGATCGTTGCAGCCGGGGAAGGGTTTACTGTAACGCTGACAGCAGCAGAAGTCGCTTCACAGCCTGTGCCTGCCGATACTTTTACCGTATAATTCCCGCTTGCCGCAGCGCTATAGGCCGCGCTTGTCGCACCGGTTATGATATTGCCGTTATTATACCATTGATAACTATAAGAGCTGCCTGCATTTCCATTAAGCAAAACATTGCCTCCGCTGCAAAAGACAGTAGCCCCGCCTGCAGTAATAGCGGCGGCCGGTGGAGATACTACGGACACGACTACAGACTGAGTGCCGGAGCAAATGCCGGAAGTGGCCGTTACCGAATAAGTACCGGCAGTAGTAGCCGTATAATTAAAGGTTGCAGCTCCATTGATAGTGTTGCCATCTTTTTTCCATACATAATTATAACCCGGATTGTTGGTAGCAGTAAGCACTACATTTCCCCCTGAACAAAAACCGGCAGTACCGGACGGCGTCAATGAAAAGGTTAATGCCGTACCGCTGTTGCCGATCGTAATCAATTGCATCACCTGGCATCCCGCTGCATCTTTTACGGTAACATGATAAGTGCCCGGCGCCGCGTTACTGAGTGTAGCGCCTGTTTGTCCATTGCTCCATGCATAAGTTAATGCCCCCGTACTATTTGCAGCAGTCACCGTGGCCGCACCATTGTTCTGACCACATGATGCATCCTGTTTTGTTATATCAATGGTCATGCGGCAGTTACCAAAACAGGCCGCCGCGCCTACTACCTGTCTTATCCTGTCTCCGGGTTGCTGACCAAAACCATTGCTTAAATTAATACCTGTACTGGTAAGATGACAATAACTCATGATCGTGCCCCCGGCAGTAGGTACAGGACCCAGCGCACAATTTCCGCCTTCATTGGGATATCCTGCCGATGGCCCGCAATTATCAATAGCGCCTCCTGTCCATCCGCACCAATGGGTATGATTGGAACCAAGGTTATGACCGAATTCATGTGTCACTACTTCAACCGTCCATGAAAAAGCCGGAATATCAAGATAAGAAGTGTAGATACCGCTGACAGCAGTTCTGAATTGTCTTGTACTTGTACAGGGGTTACTGAGCAGGTAAGCCACCCCGCCGCCTAATGAACGGGTGGAAAGAAAATGGGCGTAGTCGCCAACATAGCTTGATGACAGCATCCGGCTGGCAAAAGAAGTCAGGCAGTTGCCCGACGTATTGAGCCCCGCTGCCGCTTCAGGATCCTGCGTCGTCCATACTAATATCTGTGAAACCTGTACCTTGATATTCTCATTGGCATAAAGCAGGGCGGTATTATTAAAAAAGCTTAGTACATAGTTGATGGTATTGATCGTATTGCTTCCCTTATCCTGGTACAATCTGAAGTCACATTCAAAATATATTTCAACAGGCTCGCCCACAGACATAGGTCTTGCAGCGTTTGTATTGCTGGTAAGCGGGCCATCTGCCGGGATTTCACCGGTAAAGCAATTTACCGGGTTGGCTACCTGCATATCCGGTTCACGGTATAAAACATATTCATTGGTGGCTCTTCCATTGTTTTCAATGGCTCCAAGGATAATATTGCTTTTATTGTCTGCAATAATGCCGTATACCTGGCCGTCAACAATACTGATAGTAGCAAAAGAAGAAGAGAGGCCTTCAATCTTTCCTGGTAAAAAACGCCCCCGGAATAATTGACTGTACGCCGGCTGCCATCAGGAAGAGCTTCGATCACAGAAAAATCATCAGCGGTTATCTTTACTTTTTTTAATTGCAATTTCAATTGACGACCTTCAAACGGCAGTTGCAGTTGTAATGCTGAAGAAGATTGCTGGCGAAGGGAAGATAGTTTTACCGTATTCAGTTCAAGCGCCTGGTATTTACTGACTACTCCGCGGTAGTCTTTGGAAAGACGGCTGCGTTGCTCAAAAAGATCGTCAGTAAGCTGCGCAAAAAGTGTATTGAATGACCATAGGATCAGGAGAATAAGCAGGTGAAATTTTCTCATGTAAAAGCAGTTGGTGGAATAACAAATATAGCTATTCGTGTCAACGTGGAAAATCGTAAAAACACAGTCCGCTGGCTGACTTGAGCGCTATTTCTCTACCTTAGTACAAGACTATATATGCGACGATTTCTTCAAAAAATACTACTGAAACCCGTTCTCTGGGCTACTTCTAAATTCTCATCCAGGCCTGAGCGGGAAAAAATATTTAAGGCGCTGAGCCACCTCTATCAAAATATACTGGAGGAACCCGGGAAAAAAGGCCTGGTCGTTCCTTTCGACCTCAAAAGCGGGAAAGTCATCATCTTTTCTGACCAGCATAAAGGCGCACGGAACGGGGCCGATGATTTTACCTTATCAGAACCCAATTACCTGGCGGCGCTGGACCATTACAATAAAAATGATTTCTTTTTCATCAGCATGGGCGACAGCGAAGAGTTGTGGAAAATACGCTGGCGCAGGTAAAGAAATTTAACCAGGCAACGTTTGAAGCGGAAAGAAAATTCGTTGAACGGAAAAAATTCATAAAGATCTTCGGCAATCATGATCTGTACTGGGATAATGATCCTGTAGCCTGGTGGCATTTAAAAAAAGCTGTACAATGAAAATATAAAAATATATGAAGGTACCGTACTGGCTCTAAGCAACGGTGGTCAGCCGCTGCATATCTTCTGCGCTCACGGGCACCAGGGAGATGCGCAAAGTGATGGTAATTGGTTCAGCAAATTCTTTGTAGCCAATATATGGGCGCCGTTACAGGCTTACCTGCGTATCAATCCGAATACCCCGGCTTATGACGGCGAGAAAAAAACATTGCACAATGATATTATGTACGAATGGTCGTCACAACAGAAAAACCTGTTACTGATAACCGGGCATACACACCAGCCCGTATTTACTTCACTGACACACCTCGAAAGCCTGTATAAAAAGTTTCAGCTCGCCGGTGCGGAAAATAATACGGAACTGGAAGCGGCATTAAAGGAAGAGATAAAGCAAAGAGAAAAAGAATTTGCTGCTGTGGCAGTGGACTATATGAAAATGAAGCCATCCTATTTTAACAGCGGCTGTTGTTGCTTTAACGATGGTGATATAACCGGTATCGAAATAGCCGATGGCTGTATACGACTGATAAAATGGACGCGCAAAGAAGATAGATCACAAAGAGAAGTACTTGAAAGTATGTCCCTGGAAGAATTGGCAGGTATGGTTTAAATATACCAGGATGATTCTTTACTTCAGGATACTTCACGGCCGGCAATATTCAGGCAGGCTTGTTTCTGCAAAGCGTAATGCAGAAATAACAGCAATGATAAGATGACAAAAACAGTACGGCCTGTTAGCTCACCTTAAAATGCTTTTTTCCATTTATTGTTCTCCCTGTTCCAGTCAGGAAGTTTTCTGTCAGGATCGAGTATCACTTCTTTGATCTCGCTGGTGGTAGGTACTTCAAATTTCCATTCAGGTCCCCGTTGCCATATCTCAACCGGTAAATTCAGTTTATGTTCTTTGCCATTTGCTTCTTTTATCAATACCGTTACAGGCATTGGCATTTTCTCTGCATTTTCCAGTGTTATTTCAGCGCCATTTTCCGGGATATTGTCTATATACTTCACTCCATTTACCGCCTGGTCTATCTTCCAGGTATTCAATACCCATCCCCTGAAAAACCAGGCAAGGTCTTCACCACCTGCATTCTCCATGCTATGAAAGAAATCCCAGGGCGTAGGATGCTTGAAAGCCCAGCGGCTGATGTATTCACGAAAGGCCGCGTCAAAACGGTCGGGGCCAAGTACCACATCACGCAAAGTATTCAGCATGATAGATGGTTTGTTATAAGCTGCAGTACCAAGATAGTTTTGCTGTATTACATCAGGGATATTATACAGCCCGTCTACTTTATCACCGAAAGTTGACTTTACCGTAAAGTCAGATGAAGGGCCATCAAAAAAACTCTGGCTGCTGAATTCACCTTTATTAAAAGCCCGGGTAGAGAAACCATTAATGAAAGTATTGAACCCTTCATCCATCCAGGCATATTTTCTTTCATTGCTGCCTACGATCATCGGGAACCAGGTATGGCCCAATTCATGATCGGTAACACCCCACAGGCCAGTACCGACAGCAGTATAATGGCAAAAAACAATACCGGGATATTCCATACCGGCTACAATACCTGCAATATTTACAGCGGCAGGATAAGGATACTCATACCATTTCTCTGAATAATGTTCAATGGCGGCTTTTACCATCTCGGTAGAACGGCGCCAGTCATTTCCTTTCCTTTCTTTTGCGCTTTCGACAGGGTAGGCGCTCATGGCCAGCGATTTTTTTCCACTGGGTAAATTGATACGTGCCGCATCCAGTATAAATGCTTTCGATGCTCCCCAGGCCACGTCGCGGGTATTCTGGATCTTAAATTTCCATACTGATATTGCTTTCTTAGGCTGCGCATTTTTATTTGTCACATCCTTCTCGCTGCGGATCACTATCGTCTTATCACTGTTCTTTGCGTCGTTATATTTTTTATTTTGTTCAGGGGTAAAACATTCCTGTGGGTTTTGTAGTTCACCTGAGCCTGCTACTATCATATTAGCCGGCACTGTTACCGCATATTCGATATCTCCATACTCCAGGTAAAATTCTCCTGCGCCAACATAAGGTAATACATTCCAGCCCTGGATATCATCGTATACACACATACGGGGAAACCATTGAGCAATTTCATATACCCATCCGTTCCTGGTATTCAGCCTGCCCATCCTGTCAGTACCATATTCGGGAACACTGAATTCAAACTGGATAGACAATTTTAATTTTCCGCCTGATGATTTTAGGGCATCCTGCAACCAAACCTGCATACGGGTATCGCTGATAATATATTTGGGAGTAAATTTTTTGCCGTTGTAATCAACCGACATTGATTTGATGACATCACCTTCGGTGAATTCACCATTGGCCCATCTTCCACCTGTTTCGGTGGTAGTCGCCGAACCGCGGGAATCTTTTCTATAAATATTCTGGTCAAGTTGCAGCCATAAGAACTTCAGGTTATCGGGGCTGTTGTTGGTATAAGTAAGTTCAAGATCGCCGCTTACTGAATGTTTAGCGGTATCCAGCGTACAATTGATCTTGTAGTCAGCGCGGTTTTGCCAGTATTTAGAGCCTGGTTCACCACTGGCGCTGCGAAAATCGTTACCGGGATAAGGATAGAATTGCGGGCTAAATGCTTCTTTGGCGTCGTATGTGGATTGTGCAAATGATACAGTTGTCGCAAGCAGGGTAAAAAGACCTAATACCAGTTTTTTCATACGTATGATTTGTAGGGAGACGTAAATTATAGCAATTAGCTGCAGTACAGGATACCTTGTATCATGTATTTGAAAATATTTATGATAAATGGAGGCAGAAACTGTTTTACGGGAATAATTTTTCCGCTATTTCCACACTTTCAGGCTTGCCTACATCTACCAGGCGGTCGCCGCTGTGGTCATAGCCCATAATGAGATGGTCTCTGGCAAGATCCAGGTAAACGTCCATTAGAGAGAACTTACCGGTGAAAGACATAAGTTGAAAGATATCATATTCAAAGACAACTACGCAGCTATAGGCTTTCTGATACCTCAGCCCCTGCCCTTCTCCGGGAAGAGAGGGAATTGAAATCTTTTCTTCCCCGGTATTTACATTTCTCCAGCCGCAAAGCCTGTCCTTTTCATTGAATAATAAGTACCGGGAAGATTTCCTGTTCGTAACACCAAAGGAAACAAGGGGGGTATGCTTTTTATGAAAAGCCAGCAGTTCATTTATATTAAGACTGGTAAGAATATCAACATTGCAGGTGATGAATTTTTCACCGGGAGTAAAAAAATTCTTTGCTTTTAATAAACCTCCGCCTGTTTCCAGTACAACATCCGTTTCATCACTGATAATGATATTGCTTCCCCATCCTTTATTCTTTTTTATGGCGTCAATGACCTGGTCAGCGAAATGATGAACATTGACGATCACGTCTTTTATCCCGTATTGCTGCAGGTATTCTATATTTCGTTGTAACAGCGGCTTGCTATTGACGATAGCCAATGCCTTGGGATGTTTATCCGTCCAGGGTTTAAAGCGTGTGCCCAGGCCGGCACTAAAGATCATTGCTTTCATTTCGTTGCAGGGAGTGGGTTTTGCCAGTTTTTTTCATCCTGGATCATGTGTCTTAATTCAATCTTCACTTTGAATTTATTGCGAAGGTGGCGGGCCATTGCATCAGCAGCATATACACTTCTGTGTTGACCGCCGGTACAACCGAAGCTTATCATTAAACTTTCAAAACCTCGTTTAATGTATTCTTCTACTGTCATATCAACAATATCAAAAACGCTGTTTAGAAAATCAAGCATTTTGGTTTGCTGTTCGAGATAATCCTTTACCTCTTTATCACGGCCGGTTTGTGTTTTCATATGTTCAATACGGCCTGGATTGAGAATGCCACGGCAATCGAATACAAAGCCACCGCCATTCTCCGTTTCATCAACCGGCATGGCTTTGCGATACGAAAAGCTGCAGATCTTTACCAGCAGCGGAGTAGTGTCCGTTGCCTGCGTGGGAGTGAATTGCTGAATGACTTCGTCGGATACGCAGAGATCCAGTACTTTCCTGAATTCGGGAACAGATATACCCAGGCTTTGATTTTTAAAAAACTCCTTCAGGTTGTGTAAGCCAAGGGGAATGGCAGTAAGGAACTGCGCCTTGCGTTCAAACAACCCCCTGAACCCATAAGCGCCTAATACCTGCAGCAGCCGTATCAGTACATACCCGTTATACTGGCTGCGGAAAACCATTTTATCCAGCGGGGCGTCAATAAGATTTTCAAACGCCTGCATATAATCATCCAGCAGTTTCTCTTTCCATTCATCCGGAAGATTAGCCCTTGCCTGCCATAGCATACTGGCTGCATCATATTGAGGGGCGCCTTTCATGCCGCCCTGGTAATCTATAAAATGAACGCTGTTGTCTTTTTTTACAAATATGTTCCGGCTCTGAAAATCACGGAACATAAAATATTTATATTCCGTATGCGTAAGATAATTGCTTAACGCCTCAAAATCTTTGATCAGTTTTTGCTTATCATACGGTTTGCGCAGGGCATCCAAAAAATAGTATTTGAAATAAAGCAGGTCGGCCATGATCGCTTCTTTGCCGAATTCTTTATTGGTCAGGCACCGTTTGTAATCAAGGTTTTTATCACCTTTTACCTGTAAAGAAGCAAGCGCCTCTAAACTTTTTTTGAACAGATCATATACCGGCCTGGTAAAGCCATCTGCCTCCAGGCAATTTAATAAAGAGACATCACCAAAATCTTCCTGCAGGTAGTATATCCTGTCAGGGCTGACAGCGTATATTTCAGGAACCTCCAGGTTTTTTTTATGAAAATTCTCGGAAAAGTAAATGAAGGATTCGTTCTCCTTGATATTAGCGCCGTAAGTGCCGATCACTGAATGGTCTTTGCCATGTACACGGAAATAACGTCTTTCGCTGCCGGATATGGGTAATACATCCACAGCAAGGGGTTCGGTGCCTTTCCAGTTAGTATATAGATTTTTTACAGCATCAATTAAGGTCTGCATAGGACAAATGTATCAAAATAGTTTCAGCCATTCTTTCAGTACGGTCATTTCTCTTTCTTCTACCACGTTAATTTTCAGCAAAGCTTCATACGCGTTGTATAAATTATCCGCAACGGAAGCATTCGTAATGGATCTGTTTACTGCTTCCAGCGACTTTTCGGTATGCAGGTACATCGGTACTTCACTTTCAAAATCTTTGAAGTAGTCGTGCTCATTTCTTTTTTGCACCACGGTAGCTGCTGTAAAACCAAGGCGGTAGCCATGCTGCCAGAGAACAGGCTGGGCTATTATGCCACGCAGTATATCGGTAAAACGGAATGTAACAAAAGAAGGAAGAAACAATAACGGAAATAATTCTTTATGTATAGCGGTATTCTGTGAATTGAAAGGACAAACCGTTCCCGTTTCCAGTACGACCGGTTCCTTTTTTTGAAATACACAGGGTATATTGGAAGTAAGGCGGTAAATAGCATCTACATCGGGATCTTCATCCGCCAGTCCCTGCCAGATACCGATACGCTGGCTTGTTTTTTCTTGCTGCCATTGCAGTTTGTCCCTGCTGTCATTGATATTTCGTAATGGCAAGCCTCTTGGCCAGATCGGTTGTTCGCTGAAGTGATGATAAATATTTATCCAGCCCAGGTCATTTTTGGATGTAATAAAATCGCCTGCAAAAGAAGGAAAATTCCATCCTTCATAAGGAATATTGTCGTCATCCGTATCAATAATAATATCGGCACCCTGCTGCATGGCGTATACATACCCGATCATCTTGCGGCCATAGTGGTTGAAAGGAATAGCATTGGCGAAAGAAGAAGCCAGGGCGATCTGTGCCGTTACATCCAGGTAGGTGCAATTAGCATACTGCCAGTCTGCCGGTGTTTTTTTATCGCCCACTACTACCAGGTGATAATCTTTCAATGCGGAGAATTTCTCTATCGCTTCCGTGGGTTTGAATATGCTGGTGATAACTATGAACTTTTTCAGAGATCGTTGTTCCATTTCGACAGTTTAACGGGATGATAATATAACTGATCAGCAGGAAAGCCATTCAGTAATGCAGCCAGTGATCTATTAAATTTCTTTTCTACAGCTTCCACTTCTTCCGGCGACCAGAGGGCTTTGCCCTGCAGCTGTATGTCTTTTTCCTGCACGATTTTATCAGATGATAGTAGAAGTGCGGTAGGAATAGCCAGTTCAACAAATAATCCTGCAGCAGCCATCATACCGCAATAGCGGCAAAAATCATAGATACTTTCCTTTGTTACGATAACTACATCCGAGTATGAGCCTGCTACCGGGTAAGGCAGTTCGATTTTACCGTTTTTTTTGAAAGACTTCCACTTATACTGCAGGTGATATTGTTTAAATAACCAGTATTGCCACCATTTTTTATCACGAGGTGTTTGTGTGCCAAAAATATTTTCTTTTGTTAGGGGCTGTATGTCCATTCCATGCTGCCTGAATTTTTCTACCGCTTCTTCTCTTGCGGGCAATTCCTTTTTTATTTCAGCGCCTTTGCGGTTATTAAAGAAATCAACAGCTTTATGCGCATGCCACCATGGTTTACCTGTTAGTTTGCGCAGCTCGATAAAACCTGAAATAAGATCAGTATTAGCGGAAAGTCCCAGTTGCTCCAAAAAATTATTTTCGTTAACAGATGGGTTGAGGAGGCAATCATCCCCGGTGAACAGGTAATGGGTAAACTCTTCGCGGAAGAACCGGTGATATCCCTGGGCAAAATAAGATTGAAAAAAATTTGAGCTTTCATATACGGGAATGACACCAGGGTCGGTCCCGTTGTAAAAAGGGACTAAAAAATAAATATGAGAGAACCTGGCAGAATAGATATTCCGTAGTACCGGTATGTTTTTATCGTAACGATGATTAAATACTATGATAAGACAGGGCTTTGCCATAAAGTGGCCAAAAGTAGTAAGAAGATTACTAATTATTTATTATTGATTATTACGCAGCGCTCAATTTTGGAAATATTGCTGTCCGGGGAAAATACAGGAAAGCTTAGCCGGAGCAGGTAACGTAACCTCTCTTATAGTTCCTTAGGAACTTCTCAAAAGTATTTTAAATCAATGTTCCCGCAACGGCGCAAAGCCGCAACGACTGATTTTCAATAGGACATTCTTTGCGTCGTTGAGAGATTTATTTGACTTTTGAGACAGCTTCATATTAACTTCTTGATCTTGAAAACAAATTTCCCACTTTGATATTTCAAAATGATACTACTAATAATCCTAAACAATAATCTCTTCAATCGTTTTATTCTGCCTGCTTTTTTCCGCTGCAAAGGCCATAATATGACTTTCGACAGATACATCAATAGAAGAACTTAATAAGGCCGAATTTTGCTGCCCTACTGCCTGCAGCCAGTCTTTTACCATCGGGTGATCGCCGCCGCCATGAGCATCTGTCTTCATGCTCCAGGTTAACTTTTTTCCCGTTCTGAAAGAAGTGAGGGTAAAACTCTCCATATCACCATTAATATCTCCCAGGGATCCCATGATCCGTGTACGGCGGCCCTCATAAGAAACAAATGCCTGCATGGAAAAAGCAGCGGTCGCCCCGCCTTCAAACAAAATATTTACGACAAGATGATCGGGCTGGTCATTATCCATGCGGTAGACACAACGGCCATAGTTGGTTGTCTTTAACCCCTGCATGATGAGTTTGTCCCATTTGTGCCTGTCATCGGGAAGATCGAATACATACAGTCTTTTACGGTCGCGGTAATAGATCTGCAGGGCGGAATAAGGGCAGGTATGTTCAACAGCGCAGCCATCAGTGCAGCGTTCGGTACTGCCCTTAGGGGCGTTGGCGGCCTTAAACCATTTCAGGTTACCAAAACAATGTACGTTCTCAGAACGTTCATCCACCAGCCATCGTATGATATCTGTATCATGACATGATTTGGCCAATATAATAGGTGTAGCCACCTTGCTGTTGCGCCAGTTGCCGCGAACATACGAATGGCTCATGTGGATATATTCGATAGGTTCGAGGTGCTGGATGCTGATCACTTCACCGATCATCCCGGCATCCAGCAGTTCTTTCAGTTCCCTGAAATAAAGTGTATAGCGAAGTACATGGCAAACACCTACAATACGGCCCGTTTCTTTGGTTTTGGCTAATATCTGCCGGCATTCTTCTTCTGTCGGGGCAATCGGTTTTTCCAGTAATACATCATATCCCAGTTCAAGCGCTTTGAGGCAGGGGGCCGTATGCAGCTGATCGGGAGTAGCAATGATCACTGCGTCCGCAAATTTTTCTTTACTTAAAACATCTTCCCAGCTGTTAAAACAATGCGCGGGTATTATATTATGGATATGGGCGATTTTTTGTGACCGGTAAGGATTGGGATCCGCTACGGCTACGATATTCATTTCCTTTGGATTTTTGACAGCATAATCAGCGTAAATACTGCCGCGGTGACCGGCCCCGATCAGGATCACCGTTACGGGCCTGGAAAGTTTTTTGTGAAGGGGATTATAATAAAGGTCTTCATGCAGCCCCAATAGTTTCGCTACTTCTTTCCATCCATGAAGGGCTGTATTTTTTACAAGATTAAACGGCCATAATAGTGTTTCGGAAGAAATGAATTTACGTACTGACATCCTGTTGATGGGTCTGGTTATATAAAACTACCAAAAAACTCTTGCTGCTAATGAAATCAGGCAAATACTATTCCGTTAGTCATTCATTTACAAACTTTCGCGGTAATTTTTTACATAAGTATATCGCCGGGGCGCCAAACTAACAACTGTTAATCTTTGTTGGCAATGACTTAATTTTGCGCAGTAATAAGAATATATGGCTTACCAACCAGCTAATAAAGTACGGATCGTGACTGCAGCCAGTTTATTTGATGGCCATGATGCGGCTATTAATATCATGCGCCGGATCATGCAGAGCAAGGGGGCAGAGATCATTCACCTGGGGCATAACCGCTCTGTAAAGGAGATTGTGGAGACAGCCATTGAGGAAGATGTACAGGGTATTGCCATTACTTCTTACCAGGGAGGCCATGTAGAGTTTTTTAAATACATGAAAGACCTGCTGGAAGAAAATGGCTGCGGTCATATCAAAATATTCGGTGGCGGCGGCGGGACTATTTTACCGGATGAAATAGATGAATTGCATAAATATGGCATTACAAAGATCTATTCTCCTGATGATGGCAGAAAACTAGGATTGGAAGGGATGATTGAAGATGTAATTAAAAACTGTGATATACCATTAAACGGGAAAGCAGAATATACAACTCCCTTAAAATTAGAAGAAGCAAGGGATGTCCGGACAATTGCAAGGCAGATAACAAATGCAGAGAATGGTCAAATGGCGGCAAGTAACGACCACCCAACGCTGACCAGTTCGCCGGTTCTCGGCATCACAGGTACAGGTGGCGCTGGTAAAAGTAGTGTTACAGATGAAATAGTAAGAAGGTTTCTGCACAATTTTACGGCAAAAACGATCGCCGTTATTTCTGTTGACCCCTCCAAAAAGAAAACCGGCGGCGCTTTATTAGGCGACAGGATACGCATGAACTCCATCAATCATCCCAGGGCTTATATGCGCAGCCTGGCTACGCGGGATGATAATACCGCTCTCAGTTCTCATGTGCAGGAAGCTATTGATATCTGCCGCGCAGCAGGATATGATCTCGTTATTTTAGAATCTGCCGGTGTAGGACAAAGCGATGCCTCCATCCTCGATCATTGTGATATAAGCATGTATGTGATGACGCCGGAATACGGTGCTGCCTCACAACTGGAAAAGATCAATATGCTGGACTATGCCGATCTTATCTGTATCAATAAATTTGATAAAGCAGGGGCATTGGATGCATTAGCGGATGTCCGTAAACAATATAAGCGCAATCACCAGTTATTTACCGCCAAAGACAATGAAATACCTGTTGTAGGTACAATGGCCAGCAAGTTCAATGATGATGGGGTCAATCACTTGTTTGAACTGATGCTGAAAAAAATTGAAACGAAAACAAAGATAACGTTCGGGGAATTTCATTTTTCAGAAACAGCAAAGGTTTCCCAGGCTGTTATTCCGGCCAGCCGTGTCCGTTATTTGTCAGAAATCTCAGAAGCTAACCGCAGTTACGACCAGCTGGTAAAAGACCAGGCGGCTATTGCATCAAAACTGTATCAGTTGAACGGGGCATTAGAAACGCTGAAGGAAAAGGCTGATACCACATTACTCGACGTTATACGCCAGCAAATTGCTTTCTATACTGAGCAGCTAACCCCGGTGAGCCGCAAGCTTATCCAGAACTGGCCTGAAAAAGTAAAAGAATACCAGAAAGATTTTTATGAATATACTGTTCGTGACAAAGTGATCAAACAGCCGATGTTTGCCAAAAGCCTTAGCGGTACAAGAATTCCGAAAGTCGTTTTACCAAAATACAAAGACTGGGGCGATCTATTAAAATGGCAGGCGCAGGAAAATGTGCCCGGTCATTTCCCGTTTACGGCTGGCGTATTTCCCTTAAAAAGAGAAGGAGAGGATCCGACAAGAATGTTTGCCGGAGAAGGCGGCCCCGAGCGAACCAATAAACGGTTTCATTATGTATCCGTAGACCAGCCGGCAAAAAGATTATCTACCGCATTTGACAGCGTGACCTTATATGGAGAAGACCCCGAACCGCGACCTGATATATACGGTAAGGTGGGTAATAGCGGGGTGAGCATTGCTACGGTTGATGACGCAAAAAAATTATATAGCGGCTTCGATCTCTGCGATCCACGCACTTCTGTAAGTATGACCATCAACGGCCCGGCGCCTATGCTGCTCGCTTTTTTTATGAACGCGGCTATTGATCAGCAATGTGAAAAATGGATAGTGGAGAACGGGAAATGGGATTTGACAGAAGCGGCCTTTCAAAAGAAATACGGGAATATAAAAAGACCGGAATACTTCAACGAAGCAGGGTCTTCAAAATTGTCCAATACCGGGGGAGATATAGAAGGGGCCGCATTACCATCCGGCAACAACGGTTTAGGCCTCCGCCTGCTCGGTCTATCCGGTGCCGATGTATTACCACGTGACGTGTATGAAAAAATAAAAGCGGAAGCTTTGACACAGGTAAGGGGAACCGTGCAGGCTGATATTTTAAAAGAAGACCAGGCACAGAATACCTGTATCTTCTCCACGGAGTTTGCATTAAAACTAATGGGGGATGTACAGGAGTATTTTATAGAAAATAAGATCCGCAATTTCTATAGTGTATCCATCAGCGGCTATCATATAGCAGAAGCCGGCGCAAACCCGGTCACCCAACTGGCCTTTACACTGGCCAATGGTTTTACGTATGTAGAATATTACCTGAGCCGCGGAATGAATATTGATGAATTTGCTCCCAACCTTTCTTTCTTTTTCAGCAATGGCATGGATCCGGAGTACAGTGTAATAGGCCGTGTAGCAAGAAAGGTATGGGCAAAAGCCATGAAGTATAAATACAAGGCCAATAAGCGCAGCCAGATGCTGAAGTATCATATCCAGACTTCTGGCAGGAGCCTGCATGCACAGGAAATTGACTTTAATGATATACGAACAACGTTGCAGGCATTGTATGCTATTTATGATAACTGTAATTCCCTCCATACAAATGCCTATGATGAAGCCATCACCACCCCGACCGAAGAAAGCGTTCGCCGCGCCATGGCGATACAACTGATCATTAACCGCGAACTGGGAACGGCTAAAAACGAAAATCCTAACCAGGGCGCTTTCCTGATCGAAGAACTAACTGACCTGGTAGAAGAAGCTGTGCTGGCAGAATTTGACCGTCTCACTGATCGCGGGGGTGTATTGGGTGCGATGGAAAGAATGTACCAGCGCAATAAGATACAGGAAGAAAGCCTTTACTACGAACACCAGAAACATACCGGTGAATTGCCGTTGATCGGTGTGAACACTTTCCTTAATAAAAAAGGAAGCCCGACAATTATACCCAGTGAGGTGATCCGGAGTACTTCTGAAGAAAAAGAACTGCAGATCGCTAACCTGCAGGCATTCTGGAAAAGAAATGAGAATGAATCGGAGGAAATGCTGAAACGATTGAAATCGGTAGCCATCAATAACGGTAATCTTTTCGCCGAATTAATGGAAACGGTGAAATACTGCTCACTCGGCCAGATCACGCATGCATTGTATGAAGTAGGAGGGCAATACAGAAGGAATATGTAGAGGCATTATCCTTCCGCTGCCCTGTCTATTATCCACAATGATCTTTCTGGTTTTACATACTGAACAGGAAATATCTTTTTTTGCCGGTTTGGTAAAAACAGCATTTACCACATGCCTTTTCTCTTTACCAGATACCATCAGGATGATCTGTTTGGCTTTATTGATAAGCGGGTAAGTAAAAGTGATCCGCCAGGTTTGTTTTTCTTTCAGCCATACCTGTTTTACCAATCGCCTGTTCTCGATCAAAACAGGCGTATGCGGAAACAACGAAGCGGTATGCCCGTCATTGCCTGTACCAAGCATTAGCCAGTCAAATGCAGCCTGTTTAGTAGCAAAGAACTTTTTGATGGTCATTTCATACTGCCGGGCACATTGTTCAGGATCCCCGGTTACCGGTACCGGGAAAATATTCTTCGGGGGAATATCAATTTTGTCGAGCAAACTTTTTTTCGCCATATTATAGTTGCTGTCAGGGGAAGTATGCAGTACAAAACGCTCATCGCTCCAGAAAAAAAACACTTTCTTCCATGGAATATTTTTACTGAATGCCGGGGAAGCTAATAACTCATATAATCTTTCAGGCGTATTGCCTCCTGATAGCGCAACGGAAAATTTTCCATGTTTGGTAATGGCCTGGTGGCAGGCAGCTACAAAAAAATGAGCGGCAGCCATACTCATGGCTTCATGGTCTTTCCAGACCGTTTTATTCGGAACGCTTTTCATTTTATTTTTTCCTGATAGTATTTTTAACGATCCCGTTCTCCGGTAATAATGTCCATGAGCATCCCTGCGGTTTTATTAATGCTTCCCCGGTTTTAGGTCCCCAGCTACCGGGCTCATAGTTGGGAAAACGCGGTGACGCTTCTTTCTTCCATGCTTCCATGATGGGTGTCACTACTTTCCATGCTTCTTCTACCTGGTCGGCACGCATGAACATAGCGGCATCTCCTTCCAGTATTTCGAGTAATAAAGTTTCATACGCTTCCGGTACAGGCGCATCATAACTTTCTTTATAGGTAAAGTCCATCTCTACAGGTTTGATCTGCAGCTTTACTCCCGGCTCTTTGGCATGAAACAGCAATGTCGTTTCCATTTCCGGCTGGATACTTATGATCAGCTGGTTAGGACGTGTGTCTGACATCACTTTATTACTGTATAAATTATGAGGTACAGGTTTGAACTGTATTACGATCAGTGACGTACTTTTTTTCCAGGCACTTACCTGTTCGTAAATAAAAAGGAACGTTCTGCCATCTCCAGTTATCAACAAAAAGTTTTAGGGCGACAAAGGTTTCCGTGTTTGATTTGGGGCTTACATTTTTTTCATGGCGATAACCTGGCTGGTGTTTACCATTCACCGCTCCATCACCATATTGTCCTCTTATTACATTTTTGGCAACGTCTGCTTTGGTAAGCGGCCGGATAGCTTTTAACACATCCACTTTTTTATTACGGATATCTTCTGCGTCGAGGCTAACGGGTGGTTCCATCGCCGTTACACAAAGCAATTGCAGCAAATGATTCTGGATCATATCTTTTAATGCACCCGCCTGTTCATAATAATTGCCGCGTCCGCCTACGCCGATACTTTCTGCCACGGTTATCTGTACATGTTCAATATAGTTGTGGTTCCAGATGGATTCGTATACAATATTGGCAAAGCGGAATGCCATCAGGTTCTGTACGGTTTCTTTACCTAAATAATGATCTATCCGGTATATCTGCTTTTCTTTAAAATGTTTTGTCAGCAGCTCATTCAATTCCTTTGCCGTATGAAGATCGCTGCCAAATGGTTTTTCGACGACGATCCTGTCGGCCGTAATATCATTTGCCAGGTTATACTGGGCAAGAAATAATGAAATAGGTTCGATAAAACGGGGTGAAACAGAATAATAAAATAAACGAACAGCCCGTGTTTTCCATTCTTTATCATTTTTAGTCAGTGTGTCGGATAAACGCCTGTAGGTATCTTCAGCTGTAAAATCTCCTTCAAAGAAAAAGACACGCTGGATGAATTTTTTCCATTCACTCTTTTTCGCTTTCCCCCGCTGCGGGAAAAAGTGTTTATGCCTTCCAGCAGGTGCGCCTCATAGGTTTTCTCCTGCATTTTTTCATAATGCACGCCATAGATAGCAAACTGCTCGGGTAAGTAACCATTGATATAAAGATTATAAAAAGCAGGGATCAGTTTTCTCCATGCCAGATCGCCTTTTCCTCCAAAGATCACAATATTGGCAGCGGAAGTTTCTTTTGATTTCATAATGATATCTTTTATTCTTCTTTTGGTTTTTGTGCAGAAGTAACCACCGGTGGTTTGCCTTCCCATTCGGTATGAAATACACCTGTTTTATCGGTGCGTTCATAGGTATGGGCGCCGAAATAATCCCGTTGCGCCTGTATAAGATTCGCAGGCAGGCGACCAGTTGTGTATGCATCAAAATAATGCAGCGATGCGCCAAGGGTCGCTACCGGAAGATTTGCATCCATGGCAGTTTTTATTATAAAAACGGCATACTTTCTTAATTGAGCGAATACCGGTTGAAATACCGGCGAACCAATAATGTTTGACAGTGCACCATCCTGCTGGTAAGCTTTTCGCAGATCTTTTAATAAAGCAGAACGGATGATGCAGCCGCCTTTCCATACACGCACCACTTCGCTGACATTTATGTCATATTTATATTGGGAAGAAGCAACGCTTAATAATTGCAGTCCCTGGGCATAGGATAATAAGAAGCCGAAATGCAGTGCGTTTTTACAGGCAGTGGCCAATTGTTTTTTATCAGCAGCATTATTGCCCGGCTCCAATGAATAGAGACTTGCATTTTTAACCCTTTCATCCTTTAATGCGGAGATATACCGCATACTGACAGCCGCATCAATGGTAGGGATGGGTACATTCAGGTCCATAGCGCTCTTGCTTGTCCACATGCCTGTACCTTTTTGTTTGGCTTTATCCAGTATCATATCCACCAGGTCAATTGCCGTATCACCATCTTTTTTGACAAAAACGTCCGCAGTTATTTCAATTAAGAACGATTGCAGTTCTGTATTATTCCAGGCGGCGAATAATTCATGCAATTCGGCATTGGTAAATTGCCCCGCATTTTTTAAGATACCATATACTTCACTGATCAGTTGCATCATCGCATACTCAATACCATTATGTACCATTTTGGTATAATGGCCGGCAGCGGTATTGCCGATAAACGATACGCATGGACCTTCATCGCTTTTGGCGGCAATTGCTTCCACGATCGTTTTTATCAGTTCATAACTTTCTTTATTGCCGCCGGGCATCAGGCTCGGGCCAAACCTGGCGCCTTCTTCACCACCGCTTACACCCATGCCGATAAAATGAACGCCGGAATTTTGTAATAGCTGGTAGCGTCTTTCCGTATCAATAAAATGAGAATTACCTCCATCAATGATGATATCTCCTTTTTGCACCAGTGATAAAAGGTCAGTGACTACCGTATCAACTATTTTTCCTGCAGGAACGAGCAGCATGATGATCCTCGGTGTTTGTAAAGCCTGTACGAAACCGGCAAGTGTAGCCGCAGTCGTAACGGGTTTGCCTTTTGCTTCTTCCAGTAATCTTTTTTGCTGGACCGGATCGCGGTCATACCCGCAGGCTTCGAAGCCATGATCGGCTACATTCATTACCAGGTTGCTGCCCATTGTTCCTAACCCGATCATTCCAAAATGCGCGGCCATAAATAAAGTTTTGATGAAGATACGCCAGTAGCCAGTAATGTTGATCGCCTGCGTAATTTTGCGATGCCCCATTTTTTATAAACCATACATTTGTGCCATGAAGCAACTGGTTAGTATAACTTTTTTTAGTATAACAGTCATTATCATTAATAGTTGTGCCCATAACCCTTATAAAACCACCAATAAGGCGTATAAAAAACAGGCAAAGGGATATGCCAAACTATTGCGTGAGTACCCCGTTGAAGACTCTGCCGGGCTCAACTATGCACCATCATGGGTGGGCACCACCAATTTCACCATGCGCCGCCCCAATTTTGTAGTGATCCATCATACGGCACAGAATAGCTGTGAGCAGACATTGAAAACATTTACACTGACAAGAACACAGGTCAGTGCCCATTATGTTATCTGTAAAGACGGCACAGTACATCACATGCTGAACGATTTGCTCAGGGCGCATCATGCCGGTGTAAGCAAATGGGGAAATGCTACCGATCTTAACAGCAGCAGCATCGGTATTGAAATTGACAATAACGGTTTTGAAGCGTTTACCGATGAACAGATCAGCAGCCTGAATGAATTGTTAGGCAGGTTAAAGAGGTCGTACAGTATTCCTGCAGCTAATTTTGTGGGCCATGCCGATATAGCGCCGGGAAGAAAAGTGGATCCCAATAGATTTTTTTCCATGGCAGAAGCTGGCAGAGAATGGATTTGGGTATTGGTATGATACGACAGCCGTCACTGTTCCCGAAGGATTTAATGAATGGCAGGCATTACGCATTATCGGGTATGATATTAAAAAACCGGAATCAGCTATCCAATCTTATAAACTGCATTTTGTTCCCGGTGACACCACCAAAGTGATCACAGATGCTGATAAAAAGATACTATCCTCACTGGTAAGCAAATACCAGTAATCTCATTACCAATACTATTTGCCGGTCATTTAAGTTGTAAGAGTTAAATTTGATCTGTTAAGTCATTGCATTGCTGTATGAAACTAAAATGCTCAGTAGAACCGGGGCAGTACAAACCTGTGCGGGTAAACTGTAACAAAGTTGAGTAGTAATACAGCTGGCTATATCATACTATTCTACTGGTAATTGGAAGCTGCAAACACAATAGGAATGACAGCGGAACATCAGCGTCTGGCAGTAAATGCAACAAAAGCTATCCCTTTGGCACAATGGGGCCCGTACCTGAGCGAAAGACAATGGGGAACGGTACGTGAAGACTATAGCCCCAATGGTGATGCATGGCATTATTTTCCATTCGATCATGCACATAGCCGTGCGTATATGTGGGGAGAAGACGGACTGGCAGGCATCTCTGATTTTTTTGGTAATCTTTGTTTTTGCATCGCATTATGGAATGGTAATGACCCTATACTAAAAGAAAGATTATTCGGGCTCAGCAATCCGCAGGGCAACCATGGTGAAGATGTAAAAGAATTATACTACTATCTCGACAATTTGCCTACGCATTACTACATGGAGTATTTGTACAAATACCCGCAGCAGGCATTTCCTTATGATAAATTGAGAGAAGAAAACCTTAAGAGAGGAAAACAGGATCCCGAATACGAGATACTGATACAGGCGCATTTGATAAGAACCAGTATTTTGATGTAAAGGTGACCTATGCAAAACAGGGCGCACAGGATGTTTTTATACAAATTGATATTACCAACCGGTATACAAAAGCTGCCGAGATCACTGTATTACCCACTTTATGGTTTTATAACCGGTGGAAACAGGGCAGCTTCCGGGAAAAACCTTCTATCACGTATGTAAATAAGACAACGGTAAGGGCTGATCATGAAAGGCTGGGTGATTATTATTTTTATTTTCAGCCTGCCGATAAGATATTTTTTACAGAGAATGAAACGAATACCGAAAAGATATCCGGTGTGCCCAATGAAAATATTTTTGTAAAAGATGCCTTTCATGATGCCATCATTACCGGGAAGAACGTAGCAGAATTATCTAAAAAGAAAACAGGAACGAAGTTCTCTCCTGTATATAAAATGAAGATCAACGGCGGCGCCACCAAAACGATCTATTGCCGCCTCAATAATAAATGGCTGGATAGCCCGTTTCCCAATTCCTTCAAAGACATTTTCAAAGTAAGAAAGCAGGAAGCAGATGATTTCTATAACGCCATCCTGCCAACAGGCATGAGCGCAGAAATGGCGCAGATACAAAGGCAGGCGCTGGCGGGTATTCTCTGGAGCAAACAATATTATCATTTTGATGTAGAGCAGTGGCTGACTGCCAGCGATGGCATCACCCCGGTAAGTACATCTAAAATGACAGGGCGTAATAATGACTGGAAACACCTGAAGAACCAGGATATCGTGATGATGCCCGATAAATGGGAGTATCCCTGGTATGCAGCAATGGGACCTGGCTTTTCAATGCATATCAATGGCAGTGGTAGACCCGACCTTCGCCAAACACCAGTTACTGCTCGTCATGCGGGAATGGTATATGAAACCCGACGGGCAATTGCCTTCATACGAATGGAACTTCAGCGATGTAAACCCTCCTGTACAGGCATGGGCTGCTATGCAGGTATATAATATTGAAAAGAAACAGACGGGAACCGGCGATATCAGTTTCCTGAAAAAAGTATTTCATAAACTGCTGATCAATTTTACATGGTGGATCAACCGCAAGGATGTAAACGGTAATAATATATTTGAAGGCGGCTTTCTTGGTTTGGATAATATCGGTGTGTTCAACCGGAGTTTTCATTTTCCCGGTGAAATGCAACTGGAGCAGGCAGACGGCACCAGCTGGATCGGCACCTATGCGCTGGATATGATGGAAATAGCTATGGAAATAGCCATGCACGACGAATCTTTTGAAGATACCGCCACCAAATTCTTTGAACATTTTGTACTGATCGCCGAATCGCTGAACGAACATGGTTTGTGGAATGAAGAGGATAAATTCTTTTATGATGTATTATGCATCAGTGGATCAGATCCCATACCACTGAAGATACAATCGGTAGTGGGTGTTACTTCTTTATATGCGGTGTCATCTATCAGTAAGCGGGTGCTGGATAAACTGGTTGATTTTAAAAAGCGCATCACCTGGTTTGAAGATTACCGTATCAAGAATAATAAATTCTGGCCCAACGAGGAAAGAAGCGCTGATGGTGAATTGCTCTTATCACTGGTGCCGAAGGAGAGGCTGATCAATTTGCTGCAGCGTTTACTGGATGAAGACGAGTTTTTGTCGGATGGAGGAATAAGGGGCCTTATCAAAATACCACGATCAGAATCCTTATTCAGTGATCGTGGAAGGTAATACGTATACTATCCGGTATGATCCGGGTGATGCAACATCTGATATGTTTGGCGGTAATTCGAACTGGCGCGGTCCTGTATGGATGCCCATTAATTTCCTGATCATACAATCCATAAGAAAGTACGGGGAGTTTTATAATGATTCATTACAGGTAGAATATCCTTCGGGCTCGGGAAATAAGATGAACCTGTCGCAGGTAGCGGATGAACTGACCAAAAGAGTGATCAGTCTTTTTGAAAAGGACAAAGACGGCAACCGCCGTTTATATGGCGACTATAGCTGGTTCTACAAGCTGCCCGGCAATGAGCATCTTGTTTTATTTTATGAATACTTTCATGGAAATACCGGTAAAGGCCTTGGCGCCAGCCATCAGACAGGATGGACGGCATTGGTAGCCGAACTGATCAGTGAATACGGGAATAAATTAGTAATGTAACCGCGCTGATAGCTTTAAATGCCGCTTATCATATATAAATTTTTTACCAAGACAGGGAATGGTTTTATAAAATACTATCTGAAAAGCGCGATGCTGCCTGAATAACCTTTTTTTCTTTACTTTTCATTCTTTATATTGCAATTCTTATTTCACCTGGTTGGCCACTGATTTAGCTCATGAGAAAGAAAATAACCACCGCTTCGCGGATATTGATTTTTTTCTGTTTTTTTCTAGGCAGAAACGCAATAGCCCAATTCTCTCCTGACACTGCTGTACTGAATAAAAGTGTGGCTAACGCTGTGATGTTTATCATTCTTCACAACAGGGACTATCATCAATATATAATGGCGCCCAGCATATATGGTATCCTTCTTCTATTGAAGGGTTTGCTTATTTCCTGACAAGCGAATGGCAAAAGGGATCTATAAGCTATGAAGGCATTGTGCATAATGATATTTTCCTGCTGTATGATGTTGTCAGGGATGAAGTGATCGTTCAGCATCCTACCCGTATGCCCGTAGTTCCCTATGTAGTGAATGTAAATGGCTTTTCATTTTCCGATCATGTCTTCGTGCGTATGGACAAAACAACTACTCCTTCGCTTAAGACCGGTTTTTATGAACAAATCACCAGGGGTGACATTACCATTTTAATAAAAAGAGAAAAGGTCATTGAAGAAAAGATAAATGGAATACAACTGGAGCGTAAGTTCATTAAACGCGATAAATATTATATAGTAAAGGACAGCGTGTATTATCCTGTTGGCAGTGAGAAAGATATTCTGAAAGTCCTGAAGGACAGCAGGAATGAGATCAGGCAGCATCTCGCCGACAGCAACATTCGTTTCAAAACCGATCCCGACGCTGCTATTATAGAGGCTGTGGAATATTACAATCAATTAAGCAATCATTAGTATGCAGCGTATTTGTTTAGTATTGGTTTTGATCTTTATCAGTATGTCTTACGGGGCCTCAGGTCAGAAGAAAGAAGAGTTGCGCCTGACAGCCAGTTTTTCCAAACTGTCACTTCCCGAATTCGTTCAGCGCATCGAAAGACTTACTCCCTATCGTTTTTATTATGACCCTTCGCAATTACCCGCAGATACAGTGGATATTTCAGTCCAGGATGAGCCATTGCAAAAAATACTTGAACGTGTCTTTGCGAAATCAGGGGATACTTGTTTCAATGGACGGGCAGCAGCATGTTTTCCTTACAAAAAAAACTCCGCATCCTGACAGAACTGCCGGCAGGTTTCTATGGAGATAAAGATATTACAGGACAGGGCCAGAAAGACAGTTTGCAGGATTATGGGCTTGGTGTGAAAAAAATTATTACGACCACTTCCGAGAACAGGTTGTACCCAATAGGCGTCAGCACGAATACTACAAAGGGCCCTGCCTTGTTAACAGGCTATATACGCAATTCCAAAACGGGCGAACCGCTGGTCAATGCTACCATTTTTATGGAGGGGCAGCAGGCAATAGCTACTACCGATCAATATGGTTATTACTCGCTGACATTACCCGGAGGTAATCATACACTAACGGTACAGGGTACCGGTATGAAAGATGCCAAATATCATGTTATGGTGTATTCGGACGGCAGGCTCGATATTGAATTAGGCGAACAGGTAACTACATTAAAGGAAGTAACGGTATCCGGCAAAAGAACGGCGAATATAAACAGGGTGCAGATGGGCGTGGAGCGGCTGACCATTGAGAACATGAAAAAGATCCCCGCGCTTTTTGGAGAAACGGATGTATTAAGGGCTATTACAAACTTTACCCGGTGTTAAAAACAGTAGGGGAGGCCAGTACCGGCTTCAATGTAAGAGGCGGATCAACAGATCAGAATCTTATTTTATACAACGATGCGACTATATATAACCCTTCACATTTCTTTGGAATGTTTTCTGCTTTTAACCCGGAGATCATAAAGGATATAGAATTATATAAGAGTAGTATACCTGCGAGATTCGGCGGACGTTTATCTTCCGTATTGGATATCGCCAGCCGGGAAGGCAATAAAAAGAATATTACCGGTTCGGCCGGTATCGGTGTGATCACGAGCCGGATGAATATCGAAGGCCCGCTGGTGAAAGACAAGACTTCTTTTATTTTTGGTGGTCGTACAACGTATGCTAACTGGCTGCTTAATCTCCTGCCTGATGAGTATAAGAACAGCCGGGCTTCTTTCCAGGATGGTAACCTGAGTATAAGCCATAAGATTGACAGCACGAATAATTTATATTTTACGGGCTATTTCAGTAATGACCATTTCAGCCTCGGTAATGACACGACGTATAATTATAGCAACAGGAATATCGTTGTAAAATGGAAACATAATTTCAATAATAAACTCAGCGCTGTATTTATTACGGGATATGACCAGTATAAATACAATGTAGCCAGTGAAAAAAAATAAGGTCAATGCCTATAAGCTAGCATTCGGTATTAAGCAATTTCATTTTAAAACGGATTTTAATTATTATATCAATACTACGCACGGCCTTGATTTTGGAGTAAGCACTATACGTTATAACCTGCAGCCCGGTTCTTTCACACCGGTAGGCGAAGAATCGCTGGTAGCTCCCGATATTATACCTGATGAGCAGGCGATGGAAAGTGCGTTGTATATTTCTCACCGGTATACCGTTTCGCCCAAGTTTACTATCAATTCCGGTATACGATATTCCATATTCAATTATCTGGGTCCGCAGGAAATAAATTTATATACTCCCGGTCTCCCAATGACAGCGACCAACCAAACAGGAGTAAAGGAATATAAAAAAGGGAAGTTCATCAATACCTACCACGGTCCTGAATACAGGCTGTCATTACGGTATTCCATCACCAATAGTTTCTCTATTAAGGCCAGTTACAATTCGCTCAGGCAGTATATCCATATGCTGTCCAATACTACTTCTATAGCTCCTACGGATATATGGAAGTTAAGCGACCCGAATATTAAGCCACAGCACGGGCAGCAGGTATCTCTTGGTCTCTATAAGAACTTCAAGGAGAATACTATTGAAACATCCGTGGAGGTGTATTATAAAAAGATAAAAGATTATCTCGATTATAAACCCGGTGCAAGGCTTATCATGAACCATGATATTGAAACCGATGTGATGAGCACAAAAGGAAAAGCTTATGGGGTGGAAGTAATGATCAAAAAACAGGAAGGCAAGCTGAATGGATGGATCGGCTATACCTGGTCAAGGATATTCCTGAAATCAGATAATGCTGCCATGGGAGCTATTGTCAATCACGGGGAGTATTATCCTGCCAATTACGATAAGCCGCATGATGTTACCCATCGCGGGCAATTTCAGGATCAATCACCGGTTCAGTTTATCTCTTAACAGTACGTATAGTACAGGCCGGCCGATCACACTTCCTGTTGCAAGATATTATTATGGAGGAGCCGAGCGGGTATTGTATTCAGACAGGAACCAATACCGTATACCTGATTATTTCCGTACCGATTTTTCGATGAATATTGACGGCAATCATAAGGTAAAACAAAAGACGCATAATTCATGGACACTGGGTTTTTTATAATTTATTAGGAACGAAAAACCCTTATTCTGTTTATTTTATTACTGAAGCCGGAAGAGTAAAGGGATACAAGCTATCCATATTCGGAAGTATCATACCCTTTATCAACTTTAATATTCGTTTCTGATATGAATGCGATAAAAATATTCCTTTTTATTATTGTTACGGCTCTTTGCAGTTGCCGGGAAGAATTCAAGCCGCCTGCTGTGTCGTCTCCCAATACCTACCTGGTTGTGGAAGGCGTGTTAAATATAGGCCCGGGATCTACGACTATCAGGCTGACAAAAACATTCAGGCTGAATGATTCTGCCCGTTTAAGACCCGAAACAAATGCACGGTTACAGGTAGAAAAAGATGATAACACGGTTTACCTGCTTGCAGAAACCGGTAACGGCTATTACAGCGGTACTAACCTTAACCTACAGGTAAATGGTAAATACCGTCTCCGGATAAAAACAGCTGCAGGAAAAGAATATCTTTCTGATTATTCAACAGGAAGGAGTACGCCGCCTATTGACAGCATCGGCTGGAGATACACCACGGAAGGAGTTCGTATATACGCTAACACACATGACCCTGCCAATAGTACAAGATATTATCGCTGGGATTATGATGAGACATGGGAAATACGATCGAATTATGTCAACTACCTGAAGGTAGTGAACGGGGCCTATGTACCAAGAATATTCCCGCAGGATGATGTATCTGTCTGCTGGAAATACGCGGCATCAACGAATATCCTTATCAGTTCTTCTGCCCAATTGCAATCCGATGTCATTTCTGAAGCCCCGCTTGCTTTTATACCCAGGGGTACCGAACGCCTGGGAGTACGGTATAGTATGCTTGTAAGGCAATATGCGATAGATAAAGAAGCCTATACTTTCCTGGAGCAGATGAAACGAAATACAGAAAGCATCGGAACTGTTTTTGATCCTCAGCCTTCAGAGATATATGGTAATATCCGTTGTGTTAGTACACCCGACGAACCTGTGATAGGCTATGTAACCGCTTCTGCAGTACAAACAAAACGAATCTTTATTACTGTTGCTGAGGTTAATACGCCATTCTGGAATTTTTTCTTAAGATGCGAGACCATGGACGTTATGGCGGTTCCCGATAGTATACGGAAATATATACCACCATGGATTCCTTTTGATATCGTACCGTCAGTACCGGCTGTATATAATTGTTCCACTCCTGTCTGCATAGACTGCACACAGCGGGGTGGATCACTCGTAAAGCCTTCCTATTGGTAATATAAGTTGTGAAATGAATGCGATAAAAATAATATTGATTATTGCTGTTACGGCTCTTTGCAGCTGCCGAGAAGATTTCAGGCCGCCTGCTGTATCGTCACCCAATACTTATCTTGTGGTGGAAGGAGTATTGAATATTGGTGCTGGTCCTACCACTGTCAGGCTGACAAAAACATTCCGGCTAAATGATACAGCCCGCTTAAGACCCGAAACAAATGCCCGGTTGCAAGTAGAGAAGGATGATAATACTATTTACACACTTGCTGAAACCGGTAATGGATATTACAGTGCTCCCAACCTTAACCTGCAGGTAAATAGCAAATACCGTCTGCGGATAAAAACCTCGGGAGGAAAAGAATATCTTTCTGATTATTCGACAGGCAGGAATACACCAGCCATTGACAGCCTTGGCTGGAGATATGGAACGGAAGGCGTTGATATATATGTCAATACTCATGATCCGGCCAATAATACAAAATATTACCGCTGGGATTATGATGAAACATGGGAGATCCATAGCTATTATTTTAATAACCTCAAATTTGTATTCGGGGGGATTGTTCCCAGGAACCTGCCGGCAGAAGATGTATCGGTCTGCTGGAAATATGCTTCTTCCTCAAATATACTGATCGGCTCTTCGGCCCAGTTGCAATCCGATGTCATTCATGAAATGCCCATTGCCTTTATTCCGAAAGCCACCGAAAGGATCGGCTTCAGGTATAGCATGCTTTTCAGGCAATATGCAATAGACAGGGAAGCATACACTTTCCTGGAACAGATGAAAAGAAATACGGAGAGCATAGGAACCGTTTTCGACCCGCAGCCCTCGGAGATATATGGGAATATTCATTGTGTTACCACACCCGATGAACCGGTAATAGGCTATATCACTGCTTCGCAGGTACAGCAGAAAAGGATATTTATTACACGCGACCAGGTGAATACACCGCTATGGAATTTCTTTCTCAGGTGTGATGTGATCATTACTTCCAGGAACCTGGATTCTGCGTTGAAATATTACCCGACCTATGTGCCTTTCGATACAGCTACGCTGCCCAGCCAGTATTATCTTTCTTCTCCCACCTGTGTGGATTGCACTTCCAGGGGAGGATCAACCATAAGACCTGCTTACTGGTAATAAAAAAGTTATGAAAATGAACAAAACCAACCTGATCTTCTATAAACGTTATTTCATTTTTTTCACCATTGCCGTATTGCTGCATCTTGTATCGCCTGTTGTCTTTTCGCAGGATAAAGCGATCAATACTATCGCTGCAAAATTTGAAGATTACAGCAGTAGACACCTGCAGGAAAAATTGTTCCTGCATACAGATAAAGAATTTTATGTAGCGGGCGAAATTGTATGGTTCAAAATTTATGCGGTGGAAGGCGTATTTAATAAACCGCTTGATATAAGCAAGGTGGCTTACGCGGAAATACTGGACAGGGATAACAAACCGGTGTTGCAGGAAAAGATACAACTGGAAAACGGAACAGGGGATGCTTCTTTTTATCTTCCTCTCACACTAGCCTCGGGTTATTATAAACTGCGGTCTTATACCAACTGGATGAAAAATTTCAGTCCCGACTTCTTTTTCGAAAAACCAATAACAGTTGTCAATACGATAAAAGCGCCTGATAATTTGCCGGCAGCAGATACTGCTGTTTATTATGCCGGTTTTTTTCCTGAAGGAGGAAACCTTGTCAGTAATATTGAGAGTAAAGTAGCTTACCGTATCACCGACCAGTCTGGAAAAGGGGTCATGGCAAAAGGATTTATCCTCAGGAATAACAGCGATACTGTGCTATCCTTCCAGCCTTCCAGGTTTGGTATAGGTAATTTTGTATTTCAACCTTCTGCAGGCAGCAGTTACAAAGCCATTCTTGTTTTTAGCAGTGGAAAGGTCATCGAGCAAAGTTTGCCCGCTGTTAATGAAAAGGGATATGTAATGCGTGTAACAAATACCGGCAACGGCGATATTAAAGTAACCATAAATGCCAATACCAACAGCCAGAATAAAGAAGTTGCGCTGCTGGCTCATACGCGCCAGGTAGTAAAGTTTGTTGAAAAGGTACGGCTTGATAATAATGGATTGGCAACCTTTATTATTGACAGATCGAAATTAGGAGAAGGTATCAGCCAGATCACCGCATTTACCGAAGAAGGATACCCTGTCTGCGAACGGTTGTATTTTATTAAACCTGTTGAAAAGATCAGGTTGTCTGCAAAAAGCGATATAGATCAGTATACAACGAGAAAAAAAGTAAACCTGTCGGTTGTCGCAAAAGATAATGCCGGGGAAACAGTACCCGCGGATATTTCAGTGGCTGTTTTTCAACCCGATTCACTGCAATTGAATGGCAGCCCGGATATTTTTTCTTATTTATGGTTATCGTCTGATCTTAAGGGACAAATAGAATCACCCGGGTATTATTTTTCTGACGATCCGGGAGTACGGGAAGCTGCTGATAATTTAATGCTGACACATGGCTGGAGAAGGTTTCGCTGGACGGATGTACTGGCGCCTGAGAAAAGTGTCATGAGTTTCCCCCCGGAATATAAAGGGCCTATCATCAGCGCTAAGATCATGAATGTCCGCGATAACGCACCTGCCATCAATAAACAGGTATTCTTTTCTATGCCGGGTAAACCGTTTAAATTTTATTCTTCCTCAAGCGATAATAATGGAATTGTCTGGTTTGATATTAATGACAGTTATGACGATCATGATATCATATTCCAGGTAAATGACAGGCCGGGGTATTCTTACCGCACAGAGCTGATAAGCCCTTATGCGGACGCCTATACAGGGAAAAGCACAGCTGTTTTTTCCCCGTCTGTGAACATACAGGATGTATTGCTGAACAGGAGCATCAGCATGCAGGTGCAGAATGTATATACGGCAGATAGCATGACGAAGTTTAGTGTGCCGGTGATTGCAGACAGTTTACCCTTTTTTAAGCATGCAGACCGGAGCTACTCTCTCGATGATTACAAAAGGTTTACTACTATGGAAGAAGTGCTGCGGGAATACATTGGCGAGATCAGCGTGGTTGTCCGGAACGGAAAACTGCACTTAAAAATACTTAACCAGGCAGACAGGGAATTCTATGATGAAGATATTCTTGTTCTTATTGACGGGGTAGCATTGCTGGACAGGGATAAGATATTTTCATTTGATCCTTTGAAAGTAAAAAAGGTAGATGTCATCACGAAAGGATATGTTGTCGGCCCTTCATTCTTCAGAGGTATGGTTAATTTTTCAACATACGATGGTGGTTTCAAGGCCGGCGAGCTGGATCCGAATCTTGTGGTTGTTAATTATGAAGGATTGCAATCGCAGCGGGAATTTTATTCACCTGTATATGAAACAGCGCAGCAACAGGCAACAAGGATACCGGACTTCCGGAATACACTTTATTGGTCACCTTCTCTTATCACTACAAAGAAAGGAGAGACCAATGTACAATTTTATACTTCCGATCAAAAAGGTATATATAAAGTAATAGTGCAGGGTATGGGAAAAGATGGCCCTGCTGCCACGGCCAGTTTTACATTTGAAGTAAAATAAAAAAAGGGCCTGGTTTAATGTAATTCTCCTGCGGGTTCATGATCATCATATTGATCACGTAGTTTATTCAACTCGGTTTTAAGCTGGATAATAATGCCTTTATGCGACGCAGATTTAATAAGGTTGCGCTGTTCTGCCGGATCATATAAAAGATCGTATAGCTCCCATTCATTTACTGTATAAAAATAGATCAGCTTATACCGTTCGCTGCGGATAGCCAGGTGAGGGATAACGGTATGATCTTTTCCGAATTCATAATAATGATAATACAGGTATTTTCGTGGCAGGTTTCTTTGTTTGCCGGTCAGTAATGGTTTTAAACTTACTCCTTGCATCCAGTCCGGAATTTTTGCTTCGGCAAAATCGAGGATCGTAGGGGCGAAATCAATATTCTGTACCATTGTACTGCTGACAGCGCCTGCCTTAATATGTTCCGGCCATCTTACCAGCAAAGGGGTTTGCATAGATACATCATAGGCGAAACGTTTATCAAACCACCCGTTTTCCCCGAGATAAAATCCCTGGTCGCTGGTATAGATCACAACCGTATTATCCGATAGTTCATTTTTATCCAGGTAATCCAATACCCTGCCGACATTTTCATCTATGGAGGCGATACAGGCGAGATAATCCTGCATGTACCATTGGTATTTATATTTCAATAATTCTTTTCCTGCTAGTTTTTTCTCCCTTATAGCTTTCCCTCTTTCTGCATAAATTTCTTTGAAACGCTGCCGCTGGTTATCCGGCATCCGTTTCATGATGGCATTATAGGTAGCTATATCATTGGCGTCAGGTTTTAATTCGGGGATGTCCATTAGAGAATCAGGATCTACTTTCAGGTCGCCGCAAAGTGTCATCACCGGTAAGATACCCATGGTTTGAATACGCCAGGCGCTGCCATGACCAGCGGTATCATTATATAATGTAGCCGGCTCAGGAAAAGTTTTGGTATGAAATTGTTCCAGGTATTTTAATGCGGGAACAAAATTGCGGTGCGGGGCCTTATGATGCAGGAATAAGGCAAACGGTCTGTTGACATCAATCTGGTCCAGCCATTGAAGAGCATCATCGGTAATTACATCGGTGGAATATCCTTTTTCTACGATGGTATCGCCATTCATCGTAATCATCCTTGTATCGAAATACTGGCCCATTCCAGGTAATATTCTCCAGTAATCAAAGCCTGTGGGATAAGAATGAAGATGCCATTTGCCGATCAAAGCTGTCTGGTAACCCGCTTTGGTAAGCAGGTGGCCAACGTTTGTTTTAGACGAATCAAATCCTGTAAAATTATTTTTAACGCCGTTCTTATGCGAATGCTGGCCGGTAAGCAAGGTAGCTCTTGCCGGAGAACAGATAGAATTGCCTACAAATGCCTTATTGAACTTAGTACCTTCTTTCGCCAGCCTGTCAATATTGGGTGTGGAAATGAATTGTTTGTTATAAGCACTGATAGCGTCATTATCATGATCGTCACTCATGATGTAAATAATATTGGGCCGCTGCTGGCAAAACGCAGCATTCGTTAATAATAAAAAAGCAATGAATAAACGCATGGCTGTAGATTGGCATCAAGTTACATATTTACAGTTAAATTTGTAACAGATAAACGCAGTATTATGGAGTTTGGAAGGGTGCCGGAAAATGAATTGAACCAGGTTGATTTTAGTTTGCCCAAAGAACCTGCCGTTAATAAGCAGGTATTGAAAGGTAAGCCTGTACAGCACCCTAAAATTTATTTTGGTTGCGCCAAATGGGGAAGAACAGAGTGGGTGGGAAAGATATATCCGCCCAAAACAAAAGAGAAAGATTTTCTGCAACATTATACAGAGCATTACAATTCGATCGAATTGAATGCTACGCATTATAAAGTATATGGTGAAAATGGTGTCCGCAAATGGGCGGAGAAGGCAAAGGGAAAAGATTTTCTTTTTTGCCCAAAAATGTACCAGGGTGTCACACACCGCGGCAGCCTGAAAGGGAAGGATTTTATTACCAATGAATTTTTTCGCGGGATCGTCGCATTTGAAAAACATCTCGGGCCCATTTTTGTACAGGTGAGCGACACTTTTTCTCCAAAACGTAAGGAAGAATTGTTTGCATACCTGGCTTCCTTACCCACGGACCTTCAGTTTTTCCTGGAAGTACGTCATCCAGATTGGTTTGGTAAAGAGAAAGAAAGGGAAGATATGTTTACTTTTCTCCGCGATCATAATATGGGTGCGGTGATCACCGATACCGCCGGCAGAAGAGATTGTGCTCATATGCATCTTACTATCCCCAAAGCATTCATACGTTATGTAGGAAATAGTTTGCATCCATCCGATTATACAAGAACAGATACCTGGGTGGAAAGAATGAAATACTGGCTGGATAACGGTTTGCAGGAACTATATTTTTTCATGCACATGCATGATGAAGCTACTTCACCGGAACTGACCGTTTATTTAATTGATAAGATGAATGCGGCATGCGGGCTGAATCTTATTAAGCCAAAGTTTTTGAACAGCACATTGTTACCAAAAAGCAAACAGAAAGGATTGTTTGATTAATGTACTTCAAATAGCTCATCCCAGCGGGTGGTATAGCGGCCGCTGCAGTGATTCTGCTGCATTTTCCAGTTACGGTCTGTGCCTGAAGCGGCGAACTTTAATACATCATCCCGCTGGCTGAAGTTGATATTATCAATCATGTCCATCAGTTTCCGTTCACAGTTTTTGTTTTCAGAAAGAAACAGGTTTCCCTGGATAGAATTGTCCGGCGTAATACCGCTCAGCATTACACCTGCTTTTTTATAGAGTTGCCCTTTTTCAAATAACTGATCCACTAATTGTACAGCCGGTTTGATCAGTTCATTGGTAAATGATGTAGCTGCGGGTAACGTGGTGTAGGTACTGATCGTACCGCGCTTTTTAAAATTGAGCATATGATCCTGGTCTTTGGTGACTACAAAGATGCTGATCACTTTCGCGGCGCTATGTTGTCTTCTCAGTTTTTCAGCGGCTCTTGAAGTATACGTGGCGATGGCTTCTTTTATGGAAGCGATATCGCCGACCGGGCTGCCAAACATTCTTGTGGTAGCGATCATTTTTTTGCTGACCAGTTCATCTTCCATATCTCTTGTGGATTCACCTTTCAGTTCTTTGATAAGCCGTACACCTGTCACTCCACCGAGATGTGTTTTTCCAAATTCTTCACTCATGCGGCTTAGCTGCAGGGCGTCGTAGATGCTCCAGTATTCTTTTAGCTTTTCGGCATACTGCCAACCCACGCCCCAGATATCTCCTACCTGTGTTTGTTTAAGGGCGCTGGTTATTTTTTCTTCTGTATCCAGTACCATTACGCCGTCGGTCTTTTGTTTGTATTTTTTTGAAAGACGGTTAGCGACCTTGGCCAGCACTTTTGTGGGGGCTACTCCCACGGATACCTTTATACCGGTCCATGCCTCGGTTGTTCTTTTTATTTCTTCGGCAATATGCTGCAGTTCATTTTCCGGGAAAATGCTGAGATCCAGGAATGCTTCATCAACGGAATATACTTCTACATTCTTTTTGCCAAGCATCATACGCAATGTTTCCATTACCCGCCAGCTCAGGTCGCCGTATAAATTGTAGTTGGATGAAAAAACAGCGATATCATGTTCTTGTATCAGCGGTTTTGCTTTGAAATAGGGGCCGGCCATTTCTACGCCAAATTTCTTTGCCTCATTGCTTCTTGAAATAATGCAGCCATCGTTATTACTTAATACAATAACAGGCCTATTCTCCAGGTATGGTTTGAATAACCGTTCGCAGGAGCAGTAAAAATTATTACAATCTACAATTGCTTTCATACCGGGTGAATTACATAGGTCACCACGCCCCACATGGTGAAATCAGTGAACTCGGCCAGGTTAATGGTTTTATAACGGGTATTTTCAGGAACCAGGAATGCCGAGGAAAAGTTTTTGTGAAATCTTCGTACGAGCAGTTCACCGTTTAATACGGCGACGATAATTTTTCCCGAAGCCAGTTTTAATGAGCGGTCAACGATCAGTACATCACCGTCAAAAATACCGGCTTCCCGCATGGCGTCTCCTTTCATGCGGAAGAAATAGGTGGCAGGTTTGTTTTTGACCAGCTGTTCGTTCAGGTCAATCCCCCGTTCCATATAGTCATCGGCTGCCGCGCCGAAGCCTGTGGCATTGGCGGTTTTCACTTCCTGCTGCTGAAATTGTTTTGAGCCTTTGTAGGCAGAGCCATAAAATTCTTCCCCGTCCATATAACTACGTTTTAGAAAATAAAGTTCATAAAAATAGTTTGAATAACTAAATTATTTAGTAAATTTATGCTAAGTAAATGGGTAAATAATCTTTCACGATTAAAATGGATGGGTATGAAAACTATTATCAACACTATTCCCGGTTACCGGGTGTACGAGTACCTGCTTGTATTGAATCCGCATGAAGAACTGCGCAATAAGATCAAACAGGTGAAACAGGAATTTTATGACGTGTACAAAGCGTCAACAGCTATTGGCGGTAAACCGCATGTAACGCTGGTGAATTTTGTACAGTATGAAATGATGGAAGAACGGATCATTAACCGGCTCAAACTGGTAGCGATGGGTTATCCTCCGTTCAAAGTAGAGTTAAAGGATTTTGGCAGTTTTCCTTCACATACCATATATATAAATGTGGTGAGTAAAGTGCCTGTACAGAGTTTGATCAAAGAGATCAGGGCTGAATCGCAGCGATTGATGAAGCTGAATGATGATCACAAACCTCATTTTATCATGGAGCCGCACCTTACTGTTGCGAGAAAGCTACAACCCTGGCAGTATGAGAAAGGCTGGCTTGAATACAGTAATAAGCATTTCACCGGCCGCTTTATTGCCGATTCGATGTTATTGTTAAGGCGGCCTGCGGGTGAAATGAAATACCAGGTTGTAAACCGGTTTGATTTTCAGAATATGCCGGTGACAACGAAACAGGGAGAGTTATTCGGTTAAATAAATACAAGGCACTATGGTACAAAATAGCCCGGCGATTAATTATAAATCTCTAACAGAAAGAGAAGAATGGTTGGCTAAGCAAATAGTAGATATCGCTATTTGTATTCATAAAGCATTGGGCCCGGGGTTGCTGGAGAGTGTATATGAGAAGTGCTTTTGCTACGAATTATTGAAAAGAGATATTTATTTTGAAAAACAAAAAACAGTCAGGCTTCAGTACGATAAAATGGTCATTGATGAGGGGCTGCGGATTGATATATTAATTGACAAATTAGTAATTGTAGAATTGAAGGCTCAGGAATATTATCATCCGGTATGGGAAGCCCAGGTGCTAAGCTATCTAAAATTAAACAGTAGCCTTCTTGGATTTATTTTAAATTTTAATGTGCCATTGATGAAAGAGGGAATTAAACGGATGGTGGTATAAGAGTTTTGGAACACTAAGTCACAAAGACACTAAGAAAATATTTTAAGGGGTAAAATAAACTTAGTGCCTCCGTGTCTTTGTGACTTAGTGTTCCAAAACCTTTTCTCATAATAATCCGGCAGAAAGAATAAAACGTGGAGTAAGTAAAGTGTGACAAAAGGAGAATAAAGAGCAGGGTATGTGAAGAATGATCATGGAGAGATAGCTCTTTGTTCTCCTTTTTTTGTACCTGTTAAAAAATTACCAATCAACATAAAAACGAAATGTGATGTCTGAAAAACTGAAGCAGGATCATTTTAAAGTAGCTCCCAAAAAGCATGAAGATCCCCAGTCGCCGCAGGATGAGAATAAAACAGAGAGACCCGAACAATACCTGGCGGGCCGTGGTGCCCAGTTCAATACAAAAAACCGTTTTCTGAAAAATGAGCGGACGAGGGAGCATATCGAAGGTATAGACGACTGGACCGAAGAGAACCTGCCTACACAATACCTGGAACAGGAATCAAAGACTATCGTGAATAAGGTAGAAAGTCCTGATGTAGGCATGGGTTACAGTATGAATCCTTATGCCGGTTGTGAGCATGGCTGTATCTATTGTTATGCCCGCAATGTGCATGAATACTGGGGTTATAGCGCCGGGCTTGATTTTGAACAAAAGATCATCATCAAGAAAAATGCACCGCAACTGCTGCGAAAATTTTTGATGCATCCGAAATGGGATGCTACCCCGATCATGCTGAGCGGCAATACAGATTGTTACCAGCCTGCCGAGCAAAAATACCGGCTGACCAGGGGCTTGCTGGAAGTTTGCAATGAATTCAATCAACCGGTGGGGATACTGACCAAAAATTCATGGATACTGAAAGACAAGGATGTATTGCAGGAGATGGCAAAGAAAAGGCTGGTGTCTGCGATGGTGTCTATCACTTCTTTTAATGAAGACCTGCGAAGGGTAATGGAGCCAAGGACCACAACGGCGAAACAAAAATTAAAAGTGATCAATGAACTGAGCAGCGCCGGTGTACGTATGGGTATTATGATGGGGCCAATGATACCGGGATTGAATGAGCACGAGATGCAAAGGATCATGAAGGCCGCAAAGGATAATGGTGCCACTTTTACGGCGTATACATTTATCCGTTTGAATGGCGCTATCAAATTCTTATTTCATGACTGGTTGTATAAGAATTTTCCTGACCGGGCAGATAAGGTCTGGCATTTGGTGGAGCAATCTCATGATGGTAAAGTAAACGACACCCGCTGGGGTGTGCGTATGCGGGGCGAAGGGAATATTGCCCAGATGGTAGCACAGCAATATAAGAAGTATGGAAAGTTGTATGGCATGAATGCAGAGGAATGGAGTTTGGATTCAAGTATTTTCAGGAGGCCGGGACAACAGGGGAGTTTGTTTTGAAATTGATAATTGTTTCCTATTTTGTAATAAACCTTATTGTATGAATAAATTCGGCGGTAACTGGACTGAAAAGAAAATTGAGATTTTGGTCGAGTATGCAAAAGCATATTTGGATATTATGAATGTTTATGCCAACCGCTATAGCTGGAAGTTATTATATTTTGATGGGTTTGCTGGTTTAGGAGAAATTATCAAGGTGATTGATAATAAATTAAATGGAAATTATGATGTGAGCTTAACAATTGGAGCTGCAAGAAGAATAGTTGAAATAGAAGATCCGAGACCTTTTGATGAATATTATTTTGTCGAAAAGAATTTTGAAAACTTTAAGCAGCTGGAAAACAGCACTAAAAAAGCTTTTCCTAAAAAAAAATATTCGCTGTTCAGGAAGATTGTAATAAGAAAATGCTTGATCTTGCAAATTATCTCAGAAACCCTAAAAACAAGTCTTACAGAACCCTTGCATATATTGATCCGTGTGGAATGCAAGTAGAGTGGCGTTCTATTGAATGTTTGCGCGGATTGCCAATGGATATGTGGGTTTTGGTTCCTACCGGTTTAGGTGTAAACAGGTTGTTGAAAAACAATGGTCAAATATCAGATGCATGGCTTGAAAGGCTTGAAAAATTCTTAGGATTGGATAGAGATACAATAGAAAAACATTTTTATAAAAAGCAAGAAGATCTATTTGGAGAAGTTATGGTAATAAAAGTGGAAGATGCCATTAATAAATCTGCAAAACTCTATTATAACCGTTTAAAAAGTGTCTTCGAATACGTGTCCAATGCATATGAGCTAAGAAACTCCGCTAATTCAGTTATGTATCATTTATTTTTGACATCGAATAATAAAACAGCTATTAAGATTGCTAATGATATTGTAAAAAAATATAACGGATAATTATGGCTCAATCAAGTATCGAGTGGACCGAAATGACCTGGAACCCTACAACTGGCTGTAATAAAATATCTGCAGGTTGCAAATACTGTTATGCGGAAGTCATGTCTCGTCGTTTGCAGGCAATGGGAATAGATAAATACCGGGATGGATTTAAGCTAAGAATACATGAAGATGTATTACTAATTCCATATGGTTGGAAGTCGCCTAAAATTGTTTTTGTAAACTCTATGAGCGACATGTTTCATAAAGATGTGCCACTGGAGTTTATTCAAAGAGTTTTTAAAACGATGAATGAAAATCCTCAGCATACTTTTCAGGTGTTAACGAAGAGAGCGGATATTTTATTATCGTATCATAAAAGTTGAATTGGACGCATAATATCTGGATGGGCGTTTCGGTAGAAAATGAAAAAGTAAAATATCGTATTGATGATCTGCGACGTACCAATGCAAGAACCAAATTCCTTTCGCTCGAACCTTTAATCGGTCCTTTACCCAAAATGAACCTAAATAAAATAGATTGGGTAATTGTTGGTGGGGAAAGTGGCAGAACACCGAGACCCATGAATGTTGATTGGGTATTGGATATACAACAGCAATGTGAAAAAAGTAAAGTCGCTTTCTTCTTTAAACAATGGGGCGGCACTAACAAAAAGAAGACGGGCAGGACTCTAAATGGCCGGACTTATGATGAAATGCCATCTCTAGAGGAAGTTACTTACTGAGCATTTCCCCATTTCCCAACCGTAAAAAAACAGATTTCTCCGTTTATTTCAACATTGACCGGGAATACTCCTGTTATATTTTGCATTATAAAATATAACGTGATGGAATCTTCTGACACTAGTCCGAAGAAGATCGTCTCAAAGCCGAGAACGACCTTCCTGAAAATGAAACTTATGCTGGAGCGTGGTGCAAGCTTTGGCGGCAATGAAAACAATGAACTGCCTCCTGAAATAGAAAACCAGTTCCTGAATAATGTGATGGCTTTCGAAGACCATTTCCAGGATTATAAAATGATCAAAGTATTTGACAAGATCGGCAGACCCCATCATTTTAAACCTGCCAGTGAGATACCTGATGATGAAATAAAAAAAGCCTGGAGCGAATTACAGGCTCACCTGAATGAACATAGCATTGATCTCGATGTTTGCAGCCCCAATATCCCTGTCCGGGAGTTGTATCGCTTTGCGGTCGAAGAATTATTTGAGCAGGAGATGGACGATATGGATATGCCCGGCTGGACAACCCATTTTATATATGATGAATTTCACCCTGACCGGTATATGACAACACAAGGATAGCGACTTATGACTGCATTAATTATATTCTGCAAAAAGAACCGGTGGAGCAAACCCATAATTTCAAAAGGGACAACCTGCGGTTGAACAAGCACTATCCTTTATCAAGAGATAGCCTGAAGAATATAATCAACCGGTTTAAATCGGCCTACGACAACCTGGAAATAGATGATATAACCGCTGATAATTGCACCGTAGAGGATAAACTGAGCACTGTCACCGGTACATATGCTGTAACTGGAATGACTGATACCGATAAACATACTTTATCAGGAAGCTGGAAAGTAATTTTAACTTTTGATGAAGAATCCGAATACTGGGTATGTTACAGAAGTAGAGATCGCAGGAATTGATTTTTAATTTAACCAAGCTCAAATTCAAGTACCTCTTTATCTCCTTCAAATAGTAATAATTTTTTCCCCTTGATCTCATACCGGGTTACTTTACTCAATTGTTTGAAGAATCATTTTCTATTGACTGTACATCATCACAGTACATTTTGGTGGAGAATATATTGTCAAATACAATATTATCGCCATCAACGGCCAGGCTTCCGCCAAACGAATTGCAACTTCCCGCTTCCCCCGATCTTTCCATCGGTCGTATTAAAGTTTATAAATGCTTTCCTGATCAATACCTGTGTATAGCCATCGGGTTTATAGATCGTTGTCAGGTACCATTTGTGCGTATCCAGTGTTACGGCCGGATCATTACGTTGAGAAGTGTCTTCTATACCTTTCGGGCCATTAAATGATGACATTACCAGGATAATCATTACTGAGAGAATAAATGTGTTTCGCATGTTGTACGTTTTGTTATTCTAACCGGATGCGGCTTTAATTTTTATTACACAGGGCAGGGAAATATTCCCGGCCTGTATTCATTTCTTTATGTAATTCTTAACAAGCCGGCATCCATTGATCAAAACCTGGCTTATGCAGAAAAGCATATTATCTGTTAGCATATTTATTTTCAACCTCATACAAGTTTATGCCCAGCAAAAATGGGACAGGCAGATGGAACTGAAAAGCTGCTCCATTGATATAAAGGCCGGCACATTCACGGCCAGCACGTTTATCGAAATGGAGTTTTTATAATCCAAACGACCAGGAACTCGAAGGCCTGTACAGGTTTGAATTAAAACCCGGGCAGGTGATCACTGCATTTCAGCTCGGCCTGAATGGCAAATACCGTAATGGTTCGATAGAGGAAAAATGGAAAGCTGCCAACGCTTATAACAGGATAGTGGGAAAACGAATTGACCCTGCATTATTAGTAATGGAATACGCTGATCATTACAGCCTCAGGATCTATCCTGTACCCGCAAAAGGAAGCCGTAAAATAACGATTGACCATAGAACAGTTGCTGGTAAGGGAAAAAAGCAGCCTGCTTTATTCCTTGCCATTGAATATTGATAATATTGTTTCTTATTTTAAACTGAATATCACTGCCAACGGAAATACATTTCCTCTTACCCGCCCGGGAATAATCGCAGGGCAATCATTTACCGGCAGTGATCAGCAATACCGGCTTGCATGGAATACAGAGAAAGCCATGCTGAAAAGCCCGGTTGCATTTTCAATACCTTCATCTCCATCTGCTGTTTACTGTACAAAGATCACCGGTCAGCAAACTCATTTTGCATTACTTTTTCAGCCATCATATCCTGCTGACTATGAAGTAAGCCCCAGGCTTACCGTTTTTTGGGATATTTCTGCCTCTTCTTCCAAAAGAAATACCAGTAAAGAAATTAATTTTCTTAAGCAGTTCATCTCTTATCATAATATTTCCGCACTTACTATTCTGCCATTTAATTATAAAATACTGGATACAGCTGTTTTTCATATTGTGAGCAGCGGCAACCAATGGCAACAATACCTGCAAAACCTGGAGTATACCGGTTCTACCCAATTAGGTTGTATTGATCTATCGGCCATGAAGGCCGATATGTATATGCTTTTCACAGACGGTAATAATACCTACGGGAAAGCTAAACCTAAAACAGGTGCTGCTCTTGTGTATGCGGTGCATACTTCGAATAGCGCCAACCTTGCTGCACTGACGGATATTGTAGGGTCAAGCGGGGGCAAAGTAATTGATCTGAATAAGGTAACATTGAGTAACGCCATTTCTATCAATAGCAAGGCGGAAAACTGGTTGCTGGATATTACTTCTGCAAGTGGTAAGACAATCACCGAACAATCGCTCCCATTAAAGTTAAATGAACAGCTGCTGATAAACGGCACCATGAATAGCCGGGATGATACACTCTTATTTCATTATGGAAATAATAACAGGATAGCGAAAGTGGAGCGGGTGATCATTAATGGAAACAGGCAGTGTACTTCAGCAGCGATAGACAGGATTTCGATGCTGAATAATTTTGACAGGATCATACGGTCCTTATTCATGGGAGAATATCCTGGAATTCGGGCTCAGGGAAAAGATAGTTACACCTCATACGGCTTATATCGTACTCGAAAGAACCGAAGATTATATTAAATATAATATTGCCCCGCCGGAAGAACTGGAAGAGGAATGCGAAAAATTAAACTATGTAAAAAAGGACACCAGGCTGCAGCGGGAAAACCTAAAGAAAACAGATGAATTTGCTATATTAAGTGACGTTGTAAAACAATACAATAACAGAGTAAGAAAATTAGATGCTGATGAAAAACCTGTCGTACTTGACCAGGCAGAGTATAATAAAGAAAAAGAGTTGGCAAAAACTGAAACCGAAGGAGCAAAGCCCATAAGTCTGCAAAATGATATACTCACAGGCAGCGCAGCCGGACTAATAATTAGCAATGTCTTTTCAATGGAAGAAGAAGTAGTAGTCGTAGGGTATGGCACTGCAAGGAAGAGTAGTATAACCGGATCGGTTGCATATATTAGGTCAAATGAACTGCAGTCAGGCGGGTTTATGAGCGTTGAACAGGCGTTACAGGGCAGGGTAGCAGGATTGGAAGTAATTAATACAAATGTATCGCCGGGAAGCTTTGCCGGTATCAGGATACGGGGCAGCAGTTCATTGAGTGGAAACTATGAACCGCTCTATGTTCTCGATGGCATTCCTGTATCTGGTAATATCAACAACATCATTAATGTAAACGACATAGAGAATATAACTGTACTGAAAGATATTTCTGCTTCCTCACTGTATGGCAGCCGGGCAGCTAACGGCGCCATTGTGATCACCTCTAAGAAAGGAAAGGCGTATTACCGTAATTATAACAAACCTTATCGTTTGAGAGATATGGATGATGTAGATTACCTGCTGGAGATAAAAGAAGTGCCGTATACTGAAAAGCGGTCCGCGTATCAAAGATTGAAACAGCAACATGAGGATGAACCCGGTTTTTATTTTGATATAGCACAGCATTTTTTTGAAAGCGGCCTGGAAGAAGAAGCAAAGGATATATTGATGAATGCTGCTGAAGTCTCTAACGGAAGTTACCAGGTATTACGGGCAATGGGATATGTGCTGGAAAGCTGGAAACAATTTGATGAGGCTATTAAATTGTACCGGCAATTACTTGATGATATGCCTTCCAATATTTATTCTCACCGGGACCTGGCATGGGCGTATTATCAGAATGGTAATTACCAGGAAGCGGTCAACGTACTATATGCAGCTATTAAATCCAACGTACCCGATAATGAATGGCGGAATGTGTCGTTAAAGCTCTCATGCTTTCCGAAATGAATGCGATGATCGCTTTGTATAAGGATCAGCTTGATCTGTCAGCAATACCTTCTGCATTGATCAGGCCCATTGCCACTGACCTGCGTATTGTCCTTGATTGTAATAAAGGAAGTCTTAGCGGCGTGAGTATCAGGGAGCCGGGTGGAGCCATCTGTAATTATTCAAAACCTGTTACTAAAAACGGGGGAATACTTAATTCAGAACAGTATGGGTATTCTTACTATTACTACGGCCCGGCGGAATACCAGGTGATGCATGCGGTAAACGGAAAATACAAAGTAAGCCTGAACTATTATGATTACCAGTCTTATCCGGGAAAGATACCTGCATTTGTTCGCATGGTTACCTTCCGGAATTTCGGCAAAGTCAACCAATCTATTAAAGTAGAAAATGTGATCATGGACAACAGTATGGTGAAGTAGAGATCGGTGAAGTAAAGTGGTAGAAAATAATTTTTAAAAATAGTTGTTCAAAAATTTGGCAGCAATAAAAAATTAATTCAATCTTTGCAACGCAAAACAAAAACATGCAACGCATACAATTACATATCGGATCAGCGAACAGGTTTAGTCCCAAAGGTGACTGTGCCGGCTGCGGGGCATGTAATGCTGCTGAATAAGTTTAAAAAACGAATTCGATAGAATACAGCCCCGCAAGAGATTGCGGGGTTTTTCTTTTTTGCAAGGAAGAGAAAAATCAGGAAAAGTAAAAAATAAGTTGAAGCGATTTGTGTAAATAAACAAGGATTGAATCCTTATCATACAAAAAATAAAATGCTGAGATCATTACAACATAAGCGATTTACGATTTATCAGCTGACAGGCTGATACTGAATGACCGCTGTCAGTAACGGGATGCTATTGGTATGTGCAGGCGAATAAGTGTATTGAACCCATAGGCAGATCGAACGATAGTCACTGGAAGCAACCGTGTTATATCCATACGTAGGTACTAATGTGCCAGAACGAAGAGGAGACCCGGTCGCAGAAACGACTGGGTTTTTTATTAAGCGGATTATTATGATAATAATGTTAAAAATAATTGAGTGGGCGGATGTAGTCATTGAGTTCCTGGTAATAATCATGATAATGACTAATGGACCGGTAAGAACCGCGAAAAGGAGGTAGCTATGAAATTTTTAATGATCGTACTGGCCGTTCATTTTGTAGCAGAAATGGTCAGTACAAAAAGAAAAGAAATGATCAGTGACCATGCAGGTGAAAAGGATGAAAGAATTCTTCATCCCGCAGAGTTTCATATGAGATGGTAAAAGCATTATGTGCAGAAGGAGGAAATAAGTATTCCCCGTGAGATGCAGCGGGGATACTTTTCCAAAAGTTCTTTGATTAAAATACAGGAGCATTTCGATTGGCCGGATACTTCACCCGGAATGAAGAGGCGGCACCGATATATCGGAGTCTCCTGTACAATAAACGCTGTTTCTGTGCAGAAGAGCCATTCATCTAATGGCCCAGGCTATCGCATTTTCGATGAGGATATATGCGTTCGGAACGCTGTGGGTTACAAAAGGTTCGTTGGTGTAACGGCTAACATTTCAGATTGTCTATCTGAGGCTATGAGTTCGATTCTCATACGAACCGCTGAGATGACACGTATACCAGTTTGCGTGTCAGCGAATGTTGGCTTTAGCTTATTTGGTAAAGCGCCTGTGTGTGCAACAGGGGAACAGGGTTCGAGCCCCGGAGTCAACCAGTAAAAAGAATGCGGCTTGGTGTAATGGCAACATGTCCATCTTCTTTTCTTTCTGAAAAGACAAACACAGGATGGTTGTTTTCAGTTCAAATCTGAAAGTCGCACAAAAATGATAGTTCAATGGGGAAATTGAAAGTTCGAATTTTTCTTCATCCGCTGGTTAGGTGACTGGCCCGTAGCTCAACTGGAAGATGTACCCGGCTTTTAACCGGGGGGGTTGTGAGTTCGAATCTCACCGGGCCGGCAATATGAAAAGGGTAGGGAAACATAGTTCAATGGCAGAACGGTCGCCTGTTAAGCGACGAATGAATGTTCGAATCATTCTGTTTCCGCGGAAAAGGTCGTGCTGGCAGACATGGCTGTATGCATTCGACTGCAAATCGAAAGAAAGAAGTTCGAATCTTCTGCACGACTCGATGTACTGGTTCAGGATAGTTGACAGCTTGTTTGCTGATGAGTGAATTCGATGATGAGAAAAAGTGATCGGTCATTACTTATCGCAGGCAAAATGGTGCTTTGGCAGAATGGATATATGCACCGGAGTGAAATCCCGGAGATCGTGGTTCAATTCCACGGGGCACCACAGTAAAATTAAAAGTAAAGAATGTAAAAGGTAAAGCAATGGAACAGGAGCAACAATGGAGGAAATTATCAGGAGAGCGGATCAGTATCCCTATAGCTGATGAGGTAACCAGCGTACTGATACGTGAAAAAGAAATGGGTCACGAATTGAAAGTATGTATCGGTACCGACAGCCAGGTAAAAGGAAAGGAAACAGAATTCGCGACTGTGATCGTATTCATCCGTAAAGGAAAGGGCGGTTTCATGTATATCCACAACGAGACCACCCGGCAAAAGATGAGTATCAAACAACGGATGCTTACAGAAGTAGCCAGGAGTATTGAAGTGGCGTATGTATTGTGCAGTATCTTTTCAAGATACAGCGTGGATATGGAAGTGCATGCAGATATCAACACTAACCCGAATTTCAAAAGCAATGACGCCCTGAAAGAAGCAATGGGCTATATCGTGGGAATGGGGTTTGCTTTCAGAGCCAAACCGGAAGCTTTTGCCAGTTCGAGCTGCGCGAATAAAGTGGTGCAGTAACCTGAACAGTGATTTGGAGAAGCACAGGTTTCTTATCAAAAATCTTTCCGGATAAGGTGTTCATGTAATTAATAAAGTGAAAATTAAAGCGATGCTGACTCTTGTAATGAAATAGTAAAAGCAACCTGTATGTTGAGTAATTACAGTTTTACTATTTAAAAAATAAACAATGGAAAATTTTTATAACCAGAAAGTGATCAATGCAAACAATGTATTCGATGATTCTTTCCTGGATGCTAAAATGCTTTACCTGTACAGCTTTAACCAGCTGCCCAGTATAAATTATATCGGCCAGATAGACGGTGAAAAGACTTTTACCCTGGTAAAAGAAAAGTTTGCCGGCAACATTAAGAGCATACACCAGACGAAGTGGTACAAAAAGAGAAAAAAACGGTTTGAGTTTGACAAGACGATCATAATATTGGATAATAATTGCGTACTTGAACTGGATAATGGGTATTGCGAGATACTGCATGACGGTATGCAACCGGATTTTGTAGAAGCTGTTTCTGCTGTTGCTGTTCAGTTTAAAGAGAGGCAAAGAAGGCAACCGCTGGAGATCAATCTTATTGTGCAGTCAGGGAGCCGGCTCGCACTGAAGGCTATGGAGATCAAGCGTACTAAGCTCGACCTGGATCTTTTTTATGAAGACGATTTTAAAGAAACGGATGAAACGATCAGGAAAAGACTGGGCCAGAAAAATGACAAAGGGTATTGTCTTGCTGCATGGATTGCCGGGCACTGGTAAGACCACTTACCTGCGCTACCTGGTAGGGAAGATCAAAAAAAGAGTTTTGTTCCTGTCGCCAACAGTAGCAGGCAACCTGATGAATCCCGATTTCATTGAATTGCTGGTTGATAATCCTGATACGGTGCTGATCATTGAAGATGCAGAAGATATCATTATGGACAGAAAGTATAATTCGGGATCGTCAGTGTCTAACCTGCTGAATATATCAGATGGACTGCTGGCAGATTTTCTGAATGTACAGCTGATCTGCACCTTTAATAGCCCACTAACGATGGTAGACAATGCCCTGATGAGAAAAGGAAGATTGATCGCTAAGTATCAGTTCGACAAGTTGGGTATAACGCGTGCACAGCGATTATCCAGGCATCTCGGTTTTGATGCGGTAATCAATCAACCTATGACTATCGCGGAAATAGCAAACCCGCATGAAAAAACGCAGCGGACTGAAAAAACAGAAGTGATCGGTTTCAGGAGGCAGGTTGAATTGATGAATTAAGTTTTATGGTTGCCAACCTTTTAAAGGTTGGCAACCATAAAACAAGGTTAGCAGCCATAAAACACACACAATGAGTAAACTAAAAATACAAGGAAAAGAATTACGTGCTATCGGCTACCCGGAAGGACCGGTAATAAGCGTAGCTATGAATGTGATGCAAAAGAATTACAAGCATCATGGAAAGGAAGAGGTAATGGAAATATTGAAAGAAGTATTGGCAAATCCTGTTGAATATAAAGATGATGCAGTACTGGCGTTGATCGCGGAACAATTATTGCCAAAGCCTTCCATTGAAGGAGCGGAAATATCATTGAATAATTCCGGTATACAGTTCAATGTATTCGGTAGTGAGCATATTGAAGAAGGCGCCATGCACCAGATGTATACCGCTGCCAAATTACCTGTGGCGGTGGCAGGAGCTTTAATGCCCGATGCACATAGCGGTTATGGGTTGCCTATCGGCGGTGTACTGGCAACAGTTAATGCCGTTATTCCTTATGGAGTAGGCGTAGATATTGGTTGCCGTATGTGTCTGAGCATTTTTGATATTGATCCAAAGGAACTGGTACAAAAAGAAGCCTATTTCACCAGGGAGATCAACGAAGCCACTTTGTTTGGAAGTGGCGCCCAGTTTGAGCGTGCGACCAATCATGAAGTAATGGAAAACGAAGCATTCTATGAATTGCCATTGCTGAAAAACTTGCATGGAAGAGCATGGAAGCAATTAGGTTCATCCGGGTCGGGTAATCACTTTGTAGAATTTGGTACAATAGAGATCGCTGAAAAAGATGCCGTATTAGGTGTTGAGGCCGGAACTTATATGGGATTATTGTCTCACTCAGGTTCAAGGGCATTGGGCGCCAATATTGCGAATCATTATACTAAGATCGCTAAACAAAAAAGACGTTTGCCGGGAGAAGCCGGCAACCTGGCCTGGTTGACGCTTGATGAAGAAGAAGGAATAGAATACTGGATAGCCATGAACCTGGCCGGTGATTATGCATCAGCCTGTCACCATATTATTCATGCAAAGATTGCGAAGCAATTGGGCCGTAAGCCAGTGACCATGGTAGAGAACCACCACAATTTTGCGTGGAAAGAAATGCTGAACACAGGTGAAGGAGCCGGAAAAGAAGTGATCGTTCACCGTAAAGGAGCGACACCTGCCGGCAAGAATGTGTTAGGTATCATTCCGGGATCTATGACAGCCGATGGTTTTATCGTCAAAGGAAAAGGAGAACAAGCTTCCGTCAATTCTGCTGCGCATGGGGCGGGAAGAAAAATGAGCCGTACCAGGGCCCTAGCTTCTGTTACTGACAAGCAATTCAAAGATGAATTGAAAAAGTTTGGAGTGAAATTACTGGGAGGTGGTCTGGACGAATCCCCGTTCGCTTACAAAGACATTGATGCAGTGATGAAGAGCCAGCAACAACTGGTGGAGGTGGTAGGAAAATTCACGCCGAAGATCGTAAAGATGGATGGTGCAAAGCACCGGTCATGGGGAAAGAAGAGAGATGAAGTGGTGGGAGAGTAAAAAGATGAATGGATTATAGTGATTGGAGAGATAATTCAGTTGCAAAGATGTAAAGTTGATGTTAAAGACAAACATCCGGGTGTTAATAAAGAACAAAATATATAACCATGATAGCTGCAGGAGTGCAGTATCATACGAAGTGTAAGAATGGAACAGGGATTGAATGATAAGTTTTCAATAACAGATAGTGAATAAGCATTTTCTTATTCACTATCTGCCAAAGGAACCTTTAGCCTCATTGACCGCTCACCTGGTCAGCTTTATTTTTATTTTCCCATTCATCTGCTGCGCAATCAAGCAATTCGAAAAGGTCGGATAGCTCCCACAGATGAATATCGAAGTTCAGCGGAAACCGACTTTTTGCTGGTTGATCATATAATCAAGCAACAAGTTGCGCAGGTGGCGGCTGAATACAGAGGGCGGATGTTGAGTAATGAATTCACGAAATTTTTCTGATAGGTTCTTGCTCAGTTTTTTTGGTTCGTCGTTTGACATACCATTGCCAATAAAAAATGACCGGACAATTCTTACGCTTCAGTGTAATCGGTAAATCTGCCCCAAAAGTGTATAGGTCCGAATAAAATAGTAAGGACAGATCAAGGCGTGAAAGCATTGCTGGTTTCACAATTAATCGTTTATTTCGTAAGAACAATAGGACACAATAATAAACTAATTTCTAAAATATCTAGACTTTTATACTATTATTTTTTCCACACTCTTTTATGCGGATTATAGACAGACTAACAAAATACCTGCAACAGAAAAAAATAACGGCTTATTCGTTTGAGCGGACCTGCCAGGTAGCGAACGGGTATTTGAAAAAGCAGCAAAAAGGAAAGGGAAGCATAGGCTCGGATATACTGGAGCGGATACATAAGAATTACGTTGACCTCAACCTGGTATGGCTGATAACCGGCGAAGAAGAAATGCTGTACCCTGATAATGTAGACAGGGAAACAAGACGACTGTTGTTGCAGGACGATAAAACCTATTATACAAAAGACGAGATGATAAAATTTCTGCAGGAACGGGTGATCCTGCTGGAAGCAGCGCTGTCAGATAAAGAAAAGATCGTGGCACTGCTGGAATCTCAACTATTGAAGAAAAAGAAATAAAAACCCGGTCTTGCTATTGTGAAATACTTACTATTTCAATCAATTTTCCACTGCAATTTCCGGGCAGATCACGCCATGTTACATTTACCGCCGCGGGATAAACAAGATTATCCGGGTCAATCGCTGATCCTGCCGGTACTTTATCAAATTTATAGCTGGTATTATTTATACTGATGATCCAGCCCCAGCAGCAGGCACATTTTGTCAGGTCTCTGCCAATGATCACTGCGCCGGATTTCTTTATATTTTCCGCAGTACCCGTTTTCTTCTCACAGGCAGAAAGCAATAACATTACAATAACCGCAGCCAGTATTATCTTTTTCATAAACCTGTTTAAACAGCATTGACAACGATAATCTGTAAGGCGTTGCTTTATTATACCTTTATATAGATCTTTTTCTTATCCATCCAGTAGCAAATAGCCCACATAAAAGTGATCACGCAGATGGCATACGCTAATGAGCCATTTTCCTTTGCACCGGGAATATGGATCAGCACTTCTTTATATAACCAGTTCCACGGATTCGTTCCATCACCCAGTTTTATCAATGCCAGCCCCTTTGGCAAAAAAGCGCTGAGGGCAAAAACGAACAATGCATTTTTACCGAATACAGTAAAGAATTTAGCCAGCCATCCCCTTACATGTTGTATCTCTATCACGTATATCATCGTAGCGATGGTAATCGTGGCCAGCCCGGATGTATAGATGGTCATAAGAACTGGTCCATATTTTTTTATTGACAGGGAAAACCATATCCCAGCAAAAACCTGTAAGCAGCATTGCCACACCGGCGACAAATAACCCGCTAAGCATCTGGTGCATACCGAATGAACTGGAAGCTGGTTTTTCAAAATCGTATTGCTGTTCTGCTGATCTTGCTTTTTTCTGAATATAGTCACCCACAAGATAGCCGAAGATCACCTGTACAATAGCGGGAATAGTACTCATCAATCCTTCGGGATCGAATGAAATGCCCTCGCCTTTGTACATATGCGATTCACCCAATATCTTTTTATCAATATCAGTACCGAACCAGCCCTTTAAACTATATGGATCGGCCGGGTTGCCGGTATAGCAAAGCAGCCAGTAGATCAGTAATAACAGCAGGCCTGCATAAAATGCCTTACGTGGTTTCAGGTAATATATAATGACAGATGCGAAGAAGTAGCATAGTGCGATACGTTGCAGTACACCAAATATTCTTACGCCCTTTACTGTTTCAATAATATTGCCCGTCTTATCTTTTGACAGGTCTGTCCAGATAAAGCCTTTGAAGATGGTTTCTTTCTGTAACTCAGTGGTACCTTCTACCAGCCTGTTTACTTCTGTTACAAAAGGCCACCAGTTCAGGAACAAACCGATCAGGAAAATGGTCGCGGTTCTTTTGAGCACCTTTCTCCAGAACAAAGCATCGCCTCCGGCTTCCAGCCGGGGCATTACAAAAGCCATGGCATTGCCGACAGCAAAAAGAAAAAATGGGAATACAAGGTCGGTTGGAGTAAGGCCATGCCAGGGTGCATGTTCCAGCGGGGCATAGATATGTCCCCAGCTTCCGGGGTTGTTTACCAGTATCATCAGGCAAACTGTGGCACCGCGAAATACGTCGAGAGAGTAAAAGCGTTGATTCAAGAGCAGTCGTTTAATACTAAATGTAAGAAGAGTGAAGACGTAAAATAGTAGACGACAAACAAATAAAGTTCCTGCTGAAACTGAGGCGAAAGGATATTTTGCCGGCGCATACCTAAGGGTTTTTTTTAACCGGCAGAAACCAGCAACTTTGCCATCATGACCGGTACAACGATTTTTATTCATCCTTCTGCTGTCATTGATAGCGGTGCACAGATCGGGGCAGGTACCAGGATATGGCATTTCTGTCACCTGATGGCCGGTTGTAAACTGGGAGAAAATTGTATTATCGGTCAGAACGTATATATAGATAATAATACAGTGATCGGGAATGGTGTGAAGATCCAGAATAATGTATCAGTATATAATGGAGTCATCATTGAAGATGATGCTTTTCTCGGGCCGTCGGTCGTATTTACGAATGTTATCAATCCAGGAGTTTTATTGAACGCAAGAACGAGTTTAAAAAAACAATTGTACGCAGGGGAGCTACGGTCGGCGCCAATGCTACGATCCTTTGTGGTATTGAAATAGGTGAGTTTGCCATGATCGGTGCCGGGGCGGTGGTAACGAAAACTGTACTGCCCCTATGCATTAATGACCGGCAATCCTGCCCGGCAAACCGGCTGGGTAAGCGAGGCCGGGATAAAGCTTGATTTTACTACTGCAGGTGTCGCTACCTGTTCGTATAGCAACCGGATATACAATTTAAAAAATGGAATTATTGATCCCGGTCAATAGTTATCAACTCGTGGGGATAATTCATTCAAAATCCGCCAATTTTCTTCAATTGTCAGTCACATCGTTCCGCCTATATTTGCACCCGAAATGGAATCGCCGGCCAGGTTGCGGGGAGCCATTTTGATTCATTAGCCAGTCATCCTAAAAAAACTTCGTGTGACTGAGATGGCGAAGCTTTCTAAAAAATTGTCCTGTGAGCCGAAAATGGTTGGCCATTTATAGCCGTCCCCGCTGGAAAAAAAAGTGAATCAGCTCCTGTTGGAAAAGGGATTTGAGAGTTACTGCCCGCTGAATAAAGTGAGACGCAAGTGGAGTGACAGGGTAAAGATCGTGGAAGAGCCTTTGTTCAAATCATATGTATTTGTAAAGGTAGATGACCAGGACAGGACGGGAGTGCGGATGACGCCGGGAGTTATCAACTTTGTGTACTGGGAAGGTAAGCCGGCTGTGATCAAAGAAAAGGAGATCAATGCTATCAGGCGTTTTTTGAATGAATATGAAAATGTGGAAGTGCAGCCAATGAACCTGCAGGTGCGCCAGCGTGTAAAGATCACGACGGGTCCATTGATGGACCAGGAAGGGGAAGTGTTAAGCCTGCAGCGCAAAGCCGTAAAAGTGGCCATTGATAGCCTGGGGTATGTGCTGGTAGCTTATATTGACAGAACTAAACTAACTTCGGCCCGTCCCGAATAAGGCCAGGTCTTATTTTTGCAAACCGAATATCCATAAAGACATCCGCATGAAACTTATCCGAACTGTATTGTTGCTTATTCTTCCGTTTTATCTGCTCTCCTGCGCCACGCAAAAAAAAATGCCCGATTACCTCGAAAATGTGACTGACAGCAGTGATAATGAAATTGCCAAAGTAGCTGAGTTGCGTATTCAGAGAAACGACATCCTTTCTATACAGATTTACAGCGCGGCTACCAAGCAGGGGATAGATGAATTGTATAACCCCCTGATGTCCACATCCACTACTTCCGGGCCTACTGTCTCCGGCGGAATACTGGTAGATTCAAAAGGGAATATACAATATCCAAGATTGGGCACTTTTCATGCAGAAGGATTAACAAAAGATGAATTGGCGGCACAGATGAAAATAAAGCTGACCGAACCCCTGGAATTATTAAAAGATCCAACGGTAATAATCCGTTTCCTGAATCTCAAAGTCACTGTATTGGGAGAAGTAGAAAATCAGGGCCTGATCAGCATGCCTGGTGAGCGGGTTACTATCCTTGAAGCGTTAGGTCTCGCAGGGGGCATTACTGAATATGGAAAGAAAACAAATGTAAAAGTGATACGTGAGCTTGATGGTAAAAGAAAGATCGGGCTGATTGATCTGTCTTCAGATTCCTTGTTTTATTCGCCTTATTATAACCTTCAGCAGAATGATGTGGTAATGGTTCAGCCTATGCAGCAAAAACAAAAGCAGAGGGATGCAGCACAGACTGGTCAGCGGATTAGTCTTGCGTTAAGCGTTATTACTGCTGCCGCATTCATCTATAATATTTTTAAATAGATCCGGTTTTTCGTTTATAATTAATAGTTTAAATTAAATGGCGGAACAGTCTACCAGCACCCAGGAACAACTTAATAGCAATAAAAATGAGCTTTGGAACCTGAGCGTAAAAGATCTTTTTTATAAATATGTGCGCTTTCTTCCCTTGTTCCTGTTATCGGTTGCCATTGCCCTGTTGGTCGCATTCGCCTACCTGCGATATACAACACGCATATACAGTGCCACAGGTACAATGCTGATTGAAAATGATCAGCAGCAGGGTCGTTCCGATAAAGTAGAGGATATTCTTTCAGGAAGTAACCGTAATCAGAATATTCAGAATGAAATGGAGGTGCTGAAATCAAAGCCGCTCATGGTCAGGGTTGTCAGAAAACTTAATCTTCAGTTCAGCTATACGGCGAAAGGAAAAGTAAAGGATTTTAATATTTACACACAGGGCCCATTCGTAATCGAAGCATTCGAAATTGCCGATTCAATTAATGGCTTTTCAATGAATGTAAAATTTATTAATGATCATGAGTTTCATTTAAATAATGAGAATACCGCTTTCGGATTCGGACAATTATTCAGGAACAAATTTGGTGTTTTCAGGTTAATAAAAAAGGGATTGGCCTCATCAGGTAATGAATACAGCATACATTGGCAACCAATACACTCTGTTGCCGGAGCACTCGCCGGTAGTGTAAAAGTGCAACCGAAAACACCCGGCACCCAGATACTAACTGTCAGTATACAAACCACCAATGCGCAGATGGCTGCTGATATTGTCAATAATATGATGGTACAATATGATTCGATGACAGTAGAGCAAAATAATTATTCTACTGATCAGATGCTCGGTTTTATCAGGGCACGTCTTCATGACATGAATATAGAACTGGACAGTTTACAATTGAATTTCCTCAGGTATAAACAGAAGTATAAACTCTTTGATGTAGAAAAACAGTTAAGTAATTATTTTTTGAAATATACAGACGCAGATAAAGGCGCTATAGAAGAAGAATACAAATTAAACCTGGCTAACGAGGTAAACGATTACCTGAAAGATAAGGCAAACCAATATAGCAATGTAACTCCGTCTGCATTAATGCTTGAAGATGCGACGTTAAATGAATTAGTAGGATTGTATAATAAGGCACAGCTGGACAGGCAATTGCTGGTTGACGCGAATGTGCCTGTTGATAACCCGGTAGTGAAGGAAGCTGAAGGCCAGATAGAGAAACTCAGGGAAAAGTTAGAAGAAAACCTTAGAAACATAAGATTATCTTATAATTCCTCAATCAACATGCTGAAAACGAGAAGCAGTGCTGTGCAATCGAAATTACAGGATCTTCCCTATGAACTGAAGGAATATGTGGAAATGGAAAGGCAGATCAATACTAAACAGGTATTGTATAGCCTTTTGGAACAAAAACGAGAAGAGGCGAATATTCAAAGAGCCGCAACCGTTTCCAATTCAAAAGTGCTGGATCTGGCCGCAGTATCCAATGAGCCTGTAAAGCCGAATAAAAGAACGATACAGATACTCGCTATCCTCATTGGCATAGGTGTTCCGGCGCTTATTATTTTCATGGGTGAAGTCCTGAATGATAAGATCAGTACAAGGTTCGATATAGAAAAAATTACTCAGGCGCCTATTTTAGGAGAGATCGGCCACTCGTTTTCAGACAACACGCTTATTGTAAATAAAACAAGTCGTACGATGGTTGCGGAACAATTCCGCATTATCCGATCGAACCTGCAATATGTTATTAATAATCCGCAACGGGCTGTGATATTGGTTACCTCTTCGTTCAGCGGTGAAGGAAAATCATTTGTCAGTACTAATATGGCGGCCGTACTGGCGCTAACAGGCAAGAAAACGGTCATACTCGAATTTGATATCAGGAAACCTAAAGTATTATCGGGATTGAATATGACCCGCCGTCCCGGTATTACTAATTATATGTTGGGTAAAGCGGAACTGGATGACGTGATCGCACAAGTTCCAGGCCAGGATAATCTTTTTGTACTGGCCTGCGGACCTATTCCGCCAAACCCTTCTGAAATGCTGCTTGATCTCAAGATCACAACCTTGTTTGAATGGCTCAAAGAGCACTTTGATGTGGTGGTGGTGGATACGGCGCCTGTCGGCATGGTAAGTGACGCCATGACACTGAGCAAATTTGCTGACTGTACTTTATATCTCGTTCGCCAGGGTCATACATTCAAAAAGCAAGTAGCTTTAATTGACGAATTATACAGGGAAGATAAACTGCCCAAAGTTTCCGTTATTATCAATGACGTGAAAGTCAAACCTGGTTATGGTTATTACGGTTATGGCCGCTATGGTTATGGTTATGGCTATGGCTATGGTGCCAGCAGCAGTTATTACGAAGAGGAAAAACAGCCGCTCACTTTCTTTGAAAGAGTGATGAAGAAATTGAGACTTCCCAGGTGGCTTCGCCGCAGAAGATAAATTAACTCACATAGAATTATGCGTATACTGATTACCGGCGGTGCCGGGTTCATTGGTTCTAATCTTGCAGAAACATTACTGCAGGATAAAAGAGTCAGCCATGTCCGTGTTTTCGACAACCTGGCCACCGGATCCCTGATCAACATTGAATCTTTCAGGCATCACCCAAAGTTTGAGTTCAGGGAAGGGGATATCCGTAATTATGAGGCCTGCCTGGCTGCCTGTGATACGATAGATCTTATTTCTCACCAGGCGGCATTGGGTTCTGTACCACGATCCGTTGCCGATCCGCTCACAACTAACGAGGTCAATATTACTGGTACACTGAATATTTTTACGGCCGCTAAAGAAAAAAAAGTCAAAAGAATTGTATATGCGGCCAGTTCATCCACGTATGGCGATCACCCGGGATTACCCAAAATAGAAGACCAGATCGGCAAGCCGCTTTCTCCCTATGCCGTTACGAAATATGTGAATGAATTATATGCCCAGGTATATGCCAGCCTGTATGGTGTGCAGTTTATCGGCCTGCGTTATTTCAACATTTTTGGGCCCAGGCAAAACCCACAGGGAGCCTATGCCGCTGTAATACCTCTTTTTGCCAAAGCAATACTGGAAAATAAACCGCCGGTGATCAATGGTGATGGAAGTCATAGCCGCGATTTTACATTCGTTGATAATGCAGTACAGGCGAATATCCTTTCATTATTTACGAATGATGCCGGAGCGGTGAACCAGGTATATAATATTGCCTGTGGTCATCAAACTTCTTTGCTCGCATTGTTTAATGATCTGAAAAAAGAAGCAGGCAGCGATCTCGAACCTGTACATGGACCTGAAAGAACAGGAGATGTAAAACATAGCCTCGCTGATATTTCGAAGGCAAAAAAAATGCTGGGATATAATCCTTCGGTTTCTGTAGAAGAAGGGTTGAAAAAAACTTTCCATTGGTATAAAGAGGAAAATGTAAAAAGTGTAAGGGTCTGATGAGTATGAGCAGAACTATCATAATAACCGGTGGGGCCGGGTTTATCGGGTCGCATGTAGTTCGCCTTTTTGTGACAAAATATCCCGGGTACAGGATCGTCAATCTTGATGCGTTGACCTATGCCGGCAACCTGGAAAATTTACGTGATATTGAAAAAAGGGATAATTACTTTTTTAAAAAAGTAAATATTCTCCATGCGGAAGAACTGGAAAAGCTTTTCACGGAGTATAAACCGGATGGTATTATTCACCTGGCTGCGGAAAGCCATGTAGACCGTTCCATTCTTTCGCCGCTTGATTTTGTGTATACCAATGTGATAGGAACCGTAAACCTGCTGAATGCTGCTAAGCAATGCTGGAAAGATGATCTCAGTGACAAAAGGTTTTATCATGTTTCAACGGATGAAGTATACGGGGCGCTGGGCGATACCGGTTTCTTTACAGAGAAAACGGCATACGCTCCTAATTCACCTTATTCGGCATCCAAGGCATCTTCCGATCATTTTGTAAGAGCTTATGGCGAGACGTATCATTTGCCGGTGATCATTACTAATTGTTCCAATAACTACGGTCCCAATCATTTTCCCGAAAAACTGATCCCTCTTTTTATCAATAATATCATGACCAAAAAACCATTACCCGTGTACGGCGATGGTTTATATACAAGAGACTGGTTGTTTGTAAAGGATCATGCGGCCGCTATTGATCTTATTTTTCATAAAGGAAAAGATCATGAGACCTATAATATCGGCGGCTTTAATGAATGGAAGAATATTGACCTGGTAAAATTGCTTTGCCAGCTGATGGATGAGAAGCTGGGAAATCCGCCGGGAACGAGTGAAAAACTGATTACTTATATAAAAGACCGGCCGGGTCATGACAGGCGATATGCTATTGACGCTGCAAAAATCAGTAACGAACTTGGCTGGAAACCGAGTGTGACTTTTGTGGAAGGACTGAGTGAGACGATTGATTGGTACCTTGCGAATATAGAATGGCTAAGGCATGTGACTTCGGGTGAATATCAGCATTATTATGACCGACAATACAGGGAGTAAAATTAAAAATGAAAGCTGACGTACATTTAAAAGGACTTAATGGTATCCGTGCCATCGCTGCTATGGCGGTAGTTATTTTTCATATTGGTGTGGCGCTCCAGGATTTCGGATTTGCCTCCAATATGCATACCGATCTGGGTGGTCATGGCGTTTCTATGTTCTTTGCGTTAAGCGGGTTCCTTATTACTTATCTGCTATTGATCGAAAAAAATCGGTTTAACGGAATAAATATCAAATCCTTTTATATCAGAAGGGTACTACGTATATGGCCGCTATATTACTTTTATATGTTCCTGGCACTGCTCACCATTTATTTTTATAGCAAGGAGCAATTACCGAACAGCTATATTTATTACCTGCTGATGGCGGGTAATATTCCTTATATTTTTGATTTTTCATATCCTGTGCTGATCCACTTTTGGTCATTGGGAGTAGAAGAGCAGTTTTATGCTTTCTGGCCATGGGTGGTAAAGAAATCAAATAACCTGCTGCGCTTTCTTTTTATTTTTACTATTGCATTCTTAGTGGCGAAATTCTTTTTCAGGTACCTGTATTCCGTCTCAGATTATAAATGGCCCTATCTCGCGTGGCATATTACGCGGTTTGACTGTATGTCTATCGGAGCCATCGGAGCTATTTTTTTCCTGAAAGAAAATAAGCGATTCCTGCACCTGGCTTCTTCAGTCTTCTCACAAATAGTGGCGTGGGGCGTGATCGCACTAGTGCTCTTTAACCAGTTTCATATCGCCTCTATAATAGATACAGAGATCATCGCAGTGCTGACGGTTATACTGATCGTAAATGTTGCTGGAAATAAAAAGACCATGCTTAATCTGGAGAAACCGGTCTTTAATTTTTTGGGAAAGATATCCTACGGAATTTATGTCTATCACCCGCTGATCATTTTCTTTGCGGCAAGGTGGCTGAAAAGTTTTCTCAACTCTTTTGACTACACCTACAAACTGATCTTTGTATATGCTTTAGTTCCTTTGTGTACGATACTGATAGCCTACTTGTCTTATAATTATCTTGAAAAGAGATTTTTGAAGTTGAAGACAGGTTTCAGCAGGGTTCAAAGCTCAGATACAGCAGAGGAGCTTCCAAAGGCGGAATTGTTCAGCGCTCAACAGCAAAAAGTAAGTGTGTAACCGGCAATAAAAATTGAAAACAGGTACTCAACCATGAAAGGAATCATACTTGCGGGTGGCAGCGGCAGCAGGTTATACCCTATTACGAGGGCGATATCCAAGCAACTGATGCCGATCTATGATAAACCGATGATTTATTATCCGCTTTCTACGCTGATAATGGCCGGTATACGGGAAGTGCTTATCATTACCACGCCTGAAGATAACCCGCAGTTCAAGAGATTGCTGGGGGATGGTCAGCAACTGGGCTGCCGGTTTGACTATGCCATACAGGATGTACCCAATGGCCTGGCCCAGGCTTTTGTAATAGGAGAAAAATTCATCGGGAAAGATAAGGTAACGCTGGTGCTGGGTGATAATATTTTTTACGGAGCCGGTCTCGGCAACCAGTTAAAGAAATTAAATGATATAGAGGGAGGTTATGTATTTGCGTATCACGTTTCAGATCCCGAACGATACGGCGTAGTAGAGTTTGATAGCGGGATGAAAGCCGTATCTATTGAAGAAAAACCAGCAACACCCAAATCGAATTTTGCCGTACCGGGACTTTATTTTTACGACAATAATGTAGTTGCCATCGCAAAAAAACTGAAACCCTCTGCCCGGGGCGAATACGAGATCACGGATATCAATAAAGAATACTTACGCAACGGTACTTTGAATGTGGCCGTCCTAGACAGGGGAACGGCCTGGCTGGACACAGGTACTTTTGATTCGCTAAGCGATGCCAGTGAATTCGTTAGAGTGATTGAAAAACGACAGGGAACCAAGATCGGGTGTATCGAAGAGGTGGCCTTCAGAAATGGATTCATGACAAAGGAACAGCTTTTGAAAATAGCCGGTGAGTTAAGTAAGAGCGGTTATGGGGAATATTTAAAAAAAGTGGCTATCACGTAAAATATTGTTTTGAGAAACTCTTTTCTTCTTTCTTTCTTTTTTTCCGTACTATCTGCACTTTCCTCATGTGCGCAGAACCAGTTGCCTGTATATGCAGATGTACAGAATAATGATTCGCTAAAACAATTTGTTGCTATTCTGAAAGACGAGTTATCCAAAAACCGCGCTTTCAATTTTACTGAAAACAATACAGGCAGTTATAACGGGAAAGGAATTTACCTGGCGAATGTTTCTTCAGGAAAGCAAAAGGTCAAGGTCTCATCAAAATTGTTAGCCGCGGGAACGGAAGGTTTTTCCGTTATGGCCAACGGGCAAACAGTACAGGTATTGGGCAATTCAGACCTGGCAGTAGGGCATGGTTTATTTACCTGGCTGGAATCACTCGGCTATCGTTATTATTTTGCTCATCCCGATTGGTATATCGTTCCTGATAAATTTGATCTTTATCGTAAGTTCAGCATACTCTCCAAACCATCGCTGTATCACCGTAAAATATTTTATGGATACGGCACGGGTTCTCCCAAAGCCGATAAAGATTTTGCTTTCTGGCAATTGGCCAATAAAATGGGCGGCACATTAAACGCGATATATGGTCATTCGTATGACAATATCATGCTCCGGAATAAGGAGGAGTTTAAAAAACACCCCGAATGGTTTTATCCGCCTGCGGTAAAAGGAACCCTGCCGAGTGAACAGAAATGGGATGTCTCTAACGAGGAGTTGATACAAGTGGTGATAAAAGATGTGATCAACCAGATAGAAACTTCATTGAAGAATAAGACACAGGCTTACAAGATGATCACATTGGGTCCATCAGACGGAGTAGGTACCTGTAATTCCCCAGCCTGTCAAAAATTGGGAACACTTACTGATCGTGTTTTCTATCTTGTAAACCGGGTAGCAAGAGCGATACAAAAAAAGTACCCGTTCACTAAGATCGGTTGCCTGGCCTATAGCGAATATATAGCTCCGCTAACTGGTAAGCTGGAACCAAATGTATATGTAGCCATTACCACCGCGTTTAATAATTCAAAGTATACTACTGAACAGTTAGTAAAAGAATGGTCAAAGAAGGGCGGTATGGTAGGTTTGTATGATTACTTTAGTTGGTATGCCTGGGATTTTGATATCCCTGGTCAGAGCCAGGCCTCACAGCCATATAAAATCGCGGAGGGAATTCGTAAATACCAGAAACTTGGAATAAAAGGATTTGATGGAGAATCCTCGCAGGGGTGGATAAGCAAGGGGCTGGGATATTTTACAGCAGCCAGAATAATGTGGGATGTAACGGCTGATGTAACTTCCATCCGAAAAGAATTTTTTGATAAATGTTTTGGCAAAGCTTCACCCCTTATGAAAAAAATGTGGGATGAATGGGAGGTGTACGGGTTTACGGCGGTACGTGAGAGTGACCTTGCGCGGTGGATCGATCTTATTTTTGAAGCAGAAGCAACAGAGACTGATGCAAAAGTGCACCAAAGACTTTTCCAGATAAAAACCTATTTACATTACCTGCAGCTGCTGCGTATTTACCAGCTTGCTAAAACAGAAGCGAGCATGCTGGCGCTGTTAGGCTATGGTAATCGTACATTGGATGATGGATCCGTGCCGGGCTATCCTGCATTTTTTGAGATCGGCAATCGTTCAGGCGTACCGGGAATGGCATTTGCTCCCGATGCAAAATGGCGCGCCTTTAAAGGAGATGTTAAGGAAAGCGAGCTGAACAATTTATTGAAGCAGGACAGAGCACAACTAAAAATAAGCGCCCCCGTACAAAAATTTCCCATGCCGGCCAGTTTTAAAAACATTTCCGCACTTACTACTTACAAAACACTGACGGCGGACAGCGCGGGTACTGATAATGCTTTCTGGCTGGTAGATGAATGGGTATTGCAGGTAAAGACCAAAGGGACGGTTAACTATATTGATTTTACAGGTGACATTATTGGTGACAAGAGCAATCCACAGCCTATCAAGATCAGGATATATCCCTATACAGCCAATGGCGAGGTATCCTCGCTCACGCCTGTATTTAGTTATGATTATAGCGCTACTAAAGTAAAAGAAAGGATCAGTCTTGATAAATTGAATGCCGGGTATTATACAATGGTAATTGACGATCCTGTAAAAGTATACAGGCTCACTTTCGGTCCGGCCATGAATCAAAGCGTAGTGCTACGGCCCACCCGCCAGCTTAAATCAACAAGCCTGAACTATGCATTCATATATGTACCGGAAGGAGTGACCAAATTCAATGTAATAAAGAGCAGGGTTGTCAAATTCATTACCCCTACCGGTCGTAAAGTAGACCTGGTAAACGACAAAGAAGAAGATATACAGGTAGAAGTGCAAAAAGGGGAAGCAGGGTTGTGGCGTATCAAACTGGTGGCCGACAGGTTATATATCGAAGGGATACCTCCCTATATAGGAACATCCCCATTACAAATGCTGATCCCTGCCGACAGCAGGTAAGTAAAAAACACTGTTAATTTGCCGGCTTGTACCGGCTACATAGAATGAAGAAGATCTTTTCCGATTCAATAATTTATTTAGGGACAAATTTTTTAAGTAAGGCGGTCAGTTTTTTCCTGATACCTATATTGACAAATATCGCGTATGTATCGGTACAAGGATATGGGCAGATCATCTTATTTTCCTCCTTTTCACTATTACTTAACCCCTTTATCGCATTTGGCGGGGTAGACCTGATCGGCATTCATTATTTTGATAAGGATGAGGATCATGACAGGTGGATAAGAAGATGCAATGCCAATGCATTCTATCTTTTTTTGTTTACTACCACGGTATTCCTGGCATTTTCGCCGGTGCTTACACGATCGTTTGGGGTGCCTCTTTTTATTATAATAATTGTTCCGCTTTCGGCGCTGCTGAACTATTATACCGAGGAACTGCTGCTGTTGTTACGATTTAAAGGCAATGCAAAAGGATACTTTAAAATATTTGCGCTCAAGATCCTGCTCGATGTAGGTGTTACGTTGTTTTGCCTGCTGGTATTGCGATGGGGATGGTACAGCCGTATTGCCGGATTCTTTGCGGGTTATCTTTTTTCCCTTGTCATCACGATAAGAGTCATTACGGCAAAGAATATCCTGGCGCCTTTCCGGGAGCTGCAATTCAAGGATTTTATCAGCAAGGCATTTCCAT
>JBBCIL010000003.1:0-66149 GCA_037200265.1 Bacteroidota bacterium
ATGGCTGTTGTATATAATGATGAACTGGCATTGCTGAAGCTGCAGCCTGATAACCAGGGAACGTTCATCAATGTCATCAAGTCGGTTAATATAGATGTCAATCTCAAAAAAGCTGAACTACCTACCACATTTGTAAATAACCTGAACCAGCCGGTGGTACCGCCGGGAGAACTGCCACTACCGGGCTCTTATTACCCGATTCTCGAAAGGGAAGAAAATGCGCTGCAGGTACAGATGTCGGAGGAAAGAAATTATCTTATTGACAACTATTACAGGGACAACTACAGCCAGGTTCCTTACAGTAGCAAAGGCAGCGCTGCATCTATCGCTCTGCTTGATACTATTTCAGGGCCTACGGCCAGCATCAGCACGGTAAAAAAACCTTCCCGGAAGTTTCATTTTGATAACGGGGATGAATCGTTTCTTGTAAGTACTATGCAAAAAAGGGCGTTAGTCATATTTCAGAACAATTACTGGCGTCGCATGATTATTTCAATGCACCCGCTTCAAAAGAATTCTTTGTAAAGACAGGGTATGTACTACCTGTACCGGGCATTCCCGGTACGCTGCGCTTTAGCTTCTACAGGCTGAGTACGAACATAGTGAATATCCTGAAACAAAGATTGATCGCCGGTGGTCTCAATTACCTCCTCACAATTGACTCGCAGAAAGAAAGGGAGCTTGACTTTGATAGATTATCCCCGGTCGCTGAAAATCTACAGGCGCCCCTTACAAACAGGCTTGACTTTAAAGGTGCTTATGGTATGTATTTCTGGGAAACTTTTTTTCATGGGCCATTCATGCTGGCAAGCGTGCTGAACCTTAATAAAAATTATAGCGCCGCACAAAAATGGTACGAATATATTTTAATCCTGCACAGGACCCTGATGATAGCGGTGACGCCAATAAAAGGTACTGGCGCTTCCTGCCCTTCCAGGACATGAGGCTGGAATCCCTGACAGAAATACTGACCGATCCCGAACAAATTTATGCGTTCAACAATCATCCTTTTGACCCTGATGCGATTGCCAGGTTAAGGATATCGGCGTATGCCAAAACAATTGTGATGCGTTACATAGATAATTTAATTGCATGGGGTGATTATTTATTTGAGCAGGACACCCGTGAGTCTATTACCCAGGCTACTAACTTATACGTGATGGCTTCCGACCTGCTGGGCAAAAGACCTGTACAGGTGGGAGAATTAAAACCCAGGAAGGCCAGGAGCTTTAATGAAATAAAAAAACAATACGACCATACTGAAATCGCTACGGGCACTTCTGCAGAAGCTACTAACAACACTATAACACTCGACCCGCGCGACACAACTGAAAAAGATGGCTACGACGGCGCTTACATATCGGTTGTCGGAGGATTGATTGGACAACAAGGTAAATATATAACCCGGTATGAGAGCACAGGAAAAATAGCTACTATATCAACAGCATGGGATCCTGTACCTGATGCAGGCGCCAAATACAGTATATACTTACAGTCCATTCCTGAATTTCTTGTCAGGCTTGAAAATACAGGCAGTCTGTTGTCAGCCAAATTCAAAGAACTGCCCGCTTATTCAGATGCCCCGTTCAATGATATAAATTCTTATTTCGGTATACCGGAAAACCAGGAGCTTATGGCTTACTGGGATAAGGTGGAAGATCGTTTGTTCAAGATACGGCATTGCATGAATATAAAAGGACAGGTAAGAACACTGGCATTATTTGCACCGCCAATAGATCCCAGGGAACTTATCCGCGCAGCCAGCGGTTCCGGAAGTTTATCAGCAGCGTTGCAGATGAATCTTAGTGTTCCGAATTACAGGTTTAATGTAATGATTGAAAAAGTAAAATCTCTTGTTTCTTCCTTAATGAGCCTTGGCAGTTCCCTGCTGTCTGCATTACAAAATAAAGATGCTGAAGCATTGAGCATCCTGCGCAATACACAGGAAGCGACCCTGCTTAACCTTAATACGTTTATTAAAGAGCAACAGGTGCAGGAACTTATTCAGCAGAAGGCATCGCTGCAGGAAAGTCTTAATAGTGCTAATTACAGAACCACTTACTATGATGACCTGATTAAAAAAGGATTGTCTGCCTCAGAATTAACCAATATAATAGCCATGACAAGCGCAATGGCATTTAACGTAGCTGCAGGCATAACGAAAACAATTTCAGGTATAGGTTATGCTCTTCCGCAGGCGGGCTCTCCTTTTGCTATGACGTATGGCGGACAGCAGATCGGTTCAGCTTTAAATGCTGCTTCAGGTGCTTTGGAAATAGGATCTATGGTTTCCGATTTTGTTGCCCAGTTAAGTATTACGATGGCCGGTTATGAGCGCAGGGCAAGCGACTGGCAGTTACAACTGGCATTGGCAGAATTTGATACAGCACAATAAATTACCAGGTCATGGCCAATGATATCAGGCAGGCTATGAACGAGCGTGATCTGCAGAATCACCTGGCATCCATTCAGCAGAATAAAGAAATGGAAGAATTCATGGTTACCAAGTTTACCAACGGAGAATTATTTCAGTGGATGGTTTCACGGTTATCTACGGTATACTTTCAAACGTATACGCTTGCGTATGAATTAGCGCTTTCTGCTCAGAAAGCTTACCAGTTTGAGCTGAACAGCGATCTCTCTTTTGTCAACTTCGGGTATTGGGATAACCTGCGCAAAGGCTTACTGGCAGGAGAAGGATTAATGCTTTCATTAAGCCAGATGGAGAAATCCTATCTTGATAATAACCGCCGGTTCCTTGAAATTGAAAAAAACGATTTCTTTATTGACAACAGATCCAAAGGCGCTTCTTGATCTGATTGAAAAAGGGGAATGCAGTTTTGAATTTCCGGAACGGTTATTTGACGATGATTTTCCGGGGCATTATTACAGGAAGATTAAAACGATAGCTATCTCAATTCCTGCCATCGTTGGTCCTTACCAGAATATAAAAGCCACGCTCACCCAACTGGGCAACCAGGTAATAATAAAACCGGATCCAAATGCAGTTAATTTTTTACTGGGCGCTACTGATGCCGTAATGCCCGGCCCTGACGCCATGCGTTCCAACTGGCTGATCAACCAGCAGATTGCTCTTTCGAGAGGATCGAACGATTCCGGGGTGTTTGAATTAAATTTTAATGACGACAGGTATCTGCCGTTTGAAGGCACGGGCGCTGTTTCTTCCTGGAGACTGAGCATGCCTAAGCAAACAAACAGGATCCGCTTTGAAAGCATATCGGATGTGATCATACATATAAGGTATACCGCTATTGACGGCGGCAGTAAATTCAGAAGAGAGGTGACCGGTCTAAGCAGCATGAAAGATTATTTTGGAAGCAGGTTTTTTGCCATGGCCAATATGTTCCCGCGGCAATGGTTCGGCTTCTTAAACAACCTTACTGATCCTGCGCAATTGACATTTACGCTTCAAAACCTGTCGCCTGCACATATCAATGACCCGAAGCTGACGGGATTTTATTTTAAGCTGGACGTTGCTGAGGAGGTGGATCTGCAATGGAATAAAAAATATGTTCAGCTGGTTTTGCCGGCGGCGGCATCAGCGGTGATTGATTTTATGCCTGATAGTAACGGCGGTTTCCTGCATACGTTTGATACACCTCCTTTATTACAGTTGGCGGAAGGGGATTACAGTATTAACTTTTTACTCAAACAAGCGCCGGCGGACTTGATCAAAGACGGCTTCCTGAACGGAAAACTGGTAAAGGACATCAAGCTGATATTGTTTTATAAAGGAGAAACAGAATGGGATTAAATACAGTTTCATAGAATATTTACTAAAGAACGACCTGCGATTATTAACAATTAAACAAATAACAAATGAAAGACTCACAGTTACAGGCAAGCGCCTGGCCTATCGGGGCCGTGATTGCCTGGTTCGGATCACTAACAAATAGTTTTGACAGCACCGGCAGGGGCATTAATAAAATGACAGGCTGGGCGCTTTGTAACTCAAAAAACGGCACCCCTGATCTGCAGGATCGTTTTATCGTTGGTGCGGGGCATAATTATTCTCCTGATCAAAAGGGCGGCAATGAATCAATCACTTTAACGGTTAATCATTTACCTGCCCATAAGCATACTAATTATACAAAACGGATCTCACACCCATAAACTTAACATTCATGTCAACGCAAGCATCTGGGGCGGAGGAGTTGCCGGAGATATTACCAGCTGGGGCAATAATGAACAGACGACAACAGCCGGCGGTGAGCATAGTCATGACATGAATACAACCGGCAATAATGCACCGTTTGATATTTTACCACCATTTTATGCGTTGTATTATATTATGAGAATTGAGTAAGGGCCTTGCAATAAATAAGACCAGATACTGATTAAGCGGCAACTTTTTATATCTGTTGCCTGAACTTCCCTTCTATTGGATATCTTCAATGTCCTTGTTTTTATCCACGTACATGTTACCGTTGCCGTCATAGGTGTAATACGAAACCGGACAGCCCTTTGGGGCTGATGGTTAGCTGCAAGCTACTACTGTCCGGTTAAAATATGATTTGCTAAAGGAGTCATTGACATTACTGGATTTGAAAGCCAGATTTCCATTTTTTAATTAGCAAGGGTCTTATGTTACAAAAGAAAGCTGATTATAATTCTGTTTTATTGGCCCTGCAAAGAGTTTCAGTAATGCTTTTTCCGGAGATTTAAGGAAACCAAAAAAGGTCGATATAGGTCATTAGATGCAATCGTACAATAGATGCAAGATTAGAGAATGACCATCTGGCTGCAGCAGCTTTCTTTACAATTTTCAAGAGTAAATCGGCTATCAGTGAACAACAGATTTGTATCTTGATTGCATTTTCACTATCACCCAAAAATATTTAAGCGGGTAATTTTGCTTCATTCTTTTGAACAGCAATTCTATTTGCCAACGTTTGCGATATAGTTCAACGATGGTTGATCCGTTCATTTTCAAATTGTTCGTGAAATACTCATATACCTCGCCACTATTGGGATCAAGATATCGGATAAACCTGGCATTTACCCGGTGTTTAATGGTTCTGTGTCCAATGATAACCTTCCGGTCATAGATAATGCTTTTGTCGGTGTCTGGTTTTATAAGATTATCCTTTTCGGCTAAAGCCAGATAATCAGTTCGGCGGGTGATCCAGGTTATGCCATCATTGGTAAGCCTATTAAGCGTAGCAAAGTCACGGTATCCACGATCAAAAACAATAATTGATCCTTTAGGCAAATGAATTTCCTTTAAATATTGACAATCATGTGCTACCCCCGAGCTAAAACGGATCATACAAGGAACATCCTGATCGCTTCGAATCATCGTGTGGACCTTAATGCCACCTTTACACTTACCGCTGGCAGGAACCAAGCCTCCGGCACGCAGTACATCATGAAATAATTTGATAGTAGTGGAATCAAGTATATAGATTTTTGAGGCCTTACTATTAGTCCGGCTGTCCGATAAAAAATGAGCATACTTCTTTAAAATGCTGAAATATATTTTCTCAAAAACTTCTGCCTGTCTGCGGATATTAGCATCAGCAATAGTACTGCGCCTTGGATGATACCTGATACCCAGGTGAGCTAATCGCTGTTCTGAAGCCAGCATTCCGGTTGTTATTTCTCTTAATGAATTGCAGTTATTATATATGGCATACAGAATAGTAACAAGATGTTCGTAAGTGTTAAATCGTTTGCAATAATGGTCAGACTTACTATCATGGGCAATGCGTAATACAGTGTCTTTAGGAACAAATTTCAAGAGTTGAGCAAAGATCGGCTGTCCGCTAAAAAAAAGTACTTTTGTTCATTGGTTAGTTTTTTGTGTGGTAACTCAAAACTACCAATTTTGGGAGGTCAAACGACCTCCTTTTCTATATTACCAAAATGCTTTTTTACCGGACAGTAGTAGCTGCAAGCTAACCACAACAACCCTATAACTTATACTTTACCTATTGATAAGAAGAATGGAACACTACAAAGAACGGGGAAACCTTGTTGAAAGTTCCGGCGGGAGGATTTACAACGTATGGGAATTTAGCGAGCAACGCTGGTTATATAGGTGCTTGGCGGGCGGTAGGGACTGTTGTTGGGAATAATCCCGTTGCGTTTCTCATCCCGTGTCACCACGTGATTAAATCTACCGGGGAAATAGGGCAATATCATTGGGGAGCAACACGTAAAAACGCCATTATTGGATGGGAAGCATCCCGGCAGGCTATTGCACAAGGATAATCTTAATTGAAGGCAGTTTTCCCTGGCTCATCCATTCATATAACGTAGGCTTTGATATCTTAAACATTGCACACACTTCGCTTGCTTTTAGCTTAAAGGTTTTGCACACTCAGGACAGCGGATCGTTCCCTTATTTATTAGCACAAAATCTCAACCCGATTTTATCTATTTGTTCTTTTAGATCATACTTTTGATAATCTTTCGACAACGTCACATTACCCTTACTAATAGGTATCAAAACATTCTCTTTGGTTTGTTTTGATATCGAACCTATAATTAAAATAGAATAGCCTCTTTCGTTAACAATAGCGTCCAAACTATCACTCGCTAACTGAACTTGCTCACACAACGATGAACGCTTTATAAAGTTCGCAACCGCTAAAGAATCGCCAAAATCAATACCTTTCACAACTCGATTATTTTGTGCACTACAGGAGAGTACAAAGCTTGATAAAGCAATAAAAAAATAAAATTTATAGGCCATATTTCTCTTTTAAATCGTTAAGGGTTTTTTTTCATATCTACGTGACCTTCTTTTTCCTTCACGGAAACTATTTTTCCATCCTTTACTACCACAACTTTATGCATAGTTTTACCATCCTTAGTTGTAAAATTTTCATACGCCTCTCCATATACCCCTGAACTTGACGGCTTCAACACTCCTGTATCATCTCCGATTTTAATTCCGTTTATGTCTCCTTCAACCTTTTTCGCCTCTGGATGTACATTATTATATGTAGATTGATGATTCTCACCTTTATATTTAGGATCATTCTGAGCTAAAAAAGACTCCCAAATTTCGTGGACTACCATTGCGGAAGCTAAAAAGTGTTCTGATTTATTTCTTTCTACATCCTCCAATTCAATACCGTTTATAGGGATGGCTATGCCGTCTCTTATACCGATGTTAAATCCTCCTCCCATCTGATCCTTTTTATTTAAATAAAGATCAATTTCTGTAGTTTGGGGACTACTTATCACCTTATCAAAATAACTAAAAAGTACTTTTTCTTGTTCGTTTAACTCTGCTCCTTCGTTTATACTCATTGACACAACACCATTCTTAATTTCAATATTGACTTTCCCGTTAAAATCGTTATTAAGGATTGATTTAAACTTATCCGTTATTTTCGTTTCATCTCCCCATATAGTAACTTTTAGAATTTTCCCATCAGGGTCTGTAAAGAATAGCGGATTGTTCGCTACATAAACATACGGAGATATCTGTCCATACTTATCTGCAAACGGATCTAAATTATGCCATCTACCAATTTGGTGATTGTACATCCTAGCTCCATAGTCCATCAATTCTAACCCACTTCCATCCCCGAACTCTTGCCGTTGTTCTTCTTTCCCATTGTACTTAAATTTGTTATAAGAATTTTCAAATCCTAACGCTTTCGAACTTATTCCATTCATCGTCAATCCAAACGGATAATAATGGGTCTCCTTCTGTTAAAGAACAAGATTTCTACTATAGTTTTTTAAAGTAAAAAGGGCCTTCAAGAACAATCATTGAATCATCAGAACACTTTTTATCCATGGATAAAGTGACTTTAATTTTTCCAAGGACCTTTTCTTGATCTGCCATATAGTTTGGACTTAAAGTAAGATACTGTGAACAAACTTGCCATGTTGAATCTTTTTTAGATGTATGATCAGAATACTCAACTATATATTTCTTTTTAAAAACTTTAATTAAAAGAGATTCATTAAAGACACTAATAAAGTTTATAATTAGGGTATCACTGTTGAGTGTTCCCTCACACTTACTAAAGCCAAAACTTATATTGTTCTGATCAAAGATAAAGGCATTTGAAATTTCGGGGCTTTCTAACGTATCCTGGTTGAATTTTTCAAAACTTTCTAAAGAATCATTCTTATATACTTCTATACTCGTAGGTTTTGTTATAAAAACCGTGTCCTTAAAAAAAGAATCACTAAAATTTGTACTAGTTTCAAGGTTTCCTATCTTAATTTTACACGGAGATTGATTACAGCCTAATAGGCTAACCAAATAAAAGATGACTATTTTTTTCATGAATAAATATTTTAGCTTTATCTAATCCACCAATCTGCAGATTTTATAACTTTTGCTAACACTGGCTTATTGGCAAAATTTGCATTTATTATTACATTATAATTACAAGCATATCCGTATTCCAAAGTACCGACAAAGGGTATTCCCTTTGGGCGATGCGGCGGTGATTTGGGCTTGAATTTCGAATTAGGAACCCCAATAGAAATGCCGTAAGTACCCCAATGGCTTACTAAAAGAGTGCTGCCTAATTCATTATCACTTACCTGAAATTTGGTGGTAATTTTTTCTTTAAACTTTACACCGTCCTTATACCAGCTTAAAGGAGTAATTTGCGAACCGTCACTTGAAACAGAAACAGTTGTTGGATCAATAAAAACACTATTTGGGTCGTGATCTACAGACCGATATTCAAAGTATTCGATAGTAAGTTTAAGATCTAGGGTAATAATCTCCCACTCATCATCGCTATTGGGCTTTGGTATTTTTATTGACTCTTGCCAATTAATATTAATTCTTCGGTTTACTATGTCATATCTATCCGATTTCTGAGAATCACCATCACTATTATCGCTGCCCCATACCTGCTGAATCAACGACATTTGTGTGCTTATACCATCTTCTTCTCCTCCCAAAAATTCCTGAAAACGAAATGCTCGATCCTGATCATCCTTATCGGGATTTAATATTCTAGTAATTTCATCAGATTTACTATCTGAGTGACTTCTTGCCGTCATTCCGTCTGGATCAATAAAACGAATCGGATTATTGTAAGTATAACTGTAAGGGCTCCATCTTCTGCTAACTTCAGACAATGGATCAACAACATGCCATCTCCCTATCTGATTATCATACATTCTTGCTCCATAATCTAACCACTCTAGTCCGCCGTTATCATCAAACTCTCCTCTCTGCTCCTCCTTACCATTATACTTATATCTGTTATTCGGCTCACCAAACGCCAACGCCTTAGAAGAGATACCATTCATTGTCAATCCAAAAGGATAATAGTGAGTTTCCTCCAATAAAGGCCCCCTTACATGTGTCACCTGCAAATTATCAAAGAACACGTTAATGTTAGGGGTAACATTACTCACATAAATATACAAATAACCGCTTTTCGGTATCGTTAAATTATCCCTTGTGTGTGTCGTAAAAACCTCGTCCGCTCCCACCTGTTCAAAGCCTGAACTCGCAGAGTCGTACTTGAACTGGTCATCAAACACCATCCAGTTTATATAAGCCTTTGGTCGCCCGCTGGTGTAGGCCTGGTCGTTTAAAAAGTCCGTGATGTTGCTGTTAAAAGGGGTGCTCGATAATAACTGTGAACTTGTCGCCTTGCCTGATGCCACCCCTGATATTTCGCTGCTCAGTGCATTCAGCAGGTCAGTGAACAGGTCGCCGGGACTATTGGGCGAAGCCCCGTTCTTTTTGTACCAGCTGGTAGCCCTGATATTATACTTATCTCCCGCCATTACTTTTAATACAATGCTGGCACCTACTTTGGCGCCGCTGCCGCTTAGTTGTTGTATATAGTCGTTGGGACTAGTGTACGTATCACTCGGGTATCCGGCTACACCGCTTTTATTTACTCTTCCTGTATCCAGGCCGGTATAGAATTTCTTTTCGTTCGCCAGGTTTCCTGTTTCCAGCGAGGCGACGGGGTAGGCGTCCGTTTGCGCTTCCTCCGTCAGTACCATTCTTACATTGCCTAAATGATCTTTGATAAAATAGTCATATACCACCGACGTACTGTCCTTTGGCCTGGCCCTTCCCTCTTCGGTACCGATAAACTGCAGCGTGTCATTGATATAGTTTCCCATTAGGTAAAGGGTCGTGGTCACTTTTACTCCTTCGGTCGTTACTTTCTTTAGTTTATTGCCGCCGGCGTCGTAGGTGTAGATGATCTTTCCTTTGCCGGTTACCGTGATGCTGTCCGGCAGGTTCAGGTGGTTATAATGGATATCTTCAATGTCCTTGTTTTTATCCACGTACATGTTACCGTTGCCGTCATAGGTATAATACGAAACCGGACAGCCCCTTTGGGGCTGATAGTTAGCTGCAAGCTAACCACAACAACCCTATAACTTATACTTTACCTATTGATAAGAACAATGGAACACTACAAAGAACCAAAGAACGGGGGTGCTTCCTGTTCACTACGGTTACTTTTATCGTTACCCTCATCCTGTCGAGTGTGTCTATCCTTACACCGCCTAACAGTTCTATCAGCAATTCATCTGTTTGGTAGGTAAAACAGTGTCGGTTGTTTGTTTGTAGTTCCATAATCGTTGAGTTTTGGGCATGAAAAAAACCACTCGGTTGAGTGGTTAAAATTTGTTTGGCGATATAAAAGACCCCGCAAGGACGAAAAACATATTTTAAAGCAGGAAAATTAACATTAATTGTAGTCATACAATTCAGAAGAATCACTGACATATAGTTCTATAAATTCGATAAGTGAATGAGTAATTGGCTTAAAAGAATTTCGATCTGGAATAATACCAATAATAAACTTATCATTATCTATTATTTCAAAACCATACCACCAACTACGATGCATATATTCACAAAAAATAATAATCCTATCTGAGTCTTTCATTTTCGAACCTTTAAATTCTGTAACAACTGGAGTAACGGCTTCAATTGGATAAAACAAGAAACCATTCTTATCCATATCATTTAGGATAAAGTACTTCCATTCCATTTTACACGAGCATAAAATTCTACTAAAATCAGATGGTAGTGTATATCTTTTAAGCTTTTGAAAAGCTTCAACCTCATTCAATTTAGCTGGCATAATTTTTAGCCCTTGTCTTTCCCAATAATCCATTAAGGTCTGAACAGCTTCCTCAATTGTTTCTACTCCATAAACTTAATATTTTTTCCATTAGATCTTTTCTTGGTAATAACTGTGTGTTGTTCGCTTTTGCTCCGCCCGCTGCAATAGCTTTTATATAACTCTCCAACTGTTTTTTCAACCCCATTCCTTTGTTAAACCTTTACTAGCCCACTCTTTTACTTGCTTTTTTGTCAATTAGCTAAGACGTTTACTGTTTGTACTACATCTTGGCCTAATTGGCCTTCACCCCCATCCAATTATTTTACCCATTTGTCCCCGATGTCAACTCTACAATTTTATTTGAGGCACGCCCGCTCCACAAACTTCCTATTCTTCCAAATAACCATCCAAATACTTTTGCCCCTACCAAAGTAATAGCAGCATTGTCAACTGCTCCCATTCCTGTTGCACGTGGGTGCCAAACGGCCCATCCGAATTTTTCCCAATTGTCCTCATTAAATACTCCCCTTGCTGACTTGAAATGGTTCCTCATTATCAAAAATTAGTACGTCAAATGGGTCGTCAGTTTTTTCAACATATATTGTTCTGGTTTTCCTATTAAAAATAATATTGTCACCCCAATAAAGTGGGCGTATATCAAAGTGCAAACGTTTTGCCCCATTTTTCTTCATCATCCCTCTGAACATCCCAATCCTTATGTCCGTTACCATCAGCATTCGCCATCCCATCAGGATCAAGATAACGTATTGGATTATTATATGCATAAACATAAGGACTCCATCTTCTGCTAACTTCAGACAATGGATCAACAACATGCCATCTCCCTATCTGATTATCATACATTCTTGCTCCATAATCTAACCACTCTAGTCCGACCGTTATCATCAAACTCTCCTCTCTGCTCCTACTTACCATTATACTTATATCTGTTATTCGGCTCACCAAACGCCAACGCCTTAGAAGAGATACCATTCATCGTCAACCCAAATGGATAATAATGCGTTTCTTCCAGTAGAGGGCCTCTTACATGCGTCACCTGCAAATTATCAAAGAACACGTTAATGTTAGGAGTAACATTACTCACATAAATATACAAATAACCACTTTTCGGTATCGTTAAATTATCCCGTGTGTGCTCAGTAAAAACTTCATCCGCTCCCACCTGCTCAAGCCTGAACTCGCAGAGTCGTATTTAAACTGGTCATCAAACACCATCCAGTTTATATAAGCTTTCGGTCGCCCGCTTGTGTAACTCTGGTCGTTTAAAAAGTCCGTGATGTTGCTATTAAAAGGGGTGCTCGATAATAACTGTGAACTCGTTGCCTTGCCTGATGCCACGCCTGACATTTCGCTGCTCAGTGCATTCAGCAGGTCGGTAAACGGATCGCCGGGGCTGTTGGGACTACTGGGTGAAGCCCCGTTCTTTTTGTAACAGCTGGTAGCCCTGATATTATACTTATCTCCCGCCATTACTTTTAATACAATGCTGGCTCCCACCTTTGCGCCGCTGCCGCTCAGTTGTTGTATATAGTCGTTGGGGCTGGTATAGGTATCGCTCGGGTATCCGGCTACACCGCTCTTGTTCACCCTTCCTGTATCCAGGCCGGTATAGAATTTCTTTTCATTGGTGAGATTCCCTGTTTCCAGTGAGGCGACAGGGTAGGCGTCCGTTTGCGCTTCTTCCGTCAGTACCATTCTTACATTACCCAAATGATCTTTGATAAAATAGTCATATACCACCGACGTACTGTCCTTTGGCCTTGCTCTTCCTTCTTCGGTGCCGATAAACTGCAAGGTGTCATTGATATAGTTTCCCATTAAGTAAAGCGTTGTCGTCACTTTTACTCCTTCCGTCGTTACTTTCTTTAGCTTATTGCCACCGGCGTCGTAGGTGTAGATGATCTTTCCTTTGCCGGTTACCGTGATGCTGTCCGGCAGGTTCAGGTGATTGTAATGGGATATCTTCAATGTCCTTGTTTTTATCCACGTACATGTTACCGTTACCATCATAGGTAATAATCGGTAGCCCCGGTTGTTTTAGTACTGAGTACTGTCATATATGCCTGGGAGCTCCGGAAGTCACCCAGTTTTTGTGTCCACGTCATTGTTTTTGTCCCATACGCCTTTTAGCTTGTTGGTATTGGATATATACGTATACAGTAAGCTGTCTATCGTTTCACTGCCGCTGACCTTCCAGCCACGCTGGTTCATGTTCAATATATTCCCATTAGCGTCGTTAGTTCAGCCCGCTTACGCTAAAATCTATGCCCGCATTCTTGCTAAAGCTATTACCGGTCAGCTGGTTAAAGTCCGCCCCGGTCAGCCTGTTTACCGCATCATAGGTAAAATCATACTTGCGCAGTTTTATCATCCCCCGTGCTTTTTCCAGAGCATACCTTCTATATTGCCGTTGTACTGCGCCGCTGTATAACTCTTACTGTTTCCGTTTTACCGTAAAAGCCGTTTTATCATAGCCCAGGTCAAATCCAAACCAGTGCGTTGCGCTGGTAGTGTCTTTTACATATCCCCTGTTGGCGCCCCAGCATCCATCCTCTTATATTGTAATCATACTCCAGTGAATCAATAGGTGTTGCTCCCAGCTTCTTTTTCTTTAATTGCCCCAGTGCATCGTACTCATGCTGGCTGATCGTCGTCCAGGATCCCGGCATAGCGCCACTGTTTACTTTGGTGTTGCTGGTTTTCTTTTCCGTTTTTAGCACTCTTCCAAGACTGTCATAGGTCAGTTTAGTTAATACAATGCTTGTTTGAGCATTGGTCACAGCCTTTTCATTTTTTGTAATGGAATAGTAACGGCTGCCCTGACCAGCTGTATTGGGGTAAACGGCGATATCCGTAACCACCGGTGACATTTTGTGATTGTACCTGTATCATCCGGCCGTCATTATCATAGAAACTGATCCCATATAAATAAGTGCTTGTCGCAAGTACTTTTGTTTTGGTGCCCGTTGGCATACCCCGCAGGTGGGTAGTTTGGGTGGTTGCGTCTTGTGGATATGGCCATACGGTATTGGAAGCGCTGACTAAATAGCTATCATAGCTACTGCTTCTTGTATTGCTTAAGGGGGTTACTTTCTGCACTGCGCCAGTCATAGTTATCATAAAACGTTTTGGTAAGTACCTCATCGGTATAGCTGCCTGTATTGGGATAGCTTATGCTACTGATAGCCTGTCCCCTGTGGTAAGCCGCATTATTATAATACGTATTATCGGTGATCAGACCGCTGATAATTGGGCGGTTCAACCCATCATAGAGTGTATACATCCATTTATGCGCTGCCCTCAATAGCGAATCCTGTGTCTTTACTACCCTGTCCCTCGCGTCATAGATCATATACACAATGCCCGCTCCCGGTACTTTTTTCAGTATCATCCTGTTGCTTGCATCATACTCGTACCGGAAACATTGCTCATCCAGTATCACACCACCTGAATAGCTCATGCTCCAGCTATTGGTTCTCAGTAGTTCCACGCCCTGGGGTTGCACCACGCAGCGCAGGCGGCTCACCGAATCATATATATAATAAGTATTCAGCCAGCCCGCATAGCCTTTGCCGGTGCCCGTATCAGGGTCGGCAGATAATTGTACTTTCTTTAATACTACCAACCCTTCCTTATCCTTGAACTCCACGACCTGCTTGCCATGTTCATCCGCCGTTACCATTTTAAAAAGTTCACCGGCCGCGTAATTAGCCGAAGTAGCATAGCTGCCAAACCCACTGGCTGCATTCGTCACGATCCATATCCTCACCGAATCGGTCACCGTATTAAACCGGTATTTTACTTCCACACCTCTTGATGCGCCCACCCAGCTATTGCCCGGCGCCATTGTTTTGTTTGGCCGGTTCAGCGGTGATTCCTCAAATACCGTTTGCCCATAGAAATACGTTTCCCCCTGGCTGCTGTACTGCTGCTGCATGAATACAGCCTGCTGCTGGAAGGGATTGTATTTGAAAAAACCATCCCTGGTATATGTATTGCCACCAGTAGTATCGGCTTTGAAAGGCAGGTACTGGTATAGCTCACCTGCCAAACCCGTCATACAGCACCGCGCTTACCAATATCCCTTGCCGTATCCCCTGTTACGAGCGACCCCTGTTTCATCACCGTTTGCACCGGTCTTCCCAACCCATCAATATACTGCGTCGCCATCTTTGCCACCTGTATGGAACTGCCGACCGTTAAAATTATTCCTGTTGCTATCCGGTTTTTACGGCATCCCAGCTGCGCACATAATTTATCTTACTGTTGCCCGTATAAGCGCCGGGAGCTGTTTTGCTGTGCCATGGCCATAAACGATACTGACAGCAGCAGCAATAACGGCGGAAGAAAATTTTGTATTTATCATAGATAAAGTATGATCAGTTATATGAACCCCGTAATAACAGCAATGATTTGATTATCCAAATGGCAGTACACTGCCGGAGAACACGCCTATTAACTCCCCGTTCCTGTCAACTATATATTTCTGAAAATCTCCTCTTACTTCACTGCTGAACTGGCCGTTCTCACTTTCTTTGGTCAGCCATTGATAGACAGGTTTGCATAAGCGTGCCTTTTACATTGCCCGTCCGGGTCAGTAAAAAACTCACCCCGTACTGCGATTCACAAAACTCTTTGATGCCTGCATTATTCCTGGTTTCATTGCCAAAACTGTTGGATGGAAATCCAATGACCACCAGGCTGTCCGCGTATTGCTCCTGCAACTGCTGCAACTGGCCCAGTTGCGCTACCCGGTCGCTGCCCGTAGCTATATTGACCAGCAATATTTTCTTATTACGGAAGTCATTGAAGTTAATGGACTGGCCCCCTGCTCCCGGTATGACAAAATTATAAATACTGGTAGCCGTTTAAACAGGCGACGATGATGGATGCTATATATCTCATAAGCTGAACTATAATATTAAAGCGCAAAAACCAGTGTGTACCTCATCAAAGGTGTCGCTGGTGCTTGCATCGCTGAATAATAATGGAAATAACACCTCCAGGTAGTACTGGTTAATCTTACAAACCCGGTATATACTTTGGTCCCTGTTTCACAAATATTATTGATACATTTTTTATCATCACCCGTGCAGGTCACCGTATTGCAATATGGCAGGTGCCGCCGCTGTTGATCGTTACCGTGCGGGTTTCATTATAAGTACTGCTGGAAGGGTTCATGTCTTTCTCCGTTACTATCATATAACCCCGTATTGACACCGTCGGTGTTCTGGCAGGTACTGCTGATTGACTGCCAGGCAGGACCGGTGCCATAACCGCAGTTCACCGGCTGGCCCGTATAGCTGTAGCATAGTTTTTTCAGTATGTTCTTATTTTCATCACGCACAAAACTCAGCCTGCCCAGTCCGTCATATTCATAATACGTGATCCGGCTGTTGGCATCGCACTGGCTGCCGATACCCACTCCTTTCTTATGATAGTAAGTGGTCATCAGCGCCTCTTTGGGATACAGCCGCAGTTCATCAATATAGCCCGTACCCGAGATCGTCAGCGAGCTGGTGCCCGTTACCTCGTGCTCATAGTAGGTCCAGCCATTGAGTGTCTTACCTTGTTTGGCCGCCGGTGTTCCTGTCAGCGTATAGCTGCCGTTTTTGGTCCAGTAAGAAACGGTATACTTGCTCCCGCTGGTCAGCCCCCGACTTTGTAATATTAGCGCCGGTCAGTAAATAACACTTTACACCCATCGGCGAACTGGCATCACTGCTGACCGTTCCGCTGAATGTCCAGTTGCCCTTACTTGCCGCTTCAAACGAACAATACGCTACCGAGTTGCTATCGGCATTCTGTATCATCGCTACCGGCAGGATATTCATAGGACCACCGGTAAAACCATTGATATCATTCTCCCCATATATAAGCAGAAGGACCCGCCTTGAAATGGGTCAGCTGCTTTATACTCCCGTTCATATCATAGCCCAGACTTGTCTTTAATATATAATTACTCTCCAGTACCGTGCCCCGGCTATGCGTTACCGTATCTGACAACGCAGCGCTCTCATAACTATACCCGTCTGTCGGTTGCCCGTACGCATTGTACCTGATAATGCTCCCCGCTTTTATCTTCCCGCTTACCGAACTCTCCTGCTTGACCGGAACAGCCAGTATATGCTTGCTCAATAGCGTACCAATATTATATCCCGATACATCATTGTAATCCGACGGGTACCAGGTCTTGCTTTGTATCGCATTGCCTTTGCTGTTTACTGTGCTTACAACAGCAGGAAGATGACGATTATTATACGTAGTATTGATAATAGTTTGCGAACTAGTTTGAACAGCGCCGGCATATGAATAAGCAGTAGTTGTTACATATTCGGGTAAATACCATTCCGTAGCTATTGAATAGCGGATGATCTGATCCCCATACAAACCATATAGATGCATTAAAGGTTCATGAACACTATAGGAATGCTCTTCATCCGCAAGAATCCGATAAGCCCCCGTAGAAGTTTTCTCATAATCCTGTTTTCGCTGCAGCAAACTGTGCTGCCAACTCCAACTGACAAGAGGCGCCCCCGTTTTGGGAGCCGCGAACAGGTAAGGATCAGTGATAGCGGATACAAAAGTATAATCTGTGCGGAAAGAAGACCATACACTATCATAATATTCCGATACAGATTTATAATGAACGGTCTTACCATCTGAAGTAAGCGGAAAAACACTGTTGGAACCATAATACTGCCGTACTGCACTATACGAGTCATCTATTTCATGTACTTTATAAGTTGGGCATCCATCTATTATACCACTGCTTTCTTCACTGTCTTCCAACTTATACCTGAAACTTCTTGTCACCGTGTTACCAACGCTATCCCTGCTGATGATCTTTTTAACCCGTAATCCTCCCACTTTAAAACTAAAAGAATCGGGGCGATCAGCCCCACTGAAAACCCACATTAAAAGAAAGCGGGTAATCATCAGTTGAGCCATCTATAAATGTTTCAACCAGGTTATCTCCCGTTGGCAATTGAATTGAAGTAACATTGTTGGTATTGAATGTACCGAGTAACGTAGAATCAGGAAGACGCCTGATCTTTACCAGTATCTTACAACTGGCATCGGTATACGTAGTGCAGGTTGCAAGTGTGGGAGTGATCTTTACTTTAGTAGCAGGATAAGTAACGGAGAATGTACCAGAAAAAATAAACCGGGTAAGGGGGATCCATCGGGATCGGATTAGAGAGCAAACTAAAGGTGTAAGTTTTTTCTACCATATCAGGCGGCTCCATACCACCATAGATATTGAGGTAATCAGTAGAAGCCTCATTGGACTCATAATAATATTCTGTAACACCGCCGGTCGGATATTTTATTTTCTTCAATATCCCTGCCTGGTTATAGTTCGTATCAATGCGCCTGTCGGCCCCGCCGTAGTTCAGGTATTGTCCATACACAGGTAAATTATGGTTCTCCTCATTATAATCAATATCCCAAATATAGAATGGCAGGCTGGGAAGACGGGGCATCATCAGGTCTCCGTTTGTTTTACCGTTATAGTACCCCCAGTAGTCCTGTGAAGTGGAAAGCCGGCTGGGCAGTTCGATATCGCTGTAAGTAAATTCATACGGCGGCAAAGAATCAGTACCGTTCTTTTCTTTGATGGATTTAAGATATAACCGTTTCTCCGCTATATCACCATAAGCGCTGATGTTAAGCATACTGCTGGCTGAATAAGAAGCGCTGGTAAAATAACCGTAATCCAGATAAAAGGAACGCAGCTCTTCATTGTTGGGGATTTGTTACGACTATCGTGTCGAGCGATTTGCTTCCATATAGAGAAGAATCCGCCATATCGAGCCTGTATGAGGATGAACGTTTAAAATAAATATTCCCTGATTCTCCCGATATCATTTGTAATACCGGCTTTGTGATATATTGCTTTAAAAAAGATTGCCTGCTATTATAAGGAGCTTCCGGGCCATTCGGCAGGGCCACCCTTTCCCCACCCCTGTTAAATGTGATAATAGTTTCGCTTGTATAAGTAAAATCAATAGCCTTTCCGATAGGATCAACAACGTTAGTCAGCATCCATGAAGTTGTATAAGGAACATTCCCGATTACGACTGCATCAGAAGACACCCCATCTATATAGCTGGCACTCGTTCCATATGTCAACACCTCATCGGCAGTACCACCACCAAAAGAGCACCGGGTGCCGTCAGGCAGCGTAAGCCTGAACCCGCCGGGGATACTTTCTACGTCAATATTCTGGTAAGGCACGAGAATGAAGCGGGCAGAATCCTGGTTGTAATAAAACTCACCGGAATAGCCCATCGCAGAAAAATTATACTGATCAGGTTCTAAGTCTAACTGGTGATAGGTGTTTAATTGATGCTCTATAGTCCACGATTGGCTATTAATTGGAGGATCTATACACCGGCAATGAGCAGTATCTACATATTTTACTTTCCTGTTGTCGGGCACATTCATATAGCCATAAGAAGGCCTTTCATCAGGATCGCCCCTTACTGTACGGGTAATTTGTCCGCCTGCATTTAAGTTCCAGCCAAGCCCCACCCAGGCAGGCGTTTCTTCCACTCTTATACCACTTGCATTATAACTTAATGATACGGGTGCCTGCAGGCTTCCGCTTTTTACAGTGTAAAATGGAATACCGATCTGGGGTGTACCCGATACGTAACTCATGGGTATCAAAACATTTTTAGCAAATGCCGAGGCTTCGGGGGAATGCGGCATAACATCTTGTTTATATAATACATCCTGTGCATAAATGACCGTCGTACAGGCATTTATTAAAAGACTGATAAAAAGTAATCGCTTCTTCATTGTATTGAATATGTTTTTACCATTTTAAAATGTATATCCTACCCGGAACACCACCGGCTGTGTTCGCGGTACTTGCTCATAACTCAAAAAATCCCATAGCAACTGCAGCTTTGTTTTCTTAAAGAATTTTGCCTTTAAGGAAACCACTTTGCTAAGTCCTATCAACCCGCTTTGCTGCCATGAAGCCCCCTCCCGACCTCCCCCGGTGGGGGAGGCCAACACGACTCCGCTCATTTGTGATTTATAATTTTGTTCATACCCACCACTCATCCAGAGACCCCCTTTGACTTTCCAATCAATAAAACTCCTGATCCCAACTCCTTCATGGCTGATCCGGATATGGTTCCAGCCGCTGCCCATTCCCACCTTATAACTCGCGCCGATACCGATAATGCTTTTGTCATTGAGCTTATAACCGAGTGATAACCCGATATCGCTGGTGACAGGAAAGAAGTTTGTCGCCTTTTGTGTTTGTATATTGGTGCCGTATTCCAGTCTCTTGAAAAATGATTTTGTCTTCTGATCGTTCGGTTTGAAGCCTTCCGGCATTTCAGCGTCACTGCTGCTTTGACCAGCATTACTGATCTTATTCTTTAGCTCATTGATCTTGTTTTGGGCTTCCTGTATGTTTTGCCTGAACTGTGCGTTCCCTCCGCCGGATCCCACCTGTTGCTGTAGCAGGCTGTTTACCTGCGCCCTTGTTTGCAGTCCCGCCATATTATATTGGGCTGCCGGATCACCCGGACCGCCGGGCATGCGGAACAGGGAGGCCAGCATGCTGTTCTTTCTCATGAAATCTTTGAACAGCTTTGTTTTGCTTAACAGTTCAATGGCTTTTTTCTCCGCCTTTTTATGATCTTTTAGTAATGCTTTGTACTCATTCAATTGTTCACTGTAGTAGTATACCTGTTTATTCAGCTTTTTTAATTCCCTGGCGAAGCCAAATTTGCCGAGCTGGTCTTTGAGGAACTGCCTTCTTTCCTTTAAAAACTTCTTTATCTCTTCGGCTTTTTGGAACTGGTCTTCCAGGCCGCCAACCTTGCCCAATGCGCTTTTAAGTTTTTCCTGCCCGCCTTTTACTAAAGAGATCAGTTGAGGGTTTTGCTGAAGGAATTTGAGCGAAGTGCTTAGTGTATCCAGGGAAGGAATGTACTGTTTGACTGAACCCGTATTGCTCAATCGCTCTTGCAAGGCTTTATACTTCTCGTCAGCATCGCCGAACACCTGCTTTGCTTTCAGCGAATCCAGCCCCGCCAGTTTTCTTTTCATCCGGGCTTCCTGCTTTTGTAACCGCTGTACCGCTTTGGCCGACTTTTTATCCAGCTTTTGCTCCAGTTGATCGGCTTTAGAAGAAACGGCCGTTATATATGCAGAGGAAATTTGTGTGACAGCACTGCTGTCCTGCGCAAACGCAGAAAACACTATAGTAGTAGCTATAAAAAAGAGAACCAGGCGGCTAATCATGGTGGTGAACGGCTAAGCCCAAATGTCCATGATTATCATAATACCAGACAAGCGTTTTTTAACGGTAGGATCGCCGTTTTTTCACCCAACAAAAAACCGTGTTTACACCTTTTTAAAGGCTGGTTGCATGCTATTCATTTCAGGTTTAGCATACCAGTACCATCAAAGCCCATACTGAAAGCAATATCTTTTACCGACAGGTTTGTGAAATCAAGTTGCTGGCAGGTCTTCTGCATTTTCATCTGTACAAAATAATCTATAGGAGTATATCCGGTTTTTTGTTTGAAGAGGCTATAATTATGCGCAGCCTAATAAAGAGTCTCCTCTATCGTTCCTTTTCTACTTTTACCACACAGGCACATAGATACATAGGAAATACACGCATAGAAATCTATGTGAAACCCCATGTACCTATGTGCCTATGTGTTTCAAAAATCATGTAAGAAAAGAATAAACAAATAACAGTAATGAAGAAGGTAAAGCCTTTTTTGGAAAAAAAGCGATCCCGGGATAACGCATTACCTGTATATAGATAATGCACCAAAAGGTATTTTGCCTTTTTTAGCTGATTCACTCACTACTTTCGGCAATGATATTGTGCAAAAGCAGGGGCTTTCGCCTGGGTTAAGACCCGGTAGCTATACTCTCTCATTAAAGATACCCCTGGAAATATTTTATGTGAAGGAACATTATTACTGAAAAAGGAGGAAGACATGGAGGAAATCAAAACGTCCCGGACAAATAACCACTGCAGTGTACAGGTGATATATGATAATTAAATAGCCATACAACTTGTTATAATATGAGCCTTGCTGCCCTTTCTATGCAACAGGGCTTTTTGTTGTTTACGCCCGCCGGGAAAAGTGGAAGTGGTTCTTTTTCTGCTTTAATTCTTATTTTCGCTTTTTTTGAAATATCCTCTGTTTAATTCAAAAACTAATGATTGGCATCACTCCCGGTTTCGTAAGCTGGAAAACACCAGATGGACATTCTCCGCTCGCCACTTTCTTTAATACGATACACCCGTTGAGTAAAGAAGCGATCGCATCCATAGACCGTGATACTTTTCCTGTTACGCTCAGAAAAGGAAACTTCCTGGTGAAACCCGGTTCCTCCAGCAATGACCTGTACCTGGTGCTGAAAGGAGTGATCAGGGGTTATATCAAAGAAGAAGGAAAAGAGATCACGACATGGATCAATGAAGAGAACGAAGTGGTAGGTTCTATCCGTAATCTCGGGCTGGAAATAGATTCCGATGAATATGTACAGGCGATCGAAGATGCTGAACTGATCGCTATTCCTCATGCGCTGATCACCTACCTGTATGCAAATTTCCCCGAAGCCAATATCATTGGCCGTATATTATTAGAAGAGAACTACCGGGGCGCTGAAGAAAGAGCCTATATCAGCCGTATCCCTTCGGCGGAAAAAAAATATAAACGCTTTGTAGCAACAAGGGGGTCATTATTAAACCGTATCCCTTTAAAATACATAGCTTCCTACCTGGGTATGACCCTGGAAACAATGAGCCGTATTCGCAGTAAAAAAAATTGAATACCCGGCTGATTTCCAGGTTAATTACCGGAAGCTGTGGTTTGCTTTTTGTTAACCGGGCTACACAGCAGCGACCGCTGTAATTCAATACATTTACTTTATATTAGTTATTGTTTAGCATGGATAATCCAGGTATCAAAATACTTTCTTCAGAAAAATACCAATTCCTTTCCGGTGGCGGCGAGATGGGTGCACTGATGCGCTCAAAAAACTGGGCAGATACTTCCGTAAGTACGCCGGATAAATGGCCCCAGAGTTTACGTACCACGCTCGGCATTATCCTCAACTCTAAATTTCCCATGTTTTTGTGGTGGGGACCCGATCTCACCTGTTTTTACAACGATGCTTATCGCCCCAGTTTGGGTCAAAACGGTAAACATCCCGTTATTTTGGGAAAAAAAGCGGAAGATGCCTGGCCGGAAATATGGCATATCATTAAACCCCTGATAGACAGGTACTGGCCGGAGGTGAAGGTACCTGGAGTGAAGACCAATTGATACCAATATACCGCAATGGTAAACTAGAAGATGTATACTGGACCTTTAGTTATAGTCCCGTAAATGATGAGAAAGGTGAAGTATCGGGCGTATTGGTAACATGCAGCGAAACAACAGACAAAGTAATTACCCGGAAAAAACTGGAAGAAAGCAAAGAACAATTACAGTTTGCCATTGAGGCAGCAGAGCTGGGTACCTGGGATTATAATCCCGCTACCGGTAAATTCACCGCCAATAACCGTTTGAAAGAATGGTTTGGTCTCTCTTCTGACGCAGAAATAGAACTATCGTACGCCATCAATGCCATCGCAGAAAAAGATCGTCAAAAAGTAACGGATGCTATTGAAAATGCACTGGAGTTTTCTTCAGGCGGTCACTTTGAAATAGAATATTCTATCATTCATCCCCGCACTAAAAAGGAAACAATCGTACAGGCCAAAGGACAGGCACAGTTTACCAATAACCATATCGCTTACCGCCTTAATGGCACCCTGCAGGATATTACCCGGGCAACTACCAGTCACCGGAAAACAGAAGAGAGTGAAAAAGAATTCCGCCAGTTAGCCGATTCATTACCGGAACTGGTATGGACTACAGACAATAAAGGTAAACAGGCATTTGCATCGAGGCGGTGGAAAGAGTTTACAGGATTGGATCCTTATGATGAAACTACTTTTGGAAAAATGGTTCACCCGGACGACCTGGAAAATATTGTAAAGGTCTGGACCCAGTTGTTTAGCTTCAGGAGATATTTATAAAACACAGGTAAGATTAAAAAATAAAAGCGGCGGGTATGAATGGTTTTACGTCAACGGGGAACCAATAAAAAATGAAAAGGGGGAATTTGAAAAATGGATAGGTGCATTTACCAATTTCAATGACCAGAAAAAGGCAGAACAAGAAATTATTGCCGCATTACTTCAAATCGAAGAGAGCGAAAAACGTTTTCGCAACGTAGCCAACAGCGCCCCGGTATTGATCTGGATGGCAGGTACCGATACGCTATGCAATTTCTTTAATACAGCCTGGCTCAATTTTACGGACCGCAGTATGGAACAGGAATATGGTAACGGATGGGCCGAAGGGGTACATCCTGAAGATTTTCAGCAGTGCCTCGCTGTTTACCTGGCTGCCTTTGACAAGCAGAAAGAATTTTATATGGAATACCGGCTGAAAAGACATGACGGAGAATACCGCTGGATATCTGATAAAGGCGTGCCCCGTATTACATCCGAAGGCATTTTCGAAGGATATATCGGCGCCTGTATGGATATTCATGAACGGATCATTTACGAAAAGAAACTAAAGGAAGATGAAGAAAGACTTAATATAGTGATACAGGCCAGTGAACTGGGTACATGGGAATTGAATCTAAACACAAAACTGGTTAGCTATTCTGACAGGTACCTTGAAATACTGGGGTATCCTGAAAGAATTGATCTGACACATGAACAAATCCTCAAACATTTACATCCCGGTGACCTTCATATACGGGAAGAAGCATTCAGGCAGGCGTATGCTACCGGCGTCCTGCATTATGAATCAAGACTGATATGGAATGACGGGTCTGTTCACTGGATAGAAGGAAAAGGAAAAGTTTTTTACAACGAGGATAAAAGTCCTTTACTGTTAATCGGCACTGTACGTGATATCACAGATGAAAAATATTATCAGCGGGAACTGGAAGACCGTGAAAAAAAATTCAGGCTGCTGGCTGATTCAATGCCGCAGTTTGTATGGACAGGAGATGCGGAAGGGAATTTGAATTATTTCAATCAGTCTGTGTATAACTATTCGGGGCTTACGCGGGAAACTGATCAGCGAAAACGGCTGGATACAAATAGTACATCCCGACGACAGGGAAGAAAATATTAAAAGATGGATACAATCGGTAACCAAAGGTGCAGATTTTTTATTTGAACATCGTTTCCGGCGTGCCGACGGCGAATACCGCTGGCAGTTAAGCCGGGCTGTTCCGCAAAGAGATACCGCAGGAAATATCCAGATGTGGGGTGGGCACAAGTACTGATATACAGGAAATAAAAGAACAGGAACAGCAAAAAGATTATTTCATCAGCATGGCAAGCCATGAATTAAAAACACCTATTACTTCCATAAAAGGATATGTACAGATGCTGCAAAGCATGTATCAGAAGCAGGAAGATGTTATTCTCAGCAACTCGCTGCGTGTCATTGATAAAATGGTAGGAACGCTTATCAGCCTGATCTCAGACCTGCTTGATCTGTCGAAGATCAAATCCGGCAGTCTTTTCTTAAACCAGGAAAATTTTGGAATGAATGAGCTGGTACGGGAGGTCATTGATGAAATAGAACATGTGAGCCCCGATTATCATTTATTTTTTCCGGTGAAAAAGAAGTGCCTGTACAGGGTGACAGGGAAAGGCTAGGGCAGGTATTGAGAAACCTGCTTACCAATGCTGTAAAATACTCCCCTGTCAGCCGGACAATAAAAGTAACCAGCGTAGGCAAAGAGAATAACGTGGTCATTGCTGTAAAAGACTCTGGTATTGGCATCAATAAGAATGACCAGGAAAAAATATTTGAGCGCTTTTACCGCGCAGAGGGGAAAAGTGAAAAAACCTTTCCCGGTTTTGGGATTGGCTTATTTATTGCCTCAGAGATTGTCCGCCGCCATCATGGAAAGATCGGCGTAGAAAGCGAACCCGGAATCGGGTCGGTTTTCTATTTTTCACTTCCCTTGAATAACTGACCTTATATACTTTATGACAATTGGGCAATCACATATACTGGTCATTGACGATAATGAAGATATACTGGTCATGATTGAAACATTGCTGAAATTCAATGGCTATAAAGTAACCATCCGAAGCAATGTGGAAAATATTGAGTCCTTTATTAAAGAACTATCACCGGACGCCATTTTGATGGACATGCTTTTATCAGGCGCCGATGGCCGTGAAGTATGCAAACAGCTTAAATCAAATACAGCGTTCTCGCATATCCCGGTTATTATGATATCAGCTCATCCCCTCGCCCGGGCAGAGTGTTTGAAAGCAGGCGCTAATTATTTTCTCGAGAAACCTTTTGAGATGCAGGATCTTTTCGAGGTGATACATGATGCCGTATCATGATTTTCCTTTAAGGGTTTGCAGAGGATAAAAGCTTCCGCATTATATTACCAGGCATACTTCATTATTTTTTAAACCCGATCCTTTCCCGCTCCTCCCATTTTTACTGCGCGATGCTTTTATCAAGCATATCTTCTATGGCATCATAGATAGCAGTCAACTGCGTATCGTGCCCGCCAATCCGGGCCTTTAACTCTCTCAATTGTATTATTACATCCTTATGCAATAAGGCGAACTTTCTTATCTCTACAAAAGCCCGCATGACAGCGATATTAACCTGTACCGCCTTTCTGCTGTTCAACACACTGGATAACATTGCCACTCCTTGTTCTGTAAATGCAAAAGGTAATGCACCGCCGAATATCCCTTTTGATGGTATCACATTTTGTGATACCATAGTATTGATTTCTTTGTTGGTCAGCTGAAACATAAAATCTTTAGGAAAGCGGCTCCTGTTTCGTTTAACCGCCTGTTTAAGCGACCTCGTCTCTGCTTTATACAATTCAGCAAGATCTTTATCTAACATTACCTTTTGTCCCCTGATATCAAAAATCTTTTGTTGAATAATTACTGCTTTCATATGCTGTTTTTGGGGTATCGCAATTGTGATACCCTGTTTTTAAAAAAGAAAAAAACCTTCCGTCAAATCCGGCCTTTTAAATAAAGGTAAAAGCCCCCCGGCTTTACCACCTAATAATCAGCACTGTTTTAAAACCATGATATGTAAGAAAAAGACCGGGATTTCCCCACTCACCATTCACCATTGTCCGCTCATTACTCACCATTACCATTCCCTCCTTACCTTTGCCCCTTATGTTAACCATCTCCAACCGTGGCCAGCAAATGCCCCCTTCGCCGATACGCAAACTGGTGCCATTCGCCGAAGCCGCTAAAAAAAGAGGCATCAAAGTATATCATCTCAATATCGGGCAACCGGATATTGAAACACCCAAAGCGATCATGGATGCTGTACGCCATACAGATATGAAAGTGCTGGAGTACAGCCATAGCGCCGGCAATGAAAGCTATCGCCGAAAACTGGTACAGTATTACAAAAGCGTGGGAATTGATGTGACCTATGACCAGATACTCATTACTACCGGCGGCAGTGAAGCTATCATGTTTGGTTTCTTTACCTGCCTCAATCCCGGTGATGAAGTGATCATTCCTGAACCTTTCTACGCCAATTATAACGGGTTTGCCTGCGCTGCCGGCGTGAATGTAGTGCCGATAAAATCAACTATCGAAACAGGCTTTGCCCTGCCTCCTATCGAAGATTTTGAAAAAGTAATTACTGCAAAGTCAAAAGCGATCATTATCTGCAGCCCGAATAACCCGACAGGTTATTTATACAGCCGCAAAGAAATGGAAGCATTGAAGGATATCTGTATCAAACACAATTTATATCTCTTCAGTGACGAGGCTTACCGCGAATTCTGTTATGATGGCGAATACGTAAGCGCAATGCATTTACCCGGATTGGATCAGCATGTAGTATTGATGGACACGATCAGCAAACGCTACAGCGCCTGCGGGGCGAGGATCGGGGCGCTGGTAACAAAAAATAAAGCGGTGTATGATGCCGCAATGAAATTTGCGCAGGCAAGATTAAGTCCTCCCGGCCTCGCACAGATCATGGGTGAAGCAGCTGTAGATCTTCCGGCGCACTACTTTGACGAACCGAAAGCAGAGTATATGGCGAGAAGAGATCTTTTAGTAAAAAGACTGAATGCGATGCCCGGTGTATTTTGCCCCAATCCCGGCGGCGCTTTTTATGCCATGGCTAAACTGCCGATTGATGATGCAGATAAATTCTGCCAGTGGTTGCTGGAAGATTTTTCTTACAATAAACAAACAGTAATGCTCGCACCGGCGACTGGCTTCTATGGCACACCGGGACTGGGTAAAAACGAAGTGAGACTGGCGTATGTGCTGAACCTTGAAGCGATCGGTGCTGCTATGGATTGCCTGGAAAAAGCGCTGGAACAATATCCCGGGAGAACGAAAGACATCATTACAGAAAAACAAATGATGAGCTGAAAAATCATATTTTTTAATACCCGGATAGAAACAAGAGAAACGTCATCTTTGATAAGGTGGCGTTTTTTTGTTGTGATAGATATCTTGTAACACTGTTTATCTTTTATCGGTCTTCAGTGTTTTGGAACACAAAGACACCAAGGCACGGAGGCACGAAGAAAACATATTATCAATCTTTGTGTCTTTGTGTTCCAATTTCTTTTTACTTTAACAATCATATCAAAACGCCAGGAAATACACACGTACTGATCTATTTAATCCTCCTTGACTTTATTCAAACAATCTTTCATTTCCGGTTGAGAATTTTTTCAACTATCGCTTTATCCAATTCAGAAAATTTTACCGGCGCGGCCGGTTCATGCCCATACTCATTAATAATTAATTGCCACCAGCCTACGTTCTTCCATTTACCTAACTTATATCCTACATTCTCATACGTGGCAAACCATTTAAATCCGCAATCTTCATGAAACCGCACACTTCTTTCATTAGGAAGATTGATAACGGCATATACATTGCGATAACCCTGCTGTTGCAGTATTTCAAACAAAGGAGTGTATAAAGTCTTTCCCACGCCCATCCGCATAAAATCGTCATGCACATATACAGAACATTCCACACACCATTGGTAACCTACCCTTTCCCTGTACTTTGATCCATAGGCATAGCCGGCTATCCTGCCATCTATTACACAGACCAGCCATGGCCAGTTATCTAAATAAGAAGTGATCCTTTCAGCAAATACATCCGGCGATGGAGCTTCTGCTTCGAAAGTGAAAGATGTATCCGTAATATACGGCGCATAGATGGCGAGTATTCCATCTGCATCTGCGGGCCTGGCTAACCGGATGATCATGATCTGAATGGGGAATATTGATGACAGTCCAAATGTACTGTTACTCCTGTAAACTTCTGTATATCCCCAACTCCAGCCCTCTCAATTCGGCCAGTCCTCTTAAACGCCCGATAGCGGAATAACCGGGATAGGTTGTTTTATTGAGATCGTCCAGCATCTGGTGGCCGTGATCGGGGCGCATGGGTATAGAGACGTTTCGCTTCTTCATGACCAGTACGATCTCTTTGATCACTTTATACATATCTACGTCGCCATCGAGGTGATCGGCTTCAAAGAAGTTACCTTCGGCATCTCTTTTTGTACTGCGCAAATGAATAAAATGAATATGATCACCCAAACGCTTTACCATACCCGGCAGATCATTATCCTGCCGTACACCATAAGAGCCGGTGCAATAACATAATCCGTTAGCGGGTGAAGGCGCTGCATCCAGTAATTCCCTGGCATCTTTTCCGTGCTCACGATCCTTGGCAGACCCAGTAAAGGAAAAGGCGGGTCATCAGGATGAATCGCCATTTTTAATCCGGCTTCCTCTGCAACTGGCACCACCTGCTGCAAAAAGTAAAATAAATGCTGCTTCAGCCTGGCTGCATCAATATGTTCGTAGGTTTTTAATGCTGCAAGAATTTGTTCGGGTGTAAACCTTTCTTCACTGCCCGGCAAACCTAATAATGCATTGCGGTACAATATCTCTTCTTCCTCGTCTGTCATTAATTTTAGCCGAAACTTCGCTTTGGTTATTTCTTCGGCAGTATAATCTTTTTCCGCCCCCGGCCTTTTCAACAGAAAAACATCAAATGCAATAAACGCTGTTTTTTCAAACCGCAATGCTTTACTTCCATCGGGCATAGTGTAAGACAGGTCTGTTCGCATCCAGTCCAGTATCGGCATGAAATTATAGGTCACTACTTTCAGCCCGCACTTTGCGACGTTACGCAAACTTTGCTTGTAATTTTCTATATACTTAAGATAACCGCCTGTTTGCTTTTTAATGTCTTCGTGTACCGGCAGGCTTTCGATCACGGTCCATGTCATACCTGCCGCTTCCACCAACGATCTTCTTTTATTGATCTCGTCCGTTGTCCATACTTCGCCGACGGGTACATGATGCAATGCCGTAACAACACCTGTACATCCTGCCTGCCGTATATCTGATAAACTAACCGGGTCATTAGGCCCGAACCAACGCATGGTTTGCTCCATTAACATAGCCTTTCAATTTTTTCGTAAATGTAAGGAAAGTGAATGGTTAATGAGTGGTGAGCCGTGAGCCGTGAATAATACCCGTTCTTTAGAAAAGTCATTCATGACTCACCACTCACAATTTATTTCGCTACTCCCAATGGAGAGAAGTAAAGGAACACCGCGACAATGATGGCTACAACAATTAATGAAAGTACAACGTCCCATTTGTTCCAGCTCGCCCGGCTGGCGGCCCTGTCTTCCGCTACGGTTGTGGCAAATGTCAATCCTTTGATATGATCTTCATCTGGTTTTGGTGTCAGCAGACTTATGACTACCATCACCACAATGCTGAAGAGGAATAAATAAATACAGAAGTAAAGGAAATTAATAGTGGCAAAATCATAGAGCAGGCCGCTCAGATCATTTTTAAACAACTCCAGGGTAAGTTTAATAAGGCCTAAAACAAATCCTACCACCATCGCTGTGTAAGCTCCTTTTGCATTAAGGCGTTTAAAAAATACACCCAGTAAGAATACCGCGGCAATAGGCGGCGCAAGGTAAGATTGCACACTTTGAAGATATGTATATAATGTACCGGAGATCCTGTTCATCATCGGAATCCATACCATGCCTAATACCACCACCACACCGGTGGCGATACGTCCGACCCTTACCAGTTCTTTACCACTTGCTTCGGGTTTCATTTTCTGGTAAATATCCATTGTGAATAAAGTAGAACACGCATTATATACAGAAGCCAGTGAAGCCATCAGCGCCGCCAGTAATCCTCCTGCCAGTAATCCTCTTAACCCCATTGGCATGATCTGCTCAACCATGGCAGGGAAGGCTGCATTATAATCAGTCTGGCCATCTTTCATTGGTAGTATTAATTCTCCCCTTGAATGCAGCACATAAGCGATCAACCCGGGAATGAGGAATATAAAGAATGGCAACAATTTCAGGTAAGCAGCGAAGATCGTTCCCCGTCTTGCTTCTCTTTCATTTCTTCCGGCCAGGCATCGTTGTACAATATGCTGATCGGTACACCAGTACCAGATACCTACGATCGGCGATGCAAATAAAATTCCAAGCCAGGGAAACTCAGGATCACTGAGTGGCCGGAACATATTCAGTTTTTCCGGGGGGATAGCACTAATCAAGCCATTCCAGCCTCCTACTTTATCAAGCCCTACAAATAATAAAACAGCAGAACCTATTAATAAAACAAAAGCCTGTATCGCTTCCGTATACATTACAGCATGAAGCCCCCCCGAAGATCGTGTACACACCTGTGACGATCACAAGGATAATAGCGCCTGTCCAAAACTCTACTCCCAGTATCTGGTTAAATACCAGGGCGCCGGCAAAAATGGTAACTGATGCTTTGGCAATGACGTAACTGAGCAATTGAATAATTGATAATAACCGGCGTGCCTTTGCATTAAATCTCTTTTCGAGAAACTCAGGCATTGTATACACCATACTGCGCATATAAAAAGGAACAAACACCCAGCCTAATATCAGTACTATCCATGAATGCAGTTCATAATGTCCCAAAACTGTTCCCGAAGCGCCGGCTGATCCTGCCAGCCCAACGATATGTTCAGAACCTACATTCGATGCAAGTATCGAAGCGCCTATTACCCACCAGCCAAGATTACGATTGGCCAAAAAATAATCGGTAGGTGAATTTTTACTTTTACGTATAGACCAGATGGAAATACCCGCTATCACTAACATGTATAGTATAAGAAATATCCAGTCAAGTGTTCCAAGAAACTTCATAATGGCTGTTTTTAAAGTGAATGGTGAGTAGTGAATAGTCAGTAGTGAGTAATGCCCCCCGCTTTTGAAGAGTTAATCCCACTCACTACTGACAACTCAAATATATCTGTTGATAATATTTTCAAGGTATTCCTGCTTACCGCTTTTTACAGCAGGCTCGCCATTTTCGATAGCATAGGTTCTCAGGTCTTCCAATGAAAGTTTGCCTTGCTCAAATTCCTTTCCCTTACCATTATCAAATGAAGCATATCTTTCAGTCCTTACCTTTTTATAATCAGATTTCTGTAAAATAGCGTCGGCCGTGATCAATGCTCTTGCAAAAGCATCCATACCACCAATATGCGCATAGAAAAGATCTTCGGGATCGGTCGAATTGCGACGGATCTTCGCATCGAAATTGATACCGCCGCCTTTAAAACCGCCGGCTTCGAGTATCACCAGCATCGCTTCCGTCAGTTCAGTAACATCGTTCGGAAACTGATCAGTATCCCATCCATTCTGGTAATCACCGCGGTTGGCATCTATACTTCCCAGCAAACCGGCATCAGCAGCCACCTGCAACTCATGCGCAAAAGTATGGCCGGCGAGTGTGGCATGATTTACTTCGATATTCAAACTGAAATCATTCAGCAGGTCATATTGCCGTAAAAAACCAATGACCGTTTCACTGTCATAGTCATACTGATGTTTGGAAGGCTCGCAGGGTTTGGGTTCGATAAAGAACTGCCCTTTAAAGCCATTCTTTCTTGCATAATCTTTTGCTGTATGCAAGAACCTGGCGAAATGTTCCTTTTCTCTTTTCATATTGGTGTTGAGCAAACTCATGTATCCTTCCCGTCCACCCCAGAAAACATAATTCTCGCCGCCTAATGCAATGGTTGCATCCAGCGCCGCTTTTACCTGTGCGCCGCCATGCGCCAATACATGAAAATCAGGATTGGTAGAAGCACCGTTCATATACCTGCGGTTAGAAAATAGGTTGGCTGTGCCCCATAATAACTTTACGCCTTCATACCGGATGCCCTGTATTTAAAACTTAATTCATATTCAGTATAAGGCTCAATGGCCAATGGATGACGGAGACGGAAGAAAAATATTTCCTGCTTCTTTTCTGTATAAGACATTTTGAAGGAAGGAAAATCACCTGCTTTATTTATGTTATCATATTGCGCAATATCATTCCGCTTATTGGTATTCTGGTTGTTAAATACAAACAGGTCGCCTTTTTTCATCACCCGGTGCTGAATATAATTATCTGATTTATCAATACCTGTTATCACATTCTGCGCCGACGCATGATTCATCAGGAACATGATACCGGCCATCATCATCGTTGTTATTCTCATGATACTCGTCTTTTCGTTTACTTAATATATTTTATGATTTATTCCTCCACCTCTCCTTCCCCTTTGCGGGTACCGCCAAACTTGGCGGAGAAGCCCTGTTTCTTTTTGCCGGGTTCAGCATTCTTCTTAGCGTTCTGCACCATTTCTCTTTCTGCCTGTGAAGGATTGACCGTTATGTTCTTTTTATCCCAGGCATCATACTTCGCTTTTAAGGCTGTTGCTTTTTCAGGAAATTTTCCACGGAGATCATTCAACTCCATAGGATCATCTTTTATATTATACAATCCCTGGCCATTGGGTGAAAATACCAGTTTCCAGCCGCCATCCAGCACAGCGAAATAATCTTTGGTTGATCTCCAGAACAATTCGTTATGCGGCACACCTGCCTTCTTTCCCTGCAGGTAGGGTAAAAGATTAACGCCTTCAAACTCTTTATCCGCCTGGATACCCGCGGCCGCTAATACAGTAGGTAAAAAATCAATATTGACAATAGGATCACCATATACTTTATTCTGCGGCAATGCGGCCGGCCAGCTTATTACCGCAGGCACTCTTATTCCTCCTTCCAGCAGCGTGAATTTACCGCCGCGATAGATCCAGTTCAGTTGCGCTTCAGGTTCGCCGCCACCGTTATCACTTTGAAAGATCACGATGGTATTATCCCGTATATTATATTTTTCCAGGCGATCGAGGATAGCTCCCACGCTTTTATCCAGTTCTTCATACATAGCCCTTGTTGTAATGGTATTCTCTCCCAGGCCCAATGCCTTATACTTTTCATAGGTTTCTTTGGGTACCTGCAATGGTACGTGTGCGCAATGATGAGGGAAATACAGGAAGAAAGGTTTGTCTTTATTCTGATCTATAAAGTCCAGCGCTTTTGTTGTGATCTGTCTCGTAAGATACTGATCCATTTCTTCCACCGGCGTTTCCTGGTCATATAATGGTGCATATCCATCCGGGCCGTATGTATCACTTCTTCCAGTATTCGCTTTCCAGTAATCATGCGTGGAGTTAAGCCATCCATAAAACCGGTCGAAGCCGCGCTTGGTAGGAAACCGGTCTTTAAATATTTCTCCGCCGAGATGCCATTTGCCCACTATCCCGGTTGCATACCCATTCTCTTTAAAAAATTGCGGTGCGATCTTTTCCGTCACCGGCATTTCCTGGAAAGGATCGTCTACTGTGTATATTCCCAAACGTTCCGGATAACGACCAGCCATCAGACCAGCCCGTGAAGGCGCACAGGTGGAAGCGCATACATAGCCGGATGTAAACGTGATGCCCTGTTTCGCCAAACGATCAATATTCGGCGTAGCGATCGGCGCATTGTGCTCATTAAAACTTACGTCGCCATAGCCCTGGTCATCCGAATAGATAATGACCACATTGGGCTTACCTTTACTTTGCGCATTCGCTTTTTCAACGGCCAGTATATTTACCTGCAGGAAAATTACCGGCAGCAGGATCTTTATTACTCTCATGTTATCAGGTTGTACGTATTTTAATTTTATACTACTATCTTATTGCGTTGTTATTGCATAATCTATCACATGATCACCGGCTACCAGTTGGTTTTTTACGACCTGTGTTTTAGTGTCTGCCGGTATCATGACAATAATTATTGCCTGGTCGCCTCCGATGACCAGTTCCACATTATTCTTTACATTCTTTAGTATCATTTTCTTTGAAACCAGGTCATATATATTAACAGGTTTCTCTCCTGCATTGATGGTTACGTTCTTTGTTTCAGTGAATGGATTGAAGTACAGGAAAACAGGATAAGTTCTGTCTCCAAAAAAATCAGTAGCGTTACAATTGATCTTTATTATCTTCTCCACGTTAGTCGTATCAACAAGCGCTGCCAGCATACCCACCCACGCGGAGCCATACGGACAAATATCGGTGCGTGATTTAAGTCCTTTTACCTGGTCGCCGATCGCATACGGACCTTCAGCAGCGAGTACGCCTTTAAAAACATGGAAACCGTTTCCATTATCGAGGTTCTTTCTTACACCTTCATAACAAATAGCATGATCGGGATCGCTTTTCCAATAGCCGCTGGTTTGCCTGTTCAATGGATGTTCGTCAGGATAAAATAATCTGGATGCATTAGCGAGGTTCAATATCCATTTACCGATCGTTCTTGCATACGCAGGATTATATTTTACAATGGGCACCAGCGCTGCCGCCTGGGTATATGTGTTCATCGCAAAAGCATACTGTTCCCAGTTCTTCTGTCCTACCAGTCCATGCACATCATACTCACCCCATTTCTCCGCCATCACCCCCCATCCTTTCCGGTCAGTATTATTTCCGTCAAAACACCAGTTGAGCATTTTTAATTCATCATACTGTGTACCCATTTCCGCATTCATTCTTACAGCGAGGTAAGCGCCGAAGGGCAGCATGATCTCATAGTAAGGTCCTTCGTTAGCAGGGCGGTTTTGCAGGAAGTCCATGCATTGTTTCGTTGCTTCGAGGAATTTATTATCGTTCCATTTTTTCCATGCACTAAACTCTAACCAGGCTAATCCTGCCGCTGCATCGGGTTCACGCCAGCGGTTATTAAAGAATCCCCTGCCTGTTTCAAAATCAAAAGCAGTATAATTGAAATCCGGATACGCTTTATCTTTTTTCAATCCATCAATCGCTTTCATCCAGTTTTCCGCATTCATCTTCATGAGTGGAGACAGATCAGGGTTGGTCGGATATTGATCAACGATCATATTGAATGTCATGCCCGGCCATATTTCGTACCAGAAAGTTCTTCCCGGTTTCCTGTCAACATTATTCATGATGAGATTAGCTCCGTTCTTTTTATTGAAGAACTGCTGGCACATGGTTACAAAATCATAACCATCCTGTTTGCTTTTGTCAATACCGATCAGTGAAGCGCCGAGCACAGATCCCATCACCGGCAACGACTCATACGAAGAACCCTGAAGTTCATGATGCCTTGATCCTACATAGCTCGGAATACCAAAAGAACGGGTTGGAAAATTTACCTGCGCATCATCCCACCATATCAGCGGCAGCCAGGTTCCTTTTGCATTAAAATCATAGAACAGTTTATCCTGTTTTGCCGTAATCAATTTCCAGTCTTTCATCTTATAAGGAGAAGGTATATTGGGCATTGATTTTACCAGCTCAATATCTTTTTGCACCACGGGAGATTGCGCCGTTACAAAACAACTACCGGTTAGAAACGATAAGAATAAAAGTATCTTTTGCCGGGAAGGCGCGAAGACGGTAAGTAAGCGATCGCTGCTAAACAATCCTTTCCGCCTTCCCGTCTTACCGGCTATTATTATTGTACTGATCTCTTGCATCACTTTGCCGGCACTTTTAATTGTTTCCGCAATATTGCCAGTTCTTCTTCCAGTCTTTTTTGCTTAGCGGCATACTCCGGATTATTATACACACTGTGCATTTCATAAGGATCTCTGCGCAGATCAAACATTTCCCATTCACCGAGTGTATAATAACTGATCAGCTTGAGGCTGTCCATGTACACCCCTTCATGTTCGGGCACACCATGCACGCCGCCTTCATAATAATGATAATAAAAACTCTTTCTCCAATCCGTTGGTGTTTTACCTTTTAATACGGGAACAAGACTTGCTCCTTCCATATCGGCCGGAATACGCACACCGGCTGCTTCGAGAAATGTTTCTGCTACATCAAGATTGGATACAATGTCTTTATTTATACTGCCGGGTTTTATCTTACCGGGCCATCTTGCCACCATAGGCGTACGGAAAGATTCCTCGTACATCCAGCGTTTATCAAACCATCCATGTTCCCCGAGATAAAATCCCTGGTCGGAAGCGAAAACGACCAGTGTATTTTCTGATAAATGTTTTTTGTCTAAATAATCCAGCAGCTTGCCTACATTATCGTCCACAGAAGCTACTACCGACATATAATCCTGCAGGTAGCGCTGGTATTTCCATCTTGTGAGATCATCACCGGTTAGTTTACTTTGGTAAAAAATTTCATTCTTAGGATTGTATGCGCTGTCCCAGGTTCTTTTCTGCGCTTCATCCATTCTTGCATAGCTCCTGCCCTTTGCATTACTTCTCGATGCATCGTTATATAATTTATTATCGCCTTCCAGCACCATATCTTTTGCTATTGACATCTTCTGATTTTTTGCCGCTGATGCCCTGCCGGAATAATTGTCGAATAATGTCGGTGGCTCAGGAAATACATGATCATCATACATATTCAGGTGAGCGGGGCCCGGTTCCCATTCGCGGTGCGGCGCTTTGAACTGCATCAGCAGCAGGAAGGGCTTTGACTGGTCTCTTTGTTTATCCAGCCATTGAACAGATTTTTCCCTTACCACATCCGTTGAATATCCATACGCGATGGTTTGACTATCTTTTGAAATAAAATCCGCATTATAATACGACCCCTGGTTGATCATTACTTCCCAATGATCGAAGCCTGTAGGTTGTGAACCGAGATGCCATTTACCAATGATCGCTGTTTGATAACCGCGTTGCTGTAATAATTTCGGAAAGGTTTGTTGACTACCATCAAAGTCACCCCGTTCATTTCTGTAAAAGCCATTGCTGTGACTGTATTTGCCGGTAAGAATAGTAGCCCGGCTTGGTCCGCAAATAGAATTGGTGACCACGCACCGTTCAAATAACATTCCTTCTTTGGCGATCCTGTCAATATTCGGTGTATGATTCAATCCATGCCCGTATGCGCTGATTGCCTGGTAAGCGAGATCGTCAGTAAAGATCAAAATAATATTAGGCGACGCCGACCGCTGCGCAAAGCTTATTGTCGTTTTAAAAAATAACAACTGCATAAATGCTACAACAATAAAATAAGAGATTCTCATAATCCTGATTTTGTATTGGTCAATTTTGCCGGGAGCCGGCAAGGCGCGAAGAAGGAAAAGCATTTACCGTCTTCCCACCTTTCCGGCTACCTTTATTATCATATCAACTACTACTGTTTATCGTATATTCCTCACTTTATAAAACCTGAAGGCGAACAAGCCAATCATTACATAGCATATAATAGGTAAATAATAAGCGGTGGCTGTATCATAATCTGCGATCAATCCCATTAGTGGTGGAAATAAGGCACCCCCTACTACTCCCATTACTATGAATGATGAAGCTTGTTGCGTATGTTTCCCTAAATTCTTTAATCCCAGGCTGAAAATGGTAGGGAACATGATACTGAAAAAGAAGTTGATCATGATCAGTGCAATGAAAGAAGGCCAGCCCCAGTTTTGCGCAACGATAAGACACATGATAATATTTCCCAGCGCAAAAGCGCCAAGCAATTTATTCGGAGCAATAAACTTCATCAGGTAAGTGCCGGCAAAACGTCCGAGCATCATCATGACCATACTCAGTGAAAAGAAATAACCGGCCCGTTCATCTGTCAGACCCATTTTTTCCGCACCATAAATAATAAAGAATGCCCAAGTGCCTCCCTGCGCCGCCACGCAAAAGAACTGTGCGATAACAGCCCATACAAAATGCCTGTGCTGAAATAATTTTTTCTCTGGTACGGTAGTCATATTCACCGTCCTGGTTTCTTCAACATGGCTGCTGTGCGGATCTGTCAATACAGGCACTTTCACCAGTGAAAAAGCAATAGCAACGCCTAAGATGACACAACCGATAATAATATAAAGCAGCTTTACCGAATAAAGATCATTGGAATGGGTTTGACCCGCACGAAGAATAAAATAGCTGCCGATCAACGGTCCAACCACGGCGCCAAGTCCGTTGAATGATTGTGCAAAGTTGATGCGCTGATCACTGGTTGACTGGTCACCGAGAGAAGCAACAAAAGGATGCGCTACCGTTTCAAGTGTTGCCAGGCCACAGGCAAGAATGAATAAAGCGATCCTGAAAAAAGTAAACGAGCCGGCATCCGAGGCAGGTATAAATAAAAAAGCGCCGGCTGCATATAAAAATAATCCCAGCAGTACTCCTTTTTTATACCCAAATCTTTTCATGAACATACCGGCGGGAATAGCCATGATGGCATAAGCGCCGAAAATAGAGAACTGCACCAAACCCGATTGCGCTTTTGATACATTCAATACATTCTGAAAATGCCGGTTGAGCACATCGCCCATCGTAATGGCAACACCCCATAGCATAAAGAGTGACGTTACAAAAATCAGTACAACGATGTATTTTCTTTCAGTAAACTTTGATGGTTGCGGCATGGCTGTTGCGGAAAGACCGGTTTTAGTGATCAGTTAAACGATGTTTCAGTAATGTTGTGTAAATATTTAATCAGTTCACTCTGATGCAGGCATGGGATCCGGCGGTGCAGGATGGGCAGGGTCATATACTGCTACTCCTACTCTTGAATCGGCGCATCCGTAATACAGGAACCATTTCTTTTTGAAATAGACCAGGCCTTCGATGAATACGGTACCATTTACATATTGCCCGCTTTTTTCAAATGCTTCCATCGGTCGTAAAAAAGGAACATCTAACCTGCCAATAGGTTTTGTTGGTTCATTGGTATCAAATAATACCTGGCCGGCGCAATAAGTATTCGGATGAAATCTTTTATCGCGGTCATCATCTCCCTTATTCTTTCCGTTGTACAATAACAATATTCCTTTATCAGTCATTACAGCGGGAGGCCCGCATTCAGTAAGATGACTGTCGAAGTATCCTTTTCTCGGGGCAATCAATATTTTCAATTCACCTTTATCATCTACCAATGGCTCCCAGTCTGTCAAATTATCAGAAGTAGCGGCGCATACTCCATGTTCGCCCCAGTACATCCAGTACTTACCGTTTACTTTAGCGATCACCAGTTTGTCACCGGATACTTTAGTAACAATAGACGCAGATTTATGCGGCTTGTTAAAAAATTTACCGTTGTATGCTTTTTCGAATATAGGGCCGTGTTTTGTCCAGGTAATAAGATCTTTTGAAGTAGCGACGCCAAGACGCGGTACTTTACGGTTCCATTGCGTATAGAAAACAACATAAGTTCCGTCTTCTGTTACAGCCACGCGTGGATCTTCGCAACCGCCGGGCCATTCAAATTCTTTCTGGCTATCTTCAGCAGGAAAAAAAACAGGTGCTTTTTTCCTTTTGAAATGTATGCCGTCTTTGCTTTCAGCATAGCCAAGTCTTGAAGTGCGGTGACCGATCTTTACACCTGTTTTATCTTCTGCCCTGTACAACACCACAATTTTTCCATTCTTTACTACCGCGCCGGGATTGAATGTATCGTTGGATTCCCAGTCTGCCTCTTTGCCCGTCATAGGGTCAATAAATGTTGACTTCTCATTGGGAGAGATCACCGGGTTGGATCTTGTTTCTCTTACAAACCCGCCCAATGCCCAATCTGGAAGTTTATTGACAACCTGCGCCTGTGCATACAATGCCGTTACCTGTAACGCCAACAAGAGTATGAATGCTGATACTATTTTTCTCATTTCAATGTATTATTAGTCCGGTGATGAATAGTTATTACTTTTTTTGATATTCCATTTCAATGCTATCTATTGACAGGCTGCTTTTTCTTTGTGCGCTTACTGCATAAAAGAGTAACACAATATTGTTCTTACCATCCAATTTTAAACTACCTGTATTTTTTTGTTTATTCTGTTTGATGCTGTTCACAATATCTATCGTGATGCTACCTGTCTCAGCAGACTGATCTTTGATCATGTACTGATCTTTCTCGGGTGTCATCAGCATGAGTGTCCAGCTTTGCGCTGTTTCCAGTTGCAGGTTATTCAGTTTGATGACCGGGTTCTTAGAAAGATCAACATTCAGCAGGAAAGGACTTTGAATGCCGCCCCTGCCATTCCGGTTGGTAGATAACACTACGGTAGCATTATTATTTTCAGGTCTGTCTTCGCAGGTTGTGTAGCAGGCATCCAATCACCGATACTTTTTGCATCAGCCGTCCAATGCCCGTTCATATTTACCCGTTTCAATTCTTTTCCTTCCAGCAATGCTTTTTCCAATGTATCATTTCCCCATGTATCCGTACGAAAAGGTGATGCAGGCAAGCCTTGTGTATTAGCGAGGTTTCCCGGGGCAATATTTTCTCCCCATGCATAGCGTACCGCAACAGGATCTGTTATTGATGTATTGCTCACAAGTACCGTATTCTTTCCTGCTATTGTGGCTGTGGCTGGCTGAAAGTCATTATTGGCAGAAGCGATCATGAAACCCTGTAATTCTTTGCCGTTACTACTTTGCAGATCTTCATCAAATAAAATCTTTATCGCATTGCCTGCTTTATGCTGCGATTGATATACCGGACCCATTGCCTCTATGTCTTTATGTCCATAGACAGATGACTTAGCCCATACAGCTAATCGCTCCCCGACCTGTTTTTTATTGCCCGGATGCAGCATGGTTCTGAATTCATCCTTATCATATATCGTGATCATTCCTGTGTTAGGAACTGTCTTTACTGTGTTCAACTGCGCTTCACGTATATAGCGAAATGCATTACTGTTATCCCAGATCGGAAGCTGAACAAAAGCAAAGGGAAGATTCTCCTGTTTCCACTCTTTTCTCCATGATTGGATCAGCAATGGAAGTAAATACCTGTAAGAATAGCCATGCACTTCAATGTTAGCATTGGATTCGCCCTGGTACCAAAGCACACCACGAATGCCATAACCCACTATTGGCGAAATGAAGTTGTCGTAACAGGAAGCAGGTTCCAGCCACGGTACATACTGGCTGAAGTCAAGGTATTGTTTGGCCCATGGCAACTGCTGAAAATATTTTCCGGGTATCCATTTCTGTATAGAAGTGCCGCCTGCAGACTGATGGATCAATCCAACCGGCACCTGCTGATCTTTAAAGATCTCCGTACCGAAATAATAAGCTACTGCGGAAAAAAGTTTCACAGAGTTAGAATCGCATGTTTCCCATAAAGAAGCTCCTTTCTCCCTGAACCGGCTATAGAATCTTATAGAAGGATAATCAGCTTTCTTCACTTCATTCTCCCAATCAACAACCCCTGCAATGGCCGCGTCACGAAATATCATTTCCATCCGCATATTGGACTGACCGCTGCATAACCAAACTTCACCCACCAGTACATCATGAAGTACCAGTGCATCATTGCCTGTCGCGGTAATCTTTAAGTCTTTTCCTGCGATTGCGCTTCCATCGGATCGAGATAACCAATCCAGTAACCTTTTTCGTCAGCAGTAGCTGCTGCTGAAACATTATTATAACTGATCGTTACTTTATCGCCTGGTTTTGCCGAGCCCCATACGGGTACTTTCATCCGGCGCTGCAATACCATATGGTCTGCAAATACGGTGGCAGTTTTTAATTGCGCTTTGCAGACACAGAAAGCATTAAGAAGAAAAAACAAAAAAAGCAGGTAAATCCTTCTATGGTATGTAAATATGTCCCACAAAGACACAAACCTTAACCCTGATAAAAGAGACAACATTCTCATCCTCTTCATATTTTACGGATTAGCTTTTTCAGCGGGTGAATAAGCGCCGGTGCCATCAAATGATACACTGGTCACGTTGACAGAGATATCTCCTTCCTTTTTCAGTTTACCAAAACCAATGAATGATCCTTTGGCAATGATCTCTTTATCTTCTGCTACTTCCGGCGGTACGACGCCGATCAACTGGTCATCGTAATACACCTGGCATACGCCGTCTTTTCTGATAGCCATGCGGTATTTATGAAAATCACTGTTATCAATATCATTGGCCAGTACATAAATAAATTCTTCTTTAAAAGCCACGATCATCAGCGGCGAGAAATCAATCTTGTAGAGGTTCAATTTATCATTGACCATTACCCCTGCTTCTAATTCAAAACCTGCATAGGGAAGATTGGCACGCAACATCTGCGCATCAATCTCAAAAGTGATACCATTGGCAGGAGCAGTGATGGACCGCTTCCATTCAATAACAGGGTTGCTTTCTTTTTTAGCATCTGCATTCCTGCGGCTGATCACCTGTATCCTTGTCCTGTCATTGCCTACCTTGGTAAGTGATTTATTTTCGATCAGTGCGGCTGTTGTGCTCTGTGATAGCCATTCCCATTCCTTATATTTTCCGTCCAGTATTTCCTGCGACTTGAAATCCGCTTCCAATTTATTCTTTACCGTTAAAGATTGTCCTATCAACTGCTGGCCGAAAACATTCCATGTATCGGTACGGAAAGGACGTGCAGGCAATCCATCACTATTGACGAGATTGACCTTCGGATCAGGAATAAAGGCATAACGGACAGCAACCGGTTCGCTGATCTCTTTATTCCAAACCACTATAGTACTTCCTTCAATCGCCGCGGTAGCCGGTTTGAATGCCTGGTCTTTACCGGCGATCTCAAAAGCCAGTGGCTCTTTGCCATCGTTGGTTTTTAAACCGTTTGCATCAGCGAATGTTATTTTTATTTTTTCTTTCTCCACTTTCATATCCCGGAAAGAAGGAAACTTCGTGGCTCCGGGTTTGTTGTATTGTTCCGCTAAAACAAGATCGGCCATCCTGTAAGCAAACTGTGATTTATTGGTGGGATGCAACTTGCGGCTCTGGCCAATATCTATTGTAGTGATCATACCAGTATTCTTCAATCCGCGGTTGACGATATCCTGCGATTCACGCAATACAGGCCATAACTTTCCACCAAAAAGATTCGGCAACTGTACATAATAAAAAGGCATATCTTCTCTTTTCCATGCTTTGCGCCAGTCATTGATCATGGCACGAAAAGCATAGCGGTACAGGTAAGGATTAAATCTATCATCCATGGCATCTGTTTCGCCCTGGTACCAGATCACGCCTTTTACAGCCAATGGTATCAATGGATGCAGCATACCATTATATAACAACTTCGGGCGGTGATTTTCAAAATATCCTAATAAATCGTAAGGCACATTCTGACGCATGGCAGGTGCACTCAATGCTTCTTCGCTCATCCATGCCAAAGCCGATGAACCGCCCCAGGCGCATATTACAATACCAACAGGCACATTTAATTGCTGCTGTAGTTTTTGTGCGAGGAAATAACCAAATGCCGACAGTGGCTTTGCAGTGGCCGGGCTGCATCCTACCCATTTTGCATCAACATCATACCGTGGGTTCAATGCCGGCGTCTGTGGAACTTTGAACATCCTGATCAATGGATAATTAGCAGCTGCAATGACATTGTCAGCATCATCTATTTCTGCAAGACTGACACCCATATTGGACTGACCGGAACAAAGCCATACTTCTCCTACAAGCACATCTTCTGCTTTCACCGTGGAAGAACCATCAGATACTACAAGATTGTTTCCTTTTGCCGAGGCTTCCATTGGCGCCAGTGCTATTTTCCAGTTGCCCTTTTCATCACTCGTTGTTTCTTTCTTCTGGCTGCCAAACTGCACGGTGATCTTTTTCCCGGGTATTGCCATACCCCATACCGGTACAGCCACTTTTTGCTGCAATACCATGTGGTCGTTGAATATACCGGATAGTTTAAGCTGTGCATTGGTGACCGAGACAGTCAATGCAGCGAACAATAAACATAGTAACCGGCTGTATATATTCTTTATTCGCCTGTTATTAATTCTGATCATCTAAACTGATATTAGGGTTAGTTAACAATTCGGTTTGCGGATAAGGGAATAAATAATCTTTGGCATTCCTTGCACGCAGGTGCTGCGCTGTATCATTCTGTAAAGGATTATAAGAAAGACCGTATGTTCTTGCCTCCAGTTGTCCTGTTCTTGCACAATCAAAAAAGTCTTTTGACTCCAGTGCAAATTCCCACATCCTCTCATCAATGATCTTCTTTCTCAGATCGGCTTTGGTGGGCGTATTGGCAATGGTCAATAAAGGACAGTTGACACGGCTCCTGATGGCATTGATCTTAGCAAATGCATCGGTAGTAGGTCCCGCTATTTCATTTTCCGCTTCGCTGTACATCAGGTATACTTCTGCCATGCGGATAATGGGTACAGAACAACCGCCCTGGTTCCTGTTGGTAGCATTGGGATCCTGGTATTTTTTATTGTCCAGCAAAGGAAAAGTAGTGCCTGTCACCAACTGGGTGGCGCTATTGATATTTCTTCTCCATTTTGTCAGTGCATTATTGACAACGGAATTGAATTGCCAGATCATACCATCAGTAAAGCGTATGTCCTGCGGATTGTATGATTTGACAAACTCATAGGTCAATCCGCCATAAAAACCGGGGTGGGGACTGAAAGGAGAATTGGCCGGAGTATACCTGTTCGGCAATACGGTTCCGAGATCCGTATCGGTTATCGTCAGGATCATAAAAATAAATTCATCATTCATCCTGTTGGGAATGCCCCAGAGATCCATCCAGTTTGTCAGCAGCTTGAATGAATTGCGGGTAATGATCTCTCCGCAAAGCGTTTTGCATTTCTGATAATTAGTGGCTATGTCCGCCGCAAAAACATCATATCTTTTTGCTCCCTGTGAACCATCTTCCGTAGCCGCTCTTGCTGCAGAAGCTAATGTCAGGTATACATTCGCCAGCAACGCCTGGCCGGCATCTTTAGTAGCACGTCCTCTTTCATATACTCCCTTATTGGCGAGATCAGGTATGGCAGATTCAAGATCATCAATGATGACCTGGTACACATCTTTGATCGGCGAAGGATGTAATTTGGCATCTTCTACCAATGCCGAAGTACGCAAAGGCACCGGGCCGTATGTTCTCACGAGCCAGAAATAAAATAAAGCCCGCATGAACTTCGCTTCGGCAATAATGCTTTTCTTTTTCGTTTCATCCATCTGGCAGCGGGGCACGCCTTCCAGTGTAGTATTTGCTTTCCTTACGCCTTCATACAACCCATTCCAGGATTCTGAAATAAAATTTGAATTAGGATTATGCTGACCAGTCAGTAATTCAAGCATACGCTGATCCTGGTGAATACCGATACAGCCTGACATATTCAACAGGTTGAAATAACCTACGTTGAACAGGTTGCTGCTGTTCAGCACAGCATATACACCGGTAATACTGGCGAGTGCATCTGCTTCTGTTTTATAAAATGAATCAGGTGAAATAAAGTCATAAGCATCTTCTTTCAGGCTCTGGCAACCGGAACCGAGTAAAGAAAAGCTCAGTACAAGCATGAATATTTTTGTTTTCATCGCTTTATATTTTTTTGAATGAAGTGATCAGAATGTAAAATCAACACCAAATTTGAAAGTCCTTCCGGGAGGATATACTCCGAAATCAACACCCCTGCGGGTCGGGTCCTGCCCATACATGCTGGCTTCAGGATCATACCCGTGTTTGTAAGGAGTAATGGTCAGCACGTTGCTGGCGCTGGCATATAATCTCAGTTTCTTAATGAACCTGATAGCTTTGGGAAAAGTATAGCCGAATGTAACATTGCCCAGTTTGACAAACGAAGCATCTTCTACCCATTTATCTACCAGTACATTTCTTGTCCGGGCACCCAGCGATCCTGCCATATTCCATTCACCATCGGGATTACCTGCCTGTACAATATTTCCCGAAGCATCCTTCACCTCTGGCCTGAAGGCATTTTGATATACTTTGCGGTAAGCATTCCAGCTACCTACCATTCTTGATCCATACACGAGGTTCATGTTCACGATCTCCTGGCCGATGCTTCCGTACACAATAGCGGAAAGATCAAAGCGCTTGTATTTAAAATTGGTAGTAAAGCCAAATGAAAAATCAGGGTTCGTTGATCCGAGCAATACTTCATCGCTTCCGTCATTGACCACCGCACCATCTTTATTCTGATCTACATACCTGAATTCGCCGATAGACCTGTTATCCTGCTGCGCTGCATCAGTCACTTCCTGTGCGTTTCTTAATATACCGTTTGTCTGGTACCCGTATATATTACCCAATGACTGCCCTACTTTCAGTTTGAAAGGATAAAAATCATAAGAGATCACCCAGCGACCGGGCACCATATCCGCATCACCCAGGTCGGTTATCTTATTGATATTTTTTGAATAGTTGGCGCTGATATCCCATTTAAATTCTTTATCCGCCAGCACAGCATTCATCTGCAGTTCTACGCCCTTGTTCTTAATAGACCCGAGGTTTTGCTGCTGAAATACATAACCTGTTGAACCCGGAAGTAATATCTGCTGCAGCAGGTCCTTGGTATTTCTTGAATAATAGTCAGCCACGAATGACAGCTTATCCTTGATAAAACTGACATCAATGCCTATATCAAACTGTCTTGTTGTTTCCCATTTTAATTTGGGGTTTTCTATAATGACATTCTGGTATCCTATGGCAGAAGTAGTCCCATTGAGTGTACCGAGCAAAGGACCGAGTTGTGCCAGCGACTGGTAAGGTATGATACCCTGGCTGCCGGTAAAGCCATAGGAGGCACGTAATTTCAGGTTGCTGATAAAATCAAGCCTTTTTATAAAATCTTCTTCGCTCAGCTTCCAGCCTATAGCCGCGGAAGGAAAATACCCCCATTTGTTATTCATCCCGAATTTGGAAGAGCCATCTGCCCGCATAGAAAAGGTAAGCAGGTATTTATCATCCAGCGCATAATTGACCCTCCCGAGAAAAGAGTTCAGCTTGAGGGAAGAATAATTGGTGAGCGGCGCGTTATAGACCGTTCCGGCCTGCATGCTGTAATAAGATAGCAGGTCATTGGTAAAACCATTGACGGAGTTGTACATGCTCCGCATGTTGGATTTCTCCTGGGTAAAACCGAGTACAGAGTTGAGCGCATGTCTGCCAAATTTCTTATTATAGGTCAGGGTATTTTCATTCAGCAGCGTATAGCTGGTCATGGAAGAATTACTCGCCTGTCCGTGTACCATCTGCCCGCGATCTGTGGAAAGAGGGAAATACATATCGCGCAGCTGGTAAAAGAAACGTACACCGCCTTTTACTTTCAGTACAAGATCTTTCATGACGGTGAATTCGATATTGGCTGATTCAAAAACATTATAATCCTGTCTTTTGTCAATGAATTTTGTGGCCATGGTATAAGGATCATCGAGGGCAGTAATACCCTGCGAGATATCTTCGAGCACATCACCGATAGAACTGGTAGGCGGATGCTGCAGTATCCTTGTGATAACAGGCCGGCCCACACCAAAATTGGCAACACCTTCCTGTATATTATCCATGAAAGCGCCTGAAAGGATCAGGTTATTGGAGAAACTGAGCTTATCATACAACTGGCTCTGGATATTTGCATTGAGGGTAAAGCGTTCGAGTTTGGAACCCACGATCATTCCTTCTGCTTTACGGTAGTTTCCACCGAAATAATATTTTGTCTTTCCCGCACCGCCGCTGAAGGAGAGCGCCGTGTTGGAACTGACGGCTGTATTATACAGTTGATCCTGCCAATCTGTGCTTGGATAGGCGCCCGATTTAAAATCTTCAGGACTGGGTACATACAAACCCGTGCCGGTATTTATTCTTCCGGGAAAAGGAAGCGCAGCACTGTTAAGAATATCTTCATACGCCATGCCATTAAGCGTGTTCACATTTATTACCTGCTCATTCATCATTTTGGCAAACTCATAACCATCCAGCAGGTCCAGTTTTTTCTGAAGAGACGCTACTTCTGTATAATGACTGAGTGTAAATGATGGCTTATTATTTTTACTTTTTTTGGTCGTGATCAGCACTACGCCATTAGCACCGCGTGAACCGTATATCGCCGTAGCAGAAGCATCTTTCAATACTTCAATGGACTCAATATCTTCCGGGCTTAAAAAATTCAACAGGTTTTGTGCAGGCGAACTTTCAAACTGTTCGTTAGCCGGCCCTGATACCTCACCTCTCGGTGTCTGGTTGCCACCCTGCAAGGGAAAACCATCTACTACATATAACGGCTCAGTAGAGCCGGAAATAGAAGAGGCGCCTCTTACCAATACGCTGATACCACCTCCCGGTGCATAAGATGTTTGTTTAATAAGAACACCGGCCATTCTTCCTTTCATGCCTTGTTCGAGCGAGGTCATGGAAGTACCTGTCACCTCGTTATTAAAATTAAGCGAGGCTACAGAACCGGTAATATCTCTTTTTTTCACCGTACCATACCCGATCACGACTACCTGGTTTAATTCGCGGTTAGCTACTTTCATCCTGACATTGAGAAATGTCCTTGCACCTACTTTCACTTCCTGCTGGGCGAAACCTACCATACTAAGTATAAGCACAGCATTCTCATCAGGAATAGAAATTTTGAAAAGCCCCTGTTCATCTGTGGTCGTTCCTGTTGAGCTGCCTTTGATGGTTACATTCACGTCCTGCAATGGCTCATTTTCTTCGCTGGCGATTCTGCCGGTTATGATGATATCCGGAACGGATTGAGTCATTGTTTCTGTCGTTCCAACAACAGAACTGCGCTTACTATTAACGACTATATTTTTCTCAACGATATTATAGGTGAGCGGCTGATCCTTAAACAACATGGCCAATGATTGTTCAAGCGTGGCATTCTTCAGGCTGATATCCACTTTACGTGCCTGCTGCAGTATCTCTACCTTGTAATAAAAGGTATAGCCTGTCTGCTGTTCGATCACGTTAAAGACCTTTTCCAAAGGAACATTCCTGCCGGAATAACTGACGGTTTGTGAGAACCCCCTGGCACTTACATTCAGAAAACCGGCAGTAAGTAAAAGAATGGTTAGCTTCATAATGAGCAGCGTTTTGGTAAGAAAACGGAGCCGGGTTGCTGATCGCCGTAAAGGGAAATATTGTCTCGATGGCAAAGCAAAACCAGCCCGTTTACAAAGAGCATTAATTTGCATACTTTTGTATTGTTGGGTTAACTAATAAGCAGTTTCGTTAGAATTGTATATTATGGGTCAGCCCAACGACGACCAACGTAAGTTGGTTACGACCGGAAGCGCCTCTAACGTTTCCGGTTTTTTCATGAAGCTGTCCCTGTTGTCTATATTGTTTTAATTATTCAAATACTGTCATGGTATTCCCTTCAATTTTAAATTTCAACCCGCTGTACTCAAATACTTTCAGCATCTGCGTCAATGTAAGGTTTCGTGAAGGCCGTCCTTTGTAATGTCCTTCGGGAATTTCACCCTGGTAAGCCACCTTTACATTATACCATCTTTCTACCTGCCGCATAATGCTTTTAATATCTGCTTCTTCGAAATAGAACCCGCCGTTCTTCCACGCTACCGCTTCTTCCGTATTAGCATCATTGATCAGCGCTATATTTCCGTCTTTATGTAATTGTGCCTGTTGCCCGGGTTTTAGTAGCCCGCTGGCATTTCCACTGACCACTTTTACAGCGCCTTCCAGTAAAGTAGTTTTTATGACTGATTCATCCTGGTAAGCGTTCACGTTAAAATGTGTTCCCAGTACTTCAATCGTCATCTCATTTACTTTTACATGAAAGGGTTTTGACGCGTCTTTAGCTACTTCGAAATAAGCTTCTCCTGAGATGGTGACATTACGTTCATTACCGGTAAATGCAGTAGGATAGGTAATAGACGATGCTGCATTTAACCATACTTCCGTACCATCCGGCAGCGTCAGCCTGTATTGTCCGCCGCGTGGGGTACTCATCGTATTATATACCGCTTCGCTGCTTTTGTCATTCTCTGCTATATAAGCCAGGCGCCCATCAGCCAGCTTTACCACTTTTGCATTTCCTTCTTCCGACAATGTTCCGTTGGCCGCATTGTCAAGAATGATCGTAGATCCATCGGCTCTTGTCAATATCGCTTTGTTGGAACCGGGCGCTGCATCATGAACGACTATGTTGTCAGCCGGTATATTACCGGAAGTTTTTTCGGGTTGCCTGTTAGCGATAAAGTAACCAGCAGCGATCAGCAGCACAGCCGCTGCGGCCCACCACATACTGCGTTTGCGTACATTCAATTGGCGAACCGGCGCCATCTGCACAGCTTCCTGTGCAGCATTGTACTCTTTAAGTTGCTCAATGACCGGTTGCCATTTGGCCGGGTCATATTCTTTCAGGACAGGTTCTGCATGAATCATCTGTTCCATGATATCTGCCCATTCGTCATCCTCTTTGCTTTTTTCGAGGTATTCAAATAATTTTCCCTTTTCCTCATCCGTAGATGTATTATCCAGGTACCGGAGCAATAGATACCGGATATGTTCTTTTTCTTTTGCAGGCATAAGGTTTTTGTTTCAGCCTGGTGTCAGGTTTGTTCAGGCTGTCCTAATAAAGATGACTGGCGGAAAAGAAAGTACCGTTGGGGTGGAATATTTTTTTAAAAAACCCCCAGGATGATAAGAAGAGTAAAGAAAAGGCCAAATCCTTTATGCATAAAGTCCTGTATGGATTTCAAAGCGATGCCCATCTGGTTTTTTACTGTTTGCAGGGATATTTTTAATTTATCGGCGATCTGCTGGTGGCTGAATCCTTCTTCGCGGCTTAACCGGTATATCTGTTGCCGCTTTGGAGGAAGGGCATTCACAGCATTCCGGATCACCCTGCCCATATCTTTTGTCTCGGCATACTCCAGCGTATCATTACTTATTCCTTCTTCTTTATCTACCACACTCCGGAGAATCCTGTAGCGGCTTGCCTGTGTGCGCAGGTGTGCAAGACAGGTATTGGCGGCCACGCGAAACAACCATGAGGCGGGTTGTTCAATATCTGCCAGGTCAGCCCGGTGCACCCATAGTTTTATAAAGACTTCCTGTAATAGCTCCTTGGCCAGGTCTTGGTCTTTTGTGATCTTTAAAATATACGGGAAGAGCCGCGGGGTGAATAAATGAAAGAGTTTTGTATAAGCCTCTTCATTTCCTGTAGAAAGTTGTTTAAAGAGTGTTCTTTCAGGGTCAATATGTGACGGTTCAGGCAGCAATTTGGCAAGTATACAGGCAAATGTAAAAAAAATCTGAAACAATCAATCCCCGCAAACCTGGTCGTTGCCTTAATTTGATTTTAAGCAATGCCGGGGCTGTCACAAAAGTCAAATACATTCCGCAACGATGCGACGGCGCAAAGAATTACCTCTGAAAATCTAACCATTGCGGTTTTGCGTTGTTGCAGGCATATTGGTGTAAGACTATGATATAAATAAAAAAGAAGAGAACATTTCCCGGCTATTGAATTACCCGGTGATGCAGATCCCTGACCATTTTATTTCCATCACCGGCTTTTTAACTTTTAATAATAATATACCGGAAAACTAAAATATTTTCATACTTTAACTCAATTATTGTCCTCCCTCTGTAATCTCAGGTTAAGTCTTCAATTAGGTTTTGGGTTACAACCAATCAATGCAAACAGATAAGGCTGTTGATTAGTATCACTCTGCGTCATTCATTATGGCTGTATACAGTCTATGACCGGCGGGAGAGATCAAAATGCTATACTGATAGTAAACAGACCTTATCCTTATGCCAGATCCGAAAAAAAACACACCGGGTTCATCACGAATTTCCGTAAGTGAAATATCTCTGCCCAGGGGAGGTGGCGCTATCCGGGGGATCGGCGATTCATTCCAATCCAATTCATTTACAGGCACCGGAAGTTTCTCTATACCTATACCGGCAACAGCAGCGAGAGGGTTTGAGCCATCACTGGCGCTTGAATACAATTCAGGTTTTGGAAATGGCGCATTTGGCGTAGGATTTTCTCTTGCACTGCCAAAAATTTCGATCAATACCGACAAAGGAATCCCCGGGTACCGGGGAAAAGATATTTACCTATTACCGGGCGCCGGTGAACTGGTAAAAAAAGATACCGATATCCATTCAGAAAAAATAAATATTGAAAGCAGTCCTGACGATCTCTATACCATTATCTCCTATCTGCCAAGAAAAGAAGGTGCATTTGCGAAAATCGAACAATGGACAGATATAGCTACAAAAGCTTCTTTTGGAAAATAGTCTCTAAAGATAATATCACCGGTTTTTATGGCAGAAGCGAAAGCAGCCGCATAGCCAACCCGGATGACAGCACGCAGATCTTTGAATGGCTTATTGATGAATCGTATGATGCAAAGGGCAACAAAATATTATATACTTATAAAGCGGAGAACAACGAAAATGTACCGGGTACTATTGTTGAAGTAAACAGGTCATACACGGCTAACCGTTACATTCAGCATATACAATATGGTAATTACTTTGATGAACAGAACAAGGAACAATTTGCTTTTAAAATAATCTTTGATTACGGGGAATATGATATAACCAATCCTTTGAAGGCGTATATGCCAGCAGGAAACTGGTTGTACAGAACTGATCCTTTCTCCTCTTACAAAAGCGGGTTGAGATCAGGACGCGCCGCTTATGCCGGAACATTTTATTATTTCATCAATTCAAAAAAGAATTAGGTGAGCCTTTGCTGGTAAAGGCAACTTCTCTCAGCTATGAACAGCTGCAGCAATATGCCGGCATTGAGATACAGGGACTCTCCTTACTGAATAAAGTGGAAATAACAGGGTACAGGAAATACGGCGCTGATAATTTTACCTATCAAAAAATGCCGGCGCTTCAATTCAGTTATTCTTTATTCAATGCCCCGCAATCCCCCGTATTTAAAACCCTGTCAATGGGTAATGAAACAATTCCGGGATACCTCGACACTGCTGATTTTTTGCCGGTTGATCTTAACGGGGATGGCTTACCGGGTTTTCTTTTCAGCAATGACCAATCAACGTTTTACCTGGAACCAAAAGGCGGCGGCAACTATTCCTTTCCTCAAAGCCTTCCTTCCTTTCCTGTAAACAGGGATATACAGGATGGAGAATTTTCACTCAGGGATATTGACGGAAACGGGCAGCTGGATCTTGTTGTAAGCGCTCCTGCTGAAGCAGGATACTATCAGAATAATAACAATGGCGGCTGGGAAAATTTTCAGCCATTCCGGAATTACCCAATTGATATCGCTAACCGCGGCATGGAAACAGCCAGCCTCAATGCGAACGGAAAAACAGACCTGCTGCTTGCGGGCAAAGAAGATATCGTCATTAATTATGGAGAAGGTGAATCGGGATATGGGCCGGGTAAAAGGGTATTGAATGAAAACGGTTTCCCGCTGATCAAAGAAGATTATAACCGCGAGTTGGTAACATTCGCTGATATGTTTGGCGATGGACTTGCCCATAGGGTAAGAATTACCAATGGTTCAGTAGAATGCTGGCCATGTCTTGGCTATGGCAGGTTTGGTAAAAAAGTCATATTTGACAATGCACCCGTATTCCAGGAACATTTTAATAATAAAAGATTATATCTCGCCGATATCACCGGCTCGGGAACCTCAGACCTGGTATATATATATGGTGACCGGGTAGAATTATTTTTAAACCAGAACGGCAATTCGTTTTCGTCTCCTGTACGTATTAACCTTCCCGATATGCTCACTGATATAGACCAGATCAGTTTCTCTGATATTTCAGGAAACGGCACAGCCTGCCTGGTCTTTTCAAAGATGACCCCTGTGCCGGTACATTATTACTACAATTTTGCCGGGGAGATAACCGATGCGAAAGGTCATAAAAGAGACAGTTTGAAGCCTTTCCTTCTGAATGAGATCAATAATAATACGGGAAGGATAACCAGCATTGACTATTGCAGCTCCACAAAATTTTCGCTGGAAGATAAACTAGCCGGAGGCCCTGGGTGACAAAACTGCGTTTCCCTGTGCAGGTAGTAGAGCAGGTAACCATTGCCGATAAGATATCGGGATCAAAACTTGTCTCCAGGTACAAGTATCATGACGGGTACTACAATACCGTTGAACGTATGTTCCGTGGTTTTGGTTTTGTCGAATCATGGGATACTGAAACGTTTGAAAAATACGAAGAAGACATTCCGCCCGATCAATTTCCTTCCGGCAGATTGAATAAAGAACTGTTTGTTCCTCCAACCTATACCAAAACATGGTATCACACGGGTACATACCTGGCCAATAAGGTGATCAGCAGGCAATACCGGGGCTGGTATTATAAAGGTGATAAGGAAGCATACGATTTTCCGGACAGCTTTTTTGAGCCGGAGATATTCAACGATGACCAGACATTACGACACGCCTACTCATCATTAAACGGGCAGGTACTCCGCAGAGAAGTATATGCGGCTGATGATAAACATGAATCCGCTGATCCGTATTCAGTGGAGGAATTCAATTTTGAAGTACGGCTGATCCAGCCACGTAAAGACAATGAATCACCGGTCGTGATGGTAAGCACCCGTGAAAATATTTTTTATCATTATGAAAGAAATCCGAAAGACCCGAGAGTACAACAGGAGTTTACCTTCGAAGTTGACAGGCATTGCGGTGAAGTTAAAAAATCCTGCAGTGTATCCCTGCCCAGGCGTAAACCAGGCAATAGCGGAGAAAAAGTGTATCCCGAACAACAGTCAATAAAAGCCATTGCGCAGAAAAATCACTATATAAATACTTCCGATGAGCTGCCTTACCGGTGGAGAGGTATTTTATGCGATGCAAAGCAATTTGAAATATATAATCTTGACCTGAAAGGCAAAGCCTATTTCTCTTACGAAGAAGCCGGATCACAGGTAAATAAAGCGTTTGAAAAAATAATTCCCTATCAATCGCTTTTAATGGCCACCGGTTTACAGGCAATGCAGCTCACCCGGAACCGCCTGTATTACTGGAATGAAGAGCAATCCGGTCATTTAAAGCTTTCAGAGATTAATGCAAGAGGATTGATACATCATGAAGAGACAGCCGTTTTTACCAAAGAATTCATCAATACGGCTTTTAATAATAAGTTAAGCGACCCAACGATCAGCAACGAAGGAGGCTATTATTATTGTGAAGAGTCGGGGTATTACTGGAACAGGGGATTGATACAATATTATTTTACCTCCGCTAACCCGGCTTGCTTTTATTTGCCTTACAGCGCTGCAAACGGGTTTGCCGACCCTTCCTCTTCGCTCTTTACAAAGACCGATATAGAATATGAGGAACAGTATTGTATGCTTCCCATCTCGAAGAAATACTACCTGGACAGCAACACCATTAACCAGGAATCATTCTCTATTGATCAGCAAACAAGGCAATACAAACAACTCGTTGACATAAATAAGAACGTAAGCCAGGTATTATTCGATCCGCTGGGAATGGTTATCGTAAGCACTTTATTTGGTACTGAAAACGGGATGGTAAAGGGCGGCATGCGGTTATATGAGTACGGGGGACAAGCCGCCGAATATACCGGGCGCTTTACATCACGATCAGGCGGTCTTATCACTTTTGAAGATGTATTGAACAAAGACAACAGGGAATATTATCTCCAGGGAGCGACTACCTACTTTTTCTACAACCTGCTGGCATGGAAAGACAGCCAGCACCAGGTCAATCCTCAGCCACCGGGCGCTATTTCATTAACAAGGGAAAATTATTTCCGTGAAGAGGGGCTGGAGCCTGCATTCTCCTGCCAGGTTCTTATTGAATATGCTGATGGTTTTGCCCGCGGCATTGAAACAAAACAGCTAACCAGTCCGGGTATCGCTATCTTGATAGATGCGGAAGGAAAACTCATTCGCGGAGAAAATAATAAAGTTGTAAGGGGACAAACTGATGAACGATGGATCGTATCAGGACGTACCGTGTACAATAATAAAGGAAAGCCCTGTGAAGAATACCTCCCCTATTTTTCCAACACCCCGTTATATGAAACGCAAACAGAGATCGTCAGTGAAAAACTGGTTGCCCCGCCTGCCATTACCCATTATGACCCTTTGCAGAGAATAATACGGGTAGACACTCCTAAAGGTTTTTTTACCAAAGTTGAGTTTACACCCTGGGTTCAAAAATACTTTGATGAAGATGACACCGTATTGCATTCGCCCTTCTACAAAGAAAATTACCCGAAAAAACTAAGTGTCCCCGAAAAAGAGGCATTGGACAAAGCTGCCGCTTTTTTTGATACGCCAACAATAAACGTCACCGACAATGCCGGCAATGTATTCCTGTGCATCCAGGCAGATATTGAAATGCGTTCCTGCGGCAGGGAGTTAACCACTCATTACACGCTGGATATACTGGGCAGGATCATTGAATCGGTGGATCCAAGATTATACTGTGCCAACCAGTCATCCAATAATAAATATTACAATTTCAGGTACCGGTATGCCATGGGTGAAGAAGATCCTTTGTATACCGACAGTGCAGACGCTGGTATACAAACACATTTCAGCAATATTTTTGATAACCAGTTATTATCGTGGAGCGCCAGGAATTATTGCCAGTATATTACTTACGATAAACTTCAACGGCAAAAGACCCTGCAGGTAAAAAAAGAAGATCCATCCCCCATCATTACACCCATGGAGGGTTTTAATCTTGTTGAAGTATTTACTTATGGAGAAGAAATAGATGATCCTGAGAAAAACAACCTGCGCGGACGGTTGCACCAGCTCAACAACCTGTCGGGAATAACCATCATGGGCCAATATGACCTGCAGGGAGAAACAACCCGGCTATCCAAACAAGTAGTGAAAGAATATAAAACGGCGGTCAACTGGAACGGGGAAGTAAAACTTGACGAAAAACTTGATTTCACCTATCGTTTCAATGCATTGAAACTTTTACTGACAGAACAAACGCCCGACGGGAGCATTACTTCAAGAATCTATAATGAATCAGGATCGCTTTTCTCTTTGGCTGTTATGTACAGTGGTGATCCAAACTTACATCCCGTTATTAATAATATCAGCTACGATGCACAGATGCAGCGCACGGAAGTGAGTTATGCCAACGGCATTAGTACACAGTATACGTATGAAAAGACTACGCTGAGGCTACTATCGCTGTTCAGTAAAAGAAAGGGGCCGAACCGGGTAAAAAAGCCCGCAGATAATACAACCGTTCAGAACATCTCCTACACCTACGACCCGGTGGGAAACATAATGAGTGTAGTGGATGAAACCTGTAAAACGGTGTTTAATAACAACAGTGAAGTAAAGCCGTTGCTGTCATACAGCTACGATGCTTTTTACAGGCTCACCGAAGCGACGGGCAGGCAACACCCCGGTATTACTATCAATACGTATAAGAATAATAAAACAGATAACAGTTTTAAACAATCCAAATTCAGCCTGTTGTCACCGGCGAATGACGGCGATAAACTCGAAAACTATAAAGAATCATACGCTTACGATGACGCCGGGAACCTGGTAAAGTATAAACATACTGCGGACTCTGCCTCATGGACCCGTGAAATTCCACAACTGGTTGTAATGGATAATTCAAACCGGTTAAAAGATATCACCTATGACGAATCGGGGAATATGAGACAGCTTGATATCAATAACCCGGTAAACCTTTCTTTTAACTGTTGTGAGAATTTAGTAAAGGCTGATATCATCATCCGCCCCGATGAATTGAATGACGCTGATTACTACGTATACGATGCCGGTGAGCAAAGAACCCGCAAAGTATGTGAACGTTGGGTGCAGGGCGAAACAGTTACCCTTATTGAAGAAAAAACGTACCTGGGAAATTTCGAAATAAAAAAGATCAGGAGCATTAATTCAACCGGTACTGAAACTACCAAACTGCTCCGGAATACGCTACGGATCATGGACGATTCTTCCTGTGTGGCTATCATGCACTACTGGATAACCGATGATACAAACAGGGAAGCAGAGAAAGAAGGAAAAAGGCAACTGCGCTACCAGATGGACAACAATCTTGGTTCAGTCTCATTGGAAATGGACAGTGAGGCAAAGCTGATCAGTTACGAAGAATATTTTCCCTATGGAGGCACGGCCATTATTGCCGGTGACAGCGAAATTGAAGTAAAGCGTAAAGATTACCGTTACTCGGGAAAAGAATGTGATGACAGCACCGGTTTATATTATTACGGCGCCCGGTATTATTGTCCCTGGCTCGGCAGGTGGCTCAATCCTGACCCTGCCGGAACAGTGGACGGACTGAACCTGTATGCATTCGTGAATGGAAATCCTATAACCTATACGGATGAAGACGGGCTTTCGAAAAAGAAACAAAATAAAATTAAACTTAAGGGGATAGGAAAAGGGACGCATAAAAAACTGAATAGCCGGTTTATGACTATCGGGCAAAAGCTGAGATTGCAATTAAAACCCGGTCTTCTTATAAAGCCGCTTACTAAAAACCCTGCCGGGCATCAATCAGATTTCCTCAATAAAATACTGGCAGACCTGTCTTTATTACAAGCAAGTAAAAGGTTTGGTGTTTTTTACCGGAATATCCAGGATGCACAGGATGAACTTGTATCAACATCTTCTGTAAGAGAATTCGTCAAAGGCGTTTTAGATAAAAAAGGCGGGGCATTGACATCTGCGGAAAAGAGCACTTTTAATGAAGCATTGAATTATATATCACGGGTCAGGTTTCCGACAAAATGGTCAGGCTTCGCTGCGAAAGGCGGTGCCGGCGGAGCAGACAGGATGCAGCATCCTACCAGCCCAGGGCTGGGAATATGGAGAGCATTCATCGTCAGCAAAGATGGAAATCCCCATTCTGAATTAGACAGAAGGAGAAAGGAAGAAGTTATAAATGCAATGGAAGCCGCAACAAAGAGCGGCAGCAACCTGGAGCAGGTATTAAAAGCAGGCATTATCCGGGCTATAACTTTTACGTTAAATGAATTTACCGCTCCTGCGACAGCCAAGGACCAGGCGCCTGAAGCAACTATCAGTAAGGCCGAGCGCACAAAACAGACAATGGCCCGTGAGGGATTAAAGAAGCTCGCCATAGATATTGGCGCTGTGCAGGAAAAATCAAAAGATGAAAGCCTTGGCCGTAACTGGGGAGACCGGACAGGATTATTAGTCCTTAGTCCGAGAAGACAATAGAGCAGCAAAAAAGCTTTGTCATGATCTGAAGAAAAAAATATAACCTGATTAAAGCGCCGAACCATAACAGCATTGTTAAAAAAATAAAGTACAAGCCTTATGCCTTTACAACCCATCAAGCCAAGCCATCCGGCATTTGCTGCCTTTTACCAGGCTAATCCCGGTTTTGACATACTTCATTTCGATTTCCACGATGCTGATGCAGTAGCATTGCTGGATTTTTCAACATCGGATAAATCAAAAACCATTGAGCAATTTAAACATCAGCAGCGGGCTTTAAGAATTGCCCACTTATGCGTTGAAGACGCTTTGCCGGAGAGAACGATCGGGCTGGCCAATGATATCATCGCAGCCGGCTTCACGTCGGCTAACATGATCGCTGCTATTCCCGAACATAAGTTTATCAGGGAGCATGCGGCAAAGTTTGATTATAACGGGCAAACTGCCACCACCAGGAAAGTATACAATGCTGCTAAAAAAATTGCGGCTGGTACAAAACACCTGCTTGCGAATATTCATGGTACAGTAGGGTCTTCTCATTTCAGATCAATGCCCGCCAATAACATGAATAAGCAAATGGCAGATTACTATGAAAAGCTACCGGGATACCAGGATCTTTTCAATGGCCTGAACTATGTATCCGTTAGTGATTGCAATTCTATTTTCAGTCCCGCCGCCTATTTCCTTGATATGATGCGGATCATTGATGGATACATTACAGATCCCAACAGTAATTTAATTGACGAAGAGATAATTCCGGGTAATTACAAATTGTCTGAGAGACGCCCTGATTTATTTGAGCTTGCCCTTGACTGCCAGAATACAAACGGCCTTGTTCCTTATCTGCAGATCGTAAATACTATTCTTGAAAGAAAGATAACAGACGCGTTCACCCTGTATAATGGAAAAGCACAAAGAGCAACATCAACTTCTGTTACATTGGCCTCCTCTGCTTCCGTGGATGACGATGCATATAACTGCATGCTGGTAAAAGTGGGTACCGGTGCTGGTATCAGCGAGGTAAGAACAATTATTGATTATTCGGGCGTTAGTAAAATCGCTATCCTCGACAGCCCATGGAATATTGTTCCCGCGGATGACAGTGATTATTCAATATCATTGAACGCCTGGCAATTACTGGCAACAGCAAAATACCCGTTTAACCAGCCCTTTCATTTGCCATTGCTGCAGATCTCCAGGTACCTGGAAAATCTCAATGTAACATTCCCGGAATTGCTTGATGGGTTTCGTGCAGCTGTTACCGGCGGAACTTTAGTGACCGCGACAGATATCACAGCGACATTAGGATCAGGCGCCTCCCCGGTAGAAAATGCCTACAATACGATGATAATTGCAATCATTGGGGGTAAAGGCATCGGGCAGGCAAGGACCATCAAAAGCTATACTGAAAAAAGCAATATTGCTACACTTAAAGAAGCCTGGTCAGTCATTCCTGATTCCACCTCACAGTACCAGGTTTTTGAATCGCTTAATGCCGACAGGGTCTATCTCGGGCTTTCCGTGGAAGCATATAACGATTTTACTACAGCGCATGATACCGCTGAACTCGTTGCTCCTTTTTACGGAAAGGATGCATCAACTATTATTCCTTCAACACTTACTGACATTTCAAGGGTCGAAACATTTCTCAGTCTTTCGGGTCTTGAGTGGAAGCAGTTGGAAGAGTTGCTGGTGCAGGGCCTGAGCAAAGACGAACTGACTAACGGAGTGGCCGACCGTTTCTATATCAATAATACCATTGAAGATCTTGGCTACATGCGGTTAGGCATTGACAAATCCGGCCCACAGCCATTTTACAAAATAGAAAACACTTCCTGGAAAAGACTCGACAGGCTAAGCCGCTTTATAAGGCTAGCCAACTTATTAAAATGGTCTTTTGCTTCTCTTGAATGTGCGCTTGATTCCATAAAAGACCCTTTGGCTACTACTTATGACATTTCAGAAGAAACCATTAAATCATTATCCGGCATTAAATACCTGCAACAGAGATCTTCTCTTTCAATAGAAATACTTTGCAGTTTCTGGAGTAATATAAAAACAACGGGAAAAGGAAACGGGACGCATCCTGCAGACCTGTTTGACACCCTGTTTAATAACCCGGTATTGCTGAATGGACAAGACCCTTACAGAAGCGATCCGGTAGTACCTTTCAATCCTAATGGACAGCCTCCGCTGAAATGGGCTATTTATGATGTGAGCGGGTTGAATGGCATCATACGCAGCCGCCTGTCTGCAGCGTTGCAACTAAGCAGCAATGATCTTACTTTGTTAGTTGAAAAATTTACAGGCGCAAATAATGGATTAAAAGCGACTGAACTTGAATTAACACTCCCAAACCTGTCGTGGTTAAACCGCCTTTGTAAGGCAGCTTCCTTCTTTAAACTGACGATTGATGAATATTTAATACTGCTGGGCCTGCTGTATGCACCCGGCGATCCCACAAAATTAATCCTCGCCGACGGAAGTATACGACTGACGATTGATGAGATGATTAAGCAGGCTGAGCTGGTGGATTGGTTCAATAAAAGCCCGTTCAGCGTATATGAAGCGCTTTATATTATAAACGATACGCAAAGAGGGTTTTTCAAAGCTCCTTACAAGACAAGCGATATCGCTTCTCATATTCAAAATCTGTCTGTCATATCACAAACCGCCAGGATACAACCTGACAGCTTTGATTTTGAAGATACCGACACACAACAATCACTGAAAATATTCGAAGACCTTATAGAGAAAGAGTTCCTGACAGATATAGGAATTGTTTTAAACAACACAAAAAAATACCTGGAAGCCGCCGAACATTTTCCTTTTACTGAAAACTCGTTTGTAACAAAAGACATTATTACGCAGCCTGAATCTGTAAAAGTGTTTAATGATCTGCAAAAATGCCTGCCTGCTATTTTAATATCCTCTAATAATAAGATCGTTCTCAATCATTCCTATAATAACAATACTAACCTCGATTTCATTTTTACAGATGAACCGGATATTGATAAAGAAAATAAGCGTAACCAGGTCCGGGCCATTTTATCAGAACAAAGAAAAAAGATCATTTTTACTGAGTACGCTTTTACAGTCCGGCTTACTGAAAGAAGTTTTATCAATCCTGTCATTACCGTAGAAGAATCTGCAGTGGCGTATCAGCAGTTGCAGAAAAATAATCCGGATGGAAATGCTTATCCCTTTCTCAGCGCTGACGGCATATTAAATGCGGCGTTTGATGAAGACAGCCCCCTTCATTTCCTGTTTATCAGTAAGGGCAACGGGCAAGTGCTGACCGCGACGGTTTATAATGGCACTACAAAAGAATTAACGGTGCAAACTGACTGGGAAACCATTCCCGATACTACTTCTTTTTACGAGATAAGAAAAAACGCAAGCGAAGGTTTGGCCGTATCCGGCGACGCTGTAACTATTAAGCTTGCATCGGGGCCGCCTGCAGGCGATACTTTCACAGGAAAGAGGATCACCATTTACAATACAGACAAGACAAAGATCCAGGAAAGGACTATTGTTAACTATAATACTACTACGCAAACAGCCACCGTAGATGTGGAGTGGAAAACTGAGCCGGTAGCCGGTACACCTTACACGATTTTTGAGGTGGTGAACCGGGGCATAGCTGCAGGGGGCGCTGCCAATTCAATAAAATTAGACAAAGCTGCATCAGCTGATAATACTGCATACGATGGAATGCAGGTGGCAATCGTTGATTCAGATCTGAAAAGAGGAAGGGTGAAAGAATTACTCCTGGCCAAACGCAGGACAATTGAGCATGTTGCAGAGATCATAGGACTTACAGAATCTGTACAGGAACGTAATGTATTAAACGGGCTCGCTGATTTTCTCCAGGCGACCCCCGAAATGCTGGCAGCCATTATTCCTTTTGCTGCTCTTGAAGCAGAGCTGGCAGATTATGTTGATGAATTTCTTACACCCATAGAAAACGGCCAGGTACCTGTCATCATTCCACCATTTATTTCAACGATTTGCAGGTCGCTGATCGTGTTTACCAAATTAGGGTATACACCAAAAGAAATACAGGCAGTAATTAATATGCCTGACGCTTTTAATATTAATCCCTCCCACGCTATTGACCTGGATAATATCAGGATGCTTGCCAATTTTAAAAGACTTAAAAACGACTTTAATGACAGCAATGACTACCTCCTTACCTATTTTAATTTACCTGCCGGAAGAAATGCCGGTAGCCCGTCCATAAATATACTTTCCCGGTTAACATTATGGAACCCTGATCAGATCCTTGCGCTGATAGATACATTCTGGCCGGTAAGCGAATTAGGTACCGGCTATGCATACAATACTGTTGAGGGTCTTGACCGGATTAAAAAAAGTTTTGACCTTTCCGGCAAAACAAAAATCGGGGTAGAAAGTCTTATCGCGATGCGGAACATGGGAGCCCTGCCGCTACTTACTGGTACAAACGATTTCTCCAATAAGAACTGGCCTGGAATATTCTCACCAGGCAGGCATAATACAGGCAGCCGTTGGCGCTGCATTCCCGGGGGATGCTTATACTACAGTAACGGATAAAAATGTAAGCTATTTTAATGCAAGAAAAAGAAACGGGCTTGTTGACTTTGCTATATGGACCCTGCAAAAGCAAATTCCCGGTATTCAACAACCCTCAGACCTGTATCAATACCTGCTGATTGATGTTGAAATGAGTGGTTGCGATAATGTGTCTCTCATTGCGCAGGGCATAGCTTCTGTTCAATTGTATATGCAGCGTTGCCGCATGATGCTGGAACCGGGTGTCAATGATCTCTCCAATATTCCGGAGCCGTGGTGGGACTGGATGTCTGCATACAGAATATGGGAAGCGAACCGCAGGATATTCCTGTATCCCGAAAATTACCTCGACCCGGCATTGCGAAGAGAGCAAACACCGCCATTCAAAAAATTTGCCGATTCCCTTTTGCAAACCAATATAGATGACAACACGGTGTCAACAGCTTATAAAAATTATTTTGCCGATTTTTCCGAATTAGCAGGGCTGGTGAATTGCGCAAGTTATAGTTGTAACCGGTATGAAGAAGGCAACGTAATAAATACGCTATTTGTTTTTGGGCGAACCAATAAGCAACCCTATACATATTATTACAGGAAATTCGATAATCATTCTTCCTGGACAGCCTGGCAAAAGATGGAGATAACGATCAATTCATTATTGATCTCCCCTGTTTTTGCCTTCAATAAACTATTCATCTTCTGGGCAGAGATAAAAGAAGTAGAAAACTCGAAGATGGAGGGAAATAATTCCATACCCATTTCATCCAGTACAGCCACCATCATGTTCTCTTTTCTGAACGAACAGTATACCTGGGAGGCACCCCAGGAACTTGCCGGTAATATTGTGATCAATTATAAAGAAAGGTATAAGCTGGATACTTATGTCTTTGAAAAGTATAAAGATGATTTCGAAACGAATAAAACTTTCTGGCAAATGCCTTTTGCCTTATACGTGGAAGGCAACCGCATTTATTCAGAAGATATTTACCCGACAGGTGATAATATCGTTGTCAATTATGGCTTCGCAGTTAAAATGACGGTAAAAGATAAGACCTTACGCCGGGAACGCTGAAAGAAGACCTGCCTAAAAACCAGCGCCTGTTTGAAAAATCAATTCATGAC
>JBBCIL010000004.1:0-39936 GCA_037200265.1 Bacteroidota bacterium
ATGATAAAGAAATTACTTTTTACAGCGACCATTTTATTATCAGTAGCAATGGGGGTTAATGCACAAAGCAAGGATGAAACAGCTGTTGCCGGTGCCGTCGAGAAGCTCCGGAAAGCGATGGTTGATGGTAACAAGGAAGACCTTGAAAGTATCGCCCTCGGCCAGTTAAGCTATGGTCATTCCGGCGGGCATGTAGAAGGCAAGGCCGAGTTCGTGGACAAGATCGTTACCGGCAAATCCGATTTTGTGACCATTGACCTGTCTGAACAAACTATCAGCGTGAGCGGTAAGACCGCTGTTGTACGGCATAAACTGAATGCCAAAACGAATGATAATGGCAAGCCGGGTGAAGTTCACCTGCTGGTATTGCTCATTTTTCAAAAGGATCATAAAGCGTGGAAATTGCTGGCAAGACAGGCGGTAAAAGCGGCTTCTTAAGCAGGGTGGTGCAAGACGGGTACGATACCGGCAGGCGGAACTTTTACCGGCATCGCTACCGGCAACGTTTGCGTAAATAAAGACCCCCGAAACCCTTGAAAATGACCGGGTTTAGGGTAAAATTGTAGAGTAAAAGACCATTTAAATCAACGATCTGTTTGTCTAAAATGAAAAGAATTTTCAGCATACTCTTCTTTGCTCTTACTTTTTCAGGTGCCATAGCACAGTGGAGCAAACTTCCGGTGATCATTTCACCGAAATTCAAAAAAGATACGATCAGTATTGTAAAGTATGGCGCAGTGCCCGACGGCAATACATTGAACACTAAAAGTATCAATGCTGCTATAGACGCCTGCAATAAAAAAGGAGGCGGAGTGGTACTGGTGCCTTCGGGCCTGTGGCTGACCGGACCTGTGGTGTTGAAAAGTAATGTCAATCTTTACCTGGCAGCCGGCTCTACTTTATTATTTACAGAAGATAAAAAGGAATACCCGCTTGTGGCCGCCAACTGGGAAGGATTACCGCAGATGCGTAATCAGTCTCCTGTTTCTGCAACGGGCGCCACCAATATTGCCATTACCGGCCAGGGCATTATTGATGGCAATGGCGATGGATGGAGAGCGGTAAAAAAAGATAAGCTCACAGAAAGTCAATGGAAAAAATTGTTAGCATCGGGCGGGGTATTAAGCGAGGACCAGAAATCATGGTATCCTTCTGAAAATTTTATGAAAGCATCGAAGATGCAGAACCCGGGAGCGATAAGTAACGGAAAAGATGCGGCATTTTATGAAAGCGTCAAAGATTTCCTCCGTCCTAATTTACTATTGCTTACTAACTGTAAATATATTTTACTCGAAGGCGTCACTTTTCAAAACTCACCGGCCTGGTGCCTGCACCCGTTGATGAGTGAACACCTGACGGTGAGAAACGTTTTTGTAAAAAACCCCTGGTATGCGCAAAACGGGGATGGTATTGATGTAGAAAGTTGTAAGAATGTACTGATCGAAAATTCTGTATTCGATGTAGGCGATGATGCATTATGCATGAAAAGCGGCCGCGATGCGGAAGGAAGAAAAAGAGCCATGCCAACAGAAAATGTGATCATCCGTGGTTGTACCGTGTATGCCGCGCATGGGGGCTTTGTTATTGGCAGCGAAATGAGCGGCGGCGCCAGGAATATTTATGTAAGCAATTGTACGTTCTTGGGTACAGATATCGGCCTGCGTTTCAAAACAACAAGAGGCCGCGGCGGTGTGGTAGAGAATATTTTCATTAAAGACATTTACATGAAGGATATTCCTGCTGAAGCGATCCTGTTCGATATGTATTATATGGCCAAGGACCCGGTGGCTTTATCAGGAGAAAAAAGGGAGCTGCCAAAAGTAGAGTTCAAAGCGGTGGATGAGACTACGCCTGTGTTCAAAAACTTTCATATTACCAATGTGTATTGCAATGGCGCAGAGAAAGGCATATTCGTGCGCGGTATACCTGAAATGCACGTGAAGGATATCGTGCTGGAGAATATGGTATTGCAGGCTAAAAAAGGATTTGATGTACAGGAAGCCAGCGGCATCACCTTTAAGAATATTAAAATGATCAGCAGCCAGACGAACCCCGTAGTTGATGTGGTGCAAAGTGATAAACTGATCTTTGATAATATCACGTATAAAGACGGATCTGAGTTATTATTCCGTATCAGCGGGGAAAGGAGCGGTAATATCAGTATTAAAAATACGGATGCGTCCAAAGCGAAAGAGAAGATCTCGTATGAGCTGGGAGCAACTGAGAAAAGTGTAACAATAAAATAGCCGGTAAGACCAAAAGTCTGCCGGTCCGGAAGACCTTTTTTGTATTCAGAGTAATTCTTCCGGTCTTCCGGACAAATAATAAATATGAAAAAATTAATTATAGCGGGATTTGCGCTTATTACAATCATGGCCGCTGCACAGGATCAACCTCTTTCGCAACGAATGGCTGCTACTGTCATGAATACCTGGAAAGATTCCTTTTCATTGGGTAACCAGGCAAAATGGTCCTATGATATGGGCGTGGTGCTGAAAGGGTTTGAAGGGATATGGAGAAACAGCGGCGACGTGAAGTATTATAACTATATCCTGAAGCAGATGGATTTTTTTGTGAAGGATGACGGCACTATCAAAACATACCGACCCGACGAATACAATATTGACCATATCAATAACGGGAAGCTTATTTTATTCTTATACCGTGTTACTCAAAAAGAGAAATACCTTAAAGCCGCTAAACTCCTGAGAGAACAATTGCGTACACAACCCCGTACTAACGAGGGCGGTTTCTGGCATAAGAAGATCTATCCTTACCAGATGTGGCTCGATGGTTTGTATATGGGTTCTCCTTTCTATGCCGAATACGCAGACCTGGTGCATGAAGACACCGCTTTTAATGATGTCGCCAACCAGTTTACCTGGATGGAAAAACATGCGAGAGATGCAAAGACCGGTTTACTTTATCATGCATGGGATGAAAGCAGGCAACAGAAATGGGCGAATAAGGAAACAGGCACTTCACCTTTCTTCTGGGCCAGGGCGATGGGCTGGTATGCTACAGCACTGGTAGATGCACTGGACTGGTTCCCGGAGAATCATCCAAAAAGAAAAGATCTTATCGCGATACTGAACCGCCTGGTCACCGCGATCGAAAAAGTACAGGATCCGAAGACGGGTTTATGGCTCGATATTTTGAACTACAACGGACCGGGAAAAGAAAAGAATTATTTCGAAGCTTCAGCGAGCAGCCAGTTTGTGTATGCGGTAGCAAAGGGTGTGCGTAAGGGATACCTGCCGGCTGCAAAGATCACTATTGCAAAAAAAGGCTATGAGGGTATCGTCAAACAATTTATCAAAGTGGAGAACGGGCAAACTAACCTGCATGGTACGGTAAAAGTAAGCGGGCTGGGTGGCAATCCTTACCGTGACGGCAGTTTTGAATACTATATGAGCGAAGATGTAATTGTAAATGATGCAAAAGGCGTGGGCGCTTTCTTACTCGCCAGCAATGAAATGGAAATGTTGCCAACACAAAATACCGGCAAAGGCAAAACGGTTTTGCTCGACAGGTATTTTAATAGCGAGAAAAGAAAAGATGCGGCCAGCGGGACTATGGTGTACTGGCATTATGTATGGAATGAAATGTCTCACCCGGGTTTTGCAGGTCTTGCACATATCTTCAATAAATACGGCGCCAAACTTTCTTCACTTGATGGAGCGCCCACTGCGGCTAACCTGCAAAAAGCATCGGTCTATATCATTGTAGACCCCGATCATATAAAAGATAACCCAACGCCCAACTATGTAGCTGATAAAGAGGTAAAAGCGGTAAGTGATTGGGTAAAAGCCGGGGGTGTACTGGTACTGATGGCGAATGACAGTATGAACTGCGACCTTGAACATTTCAATAAACTGGCCAGTGCATTTGGAATAACATTCACGAATAAGAGCCGGAATATGGTAAAGAATGATGAGTATGAAACCGGCGTGGTGATCCCCAATGACAAACAGGTTTTTAAAGAAGCCTATAAAATGTATTTGAAAGAGATCAGTGTATTGAATGTAAAAGCGCCTACCAAAGCATTGGTGACAAAAGAAGAGGATGTGGTGATCGCTACGGCTAAACTGGGTAAAGGCACTGTATTCGCTGTAGGCGATCCCTGGTTGTATAATGAATACCTGGATGGCAGAAAACTGCCTGCGGAATACCCGAATTATAAAGCGGCCACTGACCTGGTGAAATGGCTGCTGGAACAAAGCAAAAAGTAAAAGTGAAAAATAAAGGGCTATATAGTTCATTGATAATATTGCTGCTGGTCTTTACATCTGCTTACGGGCAGCGTACCATTGTGGTGGATGCACAGGGTAAAGGTGATTTTACAACCATACAGGAAGCGATCAATAGTTTGCCTGATTCATCCGTTACTTCCAATACCATTTTCATAAAGAAAGGAACGTATAGGGAGAAGATATTTATTGCAAAGCATCATATAGTATTTGAAGGAGAAGACAGGGATAAAACGATCATCACACAGGATATCGCCCGTGATGAATGGCGCTGCGATCACCCGGATGACTGGGGCGTAGCTACTATGAATATCAATGGCAATGATATTACATTAAAGAACCTGACCATTGCCAACGATTATGGTTTTAATGTAAAGGAAAGTAAGGTGATTGATTGCGCGGCTGATACCGTCACGCATAAAAAAACCATCACCAATGGCGGGCACCAGATGGCATTACGAACCATGCGGGCTACGAGATTGAAAGCCATCAATTGCCATTTCCGGGCTTACGCCGGTGATACAGTCAGTCCGTGGAATACAGCGAACGGTATGTTTTATTTTAAAGATTGTATCATGGAAGGCGGCGTTGATTTTTATTGCCCCCGCGGCTGGGCATGGGCGGAAAATTGTAAATTTTATGCCAATACCGGGCCTGCAAGTATCTGGCATGATGGCTCCGGGGATCCTGATCAGAAAACAGTATTGAAGAATTGTGAGTTTGATGGTTTCGCAGGGTTTAAGCTGGGTCGTTATCACCGGGAAGCGCAGTTCTTTTTAATTGATTGCAAGTTTTCTGATAAAATGGCGGATGCAGCGATCTATCATGTGCCGTCAACGAATATTAAATGGGGAGAGAGAATATATTATGCCAATTGTCACCGGGCAGGCGGTAATGATTTTGCATGGTATGCTGATAACCTGCCGGTAAATACAAAGGCAGCTGAGATAAATACTAACTGGGTTTTTAAAAATAAATGGAACCCTTTGCTGAACTGAAAATAAGTGAGTATGCAACTGTCAAGAGAAACAATAAAAGAAATTACGCCGAAAGAAGGATTGATCATCCCGGAAGAAAACCTGTTTGCATTGCCGGAGAAAGTACTGCAGTTCGGCACCGGCGTATTGCTTCGCGGCCTGCCCGATTATTTTATTGATAAGGCTAACCGTAATGGCATCTTCAATGGCCGTGTTGTGATAGTAAAATCAACTTCACAGGGCAGCGCCGATGCATTTGATCAGCAGGATGGATTATATACCCTGTATGTAAAAGGAATTGAGAATGGTAGTATGACGGAAGAAGCGATCATCAATTCTTCTGTCAGCCGTGTATTGTCTGCTAAAGAGCAATGGGATGAAATATTGAAATGCGCCCATAACCCGGAAATGAAGATCATCATTTCCAATACAACCGAGATAGGCATCGTGCTGACTGACGATAATGTAAAATTATCACCGCCCCATTCATTTCCCGGCAAGCTGCTGGCTTTTTTACACGAACGTTACACCGCTTTTCATGGCAGGGAAGACGGTGGCATGGTGATCGTGCCTACGGAACTGATAATAGATAATGGCGCTAAACTCCGTTCTATTGTGCTGGAACTGGCGGCTAAGAATAAACTGGACGATAAATTCATTCAATGGCTGCAATCGGCCAATCATTTCTGCAATTCATTGGTGGATCGCATTGTGCCCGGTAAACTGCCCGCTGCTGATCAAAAGGTGGCAGAGAAAAAATTTGGCTATACGGATGACCTGATGATCATGTCCGAAACCTTTCGCCTCTGGGCCATTGAATCGGATAACCCGAGAGTAAAGGAAATACTTTCTTTCTGGCAGACGGATGAGGGCGTTGTTATCACGCCTGATATTGAAAAATTCCGTGAACTGAAATTACGCCTGCTGAATGGCACACATACTTTCAGTTGCGGGCTCGCTTTCCTCGCAGGTTTTGAAACGGTAAAAGAAGCGATGAGTGACCCCGCCTTCTCAGCTTATATGCGCAGGATAATGATGCTGGAAATAGCTGCTGCATTGGATAGCGAGAATATTACATATAACGAAGCCTGCGCTTTTGCCAACCAGGTGGCCGACCGTTTCCGTAACCCCTCGCTGGATCATAAATGGATAAGTATTACGATGAACTATACGTCGAAGATGAAACTGAGGAATATTCCTTTATTGCTGAGGCATTACAGCAAGACGGATAAAGTGCCGGCGAATATGGCGCTTGGTTTTGCATCGTATCTTTTATTTATGAAATGCAAAGCAGGGGATGATAATATATATTACGGCGAGATGAATGGTAAATCATACGCGATACAGGACGAGATGGCGCCCTATTTTGCCGGTAAATGGGCTAACGGCAATATAGATACCTTTGTCAACGGTATTCTTTCTGATAAAACCCTGTGGGGTACGGATATCTCAAGATTGAATGGTTTTACTACGGCGGTAAAAGATAATTTGCAATTATTGGAAAAGCAGGGAGCCATAGCCGCCCTTGACGATAAACAAGTAAAAACAGTGGCCTGAGATGAAGCAGATCGTTTTAAAAGTACATCCAAAAGATAATGTGCTGGTGGCATTGAGAGATATCCCCAAAGGAGAAGTTATATCGTATAACGGGGATGATTACACCGTACAGGAAAAGATACCCGCCAAGCATAAGTTCTTTACAAAAGATATGAATGCGGGGGATAAGGTGATCATGTACGGTGTATTGGTGGGAAAAACACAAAATACTATTCCTGCAGGTGGGTTAATGACCACGGAGAATATAAAACATGCCGCCGACCCGTATGAGTACAGGCCTTTTCATTACGAATGGCATGCGCCCGATGTATCAAAATTTAAAGGAAGAACATTTAATGGGTACCACCGGAAAGATGGGAGGGTAGGCACAGCTAATTACTGGTTGTTCATGCCAACGGTGTTTTGTGAAAACCGTAATCTCGATGTGATACGCGAAGCATTGCATAATGAATTGGGCTATGCTGTTACCGATAAGTACAAACAAAAAGCGCATCATTTATTGGCATTATATAAAAGTGGTGCTGATGTAGCGTCGGCCGACCTGGATATAAAAGAAGCGGCAGTCAATACCAACCGCGTTTTTAAAAATGTAGACGGTATAAAATTTTTGAATCACCAGGGTGGTTGTGGCGGTACAAGACAGGACGCTGCTATTTTGAGTAAGCTCCTTGCCGCATACGCCGATCATCCCAATGTAGCAGGCGTTACTATTTTAAGCCTGGGCTGCCAGAACTTACAAACACAAAATTTACTGGATGATATAAAACAACGTAATCCCAATTTTGATATACCTCTGTATGTTTTTGAGCAACAGCAATCACAAAGTGAGGAACAGTTGATCACGGAAGCGATACGTAAAACTTTTTTAGGGTTAATTGAAATAAATAAATTTGAAAGAAAACCGGCTACACTCGATAAATTAACGCTTGGTGTAAAATGCGGGGGCAGTGATGGGTTTAGCGGTATATCCGCTAATCCTGCTGTAGGTTATTGTTCGGATCTTTTAGTGGCGTTGGGCGGAAAAGTTTTATTGGCGGAGTTTCCTGAGTTGTGCGGCGCTGAGCAAGACCTGATTGACAGAACAAGGAATGAAGCGGCTGCAAAGAAGTTCATACACCTGATGGGCAGTTACAGCGATGCCGCTACAAAAGCCGGTTCGGGGTTTCACATGAATCCCTCTCCCGGTAATATTAAAGACGGATTGATAACTGACGCTATAAAAAGTACGGGCGCTGCCAAAAAAGGCGGCACATCACCGGTAGAAGATGTGCTGGATTATACAGAGCCGGCCGTGAAGCCAGGATTAAGCCTTGTATGTACACCGGGTAATGATGTGGAAGCCACCACCGGTAAAGCAGCCAGCGGAGCGACATTGATATTATTTACGACAGGCCTGGGAACGCCAACAGGTAATCCTGTTTGCCCGACGATCAAAGTAGCAACAAATACGGCATTGACAAAAAGAATGGGCGATATCATTGATATTAATACAGGGCCGGTCATAGATGGTGAAAAGACAATCGAACAAATGGGCGAAGAAATACTGGAATATTGTATCAAAGCGGCAAGCGGTGATGTGATACCTAAAGCAGTATTGCTGAACCAGGATGATTTTATTCCGTGGAAAAGAGGAGTATCGTTATAGTGAAAGTCGGGAAGACAGGAAGTCTGCTGCGCAGATGATGGAAGCGGGCTTATAAGGAAAGTCCGAAAGACATTTCCAGGCTGAAAAGATTTTCACAGTTTTCGTGAGCGTCTTCCGGACTTTCATCAAAAGTATTTTTGACTTGTTACGCAGCGGACTTACCGACTTCCGGACTGTCCTTCATATTATAAAGCAGTTGTATGAAACAATTCTTAGACGAGAATTTTTTATTGAAAACAAAGACAGCGCAGCGCCTTTATCATGAATTTGCTAAAGACATGCCCATCATTGACTATCACTGCCACCTGCCACCACAGCAGATAGCAGAAGATACACAGTTCAAAAACCTGGCACAGGTCTGGCTGTATGGCGATCATTATAAATGGAGGGCCATGCGCACCAATGGCGTGGATGAAAGTTATTGTACCGGCAACAAAAGCGACTGGGAGAAATTTCAGAAATGGGCAGAAACAGTTCCGTATACATTAAGAAACCCCTTGTATCACTGGACACACCTGGAACTGCAGCGGTATTTTGACGTGCACAATATCCTGAATGCGGATACGGCTAAGAAAATATACGAAGAGTGTACCGCCAAATTGCAAACGAAAGAGTATTCTGTCCGTAATCTTTTAAGGAAGATGAATGTAAAACTCGTTTGTACTACTGATGATCCGGTAGATTCACTGGAGCATCACCAGAAAATAAAAGATGACGGCTTTGAAGTACCGATCTTACCTGCTTTTCGCCCGGATAATGCGATGAACGTAAGCGACCCGGCAAAATTCCTGGTGTATGTAAAAAAGCTGGAAGCAGTAACCAATATCGCTATTTCATCATTTGATGATTTTCTCTTCGCCCTGCAAAACCGCCATGATTTTTTTGCTTCCATGGGATGCAATGTATCCGATCATGGACTGGAAGAGATCTATGCCGATGACTTTACTGGCTCCGAGATAGATGCCATCTTCAATAAAATACATGGAGGGAAAAGCCTGAGTGACGCAGAGCAGAGAAAATTCAGATCGGCTATGCTTATTCATTTTGCCGAGTGGGATTGGGAAAAGGGCTGGGTGCAGCAGTTTCATCTCGGGGCATTGCGAAACAACAACTCCAGAACGACGCAAACCCTCGGTCCTGATACAGGATGGGATTCGATCGGTGATTTTTCACAGGGAAGAAACCTCGCAAAATTCCTGGACAAGCTGGATGGTAATAATAAACTGGCGAAAACAATTTTATATAATCTTAATCCTGCCGACAATGAACTGATGGCGACGATGATCGGCAACTTCAACGACGGGTCTTCGGCGGGCAAGGTACAATGGGGCTCGGCCTGGTGGTTCCTTGATCAGAAGGACGGAATGACAAAGCAGATCAATACACTTTCCAATATGGGATTGCTGAGCCGTTTTATCGGTATGCTCACCGATTCAAGAAGTTTTCTTTCCTTCCCGCGGCATGAGTATTTCAGAAGGATACTCTGTGATCTGTTTGGCGATGAGATTGAAAACGGCGAATTACCCAACGATATCAACTGGGTGGGTAAAGTGATACAGGATATCTGTTTCAATAATGCAAAGAATTATTTCAACTGGCAACTGGATCAAAAGCCCGCTGTAATAAAAACAGTGAATGCCTGATTGAAAAAAGAAGCGAAAGGCTGTTAATGTATTATCGGTATCGTTGCCGGTAAATATCTTACGGGAAAGCTCCTGTTTTAATAAAGCATGCTGTACCTTTCAACCCATTCAATAACTAAAAATAAACCAAAAAGGATATGTCAAAAAAAGTTGTAACGCTGGGAGAAATTATGTTGCGGTTGTCAACTCCCGATTTTAAACGTTTTGTGCAGGCAGACACATTCGATGTTACCTACGGTGGCGGTGAAGCGAATGTAGCGGCTGCATTGTGTAATTATGGTTTGAACGGAACATTTGTGACCAAAGTGCCGAATAATCCTATCGGTCAGTCAGCGATCAATCATCTTCGCCGCTACGGTGTAGATACGCAATATATAGCAAGAGGTGGCGACAGGCTCGGTATCTATTTTTTAGAAACCGGCGCTTCTATGCGGGCATCGCAGGTAGTGTACGACCGTGCAGGCGCTTCCATCGCTGATGTTGATAGCAAAGAATTTGATTTTGATAAAATATTAGAAGGCGCCAGTTGGTTTCATACTACAGGTATCACGCCGGCATTGAGTGATAAAGCAGCAGCGCTTACCGAAGCAGCTTTAAAAGCGGCGAAAGCCAAAGGCATTACAACAAGTATTGATCTGAACTACCGTAAGAAATTATGGAGTAAAGAAAAAGCGAGAGAAGTAATGACCAGGCTTTGCCAGCATGTAGATGTATGTATCGGTAATGAAGAAGATGCCGACACTACGCTTGGTTTTAAAGCAAAAGATACGGATGTGACCAAAGGGGAACTGAACCTCGATGGTTTCAAAGATGTATTCAGGCAAATGAAAGATAAATTTGGCTTCAAGTACATTGCTTCTTCATTGAGAGAAAGCCATAGCGCCAGTGATAATGGCTGGAGTGCATTGGTGTATGACGGTACAGCGTTTTATCATACAAAGCAATACAATGTTCGCATCGTTGACCGTGTAGGCAGCGGCGATTCATTTGCCAGCGGTTTCATTTATGGTTTGGTAACCGGTATGCCGATGCCCGATGCTGCCGAATTCGGCGTTGCTGCATCTGCTATCAAGCACACAATACCCGGCGACCTGAATCATGCGACACTGAATGAAGTAAAAGAACTGGTAAAAGGTGATGGAAGCGGAAGGGTGCAGCGATAATATTGTTTAAATCGTTTAAAGGTTTAAGATGTTTAACGGTTCTTATATCAGGTTCTTTCATTACAGAATGGCGGCTTTCTGCTCTAAGAACCTTTAAACGATTTAAACGACTTAAACCTTTAAACGGTTCAATGTTAAACGAACAAAAATCATGATAATAGATACTTTACAAAATGCATCAAAATACTTTAGTGTTCATCCTTTATTCGCTAAGGCATTTGAGTATATCCAAAAAACTGACCTGGATACTATTGAAATGGGTAAATACGAAATAGATGGTGATAACTTAAAAGCTATTTTTTCCAGTAAGAGAGGCATGACAGCTGCTGAATCTATCGCCAAATTCGAATGCCATAATAAGCATATTGATATACAGCTTTGCATCAAAGGCACGGAGCAAATGGGCTGGAAGCCGCGGGAAAAATGTACAACGGAGAATGGCGGTTATAATCCCGGCAAAGATGTACAATTATACACGGATGCACCTGATATGTATTTTCAGTTGACCGGCGGCCAGTTCGCCATTTTCTTTCCCGAAGATGTACATGCGCCAATGATCGGTGACGCCGATATAAAAAAATTAGTAATAAAAGTAAAAATCTGAGGATGCCTACAAAAAAAGAGATAACTGACGTAATCATTAAGCAGGGCATATTGCCTTTATATTTTAATGCAGATGAAACAGTGAGTGTAGAAGTGTTGCGGGCTATTTATAAAGCGGGCATCAAAGCCGTGGAATATACCAACCGTGGCGAGGCGGCATTAGCTAATTTTAAAAAACTGGTAGAAGTAAGAAATAGTGAGATGTCCGGGTTGATGCTGGGTGTGGGAACGATCAAGAACCTGAAACATGCAGAAGATTATATGAAGGCAGGCGCTGATTTTTTTGGTAAGCCCTGGCTTTGTGCCGGAAGTAGCCAGCTATGCTGCCGGTAAAGAGATCTTTTACGCACCGGGTTGTATGACACCTACCGAGATCATTGCTGCAGAAAATGCCGGTATCGGGTTTATCAAACTTTTTCCAGGCAATATGCTGGGACCGGAATTTGTAAGCGGTGTGAAAGATATTTTTCCTAAGTTATTATTTATGCCTACAGGTGGTGTTGATACGACCCGGGAAAATATTGAAGAATGGTTCAAATCCGGTGTATGTGCCGTAGGTATGGGCAGTAAGCTGATCAGCAAAAAATTGATGGAACAAAAGGACTACCTTACTATCGAAAATATGACAAGAGACGTACTGGAACTGATCTCGACAATAAAAAAATAATTGCTTCATGAATCAAGCCATAGGAAAGTACAGGTGGACGATCTGCGCATTAATATTCTTTGCGACCACCATCAACTATATTGACCGCAGTGTTATCAGCTTTTGAAATCAACTTTTACCAATGACCTTGGCTGGACCGATGGGGATTATGCTGACGTAGAGATCACGTTCAAGCTTTTTTATGCTTTGGGTATGCTCGGAGCCGGAAGAGTAATTGATAAATTAGGCACTAAGATCGGGTATGGTTTATTTACACTGCTTTGGAGCATTGCCGGTGTATGTACCTCGCTTGTTAATACAGTACTGGGTTTCCAGATTGTAAGAGGCGCTTTAGGTGTTACCGAATCAGGTAATTTTCCTGCGGCTATTAAAACGGTAGCTGAATGGTTTCCGAAAAAGGAAAGAGCGCTGGCAACAGGTATTTTCAATTCGGGCGCTAATATCGGGGCGATCGTAACTCCCTTGACGATTCCTTACATTGTTGATCATTGGGGTTGGCAATGGGCGTTTATCATTACCGGCTTACTGGGTTTTGTATGGATATTTTTTGGATCGTTTTGTATGAAGTACCAAAAAGACAAAAAAGGTTATCTGAACCGGAATTGCAGTATATACAAAGTGATAAAGATGAAGTGCAGGAAACATCCGAAGCGCCAAAACTATCCTGGTGGAAATTATTGGGATATAAACAAACATGGGCCTTTGCCATCGGTAAATTTTTGACAGATCCTATCTGGTGGTTTTATCTTTTCTGGTTACCCGATTTTTTTGAAAGTACATATAAGATAAAATTGCAGGCTGCCAGTTGGCCGGTAGCCGCTGTATATATTATTTCAACAATTGGTAGTGTAGGCGGAGGATGGCTTCCTTTATATTTCATAAAGAAAGGATGGCCCGTTTTCAAAGCGAGAAAGGTATCTATGCTTATTTACGCATTTTTTGTTCTGCCAATAGTATTTGCATTGGTACTTGGCCAGGTAAACATGTGGCTGGCCGTAGGCGTAATAGGTATTGCCGCAGCAGCACACCAGGCCTGGAGTGCCAATATATTCACTACGGTAAGTGATATGTTTCCTAAAAGCTCTACTGCATCTGTAACTGGAATTGGCGGTATGTTTGGAGGATTGGGAGGTATTGTTCTTTCTTTATTCGTTCAAAAGAACATGTTTGTTTATTACCGCAGCATTAACCAGATCGAAACCGCTTATTATATCATGTTTGCGGTTTGTGCTACAGCTTATTTGTTTGGTTGGCTGATCATGCATTTTTTGGTACCTAAGATGAAACGAATCGAAGCACAATAAATAGAAATAAAAGAAGAGAGGCTGTCTCAAAAGTCAAATAAATCTCGCAGCGGCGCAACGACGCAAAGAATATTCTATTGAAAATCAGTCGTTGCGGCTTTGCGCCGTTGCGAGAACATTAATTTAAAATACTTTTGAGACAGCCTCTTTTCTCTTATGCATATATTCTTTCGATAGCGTCTTTATATTTCTCCGTGATCACCTTTCGTTTCATCGAAAGTTTCGGCGTCATCTCGCCGGTATCAATACTCCATTCATTAGGCAGCAGTTCAAACTTCTTTATCTGTTCCACATGATTGAAATATTTATTAAAGCTTTCCACCAGGTCTTTAAACAGCGCCATTACTTTAGGGTTGTGGATGATCTCTTCATTGCTTCCATCGGGTACGCCGTGCTGCCGGCACCAGTCTCGAAGACTGGGGAAAGAAGGGATGATCAGTGCACCAACGAATTTTCTTTCAGGCCCGACGACCATTACCTGTTCGATAAAAGGAGATTCCTTTAATTTATTTTCCACCGGCAAAGGCGCTACATATTTACCACCACTCGTTTTAAAGAGTTCTTTTTTACGATCCGTTATTTTCAGGAACTTGTTTTCCACCATCATCCCGATATCACCTGTATGAAACCAGCCATCCATAATTTCCTGGGCCGTCAGGTCGGGACGTTTATAATAACCCATCATTATATTGGGCCTTTGCTGAGTATCTCTCCGTCTTCGGCGATCTTTACTTCCACGCCATCAATCAGCGGACCTGCGCTTCCAAACATTCTTCCTTTTTCCTGGTAGCGGTTTACACTGATAACGGGAGAAGTTTCTGTGAGGCCATATCCTTCCATGACAATGATACGTCCTGCCGTGAATATACGGATCAGCCTTACCTGGCAGGCGGCCCCTCCGGTCACTATACATTTAATATTGTTACCTAACCCTTCTCTCCATTTACTGAAAATAAGTTTATTGGCAAGGCTTAACTGCATATTGTACCACATGCCCTGGTTCTTATTGATCTCAAATTTTTCAGCAAGGCCATGCGCCCAGAAAAATAATTTTTTCTTTATGCCGGTCAGTTCATTTCCTTTTTGCATGATGCGGTCATATACTTTCTCCAGCAGCCTCGGTACCGTCGTAAACATATCCGGCCTTACTTCTTTCAGGTTGTCAGCGATCGTATCCAGGCTTTCGGCATAATAGATAGAAGTTCCTTTGAACAGGTAGAGATAGGAAACCATTCTTTCAAAAATATGATTGAGCGGCAGAAAGCTCAATGATTTTGTATTGCCGTCCGTAGGAGGGAAACAGGGGATACTGGCCATTACATTCGACAAAACATTCCGGTGGCTCAGCATCACTCCCTTGGGAATGCCGGTAGTGCCTGATGTATAAATAATAGTCGCTACATCTTCATAGCCGATCTTATCGGCAACAGGTTTTATCCGGGCAATTAATCCCGGCGTACTCTGGCTGGTCACATCTTTCCAGTGCCGGGCATTTACCACATGTTCAAACGTAAAAATCTCTTTAAGAGAAGGAACACGGCCTTTCAGCGTGGAGATTTTATGAAAGGTATCTTCATCATTCACAAAGACCATTTTTACCTGCGCATCATTCAATACAAATCCAGTTCATTGACATTGATAGTAGGATAAATAGGGACAAGCAGTGCGCCTATCTGTTGTACAGCCATGTCAACCATCAGCCATTCAGGGCGGTTCTTGCAAAGAATGGCTATTTTATCCCTTCCTTCCACGGTCATATCATTGGGCCCAATGCCCATATTGATCAAACCGGCGCTGAGGTCATTGACAATAGCAGCTACTTCTTTTGTACTGTAGGTTTTCCATTGCCCGCTTTCCTTACCGGCCAGCATTACATCAAGGGGTTGCTGCTGCAGGTGATATTCAATGCAATCAAATAATCTTTTTGGTTCATTCATGTTGCAATCTTATAATGTTTTTACGGCAGGAGTACTATTCCGGGAAGATAATCATATGATAGCCGCTTTGAGAGACAAATTACAAAAAAAAGCCGGGTTGGGGCCGTGTTTAGCGGAGTCGTTTAATGGGGTCTTTAAGGGTAGAATGTTTAAGGTTTCGCTATGCGGAATTTCCGGAATAATTCCCGGATAATCATTCTGCAGAACGTTAAACCCTTAACAGGAACATCAGGAATCACTCTTATTGGTAATACTGTCCCGCCGGCATTTAAAGATCCGGTTGCGCTGTAAGTTGGTGAAGGAAGTAAATTGTTCAGCATGCGTTTTTGTCCAGTTGTCAAAAGCGGCCAGGTTCTCTACAGGCCCGAACAGCCATTGATTGTACGCATCAAACAGCCCTTCTTTTAATAGCTGCTGGTGATAATCGAATAACTTAAACGGAAATTTAGTAGCATTGTTAGCATACCAGTCCAATATGAACCTTGAGCGGATCATCGTGATAGTTTCAATGGTCAGGCCCTTATTAGCCAGGGAAGATTGTTTGTTCATGCCCGATAAAAAAGCTTTGGCGAACTCACTCTTATTCTTTTCTTCACCTTTCAGCATATCTGCTTCTGCAAAGAGTTTCTCTTTATATCCCTGCAGCAAGAGTTGTTTCATAGCCGCGCCTCTTTCAGACAGGCTTTCCATATTCACAAATATCTCCCCGTAGATAAGGCTCCATACTTTATCTTTTGTAAAGAAGTAGTAGAGCGCTGCATTATAATAATTGCCGCCGTAAGCCGGGTCGTTCTGAATACCTTTCTGCCATTGTTCAATAGCGGAATAGTCTTTTATGGACCAGAGCAATTCACCGTATTCGCTATAGAGGGGTCCGCTTTTGGGAAATTTCTTCAAACCTTTCTTGTATATTTTTTCGCAGTCTTTGGGCTGTTCCAGCGCCTTGTATACATTGCCCGCCAGCTGGTAGGTTACTACGTCCGCATCATTGCGATCCAGCAGTGATTTTACGCCTTCGAGCGCACGTGTATAATCTCTTTTCAGGTAATAACACATCACAAGGTCTTTCTGCATTTCCAGGTTGTTTGGTTCCTGCTTTAATGCACGTACCAGTACAATGACGGCATTGTCAAAATCACCCGAACGCATAAATGTTTTGGCGTTTTCATGCAGCGTCTTTGCATCATCCCCGGTTTGGGCAAGCGTGGCTATCACCAGTAAAGAAGCGATAAGGAAGGAAAGAGGTCTTTTCATATTACAAATTAAAACAAATAGATGCTATTGAATCCCGTACTGTTGCAAGATTAACAAATTAATGGTGGCCGTCCGTATTTTGACTGGTTTGATAACCTTTACAGGTTTATATCAGGTTCGTCAGCAGCCCGTCTCTCAGTTTTGGTTCAAACCAGGTACTTTTCGGAGGCATCACATTGCCGCTGTCAGCGATGTCGAATAATTGTTCTATCGTGACAGGGTACAGGCTGAACGCCACTTTCATTTCGCCGCTGTTCACTCTTTTTTCCAGTTCGCCTAATCCACGTATACCTCCTACAAAATCAATTCGTTTATCCGTCCGCTGGTCTTTGATATCAAATATCTTATTAAGCACATTATTCGACAAAATCGTTACATCCAGTACCCCGATAGGATCATTGGTATACGTTCCTTTCCGTGATGTAAGGATGTACCACTGCCCCTCCAAATACATGCCGAACTCATGTAGTTGCGCCGGTTTTACCGGTTCGGGGCTCAGTGTTATAAAGAACTCGTCCTGCAGGGCGCTGATAAGATCTTCTTTGTCCAGGTCGTTCAGATCTTTTACCACCCGGTTATAATCGAGGATAGCCAGTTCACTGGCCGGGAAGATCGTTGTCAGGAAATATTTCGCAGCCTTGCTGTCAGGCAATTGCAGGCTCACTTTGGCGGCTGAAGCTGCGCGGTGATGCCCGTCTGCTATATAGGTGGCGGGTACTTTATTGGCAAAAGTTAGTGTGATGGATTGATTTATGGCGTCGTCGTTTATAGCCCATATGGTATGTTGAATGCCATCATCCGCTTTAAAATCATATACGGGCTGGTTGTTTTTCTTCCAGCTATTGATGATATCGTTAATCTCTTTTACATCGCGGTAAGCTAAAAAAACATTTCCTGTTTGCGCCTTTGTTATTTTAATATGATTGATGCGGTCCTTTTCTTTTTCCGGGCGGGTAAATTCATGCTTCCTGATAACATCTGTAAAATAATCATCAACAGCGGAAATACACACTAATCCTGTCTGGCTCCTGCCATTCATGATCAGCTGGTAAATATAATAGCAGGGTTTTTCTTCTGTGAAGAGTACGCCTTCGTAAACAAACTGGTCAAGATTAGCTTTTGCTTTTTCATATACAGCGGCGCTATGGATATCTGTTGTACCGGGAAGGTCAATCTCAGATTTTGTCACATGCAAAAAAGAGTTTGCATTGCCTTTTGCTTCTTTTTTTGCTTCAGCACTGTTCAGTACATCATAGGGTCTTGATGCTACTGCAGCGGCTAATTCTTTTTTCGGTCTTAATGCGTTGAAGGGTTTGATCAGGGCCATTTATTAATAATTATTGTGAGTTTAATTAGATATTAATATATTGATTTTCAATTAATTATATTTAAAAAAGTTTAGTTTGTTTAATAATCTGTCTAATAATTATTTATTTCTAAGGTTAACTATTAGAACCCATTTCGGTACATTAAAAGTCCCTGTATTTTTTATAATATTTGCTTTTCGCATCTCAGAAATTATGTTATTTATTTTATGTTTTTTTTGTTGTTCACTTAATGACTCAGATAGCTTATTTAACAAAAGCTCATCAATATCCCGCCTGTTTACAGAGCCATGCTGATTAATTGCCTGTATAATAATATCCTGGTAATACTTTTTATGAAATGCTTTATATTTTGTGTAGGTTGCTTTTTGGCCGGTAGCCTGAGCTACTTTTGCTGAAATATAATAATTAGGCTTCCTTCCTTCAATTAGTTTTTTCTCTTTTAAGTATTTTATTTCTTCGGATAACAGGGGTAATTTTTTTTGTACTTTATCTAATAGAATAATTTCATCAAGAGTAAGATTAGGATGCCGGGCAAGTGACCCTCGCGTATTCGAAATCAAGAATTTTTCCTGTTATGGTAACTTTTACCGTGTTGGCAGATAAATCATAGTCCGGAAGGGGAAAAAAATTTTTGTTTTTGAAAATTGAACATTCTTTTAATTCCGCTTCCAATCGTATCAATCATATTTAAATTCACCATAGCCGTTACCAGGAAAGGATTCCGGTATTTTTCCTGGGGGGCATCTTGTGAAATGACTCTTTTTACCGATCCGGGTAAGAAAGAGCCGGCATTAGCGAATATTAAATGCCCGTCTTCTTTTCAACAACGTTTATTTTGCCTGCTTGCTGATAATCCTGATGTGCAATACAATTGTGTAAAGCCTCTCTTATGACATAAGGCTCATATTGATCTGTTTCTTCGGGAAAAAGAGTTTCATCTTTAATGTACCTGTACCGGAGATTTCGGAGTTTACTAAATAGGCTTTCCACACACATAATGAACGGGCAGGAGAAATGCTGGTAATCTTTTTCATTGTTCTTTTCATCTTTTAATATCCAGCTGATTTTTGCTACTGCAGGCTGTAAGTAGTGTTCAGATTCAGTTTTTCCTAAAAGTAAAATGGCTGTGGTAGTAACCTTGCCATTGATAAGTAATTTTGACTTATTTAAGAAAGTGAGTGTATCCCATTTCTGATATTCTGGTAAAAGATGCGGGTGTTTCTGAATGAATTTCTCTTTTGCAAAAGAGATGGCGTTTTCATCTAAGTCATAGATGGAAGCGTTGGCCAAAGTTCTGGCACTCCAGTCATCATTAATAAAAAGCGGTTCGTTGAGTATTTTGTTTTCCTGCTCTTTAGTCATTTCGACCAGGCTATCTCCAATCCTTTGCCATGCTTTGTCGTGGGGCATATACAATTTTCCGGGCAGAGTGTTTCGGTATATGTATAACCCAGACAATTTGATTTGTATCAGAAGTTTGAATTCTTCAATTTTGAGACCTACACCCGGAATATTTACACATTTTTTGATTACCTCAGGGGAGTACTTTCCGGCGTATGGGTATTGAAGATCTGAATACCCCGGATTTCAAGTGTACTGTCTTCTATTCCTATAACTAATTGTCCGCCTTCCATATTAGAAATTGCAGAAACATAGGATATTATATCATTTCCTTCCCAGCTTGAAAAAGCATTTTTTAAATTGTGAAAGGCTTTCCATTCACATCCTTCATTTTCTTTTGGATATTTCTCTTTTAAGTATTTATGTAATTCATCTTTGGTCATCAAAGGACTATCCTTTTTTATTTGCAAAATCTTTCATCAGGTCAGTTAATGCCTCAACACTTTCCAGTGTGAGGGCATTATATAAGGAAGCCCGGAATCCGCCGACGCTTCTGTGCCCTTTTATACCTATCATGCCTTCCTGTTTACAAAGTTCCAGGAACTTCGGTGCCTACTACCGTTTTTGAAGTTACCAATCTGAGTGATGATGGCAACGCGGGCAGCCTGCGCTATGCAGTGACGCAGACAGCTGCTTACCGTACGGTTATTTTCCGTGTGTCGGGAACCATACACCTTACATCAAGATTGACTATAAAAGCGAACACTACCATTGCGGGACAGACAGCTCCCGGTGATGGCATCTGCCTTGCCGACCGCCCGGTGGTTATCAATGGCGATAATGTGATCGTAAGATATATACGCTTCCGGATGGGAGACAGGTACCAGAATGCGGGGATGGTAGACGGAGGCGGATCAGATGATGCGTTTAGTAATCTCGGCAATAAAAATATTATTATTGATCATTGCACTTCAGGATGGAGTTCAGACGAAGCATTGACAATATACAGGGGAGACAGCGTCACCGTTCAATGGAGTTTTATTACAGAGCCGCTGAACTATTCATACCATTTTGAAACAGGTGATGTAGATTTCGAAGAGCATGGTTATGGAGGTATATGGGGTGGAAAGCATGCCAGTTTTCATCACAACCTCATTGCACACCTCAAAGGAAGAGCGCCGCGTTTTGATGGCAGCCGCAATCTTTCCCCTTTTACCGCCGGGCAGGAAAATGCTGATTTCAGGAATAATGTGCTGTACAACTGGGGTTCATACAATGTAAATGGTGGTGAAGGCGGTAATTATAATATTGTCAATAATTACTACAAATACGGTCCTTCTACTTCTTCAGGCAATTCTTCCGGCGTTCCCATAAAATATATGATCATCAATCCCGGCAAGCAAACAACAGCGCCGGTATTGCCATACGGACAATATTATGTAACGGGAAACTATGTAGATGGTTCCACTGCTATCACGCAAAACAACTGGCTGGGAGCAGCCATGAGCGGCGGTACACAGGCAGACACCACGCAATCTAAAGTAGCAACGGCTTTTGATCTCGGTACGATCACCATGCAGAGTGCGCAGGATGCTTACAATCTTGTACTGCAATACGCAGGCGCCAGTTTTGCAAGAGATACACTGGATCAGCGTATCGTTAATGATGTGCGCAATCGTACAGGGCGGATCATTGATGTACAGGGTGGTTATCCGCACGGAACACCGTATGCGTCTACTGTAAATGCATGGCCAACATTAAATTCAACCGCGGCTCCTGCAGATGCTGATCATGATGGTATGCCGGATGCGTATGAAACCAGCAATGGTTTAAATCCCAATGATGCGGCAGACAGGAATGGTATAGCCGGCAATGGGTATACTAATCTTGAAAATTATATCAATGGAATAGTAAATGCGGCGACTGTAACAATTACAGGTTCCCCGCTGAATACATTTACACAGAATATCCCGCTTGCTTCTACTTCACAATCGTATACAGTAGCGGGAGCGAATTTAACCGCTGATATTATTATCACTCCACCTGCTAATTTCCAGGTATCGGGTGATGGTGGTATTACCTGGAACGGAAATACAACACCACTTACTGTTGCGCAAAGCAGTGGTACCGTTCTTCCCAAAACGATCAGTGTACGATTGAATGCCACTGCCGCAGGACCCTATTCGGGAAACATTGCCAATGCCAGCGCCGGTGCTGCCATAACAAATATAGCTGTATCAGGTAATGCGATTACGACAACAGCGCCGCCCAATACTTCACTGGTAGTAGCACAGGATGGATCGGGTGATTACAGTACAGTGCAGGCAGCGATTAATGCAGCTCCAACAGGACTCACAGTGCCATACATTATATTCATTAAGAACGGAAAGTATAAAGAGAAGATCACAATTCCATCTAATAAACCTTTTCTACAACTGGTAGGTGAAAGTGTAGGGAATGTTATTCTGTATTATACTGACGGCGCCAGTGATCCATTGCCAGGCGGCGGTACGGTAGGTACGCAAAACTCAGCCAGCTTTACTGTCAATGCAAATGACTTTTCCGCTTTCAATATCACTTTTTCCAATACCTATGGTGATGGTACGCAGGCGGTGGCTGTATTGGTAAATGCCGACAGGGCTGTATTTAAAAATTGCCGTTTCCTTGGCAACCAGGATACATTATATATAAAAGGTAACGGTACACCGCGTCATTATTTTAAGAATTGCTATATAGATGGCAATGTTGATTTCATCTTCGGCAGTTCGATCGCTGTATTTGATTCAACAGTTGTTTATCCAAAATCAAGAACGACAAGCGGCAGTTCGTATATCACTGCGGCTAATACACCACCGGGACAAGCTTACGGTTATGTGTTCAGGGATTGCAAGATTCCCAATAATACGGGCGCTACCAGCTATGTATTAGGCAGACCATGGCAAAACAGTACGGGATCTGTTCCGCTTACCAATAATAAAGTAGTATTCCTGAATACGATGATGGGTACCAGCATAGCGCCGGAAGGATGGTCAATATGGGATGCAGGTACTAACACCAGTCTTATTTATTACGGAGAATACCAGAGTAAATTTTTTAATGGCAACCCGGTGAGTATAAGCCAGCGTGTTCCCTGGTCATTCCAGCTGAATGCGACCGAGGCCGCCACTTATACCAACGCCACTTTATTCGGTGCATGGGATCCATGTTCAGTGGGTGCTTCGGTATGCGCAAGCCAGTCAAGGGATATTGCGGTATCCAACTTCAGGGAAGCAAGGGTGCCACTAACAGTACGTTCAACTGGAATATCAGTTGGGCGATGGACCAGATCAAATATGAATTATATCGTTCTGCCGTAAGAAACTCAGGCTATGCGAAAATCGGTGAAGTAACGGCTACCAATGATACAGCGATCAATTTCCAGTTGACCGATGTATTACCCGCAGCAGGCACTTCTTATTTCTATTATCTCGTTGGATCAAAAGCAGGATATGCTTCGCATCTTACCGATACAGTAGAGATATCATCTGTACCGACGATCATTACGGCCGGTATACTGCAATCCTTTATTCAAAATCTCGGTACGCCATCTGATCCTCAAAACGTAACGGTATCCGGGGAGAACCTGACAGGTAATGTTGTGCTTACCCCACCGGTGAATTTTGAAATATCTTCCAATGGCGGTACTACCTGGGTTGCTAATCCAACTACCATTTCATTGACGCCAACGGCCAATATACTGGCCGCTACTACGATAGCCGTTCGTTTGAATGCAACGGCTGCCGGAACCTATACAGACAGCATCATGCTGGTGACGGGCGGTGGTATTACAAAATATATAAAAGTTCAGGGCGTAACGGCGGTCATTGCTTCTTCTTCAATATCACTTTGTTGCACTGGCCATTTACTACTAATAATACCGACAGCGCGTTGATTCGTGCAGCCGGCGTATTGCCAAGCACCACTTCATTCACTAATCTTTATACTTCGAATGGTACAACGGTACCCAGTATACCTGCTTATTCACCACAATTCGGCCAGGCCTTCGGCGTTACCGTTAATGGTGATGGATCATGGGGTACTGCGTCAGGCGGACCGGGAGGTACTTTACGCAGAACGTATTACGAACAATTTGTTGTAAAAGCAGATAATGGTTACCGTATAAATGTAGACTCCTTATATGTTACCGCTGCTTTTTATAATACATCCAGCAGTACAAGACTGGCAGTAGTATATTCATTAAGCAATTTCACAGCAGATTCTTCCGACGTATTTACGATACCGGGAGGTTTTGCCAATCCTGTTACTTTGGCCAATCAAACAGCAGGACCAACGCAGCAATTCCCGTTATCAGTAGCAGGATTGGGAGGCGTAACGCTTCAACCAGGTCAAACGCTGACCTTCCGTTTCTATTTCAGTTGCGGCAGCAGTACGGCCGGAAGGTATGCGATGCTGAAAGATGTAAAAGTAACTGGTAAGTCAACCAGCTATGCTACGGTAAAAGAAGTGCTTCAGCACTGGCCATTCACAGCGAACAGCAATGATAGCACAGGCGCACGTTCCGCCGGAGTAACAGCCAGCACACCTTCATTCTACAGGTTATATACTTCAAATGGTACGGCTGTACCGGCTATACCTGCATATTCACCGCAGTTCGGGCAAGCGTTTGGCGCCACAGCCAATGGGGATGGATCATGGGGAACAGCAGCCGGTGGTCCCGGTGGAACATTACTGCGTACATATTATGAACAATTCACAGTTACGGCTAACAGCGGTTACTCGACCAGGATTGATTCTATATTAGTGAGCGGTGCATTTTATAATACATCCAGTAATACAAGACTGGCCGCCGTCTATTCATTGAGCAATTTCACCGCTGACTCAGCTGATGTAAGTACAATACCCGGAGGTTTTGCCAATCCCATTTTACTGGCTAATCAAACCGGCGGGCCAACCAATCAGTATAAGCTCGAAGTAGCGGGTGTGGCAGGTATAACATTATTACCCGGACAAACATTGACATTCCGTTTTTATTTCAGTTGCGGCAGCAGCAGCGTAGGCCGCTATGCCATGCTGAAAGATGTAAAAGTGATCGGGGCGGCTATACCTGTAGTAGGCCCGGTTTCAACTATTGTAACAACAGGCACATTAAACAACTTTGCACAAACGATAGGAGCGCCATCGGCGGTACAGACATATACCGTTTCAGGCACAGGTCTTACAACAGACATTACTATTACACCACCTGTTAATTATGAAGTATCAGCAAATGGCGGTACGACATGGTCTACCAATACAACACCGCTTGTATTGGCACAAGCAGGCGGAACTGTAGCGACTACTACTATATCAGTCAGATTGAATGCAACTGTTGCAGGGCCTTATTCCGGAAACATTGGCCATGCAAGTACAGGCGCCACTACAATGAACGTGGCTGTCAATGGTGCTGCAACACCCGCATCGTTCATCACGGCGACAGGAACATTGAGTGCTTTTTCACAAATATTGGGAACGCCTTCCGCAGCACAAACCTATAGCGTTGCCGGTACGGGGCTTACGCAGAATGTCACGATCACGCCACCGGTCAATTATGAAGTATCCGGTGATGGTGGTACAACATGGTCCACTAATACTGCACCGCTTGTGTTAACGCAAACCGCGGAGTATTAGCAGCAACGACTATATCAATCAGGTTAAATGCACCGGCATTAGGCGCTTACAATGGAAATATTGCGCACGTAAGTTCAGGTGCGGCTACCATAAATGTCGCGGTTACAGGCAACACAGTTCCTGTACCATCAATCACTGTAACAGGAACATTAAATCCATTCTCACATACAGTAGGAACGCCATCAGCTGCGCAAACGTATACGGTATCAGGTATTAACCTGGTCGGTAATATTACCGTTACGCCTCCTGCCGGTTTTGAAGTATCAGGAGATGGCGGTACTACATGGCGCACCAATACTACACCATTGGTGTTGACGCCAACTGCCGGCACATTGTCTGCTGCAACCATTTCTGTACGCATGAATGCAACAGCATCAGGAACTTCTTCCGGTAATATCGCTCATACGGGTACGAGTGCACCTGCGGCAAACCTGCCGGTTACAGGGAATGCGATACCAATACCATTAATTACATTGACAGGTACGCTGGCAACATTTACACAGGTGCTGGGTGTAGTATCACCCGTACAAACGTATACAGTGACAGGCGCTAACCTCACAGGTAATATAACCATTACAGCCCCGGCCGATTACGAGATATCTTCCAATGGAGGTACGAACTGGTCAACTACACCGCTTGTATTAACACAAACCGGTGGAGCTGTTGCAGCTACTACTATCAGTATACGATTGAATTCAGTGGCATTAGGGGCTCATTCGGGTAATGTAACGCATGTGAGCAGTGGCGCGGCGTCAAAGAATATGGCAGTGACAGGTGTTACGGTTCCGAAGCCGGTGATCATCGTTACGCAAACACTCGGCGTATTCACACAAACTGTAAACGGCGCCATGCCGGTGCAGAGTTATACTGTAGAAGGAACAAATTTGACAGGCAATATTATCATTACACCACCGGCTCATTTCCAGGTATCAACTACCAATGGTTCATCCTGGCAGTCAACCGCGGTTACACTTACCCGTACAAACGGCGCGGTGCCACCAACTACGATACTCTTAAGATTGTATGTACCGGTGACGGGCATGTTCTCCGGTATATTATCACATACGAGTTCGGATGCAGATGCGGTGAACGTAACATTGAATGGTTATAATAAGGTGACAGGAGAGTATGTTATTTATCCTGTACCTGTTACCCGTACTATTTTCATAGCGCACCCGATCACAACGGAGAAAGCTGTATTGACTTTCTACAATGCGGCCGGGCAATATATGGCTACGTATAGTACACAGCCGAATACGATAGAAACACCCATTGATGTAAGCAATTTGCCGCAGGGATTGTATTATGTGGAATACCGGTTGGCGAATACGAAAGTGATGTTGAAATTTATAAAGGGTTAGTGATTGCCGGTAAGACGGCAAGCCGGGAAGGAGAATAAAATTGAAAACTTTTCGCCTTCCCGGCTTACCGGCTATTTATTTTGCATTTAGCAGCATTTATTTTCTTTTGACAACCAGATTAGTTTTAAATATCGTCTGATACTAAAGAAAAGCATATCACATGAAAACAAGAATGATCGCTGTACTTACAGCCTGCAGTGTTTTTTACTCCTGTACGGCGCAGAAAACAACAACGTCCGGTAGTACGGGTGAATCTATAGCCATTGCTTTTCCCGGTGCGGAAGGTTTTGGTAAATATACTACCGGAGGCAGGGGCGGAAAGATATTCATTGTATCTAGTCTTAACGATAAAGGCCCGGGCAGTTTTCGCGAAGCGGCCGAGGCAAAAGGAAAACGTATAATTGTTTTTGCCGTATCAGGCACTGTTCATCTTGAATCAAAACTTTCTATCAAAGGCGATGTGACCATTGCAGGACAAACAGCTCCCGGTGATGGCATTTGCCTGGCGGATCAGCCGGTAGGGCTTGGTGGCGATAATATGATCATCCGTTACCTGCGGTTTCGCATGGGAGATAAATACCAGAAAGGCGGCATGGTAGATGGCAATGGTGGTGATGATGCATTTGGCGGCGGAAGAAGAAAGAATATCGTCATTGATCATTGCAGCATGAGCTGGAGTACGGATGAAGTGTTTTCCATTTATGGAGGAGACAGCACCACAGTACAATGGAACCTGATTGCAGAGCCACTGAATTATTCTTATCATTTTGAAACAGGCGATAGAGATTATGAGCATCATGGCTATGGTGGTATATGGGGCGGGCCGAACCTGTCGGCGCATCATAATTTATTTGCGCATTGCGGAAGCCGCAATCCGCGCTTCAATGGGTCGAGATTAGGAGCGCCGGCGGATTTTGTTGATTTCCGCAACAATGTTATTTATGATTGGGGCCATAATAATATATACGGTGGTGAAGGTGGTAAATATAACCTGGTCAATAATTATTACCGGTATGGCCCGTCTACGGCTAATAATGTCCGTTTCAGGATCGTGAATCCATCAAGACAGGAAAAGCCGGCCATAGGTTTTGGAAAATACTATGTGGATGGCAATTATGTAGACGGTGCAGAAGATATGTCAAAGAATAACTGGCTGGGTATACATATGGGCAATGGCGGTACAGAAGATGATAAGAAAGAAGCAGTCATTGATAAGCCCCACCCGGCTGAAGACATACAGGTGCAAACCGCTAAAGATGCTTATGCCGGTGTACTGGCGAAAGTGGGCGCCAGTTTTAAGAGAGATACATTAGACGAAAGAATTATTAATGATGTAAAGACCAGGACAGGAAGAATGATAGACGTACAGGGTGGTTTTCCGCATGGTACAGAGTATGATCTGACTGTTAATGCATGGCCGGCATTGAAATCATTGCCTGCTCCTGCTGATACGGATAAAGACGGTATGCCGGATGAATGGGAAAAAAAGAACGGATTAAATATAAATGATGCCAGTGATGCACCGGCATACAAACTGGATAAACTGTACACGAACATTGAAGTGTATATAAACAGTTTAACAAATGCGGGGTAAAAAAAACCTTTTCATTCGTTTTTCTTTCTTTATGCACGGCAATGACATTGGTTGCGCAAACAGGAAGATGGGTCACCGATCTTTCCAATCATGATTGGAAGCTTGTCCTGGATACGGCTGCAACATGGCAAAGAGATGAACTGTTTGCACCACCGGTTACTGTTGCAAAGCTGCCGGTTAATATTCCTTCCGGCGGGTGGGATATGCTAAACAGGCTTCCTGCAAAAGTGGTACATCTTCCTGCCACTGTCGAACAATATTACTGGGGAAAAAATGGAAACCCTTTTGGTGTATCCGGGAATTACCTCGGCGTTTCATGGTTCATTACAAATTTTACGATCCCTGCTGCGTTGAAAAACAAACGCATTACACTGAATTTTGAAAGCATTCGCTTCCGCGCTGAAATATTTGTCAATAAAAAACTGGTAGGGTATGACCTGGTAAACAGTACACCATTTGCTGTTGATATTACTGATGCGGTAATAACCGGTAAAGTCAATGAACTGCAGGTACGCATAACAGATCCTAATGGAAATTTTGACTGGCGCGATTCACAGAATTTTATGTGGGGCGATTACCGTACCAATCCTACGCATGGCTTTGGCGGTATAACAGGTAAAGTAACAGTAGAAGCCACAGGCAAGGTATTCATTGATGATATCTTTATTAAGAATAAACCGAATATCAACGAAGTGGATATACAACTGACAGGCATTAATCAATCGGGTAAAACAATAAAAGGAGATATTCTCTTACAGGTAAGACAGGCGAAAAGCGATCAGAAACCGGTGTTTGAAAAAAGATATCCTGTTGATCAGCTTGTATCTGGTGCTACTACCATTACATATACGATCAATCTCCCGGATGCGAAACTATGGAGCCCTGCTTCTCCTGACCTGTATATATTAACTGCGGATTGGAAAGGAGAAGACAATAGCGCTGATCGTTATAGTCAGCGGTTTGGTTTCCGCTGGTTTGAGGTCAGGGATATAAACGGCGATAAGCAATACTACCTGAACGGGAAACGATTCGTGGCATTGACCGCTATTTCCTGGGGATTCTGGCCGGTAAATGGAATTGCTCCTTCCGATGCACTGGCAAAAAAGCAAATTGAAAGTGCAAAACGGATAGGGCTTAACATGCTTAATTTTCATCGCACGATCGGGCAGCAGAATGTGCTGAACTATGCGGATGAACTGGGGTTACTTTATTTTGAAGAGCCCGGAGGTAACCAGTATCCTGCTGATAGGTATAATGCGACAGATAGCCCCGGAAAAAAACAGGCTGATTTTTATTTTGCCACCCGCAATGAAAAATTGACAAGGATGATCAGGAGAGACCGCAATCATCCTTCACTCGTTATTTACAATATGCACAATGAACGTGGCGCCGAACCGCAGAAGCAGGATAGCCTGCAGATGCTGGCTGCCCATCGTTTAGACGAAACAAGGATACTTACATATAATTCTTCCAATGGAAGTATCAAAATGGGTAAAGACCCGCGGTTTAAACTTCATCTCCTTCCTTATGATTTTACCTTTCGTGATTATGGCTGGTTTGATCAGCATCATGCCGGCGGGCCGGGTACTTACCATGATAACTTATATAAAAATCCCAACGATTATTTAAGATATACTGATCATAAGGATGAGATCATTTATTATGGAGAGGAAGGAGCGATCGGTACACCACCCCGGCTGCAACTGATACGGGATGAAATATTGAGAACAGGAAAAAATATTGGTTGGGAAACGGAAACTTATCTGAAATGGTACGATGCCTATGATTCATTTCTAAAAAATACACCCGGTTTCAGCAAAGCATTTCCCAATGTTGATTCGCTAACACGGAAGATGGGAAACGTGGCTTATTACTACCAGGGCCGCACCATTGAGAACATCCGCATAAATAATATAACTGACGGGTATGCTGTCAATGGCTGGGAAAGCATGAAGCTGGAAAATCATTCAGGTATTGTAGATAATTACCGCAACCCCAAGGGTGATCCCGATCTTATCGCAAGATATACAAAGCCTTTATTTGTGGCTGTAAAGATGAACCGCAAAGTACTGGCAACCGGCGATACTTCTATTGTTGATTTTCATATTGTCAATGAAGTGAATCTTACCGGAGCTTATACACTGGAGGTAAAAGTGACTGGCTCTGCAGGCCAAACAATACTTTTAAAAAATATTCCGGTATCTATAACCGGGGGTTCAACATACGGAGAACTCTTATCAGCAGGATTTCCTGTTGTGCCTATGACGGCAGGTTATACAACTGTAAAGGCCGATTTAAAAAAAGATGGGAAAATAATGGCGACAGGTAATGACCAGTTATTTGCCGTAAAGCCTGATATCAATAATATTCCTGCCGGGATGGTAGCCGATACCAGTATGGCGATGGAAGTTTTTTTACGTTCGGCAGGAATAAACACATTCAAAGAGTTCAGGTCGGGACGGCCCGAAGGAAAATACTTACTGGTAGGAGCGTTTGAGCCGCAGCAAACCGGTAATCCATTGGTGACTGAAATACTGGAATGGGTCAATGAAGGAAATACATTGATCATTGCCGGCAATACAGAACATTGGGCCAGTTTTCTCGCGAAGAAAGAGATCATTGATTACCGCGGTATGAAAGAGCTGGGCACAAGTTGGTACGGCGGCAACTTTTTCGTAAAGGATCATGAATTGTTCACAGGTCTTCCGCAGCACTGTGTATTCAACTGGGAATATCAAAGTCTTGCTACGTATAATAAGAACCGCATAGGATTAAGGATTTTTAATGGTGAAACCGTTGTCGCCTGCGTGGCCGATCATAAGCAGGAGGTCTATTCAGCGCTTAGTATCATTCCGCATGGCCGCGGAAGGATCATTCTTTCTGCGCTGGATATTTTGTCTTGTCTCAAAGGACTAAAAGCAGAACAAAGAGCGGAAGGCGACGGTGAAAATGCCGCGATGAATACGTTGAACGTGTCACAGCAGAACAAAGCGAATATTGTAGCACAGCAGTTACTGCTTAATATGCTGAAATATGCAGGCAAACATTGACAATAAATTTATTAAGCGATACAATATGAAAAGGACATCATTTATAGCCGGTTTTTTGGTCATCATGGCTTTTGGCCTGCCTGCTAAAAAGAAGATAACGGTATGGTTGATCGGTGACTCAACGATGTCGGTGAAAGAAAAAAGAACGTATCCTGAAACTGGCTGGGGAATGCCTTTTGCCGGTTTTTGGGATTCAACCGTAACAGTTGATAACCGCGCAAGGAATGGCCGCAGTTCTAAATCATTTATCGCGGAAAAGCTCTGGCAACCTGTATTGGATCATTTGCAGGAAGGCGATTATGTATTTATACAGTTCGGGCATAATGATGAATCAAAAGAAAAGGGCGAACGTTATTCTGCGCCGGATGAATTTAAAGCCAACCTGCTGAGGTATGTTACAGAATGCCGTTCCAAAAAAGCGATCCCTGTTTTAATTACCCCCGTTGCCCGGAGAAAATTTGATGATGCGGGATCCATTAAAGAATCCCACGGTGAATACCCGGCATTGGTCAAACAGGTGGCTGCAGAGAACAATGTTCTGCTTATTGATCTGAATGAAAAAAGCAAGGCATTGTTACAACAACTGGGACCCGAAGCATCGAAATATTTATTCAATTACCTTACTCCCGGCGAACATCCGAATTATCCCGATGGCTTAAAAGATGATACGCATTTCAATGAACTGGGTGCAAGGAAAATGGCGCAAATCGTATTAGCGGAGATCAGGAACTTAAAACTGGAACTGGCTGAACAGGTCATTGTTCCTCCTGTAAAGAAATAAAATGAAGAAGTGGATTCAATATATTATTCCTGTTGCGTTCGTTTTAGTAACGGGTGCATTTGCTTATCCTCCGCAAAAAAAGATCAAAGTGTGGATGATCGGCGATTCCACAATGTGCATGTATGAGGCTAACAGGTCTCCGTTGGCAGGATGGGGAATGCCATTCGCCGGTTTTTTTGATTCCACTGTACAAATTGATAACAGGGCAAGGGGAGGAAGAAGTACAAGAACATTTATCAGTGAGAACCGCTGGCAGCCTGTCGCCGATAGTTTGCAGGAAGGAGATTATGTATTGATACAGTTTGGTCATAATGATGAAGCCAAAGAAGAAAAATACAAAGACCGCTATACGCCTCTGCCGGATTATAAGACCAATCTTATAAAATTTATTATTGAATCAAGAGCCAAAAAGGCGATCCCGGTTCTGATCACCCCTGTTACAAGAATGAGATTTGATAAAGAAGGCAAGATGCAGGAAACACATGCGGAATATTCAGCCGCGGTTTGGGAGATCGGCAAAAAATATAATGCGCCGGTGATTGACCTGGATGCAAAAAGCCGTGATCTGCTGCAGCAATTCGGCCCGGCTAATGCAAAAATGCTTTTCATGCAACTGGATTCATTGGAACATCCCAATTATCCCGCCGGTCAAAAGGATAATACACATTTTAATGAATATGGCGCCAGGAGAATAGCCGAACTCGTATTGGCGGAAATAAAAAATCAGCATCTTGAACTGGCAGAAAGAATTATCCGGCCAGCAGTAAAACAATAAATGAAAAAAGGAGTTTTCATATTTTTTCCTATCCTGGTTGTTGCTGCGGTCAATGCGCAATCCACCCGCGGCATTACAGGTATGCGGGATACTTCCTTTACTGTTTATAATGAATATAAAAAGCTTGTAAAGAATTACCCGGATATAAAGATGGTGGAAGAACTGCCCGCAGGTACTGTAGCTGAAGAAAGAGATATTGAATATTGTAAAACGGGTGACCGTAAACTATTGCTTGACGCCTTTTATCCCAAACAAAAATATAAAGCCAAACGAACAGCCATACTCATTATTCATGGAGGCGGATGGAGAAGCGGGAATAAGACATTGCACCATCCGCTGGCACAACATCTTGCTTTGCTGGGTTATGCTTGTTTTACGCCAGAGTACCGGCTTTCTACGGAAGCATTGTATCCTGCAGCTGTATATGATCTTATATCCGCCATACGATGGATAAAGCAAAATGCTGCTAACTATAATATAGATACTTCCCGGGTCGTTGCTTTAGGTCATTCGGCGGGTGGTGAACTGGCGGCATTTATAGGTAGCACTACCGGTAATGAGCAATCCGGCAATAGTTGCCATACAGGCATTTCCGGTAATGTGAACGCAGTAATAGATATAGACGGTACACTGGCTTTTATTCATCCTGAATCGGGTGAAGGCGATGACAGCAAAAGAATCTCCGCTGCCACGTACTGGTTTGGTTATTCCAAAACAGAGAACCCGGAGCTGTGGAAACAGGCATCTCCATTAACGTATGCCGGAAAAAATACAGCGCCCACTTTATTTCTTAACAGTGTTGTTGAGCGGATGCATGCGGGCAGGGATGATTATATAAAGATCCTGGATCAGTACAATATTTATTCAGCGGTAAAAACTTTTGAAGGAGCACCGCATTCCTTTTGCCTGTTTGATCCATGGTTTGAGCCAATGGTAAAATGTATTGACGAGTTTTTAATAAAGGTCTTTAACAGTAAATGAAATAATATTTTACGCCGATGAAGAAGTATTTATTAATGATATCATTACTGGTTTTTTCCCCAGGTTATCTTTTTTCTCAAACCACTAACCCGCAGCAATACAAATATGTATTTACCGTGGCTAAAGATGGCACAGGCGATTACAAATACATACAGGACGCTATTGATGCTATGCGGGTATTTCCGTTAGCGCCGGTCACCCTGTATATAAAAAACGGCGTATATAATGAAAAGATCGAATTGCCTGCTAATAACACCGATGTGACCTTTATCGGGGAAAGTGTAGAGAAAACGATCATTACATTTAATGATTATTCGGGCAGGGGAAAGCTGAATACATTCACTTCTTATACCGCAAAGATCTCAGGTAATCGTTTTGTCGCCGAGAATATCACTTTTGCTAATTCTGCTGGCCCTGTAGGACAAGCGCTGGCATTATATGTAGATGCAGACAAAGCTGTATTTAAGAATTGCCGGTTCTTAGGCAACCAGGATACGATCTATACGGGAGGTGAAAATGCGAGACAGTACTTTGTTGACTGTTTTATCGAAGGAACGACTGATTATATTTTCGGTCCGGCCACTGCTGTTTTTCAAAATTGTACGATCCGGTCAAAATCCAATTCATTCATTACGGCCGCCAGTACTACGCCCGGAAAGAAATTCGGCTATGTTTTTCTCGATTGTAAAATACTGGCCGACTCCAATGTCACCAAACTTTATTTCGGCCGGCCCTGGCGTGCTTTTTCCCGGACAGCATTCATCCGCTGTGAACTACCCAAACAAATAGCCCCCGAAGGATGGAATAACTGGGGAAATCCTGAGAACGAAAAAACAGTGTATTACGCAGAGTATAAAAACACCGGCCCGGGCGCTGATGTAACTAAACGTGCAGCCTGGTCAAAACAACTGAATGATAAAGAAGCAACGGACTATTCTGTAGAAAATATTTTTGCCGCTGCCAATTCTGTCACTGCTCCCGGATCTGACTGGTATCAGCCAATAAGAACAAAACCGTTTGAATGGCCATCTGATAAAAAAGAAAAATGAAAAAAACGGTATTGATATTGTTTATAGCAGGGTTATTCACAAAGGCCAGCTCACAGGAATTTATTCCTCTCTGGCCCGAAGGAAAGAAGCCCAACTTTAATGGTAAAAAAATAACGGATAGCTTATTCAATGAGAGAATATGGAGAGTCGGTACGCCGGGTATGTATGCATTTGTTGTACCCAAAGCAGAGAATAAAGGAACTGCTGTATTAATATGCCCCGGCGGTGGATATGAACGGCTATCCCATTTATACAATGGATTCAATCTCGCTAAATGGTACAACAGCATTGGCGTAAATGCTTTTGTACTCATCTATCGCCTGCCTCACCAGGCTGATCTGCAGAAAAAAGAACTGGCGCCTATGCAGGATGCGCAAAGAGCCATGCGTTTGATAAGGGCTAATGCTGCCAAATGGAATATTAAAACAGATAAGGTAGGCGTGATGGGCACTTCCGCCGGCGGCCATGTGGCCAGCACATTGGGCACTCATGCGGAAGATGTATCCGCTATCAAAGATTCGCTCGATGCGGTCAGCTATCGTCCCGACTTCATGGTATTACTTTCACCCGTTATCAGTATGGGTAAATATGCTCACCCTGGCAGTAAAAGATATTTTATGGGGGCAGACAGTACAAGGGAAATGACAGAAAAGTATTCCGGTGAGCTGCAGGTATCTTCTTTTACCCCACCGGCTTTTATAGTTCATGCATTGAATGACAGCACGGTGAAAGTACAAAATAGCCTGTTGTTCTACAATGCACTTATTGATAAGAAGATCAATGCAAGTATCCATGTTTTTCCGCAGGGCGGGCATGGGATAAGATTAGATGATAATCCCGGCTCAACTGATCTGTGGATGAATTTGCTCGAAGCATGGTTAAAAGAAACAGGATTTGTGACCCCGATACCCTTTAAATAAACAGTATGAGAAAGCTATTGTTGTTAGTCCTGGTTTGTTATGTGTCGGTGTTGTCAGCGCAGAAAAAGATAATTGTCGCTGCAGATGGCAGCGGTGATTATAAAACAGTCCAGGCCGCACTGAATGCAGTGCCGCTGCATAATAAAAATCCCATCAGTATATATGTAAAGAACGGAGTGTATAAAGAGAAGCTTTACCTTGACTCATCGAAGAACTTTGTAACGCTGACAGGAGAGGATAAATTCAATACCATTCTTACTTACGACGATCATACCGGGAAATTGTCGCCCAAAGGTGATACGATCAATACAAGAACATCATGGAGTTTTAAAATAAAGGCGGACAATTTCACTGCTCAGAACATTACTTTTCAGAATGACGCTGGTCTTACAGCCGGGCAGGCGGTAGCCGTAGAGTCAGATGGCGACAAAGCTGTTTTTATGCATTGCCGTTTCGTTGGCAACCAGGATATATTATTTGTCAATAATGAAAAAAGCAGGCAATATTATAAGAACTGTTATATAGAAGGTACAACCGATTTTATTTTCGGTTCATCAACAGTATGGTTCGAGCAATGCCATATCCACAGTAAAAAGAATTCGCATATAACGGCTGCGGCCACGCCTAAAGAAAAAGAGTTTGGCTATATATTCAATGATTGTGTACTGACAGGAGATACGTCTCTGCATAATGTATCGCTAGGTCGTCCATGGAGGCCTTATGCAAGCGTTGTCTATATGCGTTGTTTCATCGGGGCACATATCAAAGCAGAAGGCTGGTCAAACTGGAATAATACCGAGAGTTATAAAACAGCACGTTATTCTGAATACAAAAACTACGGCCCTTCTGCTGATCCGGTAAAAAGAGTGGCATGGTCAAAGCAATTGACAGAGGAGGAAGTAAAACGCTATACATTAAAAAATGTTTTTGGTAACTGGAACCCGGAGCAATGAAAAAATTACTGAGTATACCTGTTTTGTTTTTGGCAGCTTCCGTTGTTGCGCAAAATGCCGTGTCCAAAGTATGGGTAGCTGATAATGGAAACGGAACATATAAAAATCCTGTCATCAATGCCGATTATTCCGACCCGGATGCGATAAGGGTGGGCGATGATTATTACCTCGTATCGTCCAGCTTTAATCATGCGCCGGGTTTGCCGGTACTTCATTCCAAAGACCTGGTGAACTGGACGATCGTTGCTCATGCTTTGAAAAGACAGCCACCATTTGACCATTTTAGCAAGGTACAGCATGGCAATGGCGTATGGGCGCCTTCTATCCGCTACCATAATAATGAATTTTATATCTACTATCCCGATCCGGATTTTGGTATCTATCTAACGAAAGCAAAAAACATAACGGGCCCCTGGAGTGATCCCGTATTGGTGGAAACCGGTAAAGGACTGATAGATCCCTGCCCGCTATGGGACGATGATGGAAAAGTATACCTCGTTCACGCTTATGCCGGCAGCCGTGCAGGTATAAAAAGTATTATCGTAGTCAAACAATTGAATAAAGAAGGAACGAAAGTAACGGATGACGGAGTAATGGTATATGATGGTCATGATACGGACCCTACTATCGAAGGGCCCAAAGCGTATAAAAGAAACGGCTGGTATTATTTGTTTGCACCCGCAGGGGGCGTAAGCACCGGTTGGCAACTGGTATTGCGCAGCAAAAATATATATGGCCCTTATGAAAGGAAAGTAGTGATGGACCAGGGATCAACTACTGTCAACGGACCACACCAGGGCGCATGGGTAGATACAAAAACGGGGGAGCATTGGTTCCTGCATTTCCAGGATAAGGACGCGTATGGAAGAGTAGTGCACCTGCAACCGATGAAATGGATCAACGACTGGCCGGTAATAGGAGAAGATAAAGATGGTGATGGCAAAGGCGAACCTGTAATAGTATATAAAAAACCAAACGCCGGAAAAACATATCCTGTACAAACACCTGCGGATGCAGATGAGTTCAACGATAATAAGATCGGTATGCAATGGCAATGGCAGGCTAATCCAAAACCATACTGGGCGTTTCCATCCAATGGTAAACTGCGTTTATTTTCTTATCAGTTACCGGATAGTATAAAAAATTACTGGGATGTGCCTAACCTGCTGATGCAGAAATTTCCCGCCGATGAATTTATCGCTACCACAAAGCTATCGTTCAAACCGCGGTTAGACGGAGAAAAAGCCGGCTTGATCATCCTCGGTGCGGATTACGCTTATTTATCCGTGGTTAAAAAAGCGGATGGCAATTATATTTCTTACAGCATAGCAAAAGATGCGGATAAAGGAAAGACAGAAACAGTACAGGACGGTGAAAAACTAAGTAATACAGATATTTATTTCCGCGTAAAAGTGAGCAAGGGTGCTGTATGTGAATTTAGTTATAGTACAGATGGAAAAACATTTACACCGGCGGGTGATAAACTGGTAGCTAAACCGGGCCGTTGGGTGGGTGCGAAACTGGGTTTGTTTTGTACAAGAACAACGAAAACAAATGATTCAGGTTTTGCAGAGGTGGATTGGTTTAGGATAGAGTGAAAAGTCCGGAAGTCCGCAAGTCGGAAAGTCCGGAGACGAGGTTTAAAGAAAAAGCAGGCATTACAATTAACAGAGTAATTTCTTCCGGACTTCCCGACTTCCGGACTACATCAAAAACGATTATTGCCATGGAACGTCGCAATTTTGTGAAGTACACTGCCGCCGCAGGCGCATCATTGATGCTTCATCCTTTCGCATCTTTAGCTTCTTCTTCTCCCGGTACTAAGATCAGGCTGGCCCAGGTGGGTACAGGGCATCGTGGTTCCGGCTTCTGGGGAAGTGATCTCCTGAAAAACTTCGCCGGCAATATTGAGTTTGTCGGTCTGCATGATATCAATCCCGGCAGGGCTGCTTATGCTAAACAACTGTATGGCGGAGATATTCCCGTCTTCGATAGTTTCGACGCAATGCTTGCGGCAGTAAAAGCTGATTATATTATCGTCACGACGGTAGATGCTACGCATGATGAATTTATTGTAAAAGCATTGAACAAAGGATTTAATGTGATCACCGAAAAACCGATGACCACCGATGAAGATAAATGCAAACGCATTTTAGAAGCCGAAAAAAGCTCGGGTAAAAAAGTAATCGTCGCGTTTAACTATCGCCACAGCGTGCATAATATGCAGCTCAAAGAATTGCTGGCGGCCAACAGGGTGGGGAAGATTACTTCCGTTGATTTTAACTGGTATCTCAATGTCTTTCATGGCGCAGATTATTTCAGGAGATGGCATGGCCGTATGGCGAAAAGTGGATCGTTGTGGGTGCATAAAGCGACACATCATTTCGACCTGCTCAACTGGTGGTTGAATTCAGAGCCGGTGGAAGTAACGGCTTATGGCAGCCTGGAGCATTACGGAAAGAACAATTCCTTCCGCGGTACAAAATGCCGGGGTTGTGAGTATAAAGACACATGCAGGTTTTACTGGGATATCAATAAAGATGCAAGGCTGAAGAAATTATATCCAGACAATGAGAAGTATGACGGTTACCTGAGGGATGGCTGTGTATGGAGCAACGAGATTGATATCTATGATAAAATGTCGGCACAGATCATTTATGCCAATGGAGTAACGGCTAACTATTCATTGACGACCTACTCACCATACGAAGGCTGGCAGATCGCATTCAATGGCATGAATGGAAGAATAGAAACATGGGAAGACATTCCTTACCTGCAAAAGATGCCCGAAGATCAGTCAAAGCATCATGCGGTGGAAATGAGCCAGTCTGATGATGGAGTCGCGGGTGAAGTAAGGGAGATCATCGCCATGGATAATTTTGCAAAGCAATTCGAAGTGTACACTACGCCTAAAATAAAAGGCGGGCATGGCGGCGGTGATGTAAGAATGCAGAAACGGATTTTTGTAACGCCGGAAGATAATCCTCATCATATCATGGCCGGAACAAGAGAAGGCGCTATGTCCATACTTATCGGCATTGCGGCAAGAAAAAGCATTCAGCAAAAAAGACCGGTGAAAATTTCAGAACTTACAGACCTGGTGCCGATGGCCAACAGATTTTAAAAACAATACAGT
>JBBCIL010000005.1:0-240784 GCA_037200265.1 Bacteroidota bacterium
GTGGATAGGGTCACGGAACCGGGTATTTTACTGTCAGCGGGAGACAGGAAATCAATTAAAACGAACCAACATGATCAGGAATATTTACTTATTGCCGCCAGGAACTTCTGGAAACATAAAGTGTTTTCCCTGATCAATATTGCGGGACTTGCTATTGGGATCAGCGCTGCACTGGTGATCTACCTGCTGGTGAGTTATGAATTCAGTTTTGATAAATTTCATAAAGACAGGACAAGGATATACAGGGTAGTATCCAAACTGAACTTTCCTGGCCAGGTGATACAAAACGGCGGCGTATGTGCGCCTTTATCCGAAGCCGTACAACGCGAGATCACGGGTTTGGCCGGATCGGCTGCTTTTCATTTATACGACACGGATGTAAAAGTAGTGCCCGGCTCACCAGGCAATGATAATACAAGACCGTTTTTAAAAACCAGAAGGATATCATATTTGCAGACAAAGATTATTTCAGTCTTTTTCAATATACATGGATCTCCGGTTCTCCCGCCAGTTCGCTGGCAAAACCTTTCCAGGTTGTATTATCAGAAAGCCGGGCAAAAATATATTTCCCCGGAAAAGATATGGCTTCTCTTGCGGGCAGTACTATTACGTATAGCGATTCGATAACGGCTACCATAACCGCATCGTAAAAGATTTTGATCAACCCACCGATATTCAGTTCAAAGAATTTGTCTCACTCGCCACAGTGACCAGTACAGGGTTAAAAAATAATATGGGCTGGGATGACTGGGGAAGTGTCAATTCTGCTTCTTGTTATTGTGAAACTGAATAAAGGAGTAGCTGCCGTGCAGATAGAAAAGCAACTGGCTTCCCTGCGAAGCAAGTATGCCAAAGATGATTACATGAAGACAGTAAACCTGCTGCAACCTTTATCGGCATTGCATTTTTCCGGCGAGTATGATTCTTTTGCAGCCAGGCAAGCTCATACACCCACTTTGTACGGATTACTGGTAGTTGCCGCTTTTCTTTTACTGCTTGGTTGTATCAACTTCATCAACCTTACCACAGCGCAGGCAGCCATTCGGGCAAAAGAGATCGGGATACGTAAGACACTGGGAAGTTCAAGAGCACATCTTATCGGCCAGTTCTGGGCGAAACTTTTTTGCTGACCCTGCTGGCTACTATCGTATCCATTGCGATCACTCCCGGCATTTTAAAAATATTCTCCGATTTTATGCCGCCGGAACTGACGTTTACTATTGCGGAGCGGCCGGCATCATTGTTTTTATTATAGTACTGATCATTGCCGTCACGCTGCTCTCCGGTTTTTACCGGCAGTGATACTGTCTAAATTCAAACCGGCGAGGTGATAAAGAACCAGTCGCAGGTACAATCAGGTAAAACAAGAAAAGCTGTATTGCGCAGGTCACTGACGATATCGCAGTTTGTCGTGGCACAATTTTTTATTATCGCTGCAATCCTTGTAAGCAAACAATACAGTATGCGATCAATAAGGATATGGGATTCAGGAAAGACGCCATCGTTAATTTCAGGGCGCCCTGGAATGCAGCGGATATAAACAAACGGACTGTGTTGCTGAATAAATTACAGGCCATACCCGGAGTAGCCATGGTTAGCCTTGGCGGTCGTACGCGGCTTCTTCTGGTTATTCTTCCACCACGATAAAGTATAACGATGGCAAAAAGATATTGAAACTACGGTAGGGATGAAATCGGCTGACACTACGTATTTTAAATTGTATGGCCTTCACCTGGTAGCGGGCAGGTTGCCAGCTGCAAATGATGGCGTGACGGCAGAGTATGCGATCAATGAGACCTATGCAAAATTCCTTGGATTTAAAACAGCAGCCGACGCGGTTGGAAAAATACTTGACCGGGGGAGCCAGCGGGTGACCATCTCCGGTGTACTGAAGGATTTTAATGATAAATCCGTTCATTCACTGATCCAGCCACTGGCTTTTTCGAACGTAAAAAGCAACCATGATACTTACCATATATTGTTAAAAGCTGATAATGCCAAACGGACAGCCTGGAAAAATGCCATTGCTGAAATGGAAAAAGACTGGAAAGGAGTATACCCGGAGTATGATTTTAATTATTCATTTTTTGATAAAACGATTGAAAGCTTTTATAAATCAGAGCAGGATATTTCCCGCTTACTGGTATGGGCTACAGGGCTTACTATTTTATCAGTTGTCTTGGTATGCTCGGCCTCGTGATCTATACGACCACGCAGCGTACAAAGGAAATAGGCGTAAGAAAAGTACTGGGCGCTTCCGTTACCCAGATCGTTTCATTATTGTCAAAAGACTTTATGCAACTGGTTATGCTTGCCTTTATCATTGCGGCGCCGCTTGCGTGGTGGCGATGAATAAATGGCTGGCAGATTTTGCTTATCGTACACCGTTCACCTGGTGGGTATTTATCCAGGGCGGTCTTATCATGATCTTTATCGCTTTGTTTACGCTGAGCATTCAAACCATACGTTCAGCATGGCTAACCCGGTCAGGAGTTTACGCTCAGAATAAAAGTATCATCATGATAAAAAATTATTTCAAAACTGACTGGAGAAACTTATTGAAGAACAGCATAAAATTATACTGATGATCAAAAATTATCTCAAGATCGCATGGAGGAACCTGGTTCGCAATAAAGCTTTTTCGGCCATTAATATAATGGGGCTTGCCTTGGTATGGCTTGCAGCCTGCTGATCATGCTCTGGATACAGGATGAACGAAACGTTGATAGCTTTCATGTCAATGGACGACAACTGTACCAGGTATATGAGCGAAATTATAGTGATGGAAAACAGACGCCAGTTATGCTACACAGGGCCTGCTGGCTCAAGAGTTGAAAAAAGTAATTCCGGAATAGAATATGCCAGCGGCTTTGAGTATACTGCGCAACCCGGTACACAAAACACGTTTGAAGCGGGTGATAAGGTCAATAAGATGACGGGTATGTTCGCAGACGTGGATTTTTTTACCATGTTCAGCTATCCGTTGCTGCGGGGAAATGCAGGATCGGCATTGAGTTCACCATCCGGTATTGCTGTTTCGGGAAAAATGGCGGAACAGTTTTTCGGAAGTGTTGATAAAGCCGTTGGAAAAACTATTCGTTTTGAAATAACGAAGACCTGCTGATAACAGCCATCTTTGAAAACCTGCCGGCTAACTCTTCCCGGCAATTTGATTTTGTAAGAAGCTGGACGGATTTTGTAAAGCAAAATGCCTGGGTGAATCATTGGGGAAATACAAGCCCTGCTACATTCGTACAATTGCGCAAAGAAGCTGATCCTGTTAAAACAGAAGCCAAATTAAGGATTTCATTTACCGGTACCAGGAAAAAAGTAAAGGTTTTATACTGAACTGGCTTTGCAGCCTTATCCCGAAAATATCTCTATTCAAATTTTAAAAATGGGTATATAGATGGTGGCCGCATTGAGTATGTCCGCCTTTTTAGTATAGTAGCCATTTTTATTTTAGTGATCGCGTGTATCAATTTATGAACCTGGCTACCGCCCGTTCGGCCAAAAGGTCGAAAGAAGTTGGCGTGCGCAAAGTGGTGGCGCCTTACGTTCTGCATTGATAAAACAGTTTATCGGCGAAGCCTTACTGCTCACTTTTTCTCGGTTATCATAGCTGTTATACTGGCGGCAATACTTTTACCTGCTTTTAACGGGCTTACCGGTAAAGAACTATCACTTCGTTTGCACAACCTGTTTTTTGGTTATCATTAACCGGCCTTCTGTTCATCACAGGATTTGTAGCGGGAAGTTATCCTGCTTTATTCCTGTCATCTATGAATCCTGTCAGTGTATTAAAAGGCCGCATGAAATTCAGCTGGAGCGCTGTTTTTTTCAGGAAAGCATTGGTGGTTTTTCAATTCGCTCTCTCTGTTATTCTTATTACCGGTGTGATCGTTATTTACCGCCAGATGAATTATATACAAACGAAAAATCTTGGCTACAACCGGGAAAATCTTATTTATATCCCCATAGAAGGCAGCCTGATAGAAAAGTATGCCTTGTTTAAAGAAGAAGTGACCGGGCAAACAGGTGTATTGTCCTGTTTCTAAATGCGAAATTCCCCAACGATCATTGCCCATCATACCGGCAGTATCGGGTGGCCGGGCAAAGATCCCAACCTGAGTGTATCATTTGCTGATGCAGTAGTTGGGTACGATTATGTAAAGACGATGAAACTGGTATTGAAGGAAGGGCGTGATTTTTCAAAAGAGTTCGGAACAGATTCGGCAAGTTTTATATTGAATGAAACCGCTGTCAATAAGATCGGTTTGAAGGATCCTGTTGGCCAGACAATAACATGGGGAAACCGGCGCGGGCAAAGTTGTTGGCGTATTACGCGATTTTCATTTCAGTTCTATGCGAGACCATTGATCCGCTTATTATCCGGCTGGATGATGGCTGGAGCTGGGGTACGATATTGATCCGGACCAGTGCAGAAAAAACAAAGGAAGCGCTTGCCGGGCTGGAAAAAGTATGCAGGACATTAAATCCAAAGTTCCCGTTCACTTACCAGTTCTCCGACCAGGAATACAGCAAGCTTTACAGGAGTGAGCAGGTAGTAAGCAGGCTATCTAATATATTCGCCTTTATAGCGATATTCATTTCGTGCCTGGGCTTATTTGGATTAGCCATGTTTACTGCAGAGCAGCGTACGAAAGAGATCGGGGTACGCAAAGTACTGGGCGCATCAGTACCCGGCATCGTTTCATTGCTGTCAACCCAATTTTTAAAACCCGTAGCTATCGCTATGCTGATCGCTTTCCCTGTAGCCTGGTATATGATGAACCATTGGTTGCTCGATTTTGCTTACAGGATTGAAATTGAATGGTGGATATTTGCCATAGCGGGTTTACTGACTATTGGTATCGCATTGCTGACGGTGAGCTACCAGAGTATAAAAGCGGCATTGGGTAACCCCGTCAGGTCATTGAGAACAGAATAAATTAAATATTTTAATACGAAAGAATAAATAATATGCTTGAATTAAAAGGTATCTACAAATGGTTCAATACAGGGAATAACCGGACATTCCTGCTAAAGGATGTTGATCTGTCTGTAAAAGCAGGGGAGTTCATTTCTATCATGGGCCCCTCCGGTTCCGGTAAATCAACTTTATTGAATGTGGTTGGTATGCTGGATACATTTGACCAGGGAGAATATCATTTTCTCCACGAATCGGTGCATAAGCTGAAAGAAAAACAGCGCTCAGCTTTATACAAACAATATATCGGTTTTGTATTCCAGGCCTATCACCTGATAGATGAGTTAACGGTATATGAGAATATCGAAACGCCACTGATATACCAGGATGTAAAAGGATCGGAAAGAAAAGCAATGGTGGCAGATATGCTCGATCGTTTCCAGATAGTAGGGAAGAAGGATCTTTTTCCTCCACAGTTATCCGGCGGACAACAGCAACTGGTAGGCATAGCCCGGGCACTGATCGCTAAACCTAAATTATTGCTGGCCGATGAGCCGACAGGTAACCTTAATTCCAAACAGGGCGAAGAGATCATGGAACTGTTCAAAGAATTAAATAATGAAGGCGTAACTATCATCCAGGTTACGCATTCGGAGAAAAACGCGGGATATGGCTCACGGGTTATTAACCTGCTGGATGGTATGATCGCATAATAATCAAGATGATTTAAAAATAAAAAATATTTAATCCCAGTGATAAAGACGCATTGCATGAAAAACAAATTTCTTTCCGGGGGGGTGTCAATCCTTCTGCTGGCCTTCTCGTTATACAGCCATTCGCAAACCACGATGACCCTGAAAGAATGTATCGAAACGGGTATCGCCAATAATGCTGATGTATTGCAAAGACAACTGCAGTCGGAAAGCGATAAAGCCAACTGGAAGCAATCGAAGCTGAATATCTTTCCTGATCTTAACGCAACCGCCGGCCATAGTTTCAACCAGGGAAGAAGTATTGATCCATACAGCAATTCTCCGGTTACCCAGTCATTCAATTCATCTAATTACGGCGTCAGCAGTAATGTTATTTTGTTCAATGGTTTTGCTATTCAGAATAACATTAAGCAAAACGCCCTGTCATACCAGGCGGCAAATATGGAATGGCAGCAGGAAAAGGATAATCTTACGATCAATATCATCCTGGCTTACCTGCAGGTATTGAGTAATACCGATCAGTTGGAACAGGCAAAGAACCAGTTGGGGCTGACCAGCAAACAGGTAGAGCGTCTCGACATTCTTAATAAAGAAGGTGCTGTAAGACCGGCAAATCTTTTTGATCTGAAAGGACAGTATGCAGGAGATCAGTTAGCTATCATCAATGCACAAAATGCGCTGGAAACAGCTAAAGTGAACCTGAGCCGTTTGATGAATGTGCCGTATAACAAAGACCTGGCGGTGGAAAAAATACAACCGGAATCATTTGCCGCTATATACGATAATGCGCCGAACGTGATCTATGAAACAGCTTTGAAACAACTGGCGCTCATTAAAGCGGTGGATCTGCGGCAGCAAAGTGCAGACAAGGGAGTAAAAGCGGCCAAAGGCCAGCTTTTTCCAACATTGAGTTTTGGAGCAGGCGCATCTACCAACTACGTAAGCGTGGCGCAGCAGAGTCAATACATCAATACTATATATGGACCTACATCGGATTCAGCTATAGTAAATAGTCTTAAATATCCCGTATTCAGGTTCCAGGATAATTTTACTACTCCAAACAAGATCAGTTACCGTAACCAGCTGGATAATAACTTCAGTACTTCATTCGGTTTTAATTTAAGCATTCCGATCTTTAACTCATTGATACAAAGGAACAGGGTGAAGCAGGCAAAGATCATGTATAAAAGCGCTGAGCTCACCGCCAAAACAACAAGAACCCAGCTTGGCCAGGATATTGATCTCGCCTATGTAAATATGACCAGCGCTTCGGATCGTTATAAAGCATTACTGGAACAGGTAGATGCGTTTGACCAGTCTTTCAAAGCAGCCGGTATACTTTTTCAGCAGGGGGTAGGTACTTCTATTGATTACCTTACAGCAAAGAATAATCTTGACCGCGCCAATATCAATCTCATTATCGCAAAATATGATTTTGTACTGCGTATAAAGATCCTTGATTATTACCAGGGAAAACAGTTGTGGTGATGTTTTTCGTCGTTTAAAGGTTTAAGGGTTTAACATTTAAAGTTCTTTATGCTGAAGATTTCTCATAACAGGGAAGACTCAACGCATAACACGATAACCTTAAACCTTTAAACGATATAAAGAAGCTAACAAACTTTCACCACTTCCATCCCCAACAAAGCACCGAGTTTTTCAATTTTCGAACTGATATGGCCTACACCGACAGCGCAGTGATGTGCAGGGCCGTGGCTGTTCCAGTCATTCACGAATTTCCTGGCGCCAATGGAAAATTTATAGCGGCTGTTTGTATTCCCCATCTGCAGGATAGGGCCGGGGACGGATTCGGCTTCTGCTACGAGTAACATGAGTTTACCATTTGCTTTTTCTACTACCGATAATAAAGTGACCGGCCCGTTCTTTACAGACATTTCAACGGATAGCCCGCTTCCCACCTTGCCATGATATACCTGCAAGGGTTTTACTTTTGTTTTGCCTTCCGCGATCGCGATATGCCCGGGGCCATCGTGGCCCATCAGTACCACATCATCTTTAAAATCCATTGCGTAGTATTCAGTAAAAGAACCACCCACACCAAAACTATCCATGATCTTCATGGCCTGTGCATTCTTTATTTCGTATTCACCGGCGACAGGAATGCCACTGGCGGTAAGCAAAGAATTGCCCAGTATAATAGAGTTGATCGTGTCTTCGTTATCGGCAATACCTGTTCCCTTGTAATAGTAAGCCATAGAGCCGAGGTTATATTTTTTTACCAGTTCATCTAACGCCACCGAGGTCCTGGCCGCTTTTTCCAGTTCACCGGTGCTGCAATCGGGCTGCACATCAAACACTTCATAAAACAATTGTACTCTTTCTTTGATCGCATTGGCAGCTATGTTTTTTCGTATCGCAGCCAGTTCATCTACTTCAATGATCTCTATATGCCCGCCGAAATGTGCATACTGTTTCGTGAGGTCGGTATAGATATCCAGCATACCGCTGTAATAATGTCCCATACAACCCAGCCGGTTGTATTGCATGATGTTCGCCACTTTCGCCGCTTCCGCCCAATCGCTTATTTCTTTCCACGATACAGGATCGTTTTCCAGCATACCTGTTACCTGGTGAAATGTAATGCCGGTACGGTTAAAGACATTGGCAATTTCACACTAGATCGCGTGTTAACAGTATGCCAGCCATTCACCTGTCATCTTTGTGCGGTCTGTCATTTTATTGAAAGAATCATAATCAATTGCCGCTTCAGGAGAAAGATTTAAGATAATAACAGGCACTTTGGCCCTTTGTACAACAGGTAATACGGTGGATGATAATGCGTAGGTAGTGACGTACAGGAAAATAATATCAACATCTTCTGTCCTGAATTGTCTGCCGGCTTCAAACGCTTTATCAGCATTATCCACCAGTCCCAGGTTAATAACGGAAGGGTGAATGACGGATAGTTTCTTTTCTACTATTGACAGGTAGCCTTCCAGTCTTTCTTTCAACCCGGTAAATTGTTCCCAGTATGCGTCAAGACCGATACCGAATAAGCCGATCTTTAAAGAGAATTGTTTATCCGGGTTGGTTTTTTGTTGTGGCATGCTCAACTGGTTTTAGTAATTCGATAATGCTAATTACTAAAAATATAGGGCATATCACAAATTTTATCTGGTGAAGCGTTGTCATCGGTCTTTGCCACATAGGCACATAGATACATAGGAATACACACATAGAATCCTATGTGAAACCCTATGTTTCTATGTGCCGTAGCCTGTCCTGACAAAGGAAGGGGGGTAAAATCAAATGCTATCTAACGGGATGCCTGTTTAATTTCATCATAATATTTCTTCAGCACATAAAATGCTTTTTTCTTTCTTCCCTGGTGATCTAAAAGACCCTTATTATTCCATCCCTGCTGGTAAACAGGATTGTTTCTGCGCGGAGAGCGGAAATCATTCAATATCCATGGAGAGATACCGGAAAAATTGGCCGGTAGTTTTTTAAACATAGCTATTTGTTCTTTATAATACCATTCCTGGTATTCTTCACTCCAGCGGGTAAGCGAATCGCCGTGAAAACCTGATAATGCTTCAGCGCCTGTCTCACTTATAAAAAGCGGTTTATCATATTTGATCTGCCATTGCACATTCCTTATGGCCGACGGAAGACCAACATACCAGCCGATATACTCATTCACCGCTACCATATCCGTGAATTCGCCCAGCGGATCATCCACAACGGATACACCATTTTGCAGGTGTACTTCCAATGCCGCTGATATAAGGCGGCTACCATCCAGTTGTTTTGCCGTAATAAGCAGTTCTTTCATAAAAGCCGTTCTTGCTGCATGTACCGGCGTTTCATTTCCCACCGACCAGATGATGATGCTTGCCCTGTTGCGGTCGCGGGTGATCATTTCATTCAATTGCGTTTTAGCTTTCGCCAGTACTTCCGCATTGGTAAAATCAATTGTCCAGTAAACAGGAATTTCAGACCATACCAATAACCCTAAAGAATCAGCGACCCTCGTCATATTCTCATTATGCGGGTAATGCGCCAGCCGAACCATGTTCGCACTGAGAGATTTTGCCTGTTGCAGTAATTGCCGTGCATCGGCAGCGCTCCAGGCTCTTCTTCCCTGTTGCGGTATTTCTTCATGAATACATATACCGCGGAGAAAAATGCGTTTGCCATTCAGTAAAATGGAAGAGCCACTTACCTCAATATTTCTGAATCCAATTTTATCGCCGATATCATCGCCCGATGAATGTATCCTTACCGTATATAGTTTTGGTTTTTCAGGCGACCATAATTCAAGGCCGGACAATACGTCGCTAAAGGCAATGCTATCTGCACTGACCTTCATTTCTTTTTTCCATTTCAGTTCCGGTATTTCAAGTGTTATATTATCATTGACGGACGTGTTGAACTTAACCCATCCTTCTATTTCATTTGTTGTATTCTTTTTTAACCGTAAAGAATAATCGGTGATGAACTGCCCGGGGACTTCTGCGAGCAGTACATCTCTTGTAATACCGCCATAGTTCCACCAGTCCGTATTCAACGTAGGTATCTCATCCTTTAATCTTTTATTATCCACTTTTACCACGAGAAAATTGTCTGTTGCTTTCAGTACGGAATCGGGTATTTGAAAATTAAAAGGAGTGAAACCACCTTTATGGCCGCCTAATTTTTTACCATTCAGGTATACATCTGTCTTATAATTCGCGGCGCCGAAATACAGGTATACCCTGTTGCCCGGTTGCTGTTTTTTATAATTGAATGATCGCTGGTACCATACCGTTCCTTCATAATACAAAAACTTATCGGCCTGTGAGTTCCAGTCACCCGGTACAACGCAGGGTTTGCTTATTCACATAACCATGCTCTTTGCGGTCGCTTTTATTGTCAGGTTTATCACTGTTCCAGTAGGCTTCCCGGTCATTCTCATTTCTTTCCACCCAGCGATAACCATAGAATCCCGTTTCGTATGGATCCATGATATAATGCCATTGCCCGTTAAGGCTGTTGTTTTACGCGAACCAATATTAGTGATCAATGGTTCCTGCGCATACATTTGGATCAGTGTAAATAAAAAACAGGCAGTTAGTAAAGTTGCAGGAATTTTTCGAAGAGAAATGGTCATGATCATATTTTTAAAAATGAATATCCAATGCATGGTCGGCAGGTGTATCCTGCCCGCTCCACGCTTTAACCGCCGTCCAGGGTTCTGCCGGCGCCGACCAGTATTCATCCGTACCCGGAAGACCGAGCGGCAAAAAAATGGTTGTGCAAAGATATAGACTGCCGGTTGTAATATATTGTTCTGCAAGGCCGGGCTGGTTACCATTTAATCCTATGTTCAGCCAGCCGGTTGCTGTAAAATTTAACGGGGCTTCCAGTGTTTTTTGATAACGGCGGTTAACGCTCCTCTTACCTGCGAAGGTTTGAGTGAGGCCGGCAACTTTTTTCTCAACGACATATCGGCGAGGTGATGAAAAGCGCCTCCACGGTAAACAATGGAACGCCCGGTTAGCGGGAAACTGCCATCAGTGCTGATCATTCTTTCCTGTATCTCCGCATAGCGTTTACTGATTTTATCGAATTGGGAAAGAAAATTGGTATAGGTTGTTTTCTTTTTGTTGACCGTTTCCAGTATGACGGCGAGATAAGGTTGAATAACATAACTATTGTAATAATCCTGGTGAAACTGCATGCCGTCGCTGAACATGCCGTCGCCGGTATACCAATGCTGTGAAAATTCTTTAACCCCGTAGTCTATCCTTACCGGGTCGTATGGCAGATCATAATTGCAGAAGAAAGTTTCTATCATAGCAGAAAATAGCAGCCAGTTACTATAAACAGGTACTGTATTGCGTGTAGTAAGAAATGCTGCGATCACTTGTCTCTGTACAGGTGTATCAAGATGCTGCCATATCCACGGACTGCGATCAGGCCCAGCGCTACAAAAGAAGCATCTACCAATGGTTGTCCGCCATCCCATTTCATATAATCTTTGGCAGATGGATTTACTGCGTTGGCAACGGCCTTTAATGTCCACTCACGATACTGGTTGCGTAATGCTGTTTCTTCTTTAGTGCCGCCTTCACTGTTCAGCCATGGCGCTATGCCACTAAGTGTTCTGCCGAATGCTTCAAGGTAAGTTACTTTACTCCTGTTATCAGCATTATCAACATTTTTAGATAAAACAACCGGCATCTTTTCTTTCAGTTTATCTTCTGCTAATGCTGAGATAACGGGCCGGGCAATTTTATCCATATAACTTAGCCAGAGAGTGCGGTCGCTGGTTGCTGTCTTTGCAGGGTTTTGGGCAATGACAGGGAGGATGGTCAAAAAAGCATAACAGGCCAGTAATGCTACAAACTTTTTCATGAGAATATTTTAATCAGCGATGAACATACAGCATTTTTGAAAAGGATCACCGTAATACATCCAGGATGGCTTTGCCTGTACTTTGTAATACGGTTTGTTCCGGTTTGATGAGTTCGAGGATCACCACTTTATTAGATCCTTTATTCAACCATTCTGTTGGTACATATAATGTTTGCTGCGGAACCTATTTGCCAGTATCTTCCCAAACTATGCCCGTTTATCCAGGCAACGCCCTTGCCCCAGGTACTCATATCAAACCAGGTATCCGCTACTGTTTCCAGGTTGAATGTTGCCGTTTTTAATACAGGCAGTGTTGAACCGGCCTTCTTCTTTTTAAAAGAAACTGCATTGATATTATCAAACGGCAGGGAGAACATCTGCCAGTTGGTAAGCTCTTTACCACCGAGTAATACTTTTTCAGTAATTCCTTTTTTATTCTTTAGCAAGTACGGGCCAAAATTGATGCGGCCCAGATTTTCTACCAATATATCCAATGTCACTTTACCGGCAGGAACAGTTATATATATACTATCCTGTTTTAATCTCCTGTCGAGTATGCCAACCCGTTTGCCATTGACAAATACAATTCCATAGTCGCGCAGGTCTTTTATTGCTAAAATACCGGATGAGGCTTTTGACAGTATAGTCCTGTACAAAACAAATCCATAAGCCTGGTCAAGGTCTTCAAAGCTCAACGGCGTCGCATTATTTTTTGGATCCGGTAAAATATCAAACAGGGTTGTTGATTGTGTAAAATGAATGGAAGGAATTTTTATGACAGGTTTGGCTGCGGGTACATCAGGAAGCCTCGTACCGGCAGGAAGATGTTTCCTGATCACTTCGCGGAACTTCATGAATTTGGGAGTCGCATTGCCCGCTTCATCTAATGGAGCATTATAATCATAACTGCTGATCTGCGGTTCATACGGATCTTTATCATTGTAGTTGGCCCCGTTCATAAAATCGCGGGTAGAGCCGCCATGAAACATATACATATTGATGGAAATACCGGCGGCAAGCACCGCGTCAAGACCTGTTGCATATTTTTCCGCAGCTACCGTATGATGTTTGGTGCCCCACCAATCGAACCAGGCAGGATACCATTCGGCTACATAGAAAGGACCCTTACCATTGTGATGCGCACGAACAAGATTTTTTATTTCACCCGGTTTATCTGTGCCATTTACCGCAGGTAATAAACCTTCAAGATGACCATCTTTTACCGCAGGCACCGGGTCGCAGGTGTATAATAAACCATCAAAGCCTGCTTCAATAAATAATTTACGGTTAATAGCGAGGTATTCTTTATCGCTGTCGTAAGAGCCATATTCATTTTCTATTTGTACCATTAATATATTACCGCCATGATTGACCTGGAGAGAAGCGAGTTGCTTGCCTGTTTCATTGATATACTTGCGGTATTCTTCGAGGTATTTTGCTTCTTTGCTGCGAACGATCAGCCCTTTTTCGTTCTGCAGCCAATATGGATAACCGCCAAACTCCCATTCTGCACAGACATAGGGGCTGGGACGTAAAACCACCCAGAGCCCTTCTTCCTGCGCGATCTTTACAAAGGCAGCAATATCATTGTTGCCGGAGAAATCAAATTTATCTTTTTGCGGTTCATGCAGGTTCCAGAATACATAGGTGCCGATCGTATTTAATCCCATCGCTTTGGCCATCTTCATTCTTTGCCGCCATGCCTGGCGGGGTACACGGGGATAATGTATTTCACCGGAAATCATCTGGAAAGGTTTACCATCCAGCAGAAAAGCAGAATCACCTAATGTAAAAGAATGGGTGGGTTGCTGAGCATTGCTTTTGGTAATAGCTAAAAAGAATACAACCGATAAGGTTAAAAAAATATGCTTCATCTTCCGTTTTTTAGATCCGGTTTTACTCACCGGATATAATGACCATTATTTTTCCAGTGACCAGCTATCCTGCCATTTTATTTCAGGTATTCCCGACGCATTCATTGTCAGCGGCAACCATACATACCGCGAGTCTTCCAGGTTTTTTTTATTCCATTTGTCAGCCATGAATATGAATTGTCCTTTCTTGCCATTTACCGGGAGCACATAGGTACTTTGCGAAAGGAATGTTTTTTCTGACTGGTCTCCTGTGCATGGATTGGAAAATTGAGTCCATACACCCATGATGGAGTCAGCCGTTGCATAAGAAGCAGGATTAGGCGCCCATCCCGTACAGCCGGAACTGACCAGGTAATATTTTTTATTGTATTTAAAAACAGCCGGCGCTTCTCTCGATTGATCAACCAGTATCCTGGTGTCTTTTGTGGTATGAGAAAGATAATCATCGGCCAGTAAACAAATATGCATGGTGGCATTATGCTCTGATGAATAAAAATGATAGGCCTTTCCATCATCATCCTGGAAAATGGTCATATCCCTCGCCATATTTCCATTTGGTCTTTCACTATGAAGAAAAGTAAATGGGCCGGCCGGCGAATCACTCACGGCTACGCCTGACCTGGCAGCACTATAATCGGCCGCATCAAGGTGCATCCACATCACAAACTTTTTTGTTTTGACGTTATAGATCACCTTTGGCCTTTCGATCACCTTTCCTTCGTATAATTCACTGGATGTGTCTTTTGTATTGGCCGGCAATGCTACGCCTTCTGATTTCCAGTTCAGCAAATCTTTGGAGGAATAACAGGAAACTCCACCCGCTACCACCCTGAAGTTTTCCCATGTGGCTTTCGGAACCAACGAGGTTTTTCCTTTCTTGATCTCTCCGTACCAGTAATAAGTTCCCTGGTGAAAGAGCAGTCCTCCGCCATGTGCATTGATGACAGCGCCATTATTATCATACCATACTTCGCCGGGTTTGAAAGCCGTTTGCTGGGCGCTGGTATTTAATATACCTGCAGTGAAAGCTATCAAGCCTGCGAGGGAAATATTTTTTTTCATTTCACTGATTTTTTATAACGGTCCATCGCTTCAATAAAATAGTAATCCGCATAAGTAAGCGGCACATCTATTTCTGTTTTAGCCGGCATGTGGCCAACACCATGCTGTATGATAAAACCACCATTTGTTCCCAAAGCAGCTTTATAGGTATCATTCGATAAAGAGATGAGCATTGTTTCCGCGGCGCCGAAATATTGGTTTGATTTTTTTGCGTTAACATACCCGCTCAGTTCAAGCAAAGCAGAAGCCATGATGGATGCAGCGGATGCATCACGCAATGCATTGGGAATACCGGGGGCATTAAAATCCCAGTAAGGAATCTTATCAGCGGGAAGATTGGGGTGGGAGAGTAAAAAATCAGCGATATGGTTTGCCTGTTCTAAATACTTTTTATCTTTTGTTTCCCTGTACATAACGGTAAAGCCGTATAATCCCCAGGCCTGTCCTCTTGCCCAGGCTGATTCGTCTGCGGCTCCCTGTGCAGTTCTCTTTTGTTGTACCTGCCCTGTTTCAGTGTTATAGTTTATTACATGGTAAGAGCTATAGTCCGGCCTGAAATGATTTTTGATGGTGGTGTTAGCGTGCGTCACGGCGATCTTATAAAAAGAAGAATCACCGCTTACCCTTGTTGCCCAGAATAATAATTCAAGGTTCATCATATTGTCTATGATCACCAGGTACTCGTTTGGTTTGCCATCCCATGATTTGATACAGCCTACTTTTGGATTGAACCTGGTAGCAAGAGATTTTGCGCTGGTCAGTAATATTTCTTTGTATTCGGGTTTTGCGGCGATCCGGTTGGCATTGCCAAAACTGCAAAACATCATAAAGCCAAGGTCATGAGTGCCGGTATTATTTTTTTCTTTTTCCAATACTTTTAATATCCGTTCAGCTTCTGTATATAAGGCCGGCTCTTTTGTTTGTTCATAGAGGTAAAGTAATGTGCCGGGGTAAAAACCGCTGCACCACCATCCTGAATTGCTGAATTCGTACTTGCCTGTTGCCGGGAAAAAGGTCTTTGGAAATTTATCGGCCGGGAGGTTTTTAGCTAATACTTTATATTGTTCGCCTGCATCTTTGAAATTTTTTTCAATGGTTTGCAGAAGGCCTTTGTCTGGTTTATGACTACTGTTCTTTTGTCCAGCACATGATATATTGAATGTCAGGAAACAGTAAACTACTAAGGGCAGCAATTCTAATTTTTTTTTCATGTATTGTTTTTTTGTTTTACCACCCTTCCTTTGTCAGGGCAGGCTACGGCACATAGAAACATAGGGTTTCACATAGAATTTCCTATGTGTGTATTCCTATGTATCTATGTGCCTATGGGGTTCATAGACAAAGGAAGAGTAGTTCAAGTATTTATTTTATTATCTACAATTATTCATCCGGCAGCGCAGCAAACAAATTATTCACCGGCGTTCTCTGCCCTTCTCTGAATATATTCACACAATTAAAGTTTATCAGAATCCCTTTTGGCTTTTGCAGCAATCTGCCCCTGTGTTTACCCTATATATTTATGTTTTTACACATTCAATTTATCGTTTATTCCCGCAGGATAATAAATAAAATCATAGGGGCCGCCATTCCAGCACACTGATCATCTGCGGCGGAATATTTGCCTTTCCTTCTCCGTCTGCCTGCTCCGTTTTTTGAACGAACAAATTCAATATGCCTTTTTCTTTCCACAGTTCCGTATCGTATGTGGGTTCCCATGAACCAACCGATTCTTTTGAAAGATCTTCAATATGCCATTTGTCTTTTAGTATATCATGGCAAACAGCCATTGAAATCTTATTCCCTCTTTCCGCATCCCGGAAAATGACGGCGACGTTTACTAACCGTCCTGATTTCCATGCAATGATCTGCGGCCTTGATACAGGGATACGTTTAGTGCCCGTACCACTCAAACTAAAAGGCGTTTTGCGAAAATCGAGTTTTTTTGTTATCCAGTCACTACTGTTTTTATACGTCAGATGATATTGCGGCACAGAATCATTCTGTTCTCTCCAGTAAGTAGCGATATACGGATGACCGTCCGCATCAGCATACATGGAAGTTTGATTGATCAATTCACTTTTTTGAGGAATGATAACGGCATATTCCGCAGTAGCAGTTGTAACAGGTATTTCATATTTTTTACCGGCAGATGTTTCCCAGGTGCTGCCTCCATCGGCTGATCTGGCATAACACATATCATGATTGCTTGCCACATCCGGACTTTCACGCCATACCCAGGAGAGATGAATAGTTCCTTTTGCATCCACACAAGCCTGCCAGTAAGCATTACGCCGTCCCTCCCCGTCAATTAAATTCGTATGAAGCTGCGTCCATTGCCGGGTAGTAATATCATAACGGTTCAGCACAAGATTTCCCTTGCCCGACTGTCCGTCACGATAAAAGAATAACAGGTTACCGTTGGGCAGTTTGTGAAATTCCGGGTAAGTGACCTTTTGCTCGTTCAAACCGGTCATGGATAATTTTTCAGTCAATTCCAAAGAACCGGGCGCTTTGCTTTTACAATAATTAAGCGGGTTGCCGTGATGATCCCACGACAGGTGTAAATAACCGGTACCATCCACCATTATACTGATCGAATTATGCGCATCAGCGGCGTTTCCTTTATAGGTTGTTTGTTGCAACTGCCATTTTTTTTCACTAGATCTTCTTTTACCTACTACAACAAATTGCTGACTGTTATAAAATGCAATGAATTGAGTATTCTTCCAGGTGACCAATGCATTTTTCTGAATACTACCGTATTGACGGAATTATTTGCCCATCCGCTATCTACCTCTGTCATGGAAACAGTTGCTTTCATTTGTGCGGACAAAATACCCGCCAAGAGTATGAAAACTATGGAAATAAGATAACGGGCCATTTTTAATTCTCTCCTGGTTGTAAAAATCTTTTATTCATCCGGCTAAAACAAAAGATTCAGAAAAAATGGCCGGAAAGAAAAATCTTATCCGGCCTTCGATTGCTGCGTATGTGAAAAACTAACTGCCTTATTGATCAATAATCAGGATTCTGATCCAGTATCGCGTCTTTGTTCAGGTTGATCTCTGACTGCGGTATGGGCAACAGGAGATGCTTGGCTGTAAGACCGAGTACCGGGTTAATTATTTGTGTATTATGTGCAAGGGTTCTTGTTACCAGCGTACCGGTACGCATTAACGTCATACGCCTGTTCTCTTCAGCCAGTAATTCTCTTGCTCTTTCATCCAGTATATAATCCAGTGTAACCTGTCCTGATGTTACCGGTGTGGCATTTGCCCTGGCCCTGATCACATTTAAGGAGGCGGCAGCTTCAGGTAGTTTGCCCTGCTTGAACTGCGCTTCGGCCCGAAGTAAATAGGTTTCACCCAATCTCATTAGAATAAAATCTTTAAAGATCATTGCGAATCCAAAAGCGTCCGCAGGATTATATTCATACCATTTGGTCGTATGCGGTGCGATCTTAAATACAGTATCCGCACCTACATAGGGTATTGGCTGCCCATTGAACGGACTACCCGGAACATTATAATAAAACTTCCTGCGCAAATTGTAACTCGAGTTGCGCATATCTGCTGTTTCATATAAGCCATATACCACCCAATCGGTCAACCGCATTCTTGCAATACCTCTTCCACCCAGTGAGTCGCATATAACCATTGGTTTATTATCAGGCGCAGGCGTATTAATCTGGTAATAAGCAGCGCCCCAGTTACGGCGTTGTTGCGGGTTGTTGGTAATGCCCCCGGTTACCACACTCGGGTTTTCCTGTTCCATTACCCAGATAGCTTCTACATTACCCTGGTATCTCCGCTGGTTTCCGTATACAAACATATCGGAGAAAGGGTCGCCGGGCTGACCTGACTTCACACCATAGCGGGTATTTGAAAGACTGAACTTACCGCTGTTGATGACATTATTACATTGTACCTCGGCCAGGTCGGGTTTGCCAGCTCTTATATATACTTCTGCCAGCAATTGCATGGCCATGTATTTATTCGCCCTGGATGCAGGCTTACCATTCGCATTTGTTTTGGATGTATTACCACCTACATCGGTCAGGTTGGCCGATGCGAAAACAAGATCCTGTATAATCAAATTATTTACACTGTCTAATGAAGCCCTTGTAAAATCTGTTTTTGGAGCAGTGATCGGTTCTGTCACAAGTGGTACTTTTCCAAAGAGAGAGGCCAGCATATTATATGCATACGCCCTGAAAAATTTGGCTTCAGCGCTGATGCTATTCCTGTTGGTCGCCGTCATACCACCGAGATTGGGGTTATCCGCATTTTTAATAATGATGTTTGCATTATTGATCATACGGTAAGCCCAGCCCCAGGTAAAAGATGCGCCACCATCGGTGGAAGTCAGCTGGGTATAATCATAATACGGCACTTCGATCCCTTGTTTTTGCGCAGGTGGAACATACGCTATATCTGTTCCTGCATGCCATACGCTCGGCCATCCCTGCGGATCGCTGTAGCTGAAAAAAGTGCTCAGGTGGTTATGCAACCCTACAATGGAAGCTTCAAAACCCAGCGAATCTGCCAATGTTTCGGGAGCATACGCTGAATACACATCTTCATCCAGGAATGTTTTTTTACATGAGGAGAACAGTTGTACGACTGTACACATTCCCAGGATTATAATAATATTCTTTTTCATTTATAATAAGTTTTATTAAGTCAGTTAACGAAGAGTAATGTTAGCGCCAAATACAATGGAACGGGTCAAAGGATAGTTATTGGTCCAGTCACCCGAGCCCCTGAATGAATAATTATGTTCAGGATCCCAGCCGACCCAGTCGGTAAACGTATAAAGGTTCCTGCCACTGGCATATAGTGTTACGCTGCCGAGCTTTAATTTATCGAGCAGGTTTTGGGAAAAAGTATAACTAAGTGTAACATCTTTTATTCTTGTGTAACTATTATCCGATGCATATCCATATCCTCTCGAATTGGTATAAGCCAACGAAGGGCGTGTATTGCTTTTATTTTCTGCTGTCCAGTACCCTGCTTCTCCGGGAAGGTTCATCCTGCCGGCCTCATCTGCATAGGTAAGCGTAACATTATTCTTCAGCGCTCCCTGTACGGTCTGGATGAATATATTCAGGTGAAAATTTTTATAATGAAAGGTATTGGTAAAACCACCGGTCCATTTGGGAGCGGTTTGTCCAAGGATCACCTGTCATCGGGAGTTATTTTTTATCGCCGGTCATATCTACAAATTTCAGGTCGCCGGGTTTAGCGCCGGGATCCAGCAGCGAAGGATCTTCACCTACCTGCCATACACCGGCCAGTTTATAATTATAAAGAATGCCGATAGGTTGCCCGATATACCAGTTGTTGCCTACGTCGCTTTTCTTATCACCGTACAGGTCAACGATCTTATTTTTGTTGGATGAGAAAACAATAGTGCTTTCCCATTTGAAATCTTTGGTTGAAATGTTTTCCGTATTGAGCGTGACCTCAATTCCCTTATTGGTAGTGATGCCAAGATTATCCAGTATGTTAGGATAACCGGTAATGATAGGCAGGTTGCGTCTTAACAATAAACCTTCGGTGCGGGTACTGTAAAAATCAACAGAGCCATTGATCCTGTTTTTAAGTATTCCGAAATCAAGCCCGGCATTGAATATTTTTGAAGCTTCCCAATGAAGATTGGCATTGCCGAGATTGCTGGCTAATACACCGATCGTACTTACACCCCCGAAAGGAAAGCGAACCGATCCGGCTGTCGTAATAGTTCCGTAAACACCTATGGCCTCATTGCCGGATTTTCCATACGATGTACGTAGTTTGAGATTATTGACAAGACCTGCATTCTTCATAAATTTTTCATTACTGATATTCCATCCAACGGCAAAAGAAGGAAACACGCCGTATTTATCAGTACCGGATCCCATTACAGACGAACCGTCGCGCCTGGCGGTCACGGTAAGCAGGTACCTGCTGTCGTACGTATAATTGATCCTGCCCATTTGTGATACAAGGGCATACCTGTCGCGGTAAGACGTAGCTGTTTGCGCAGCCCCGGCCTCCAGCCTGTTGAAAGAAAGCTCATCATTGATAAAACCGGTAGCGCCAGCGCCGAAAGTGAAATAGTTACGTTGCTGCGAACTGTATAATCCTGTAAGATCAATATGATGTCTTCCGAAGTTCTTTTCATAGGCAAGAATATTCTCTATGACCCAGTTATTGGTTTCTGAACTTGAAGCATTTGCTGTTCCTCCTACTGTATTAGCAGCATTCCTGCCCGAATAACTTCCTGCCCGGGTAGTTACATACGTATAGCCTGCATTGAACCGGAATTTTAAACCGGTAAGAATACCGCCGGGTTTGAAATCTATATAACCATTCCCGGTAAGATTATTACTGCGGTCTATACGGTCTGTGTTTAATCCAAGCAGTGGATTGGTGTACAGTAGTTCCGGGGACATAGGATATAGTTCATAATCACCGGCAGCGTTATATTCTGTTCCATAAGGGCTCATGGCTGCAGCCAGGTAAAAGTTAGCTCTTCCTCCATCGTAATTGTTATTCGCAAAGATCAGTGAAGTGCCTGCAGACAGGTAATCAGTAATATTTACATCAAGGTTGGAGCGGATACTGCCTCTTTGATACTGGTATCCTTTGACAGCGCCTTTTTGTTTCATGTATTCTCCGGATAAATAATACCTCACATCTTTTGATCCGCCGGAAATACTCAGGTTATGATCCTGCATAATACCCTGCTGCATGACTTCATCGAGCCAGTCAACCGTTTTGCCTGCATTATAATTAGCGATCTCAAAATTATTGGGCAGGATATTGGCCTGTGTCTGGGTAGGGTTTACCTGTTTAAACCAATCGGCATATTTTTTTACATAATCCGCCGGGCTCAAAGGATCGAGCATATGCGCTATGTCATCGAAACCGACATACGCATTGTACCGGATAACAGGTTTGCCGGTGGTGCCTCTTTTGGTGGTTATTAATATAACGCCGTTAGCGCCATTTACTCCGTAAATAGCGGTGGCAGATGCATCCTTTAATATTTCTATAGAAGCAATATCATTCGTATTGATATCATTCGTTACACTACCCGTTTTACTGAAAGGAATGCCATCTACTACAATATAAGGGCCGGTGCCGGCAGTTATTGAGTTTTGCCCTCTTACGAGTACGGTTGCAGAACTTCCGGGAACGGAAGATGTTTGCGTGACAGTCAACCCCGCTACAGCGCCTTCAATGGCCTGCAATACATTGGTGACAGGCAGTTGCGACAGTCGTGATTTGGGAACCGATGCTACCGCACCGGTAATATCCGATCGCTTCTTTGATCCGTATCCAATCACTACTACTTCTCCCAGTTGGCGGTTGGTAGCTATGATTCTGATTTGCATGTTACCGAGGTGGCGGCCACTTCAAGCGTTTGATAGCCGATATTGCTTACCTGTAATACATCTCCCTGCGCTGCCTGGATGGTGAAATTCCCCTGGCCGTCCGTGATAGTGCCGCCTTTTTTACCTTTGACCGTTACATTGGCGCTGATGACCGGGGCGCCCGTTTCATCATCTGTCACCGTTCCGGAAATTGTTTTTGCCTGCGCAAAGACAGAATAGGCAGGAAAAAGAAAGAGAAAGAAAGCAAATGTAAAACTGAGACTAATCAGCCGTGGTTTAGAGAAAATAGCTTCAGCAGGAAGCTTTACCCGCAAGAATTTGCAGTTAAAATTGATCATATGACAGCAGTTTGTAAGATTGAATAAATACCGGAAGTATCAATATTATTATGTCTTCACGGTAATAACAAGATAAATATCAAGTCGAATTTCAGGTTTATACGGGGGACAAATGATAAAATAAGGGGGGTAAATTCGAATTTTGAGAAAAGTCCGAAAGTCGGAAAGTCCGCTGCGTGGAAAGTGGAAGAATCGTTAGATACCAGTCGGGAGCCGCTCACTAAAGTTTGGTTAGCCCGACTATAAAGTTGCTTCCGCTATAAAGACACGTCTTTCGGACTTTCAATATCAGGCTTTTCAACTATTTACGCAGCGGACTTTCCGACTTCCCGACTTCTTTTGAACCTAACACTTTTCTATACCTCTTCACATATTCAGAAGGATTCATTTCGAAGAGTTTGGAGAATTGCTCCCTGAAGTATTTGATATCGTTGAAGCCGGTGATATAAGTTACCTCTACGATCGTTTTATCTGTGTTGATAAGGAGTTCCGCCGCTTTTCGCAGGCGCAGGTAGCGGATGAATACATTGACTGTCAGCCCTGAGACAGCTTTTACTTTTTTATATAAACTGGGATGGCTCATGCCGATCTCTTTGCAAAAGGTCTGGATGGTAAACTCCGGGTTGTCCAGGTGGTTTTCAACGATGGCCATACATTTTTCGATGAACTGCTTATGTTCGCCGGCAATAGTTGAGCTGGGTTTTAAAGTGACGGCATTGAAAAAGAATTGCTGAAGCCGGTTCCTGCCTTTCAAGATGTTTTGAACGCGGGCAACAATAATCTCTTTATCAAAGGGTTTGGTAATATAATCTTCCGCTCCGCCTTCTATACCTTTCAGCTTTGCTTCATCTGATGAACTGGCAGTCAGCAATATGACCGGGGTATGAGCAACCGCAGGATTCTCTTTTATTTTTTTACACAATTCGATGCCGCCTGTTTTTTTCATCATCACATCACTGATAACGATATCCGGCATTTCTTTTATTACGAGGTCGTAGCCGCCCGATCCATCATCTGCTTCATATATATTGAATGAGCCGGCAAATATGCTGCGGATATATGAACGGATCTCGGCATTATCATCCACTACTACCATGGCCGGCAATTCCGAAGTAAGTTTATCAATTACTTCAGATTTATTTTTCCGCAGTTGTCCATTGTCCGGCAAACTATTTTCTGCCAAAGGTTCATCTACCAGTTCATGGAGTATGGTTTCGCCGCCTTTATAGTCTTCACTGATATATTGAGAGGCAAAATGTTCTTTTCCCCTTAATAATGTCAGCCGGAACTCGGTGCCTTTGTCTTTCACACTGGTGTACGACAGCCTGCCATGATGAGCGATAGCCAGTTTCTGGGAAACATACAATCCCACTCCGAAACCGGTCTGCGATGCTTTATCCTTATTATCTGCCTGGTAAAAAGAATCAAATAACTTATTTCCGGTATCAGCCGGGATGCCACTGCCGGAGTCTCTGACAGCAATCTCGATATTCTTTTCAAATTCAAAGATCTCCATGGTGATATTGCCGCCGGCATTCGTGTACTTAAAGGCGTTGGAAACCAGGTTGAACAGGATGATCTCGATCTTTTCTTTATCGGCATAAATGAAGACATCATGATCACTCCTGTTAAAGACGAATGTGATATTTTTCGCCACCGCATGCTGGCTGAAGCTGAGAAATACTTCGTGGCAAACTTCAGCCATATCGAAACGTTCAATACGCATCTGCTGATCCACCGATTCTACTTTTCGGAATAAAAGCAACTGGTCTACCAGGCTCAGTAACCTTCTTGCATTCCGGTAAACCATCGAAATGTCTTTTCCGGCTTCCCCGTTATTTTTTCCTTTGAACAATTCTTTCAGCGGGTTGATGATCAGCGTAAGTGGCGTTCTGAACTCATGGGAGATATGGGTGAAAAAAGTGATCTTTTTTTCGGTCAGCTCTTTTTCCTTTTCCTTTTCAAGATGCGCCAGTTTGATCTCGTACCGCAGCCTTTCCTGGCGTTTGTTATATAATATATATAAGGTAACGGCCGAGACCAGCACGAGTGTATATATAAGGTAGGCCCACCAGGTACGGTACCAGGGCGGCAGCACCCTTATTTCCAATAAGCGGGTTTCTTTACTCCAGACACCATCCGCGTTCGTCACCCTTACTTTAAACACATAATTCCCTTCCTGCAGTCTTGAATAATTTGCCGTCCGGGTATTGTTCACCTCATTCCAGTTCTTATCCCATCCTTCAAGCATATAGGCATATTTTATTTTGTCGGCGCCGGTATATTCTAATGCGACAAAATCAAGCGATACGATCGCTTTATCAAAAGGAACGGTGATCTGTTCCGGTTTTTCAAACGTTCTTTTGGTTACAGGAGAGTTATCTTCTACGGAAGTATTATTGATCTTCAGGCCGGTTAAAAATATCCGGGGCGTTTCTTTTCTTTCATATACACTATCGGGATAAAAAATATTAAAGCCCTTTATACCGCCAAACAAAAATTCACCTGTTGTCAATGCCAGCCCGGCATTGAAGCTGAACTGGTTGCTTTGCAGGCCATCTGACTGTGAAAAATTCCTGCAGGTTTTTGTGGCGATAGTAAACCGGCATATTCCATTATAGGTGCTGAACCATAAATTGCCTTTGCCATCTTCCATCATACGCAATATGGTATTATTAGGAAGACCTTCGGCGGTAGTAAAACGCTGGAACGATCCGTCTTTGCGGTTGAATAATAATAACCCGCCTCCTTCTGTTCCTACCAGAAATTTTTGTTTTTGTCTTCATGTATACAACGGACGGGATAACCGATAGTATATACCTGGTGTTTTTTATGAAGCCTGTCAATGCGGATGAGGGAAGTATAATTACCTCCCCAGAAATCGCCGTTGCTGTCTTCAGACAGGCACTGAATATTAATTATGCTTTCATCAAAAAGTTCAAAGCGGTTGTTAGTCCGGTTAAGCAGGTATAGCGTGCCATTGTTGGTAGTGCTGGCCCATATATTTTTCTGCACATCTTCATATACCAGCCATACATTATTCTCTTCAGAATTGGTATGCGGATTAAAGCAGGTATAATGTTCAAAGGTGCCGGTGTGTTTTCTTAACCGGTTTATGCCACCAAACCAGGTAGATACCCATATATCTTTTTGTGCATCATGAAGAATACTGGTAATGAAATTACTGCTGATGGTATTTTTATCAGCCGGGTTGTTTACATATTGTGAAACGGTATTCCGTGTACGGTCCCAGTACCGCAGCCCTGCGCCATCGGTTCCTATCCATGCATTCTTTTTTTCATCTTCGCCGAAAGAAAGAATGAAATTGTTAACGATATTATTCTGGCCTGTTACATTATAGGTAATATGCCTGAAAGAACTCGTCCGGTGCTGGATGACATTAATGCCTCCGCGCAATGTGCCGATCCATTTTCTTCCTTCCGTGTCTTCATATATTGCGTAGATGGCATTGCTGTTTATCAAAGGAGTGCCTTCTGCTGACAAATACGGAACAGGTTGTGATGCACCCTGTGGTAAATACCATACACCGGCTCCGTCTGATGCGATCCATAACACACCCTGTTTATCTTCTAAAATGCCCGCCACCGTATTATTAGCAGGCATTACATTTTTGAAAAATATTTTCTGTTGTGTTGTATTTATACAGACCAACATTATTGCCCAGCCATAAGTTTCCTTTACTGTCAATTTTAAGACAGCCGGCTTCTTTGATAGAACGATCAACCAACTTCAGTGTTTTTGTTGCCAGATCGTATATACAAAGCCGGCCTGGCGGACAAATACCCACGCTATTTTTTGTGAGGGGTCAGGCTGAACAGCTGTTACATTGTAAGTTACCTCGCGTCCTTTAAAATCATACAGCGGTATCTGTATGCCTGGTGCATTATTTTTTTCGAAAACAACCAGGCCGATATTCTGTGTGCCGGCCAGGATAAATGAACCCTGGTTAATTGATTTAACGACACCGACGCCTTCTTTTATCGGTTGTACGATATGCGTGTTCCATGCCCTGTACAGCGGAGAAGAAAAATCAGACCTGGCAGGATTGTATATGCTTATACCTTTTGCGCCGCCGATCCATAAACGATGACCGGCATCGGCTTCTATTGTATATATATGGTTATCGTTCAAAGAAGCGCTGTCGCCGATAACATTTCGGAAAATTTTGAAAGAATAGCCATCGTAACGATTTAGTCCGTCGTACGTACCAAACCACATAAAGCCATTATGGTCCTGGTAGATGCAGGTGACGGCATTGTTTGACAGCCCATGTTCTATGCCAAGGTATTTAGGCTGACCGGGATCACCCGCATATACTGAACCTGTATATACACAAATGCAAATAAGAAGAAGCCGGATATTCATAAAAGCTAAGCAAATAATAAGCCTGATCAAGGTAAGGAAAATCTGCCGCAGGGCATTACTTTTTAAAACACGTTAAAGAAGGCGGGGAATTTCACCCCGGTTTTCTTTTATCTCCGTGCCTTTGTGTCTTTGTATTCCAATAAAGGCGGAGTGTTGAAATAGTAGGAAATACTAAGCGGGTAAAAAGTATAAACTATCCAGTGAATAAAGCGATATCAATAACTCTTTAGGTTTTATGAAGAAGTTTTGGAACACGGAGGCACGAAGGCACAGAGACACGGAGAAAATTTATTGTTCATGTAAAAGCCTCCGTGCCTTGGTGTCTTGGTGCCTTGGTGTCTTTGTGTTCCAATAAAAGAAGAGTATTAAAATAATAAAATAAATAACAGACAGGCAAGAAGTACCAACTTTCCATTGGATAATATCAATAACCGCTTAAGTTTTGTGAAGGAATTTTGGAACACGGAGAGACAAAGACACAAATGAAATTTTATTGATTACATATTACTGACAAACTGATGATAAAAACTACTTATTGGTACGTACCATGCAGTATTCATTTTCTTATAGCCTGGCGTGTATATGCTTTTTACAACGTTATATATATCTGTATGTACGTGAATGAGATTGCTTGACCGGGAACGATTGCGTAAATAACTTTCCTGTTCAGGATGGTGCAGGATGATTGCTAAAAATTACGATAATACATTTAATCCGCTATATTAAGGTTGCCGATCTAAAAACTGCTATATGAATATAAAAACCTCCGGGCTGCAAAGTGCGTGCATCACTTTGTTTCTGGTCCTATGTGCACACTTCTCTTTTTCTCAAAATAATTTTAAAGTAAATGGTAAGGTAACGGATGATGCCGGTAAACCTGTAGATGGCGCAACTGTCCTCGTAAAAGGGACAAGCAACGCTACCGCTACAAAAGCAGACGGTACATTCGAGATCAACACAGCGTCAGGAAATGTAACACTGGTCATAAGCCATATAGGTTTTGTTGACCAGGAGATTGCGCTTAACGGGAAAAGCCAGGTAGCTATGACACTGCTCTCAGCTTCCAATTCCCTGGAAGATGTAGTGGTAATAGGATACGGAACAAGAAAGAAAGTGGAAGTGACAGGCGCGACCACTTCTATTTCCGGTGATAACCTCCGTTCTGTACCTACTACCAACCTTACCCAGGCGCTGCAGGGAAGATTAGCGGGTGTAAATGTAACGCCAAACGGTTTTCGTCCCGGTAACGGCAGCAGCATACGTATAAGAGGTAACCGTTCACTGAGCGCCAGTAATGAACCTTTATATGTAGTAGATGGCTTTCCCGTAAGTTATACTATTGATGATATGAATCCCGCGGATATTGAATCAATAGATATCCTCAAAGATGCTTCGGCCACCGCTATTTACGGAGTAAGGGGTGCAAACGGAGTAGTGCAGATCACTACCAGGAAAGGAAAGGCCGGCAAAATTTCTATCAGCTATCTCGGCAGCCAGTCTGTAGAATCTATCATCAGGCCATTACCTGTTTTTAATTCTGTAGAACTGACTGATGCCGAGCGGCAGGCTTTCTTTGCTGATAAAAGTTACACACGTACACGCGGGGTAGCCAGCGCATCCAACCCGCTATTTTATTATCCTACTGCCATTGCCGATGTCGCATTGTTCAAAGACAGGTTTGGAAGCCTGGAACAATGGAACTCGATAAAAGATGCTTATACATGGCGGGTGTACGATCCCGTTAATAATATTTATATCGCGCAGCGTAGAGCTACTACTGCCGATGAAAGGTCTGTATTGCAAAACCTGGGACTTACCACCATAGATAGTATTGATATGTATGATCCGTCGAAAATAAAAAGTTTTGACTGGCTCAACGAAGTGGGATTAAGACATGGCAAAACATCCAGCCATAGTATTTCTGTAACGGGTGGCGGCGATAAATTCAAAGCTTCTCTTAACGCAGGATATCTTAAGCAGGATGGTATTGAATATGCGCAGGATTACACAAGGTTTTCTGTAGGTAACTCAGCTGAGTTCAGGCCTTCAAAGTTTATCACATTTGGCGCTACTATCAATTATATACGCAGCATTACGAATACAAGCACCAGTTCTTATGCCAATGCATCAGGAATGATCCCGATGGTAGAACCTTTTGATACGGCGGGCAACTGGGTACTCTATCCCAACAGGGATGCACAGATCGTTAGTGCGGTTAATGACCGCAACACCGTGTTTGATGAAACAACAGTGAACAGGGTTTTTGGGAACGTCTATGCAGAAATTACATTTCTCAAAGGGTTGAAATACCGCACCATGTTTGGATTGGATACGCGTAATTCAATACGCGGAACGTTCAACGGGGCGCAATCTTCTGTTCGTGGTGGCAGCCCGGCCAGTGCTTCGCAAACAACCAATACCGCTTCTTCCTGGGTATATGATAATATTTTAACGTACACGGCGAAAATAAAATCTGATCATTCCATCAATATTACATTGCTGCAGGAATTACAGAGTTTAAACCGTTCTTCCTCCTTAACCCTTTCTGCCAATAACCTGATCTTTGAATCGCAGAAATGGTATTCATTGGACAGGAATACAGATGCCAGCGTTACGGGTTCAGGTACTTATTCTGCTACCCAGTATTTATCTTATATGGGCCGCGTGGAATATGGGTTCAGGAATAAATATTTGCTGACACTGAGTAACCGTTATGATAATTCTTCTGTACTGGCAGAAGGCGCTAAAGGAGCCTGGTTTCCTTCAGCCTCTGTGGCCTGGCAAATAGACAGGGAAGATTTTTTCAGTCACCAGACCATATTCAACAATGCTAGACTGAGATTCGGTGTAGGTAAAGTGGGTAATGCGTCTATTGATCCTTATAAAACTGCCGGTCCTTTAGGCTTTACTAATTACAACTGGGGAAATGGCCAGGCAGCTATTGGTTCAGCGCCTACTACTTTCCGCACTCCCAACCTTGGCTGGGAAAAAACAACCACTACTAACTTTGGGCTGGAGTTCAGCATGCTGAGAAGCAGGATTTCCGGCACCATTGATTTGTATAAATCCAATACAAAGGATCAGCTGCAGAACAGGAGCATACCTGCTGCAAATGGTGTGACAAACGTTTATTTCAATTTAGGTGAAGTTGCGAATAATGGTGTGGAAATAAGTTTGCATACAGAAAACATAAACAGGAATGATTTCAGGTGGAGTACAGACCTGATGTTTACAGCCAACAAAGAAAAAATCGTAGACATTGATGGAAGCGGCAATAGTAATTATGCCAATCTATGGTTGCTGGGCCAGCCACTGCAGGTGTACTGGGGTTTTCAGAAAGAAGGAATATTCCAGTATGAAGATACTGTTGCCGGTAAAGGCATCCTGGCTACTTACTACTGGTTAAAACCCGGTAACAGAACTAATATAAATTACCAGCCGGGAAAGATCAGGATAGTAGATGCCAATAAAGACACGGCTTTTAGTCCTGCAGACAGGGTTGTGCTGGGTTCTCACAATCCTGATTTTATAGCCAGTATTGGTAATACAGTGGCGTATAAAAATTTCGAACTTAACTTTTTGTTTTATTTCAGGGTAGGTGGTATGTACAGGGTGCCGCGCCCGGGTTTAGTAGGCCGCTATCAATCGAACAAGGTTGACTACTGGACCCCTACCAATCCCACCAATGAATACCAGCAACCCACGCAGACAAGTGACGTACCTCTTAACTGGGAAGCATTAACGTATAGAAAAGCAAGCTTTACCAAGATCAAGAATATTACGCTGACATACAGGGTGCCTAAAAATCTGACTTCTAAAGTACACGTCAACAACCTGTCACTTTACTTCACCGCAGTAAATCCTATCCTGATCCATGGTGATTCTGATTACGATCCTGAAACAGTACCCTACAGGGAATTTCCGGGTACTACTACCAATCAAACCGGGCCCACTTCTTACAGTTACAGGAGTTATGTGTTTGGTGTAAAAATGGATTTGTAAAATCAATAATTAACAGCATTAAATTTTTTAAATATGAAACTGAATCTTCAAAAAATAAGCTGGATGCTGGCCGTTGTATCAATGTTTGCCATCGTATCCTGCAAAAAATTTATTAAAGAAGAGTTGGTCACTACTCTTACCGAAGATTATTATAAAACGGATGCGGGCCTGGAAGACCTGGTAAAATCAGCCTATCTTCCTTTGCAATGGCGGTTTAACGAAGAGCAGTCGTATGCTATGCACAACTTTGGTGTTGATGAGTTCAGGGAGGGTGACCAGTTTAATAATGTGCGCTATAATGATTATGATGCCAATTTGAATTCAAACGATGCTTTTGTAAATGGTTTATGGATCAATAACTACGCTGGCATAAGAAGATGTAACCAGGGCATCGGGCTGATAGAAAACTTTAACGACGCTTCGTCAAGGGTGTTAGGAACGCAGGCCCAGAAAGATATACGCATAGCAGAACTTAAAGCATTGCGCGGTTTATTTTATTTTCAGATGGTGCAGCAGTTTGGTGGTGTGCCATTGGTCACTTCTGTGCCTTCCGAGCCCCAGTACCAATTTGACAGGGCGCCGGTGGCCAAAGTATATGAACAAATCATCAGCGATTTTAAAAGCGCAGGTCCGGCATTACCGTGGAGATATACGGGTGTTGACAGGGGCAGGGCAACAAGGGCCATGGCCTATCATTTTCTCGCCAAAGCTTATCTCGCAAGAGGAAGCGCTGTGACAGATGTTCGTGGTCAGAAGACAACCGATATGGATAGTGTGATATTCTTTGCCAACGATGTCATTGCGAACAGCGGCCATGCATTAGAAGCTGATTATGGTAGTTTATTCAACGCAGGATATGCCGACGGCAGGGTACCGGCACTGGGCGAAAACGGCAGCATACCTACCGGCAGTAAGGCAAAGATTGATGCAAATAATGCGAGTAACGAAATTGTATTTGCCGCACAGTTCAGTTCTAACCTGAGTCTTGCTAATTCCCTGCCGAATAACCAGACACATATGTATTACCCGAGTCAGTATGATAATGGTATACCGGGCATGGTAAGAGATTTTTTTAATGGAAGACCATTCAGAAGACTGCGCCCAACAGATTATACCATGGATATCTTTGATAAGATCAACGATTCAAGGTTCTTTAAAACATTTCAGACGGTTTACCTGAGAAATGTTGCTTCTAATACCGGGTTATTAAACTTTACTGCGGCCAATGCTCCCAATCCATCACTGGTTGGAAAACCGAGAGTGGGATTAGGCGATACAGCAGCATTTTTTATAGTGAATCCTTCGAATATGCCGTTGCTTTCTTCTACGCTCGATGCGATGCGCTATTATGCAGTATATGCCAGGTACAGGCAGGCGACAGTTGGTGGCCCGGTAACCACTGATTTTTCTCCCAATAAATATTTAAGCATGATAAAGTTCTCAGACCCTATCAGGCTTACGACTACGACCAATGAAGCGAAAGGTATACGGAACGGAACCTTTGCCCGCCTGGCAGATACTTACCTGGCCATTGCTGAAGCGTATGGCAGAAAAGGCGATTATACAAATGCTTTATTGTATGTGAACGTATTGAGAAAAAGAGCCGCTTATAAAGCAAATGAAGACAGGAGTTCCCAGATATGGCGGTTTATGGGCGGGCCCGGTACATTAGATAATACGGAAACCAATAACCTGGCTACCGAAACATTATTTACTACGAATGCACCCAGTGAGATCTATCCGCCATCTGCCACATCAACAGCGAGCCGGTTCATTCATTTTATGATGAATGAGCGTACGAGGGAATTGTGCGGCGAGTTTTACCGCTGGGAAGATCTTGTGCGCACAGAAACCTTTTTTGAAAGAACAAAACTATTTAACCCGGATATAAGCGCATCGTTCGCTGCTTACCATAAGCTGCGCCCGATACCTTATTTGCAAATGATATCACAGTCTGTTGACGGCCACCCGATGACACCGACCGATATGGCTGCTTATCAAAACCCGGGATATTGATTTTTTCGCAAGCAATCGAGGCAATCTAAGAAAAAAGGCCCCGGGATGATCGGGGTCTTTTTCATTAGCATAGGTGCCGGATTACTGTAAGAACCAATACCTTTCCATCTCATATTATTGTCTATGAAAAAAAATGATCTATTGTTATTGGCCGGTTTATTAATGACCGGGGGCATCCATGCACAAACAAAAACAGGTAATGATGTAACAGCGCCTTTGCATGCCCTGAAGCCAGATTACGCCGTGCCTTATGAGCCAATGAGTAAAGAAGGGATTAAAAAAGTACTGGACAAAGTATTTGATTACCTCGATGCTGTCACTCCCCCGCAAATGATCAATAAACTGACCAATGAAGAAGTAAACGATGTATCAAAGATGGATACCAATACAGCGCTGAAACAGGGAGACTACCGGCTCACCAGTTATGAGTGGGGCGTTACCTATTCAGGTATGCTGCTGGCGGGAGAAACAACAGCTGATAAACGCTATACGGAATATGTGCAGAAGCGGTTTGCTTTCTTATCGCAATGGATACCGGCGGTTAAAAGAAATGTAGCGGCAGGCGTATTTAAAAACAGGAACTATCTTCTTCGTCAGCCCATCGAACCAAAAGCGCTTGATGATGCGGGCGCTGTATGTGCGTCAATGATCAAGGCGCAACGGGCCGGCGTTAGTAATGATCTGCGCCCCATCATTGATAACTATATTGATTTTATTGCCAGAAAAGAATATCGTTTGCCTGATGGAACACTGGCGAGAAATCGGCCGCAAAAAAACACGTTATGGCTGGATGACATGTATATGGGGATACCTGCACTGGCGCAAATGGGTAAACTGACAGGTGATAAAAAATATTTTGATGATGCCGTAAACCAGGTAAAACAATTCGCCAGGCGCATGTTTAATAAAAACCTTGGCGTCTATATGCATGGATGGGTAGAAAGCATGGAAGTACATCCCGAGTTTCATTGGGCAAGAGCCAATGGCTGGGCGCTGATGGCGAAAGTAGAATTGCTGGATGTATTGCCGGAGAATCACCCGGGCCGGAAATTTGTGATAGACCAGTTAAAAGCGCATGTAAAAGGATTAACATCTTACCAGGGAGGCAATGGTTTCTGGCATCAATTGGTAGACAGAACAGATTCATACCTTGAAACTTCCGCTACAGCGATATATGCCTATTGTATCGCCCATGCCTGTAATAAAGGCTGGCTCGACCCGGTGGCGTATGGTCCTGTAGCGATGCTGGCATGGAATGCGGTAGCTACTAAAGTGAATGATAAGGGCCAGGTGGAAGGAACTTGTGTAGGTACGGGAATGGCATTTGATCCCGCGTTTTATTATTATCGCCCGGTTAATGTTTTTGCCGCACATAGTTATGGGCCGGTATTGCTTGCAGGTGCAGAATTGTACAGGATGATGGAGGCGAATGCGTTTAAGATAAATGACAGTGCATTGCAGTATTATAGGTGAGTGGAAAGTGGGGAGTGGGGAGTGTATTAATTTTGAAACGTGGTTTAAAGGTAATGATGATATAAGGTTTCAATATGAAAAATGTAAGATGGATTTTACTGGTTATTGGTACTACCATTTCTTTTACTGTTTTTTCGCAGCAAAAGAATTATGTTTTATGGTATGATAAACCGGCGAAGGACTGGAACGAAGCATTGCCCATTGGTAACGGGCGTTTAGGAGCGATGATATTCGGAAGAGCGGATACAGAGTTGATACAATTAAATGAACAAACGCTATGGACGGGCGGCCCTGTTGATCTTAATCCTAATCCCGGTGCGCCGAAATACCTGCAGCCGGTAAGAGACGCTTTATTTAAAGACAGTATCGGGCAGGCAGTCCGTTTATTGCGCAAAATGCAGGGGCCCGATACTGAAATGTACCAGCCACTCGGCGATATTATGATCAGGCAGCCATTGCATGGTGATGTTACGGATTATACCCGCGATCTTAATATCACGACGGCTGTATCTACTACTAAGTTTACAGTAAATGGAGTAAACTATTCAAGAGAAATATTTTCTTCAGCGCCTGACCAGGTTATTATCATACGATTGAAAGCGGGTAAAGCAAAGTCATTGAATTTTTCGGTAGATGTCAGTCATGAACTGAAATATGAGAAAATGGTAACGCTTTCAAAAGAACTGGTGTTAAAAGGAAAGGTGCGGATAACGAATGATGAAAGAAGGAATCCGAAACCGCTGATCTATGAGGACAGCGCCAATTGTGACGGGATGCGTTTTGAATTCAGGATAAAAGCTGTTTCGAAAGATGGAAGTATCAACGCTACTGATTCATCGCTGGTTATTGCCGGTGCCACGGAAGTTGTGCTGTTTGTTTCCGCAGCCACCAGTTTCAATGGATATGATAAATGCCCGGAAAAAGACGGGAAGGATGAGCAGAAGTTATCCATTCAATATTTACTGGCAGCCATGAAAAAGAATTACCCCCAATTGTTGTCAGCGCATATAAAAGATTACCAGCAGTATTTTAACCGGCTTATTTTTTCTATAACGGATAAACCCGCACCCAGCTTACCTACCGATAAACGCCTGGCCGATTATAAAACCGGTACACCCGATCCTTCATTGGAAGAAATGTATTTCCAGTTTGGCCGTTACCTGCTGATATCCTCATCACGCCCCGGTGGGCAGCCGGCTAACCTGCAGGGCATCTGGAACAACCTGGTACGTCCACCATGGAGAAGTAACTATACAACGAATATCAACCTGCAGATGAATTACTGGCTGGCACAGCCGTGTAATTTGAATGAGATGGAGCTGCCATTGATCGAACACATCAAACGGATGGCAAAGAATGGAACGGCCACGGCAAAGAACTATTATAATATGAAAGGGTGGGCGGTGCATCACAATTCAGATATATGGGCGCAGACCAATCCTGTTGGTGAAGGCAATGGCGATCCCAAATGGGCCAACTGGAGTTTAGGCAGTCCATGGCTGAGTCAACACTTATATGAACATTACCGTTTTACTGCGGATAAGAAATATTTAAAAGAAGTGGCTTATCCATTGATGAAAAGCGCTGCGGAGTTTTGCCTGGATTGGCTGGTGGAGAAAGATGGAGTATTAGTTACAGCGCCTTCCACTTCACCGGAAAATGTTTACCTGCATCCGAATGGTTTTAAAGGAACCGTTACGATCGCGTCAGCCATGGATATGGAGATCATCTGGGATCTTTTTACCAATATTATTGAAGCAACAGAGATACTGAATACGGATAAAGATTTTGCGCTGTTGTTAAAAGAAAAAAGAAGTAAGTTGAATCCATTGAAGATCGGAAAGAAAGGTAACCTTGTCGAATGGTATGATGACTGGGAAGATGAAGACCCGCAGCACAGGCATGTTTCTCATGCATTTGGTTTACATCCCGGCAGAGAAATTTCACCGCTGATAGATGAAAAGTATGCGGATGCTGTACGTAAAACCTTAGAAACAAGGGGCGATGGCGGTACCGGGTGGAGCAAAGCATGGAAGATAAATTTCTGGGCGAGGTTACTGGATGGCGATCATGCGTATAAAATGTACCAGGAGCTATTAAAAACTTCCACGCTGAATAATTTATTTGATACACACCCGCCATTCCAGATAGATGGAAACTTTGGCGCTACCGCAGGCGTTACTGAAATGCTGGTGCAGAGTCATCTTGGTTTGATACAGTTATTACCCGCGTTGCCTGCCACCTGGAAAGATGGGCATGTAAAAGGAGTAATCGCCAGGGGAAATTTTGAGATTGAAATGTGGTGGAAGGATAACAAACTGGTCAAAGCTTTCGTCACTTCAAGAAAAGGCGGGATATGTCATCTGCAAACAAAAGAAAAGATCTTTATCACTAATACAAAGATGCTGGAACAGGCACCGGACAAAATGGGTAAAGATCTGTTGAATACTGTGTTTGCTACTGTAGCCGGAAGAAAATATGAAATTACTATCAAATGAGGATAAGAATAATCGCCGGCATATTTTTAGTTTTATGTATCGCCAATGCATTAATGGCGCAACAGGTTTCTTTCAAATTTGATTTTGGTGCAGGGAAGGCAGCGCCGGGATATATCCGGGTAAAACCCGAAACAACATTTACATACCAGGCCGGCTATGGTTTTGACCAGGGATCGGAAGTAGAATCCGTTGATCGTGGTGGTAACGCACTGACCGGGGATTTTATTACCAGTAAAAAACCATTTTACTTTTCTGTAAAACTACCCGATGGTAATTATGATGTAAAGTTATTGCTGGGTGATACTAAAGGAATATCCGCTACCACAGTAAGAACAGAATGCCGGAGACTAATGCTGGAAAATATCCGGACATCGAAAGGAAAGATCGTTACGCAAACCTTTACCGTGCATGTGAAAGACAGTTTGATCAGGAATAATGCATCGGGTATTACCGGTAAAGTAAGATTAAAACCAAGAGAGGTCAGTTACCTGCACTGGGATAATTTATTGACTATTGAGTTCAATGATTCATTGCCAAAAGTATGCGCTGTTGAGATCACCCCGGATAAAACAGCTACGACTATTTTTTTGGCCGGCAATTCCACGGTAGTTGACCAGGACCGTGAACCATGGGCAGCATGGGGACAAATGTTTCCGCGGTTTTTAATTCCTTCCGAAGTGGTGGTGGCTAATTATGCAGAATCAGGTGAAACATTAAAAGCATTCAAAGGAGAGCGACGCCTGGAAAAGATATGGAGCATGGCAAAGCCCGGTGATTATTTGTTTATCGAGTTTGCACATAATGATCAGAAATCCGGCAGCAGCCATCTTGATCCTTTTACAACGTATAAAGAAACGCTGAAAGAATGGATCACGGAAGCCAGGAAAAGGAAAATCATTCCTGTATTAGTGACGTCCATGCATCGCAGGAATTTTGATTCAGCAGGACATATTATTAATACACTGCTGGAATATCCGGAAGCGATGCGGCAGACTGCCAAAGAAGAAGCGGTTGCTTTAATAGATCTGAACGCTATGAGCAAAACTCTGTATGAGGCATGGGGGCCGGAAACATCACTGAAAGCATTTGTGCATTACCCGGCCAATAGTTTTCCCAACCAAAAAGAAGCGTTGAAGGATAATACGCATTTCAACCCTTATGGTGCATACGAACTGGCGAGTTGCATTGTCAGCAGTATTCAGAAACAAAATTTACCGCTGGCAAAATTTATTAAAAAAGAAGTGATTGCATTTGACCCGGCTAAACCAATGGCAGTAGAAAAATTTTATTGGCCACAGAGCGCTTTTGTGACGGCGGCCAGGCCGGATGGAAATTAAAATTCTTTCCGGCACTGCTTCTAAGAGCTTCTTCCTGAAGTTCCCAAACATTTGCTTCAACCCACAGGCTTAACCGAAGTATCGGGATTCTTAAAATTTTAAAAAAAGGGAATTTATATTTGGAACGTACGTTTTTTATCGTACCTTAGTTTTATGAAGGAATTGAAACAAGATAAAAAGGGAGTACTGGTGCCCACTAAAACGGAAATGGACGTATTGCAGATACTATGGGAGCATGGTCCCTCTACCGTTCGCTTCGTGCACGATATGCTTAATACCCAGAAAGAGACTGTTCAATATACCTCTACCTTAAAACTGATGCAGGTAATGGCCGAAAAAGGAATGCTGGGGCGCGACGAATCAAGTATGAAGCATATCTACAGCCCTTTGCTGGAAGAAGAAAAAACCAAGGGATATATGCTTGGCCGTTTCCTTGATACTATGTACAATGGTTCTGTGAGTAACCTGGTGCTTGCCCTGCTGGACAATGAAAAGACTTCCAAAAAAGAGCTTCAGTTGTTAAAAGACCTTGCAAAAAAGCTATCGGGTGATAAACAATAATACTGCAATCATTAACGCATGCATATGAGCTTTACAGATAAACTCGTTAACAGCATCAGCTGGTCATTGATACACTCACTCTGGCAGGGATTGATCCTGACCGTATTGGCAGGCCTGGTCATGCTTATAACAAAAAGGTCTTCTTCGTCTTTTCGTTATTCATTACTCTTTACGCTTTTCTTTTTGTTCCTGGGAGGTGTTGCGTTTACATTTTTCCTTGAATGGGGAGCCGGCACGGGTGAATCATCCGGTTTAAAACTTGTACTAAATTCTCCTGATGAGAATGCCATTTTCCAACCTTCAGTATTTCACCAGCTATTAAATAAGTTCAGTTTTTTCCTGCATTCAAATTCCCGGCAGGTATTACTGGTATGGGCAATCGTTCTCGGTCTTAAGTCAGTGAGAATGGTACTGGATATGATCTGTGTGAACCGTCTGCGTCAACAACAGGTATTTGCGACCAGTGATGACTGGAAAATAAAACTACAAGCTCTTTGTGATGAAATGGGTATACGCCAAAAAGTAGCGCTGATAGAATCGGCACTGGTAAAAGTTCCCATAGTAATAGGACATCTCAAGCCGGTTATATTATTACCCATTGGCATACTGACAAACCTGCGGCCCGGAGAAGTGGAGGCTGTACTGCTGCATGAACTGGCACATATCCGTCGCCATGATTACCTGGTCAATTTTATTCAGCGTATAACCGAAATGCTTTTCTTCTTTAACCCCGGCTTGTTATGGGCGTCCTCGCTGCTGCGGATTGAAAGAGAAAATTGCTGCGATGATATTGCCATTGCAAGAACAAAGGATAAACGCCAGTTTGTAGAAGCCCTGATCAGTTTTAAAGAATATTCGTTGAAACAACCGGGATACGCAATAGGGTTGCTTGGAAAGAGGAACCTGCTGTTTCAGCGAATGAGCCGGATTGTATATAACCGGAATAAAACACTTTCTCCGTTTGAAGCAGCCTTCTTTGTTATAAGCTTTACGGTTTTTATGCTGCTGGTTTCCGCCTTCATCAAGCCAACGCAAGAGGCGCAGGCAAGGCCTCTGCTCCTTTATTCATTTAAATCAATGCCTTCTCTCTCTTCGGAACCGGCTGAAAATATACAATCAGCTTTGAATAAAAATCCTGCGCAGATCAGCAAAGAAGTGCGGCCTCTATTTGCCAGCAGTAAATCCATTGATAACGACGATATAGAAATGAAAGAGCCGGTACTGCAGGAAGACGATCTTAGTACGAACAAGGAGTTAACGGATATGAACCGGTACAATGCCGGTAAGGACAATGAGCAGGTCTTCAACTACCGCCAGGCTGCCGAACGCGATCGCCTGCAGTCACTGGCAGATTTTAAACAAGCGGAATTATCAAGGGCGCAGGCAGAAAAAGACAGGATAAGTGCCGACAAGGACCGGGAACAGGCCGAGCTCGATAGAAAACAAGCAGATAAGGATCGGGCGCAGGCTGACCTGGACAGGCAAACAGCCGACAAAGACCGGGAGCAAGCGGAAAAAGACAGGATACAGGCAGAAAAAGACAGAAAAGCAGCCGACCAGGACAGGAAGCAAATTGAAAAGATGAAATATCCATTGACACGTTTATAAAATAACTATTGAGATACGCAGCATGGGATTGTACGTTCCTTAGCATTCCATCATTTTAAATTTTGATAGCTGCCGGCGAAGAGCAGGATGCGCACTTGCTTTTCCCGTTTAGTTATCATCAACCCGGCAATTTAGTGTTACAGGCAAAATTTCGCTTTACCGCGGGCCGGAAATGTTTTGCCTATTCTTTAAAAACAAAAAACAAACGAAAATGAAAAGCAAACTCTTACAAGGTTTTGTCGTTGCTATTGCATTAATCCTCCAGGTTGGGATCGTAAATGCGCAACCAAAAAAGGAAACGAAAAAAAGAAACGAAGGAATCACTTCACTTGACTTCAGAACCACTAACACTGGTGGCTTGGATGAAACACAGATCAATTACCGCGAAGATGGTCATTATTACAAGATCAAATTAAATGGAACCAGGATCGCAGAAATATACCTGGATGACAAGAAAGTGCCGGAAGAAGATTTTTCAAAGTATGAACCCATGGTAAAAAAGATCCTGGTACAGGTAGAAAAAGATCGTAAGCAGGCGGAGAAAGATCGCGAACAAGCAGAGAAAGACCGTGAGCAGGCTGATCGTGACCGGCAACAAGCAGACAAGGATCGGGAACAGGCCGAACTGGATCGGAAGCAAGCAGACAAAGACAGGGAAAATGCAGAGAAGGATAGAAAGCAGGCTGATAAGGAGCGTGTGCAGGTTGAACAGGATAGAAAAGAAGCGGATAAAGACCGTGAGCAGGCTGAACAGGATAGAAAGCAGGCCGGCAAGGATCGTGAACAGGCGGAGCTCGATAGAAAGCAAGCAGATAAAGACCGGGCACAGGCTGAGATTGATCGCAAACAGGCTGAAGAAGACCGCAGACTATGGGAAGAAATGGTAAATGAAATGGTAAAAGAGAAACTGGTTGAAGACAGGCAGGCACTTAAATCTATGCTGCTGGATGATAAAGAATTTACAGTGAACGGAGTTAAACAATCCGAAGACCTGCACAGTAAGTTTAAAGCAAAATACCTGAAGGGTAAAAATAAAAGGATGAGTTATATAAACTCAGAAGGGATCAGGGGAATAACTGTTGATTGATAAACCTGCGGTTGCCAGCCATTATGACTGGCAACCGTATTTATAGTAGCAAACACTTCTGCGGTCTTCAGGACTTTCCGCCGGGCAAGCATACAAATACATTCGCCCGTTTTTTTATCGCGACCAGCCACACCCGGTTCACCGCCGGTTATTTCCATTTCATCAAGCGACCATAGTTTCTCCCTGCTGAATAGCGACCTGTTACCGGATGATCCACCCATGATTTTACAAGTGGTGGGTAGTACCGTCGTTTAGCCTTGCTGTCAACTTTAATATTAACGCTACAGGTGGAAAATAGAAAATGGCAGTATACCTTTATAAATAAACGGAAATGAAAGCTTGTATCATTATATCATCGCTGTTATTTTTTCTGTCCGTCAATGCGCAGCAGCCTGTCATCAACGTTGACCTCGGTAAGGAAACAGGCGACATGACGCCGATATGGGCATGGTTTGGTTACGATGAACCGAACTATACCTATATGAAAGATGGAAAAAAATTACTATCGGAGATCGCTGCACTGAGCCCGGTGCCTGTTTTTGTTCGTACACATAATTTATTGACAACAGGCGACGGCACACCTGCATTAAAATGGGGTTCTACCAATGCCTATACAGAAGATGCCGCCGGTAATCCCATTTATTACTGGAGAATTGTTGACAGCATCTTTGATACGTATATACAAAGAGGGATGAAACCATTGGCGCAGATCGGTTTTATGCCGGAAGCGCTTTCTTCCCAACCACAACCTTACAAACATAGCTGGCGGCCCGGCGCTCCTTATAAAGAAGTGTTCACTGGTTGGACCTATCCGCCGAACGATTATAATAAATGGAGAGAACTGATCTATCAATGGGCTAAGCATTGTGTAGAGCGGTATGGAAAGAAAGAAGTAGAAAGCTGGTGGTGGGAAGTATGGAATGAACCGAATATCCCTTACTGGCAGGGAACAGTGGAGGAGTATTGCAAAATGTACGATTATGCAGCAGATGGTTTGCTTAAAGCGTTGCCAACTGCCAGGATCGGCGGCTGCGATATTACAGGCGGCGGTTCAAAGTTTCTTTCTGCTTTTATCAAACATTGTATCAGCGATACCAACTACGCAACGGGAAAGATCGGTTCGCCGCTTGACATGGTATTGTTTCATGCAAAGGGACAACCAAAGTTCGTCAATGGAACGGTGATCATGAATGCCGGTACGCAGATGCGTAATATACGGGATGCGATGAAGACGGTCAATGAATTTCCTTCGATAAAAAATATTCCGTTGGTGATCGGAGAGTCTGATCCCGAAGGTTGTGCTGCCTGCGGCATGAGCACCAATCCTGAGAATGCTTACCGCAATGGCACCATGTATTCCAGTTATACAGCCGCGTCTTTTGCCCGCAAGTATTTACTGGCAGATGAACATAAAGCGAACCTTATCGGAGCCGTATCATGGTCGTTTGAATTTGAGAACCAGCCATGGTTCGCCGGTTTTCGTGACCTGGCGACCAATGGGGTTGATAAACCGGTGCTGAATGTATTCCGCATGTTTGGTATGATGAAGGGAAGACGTGTTGAAGTCAGCGGCAACCGCATGTATGATCTGGAGACCTTTGTTGATTCGAGTGTACGCGATCAAACCGACATTGGCGCAATAGCAGCAAAAGATAAACGATCAGTAACGATCATGGTATGGAACTATCATGATGAAGACAAACAAGCGCCGGCGGAAGAGATACAAATAAATATAACAGGATTGAATGCAACTGCGGTGACTTTCACAGAATACCGTATAGATAATGAACACAGTAATTCCTATGAAGTATGGAAAAGAATGGGATCGCCGCAAAACCCGGCAGCGGAGCAAGTTGCTGTATTAGAGAAGGCGGGCCAGTTGGAGGTGACAGGTAAGCCAACTAAATTAAAAGTAAAAAACAAAACAACGATTGGGATACGTTTGCCGCGGCAGGGTGTTTCCTTGCTGAATTTGAGCTGGTAAATAATTATTGATCGGGCTATATGACCAATATCACATTGCCCCAGCGGAGCATTTCGCGGGTAAAAAATTGAATGACGGATCAATGGCGTTCCGGCGGAATGCTTCGTAAAATTTCTTTGAATGACTTGTATGTTGAAAACAGGCACGAAACGTTCCTACGGAACGTGAAATCCTTTTGCCGAAAATCTCTACCCATGAAATGTCCCTGCGGCACAAGGCGTTAATGTTACCCTGCATATAGAGGGAAATGGCACTTCATTTATTGCAATGACGCAACGACAGTCCGGGTTGCCCTTTGCGCCTTTGCATCCCTTAGCGCCTTTGCGTGAAACCCCATCAGGTAACGAACACGGATGACACAGATTGGAAAGATTTCACGGATTTTGTCCGTGTTATCCATGCCGTCCGTGTCCGGCATTATGTAGTATTTCACACAACGGCGTAATGATGCAACGACAGCCCGGGCTGCCCTTTGCGCCTTTGCGTGAAACCCCATCAGGACTGTACAGGACACGAAAAAGCCTGTTATACCTTTACTTTATAAGCTAAAGATTGCTTGATATGAAGACCATGTTTTACCGCCTGGTTATCTGCCTGCTTATCGCAGCGTTAACCTTATATTCTAAGTTCGTATTTGCCCAACCTGTCATGGAAACCGGCGGCCAGCCAATGCCGGATGAATGGATAGATAAAACAACCAATCACAAGGTTATCAAACTAACAAGAAGGGCAGGAAATAACGTCAGTTTTTATTTCCACAATGATCCTTTTGTCGGTAATAAAATGATCTTTTATGGCACCGATTTTCAAAACACCTCTAAAAATGATTCGGTAAAGCAGGAGATCAGCAATATAACAACGGGCAACCGGCAGATATACAGCGTTGATTTGAAAACATTAAAGATCGAGCAATTAACCAGCCAGCGGTCAGCGATGAACGGTGAGATCGTAGCGCCAAAATCGAATAAGGTTTATTACCAGGTAAAAGATAGCCTGTTTGCTACTGATATCAGTACCAAAAAGACAGAACTGATCTTTGTTTTTCCTGCGGATTTTAAAGCAGGCATTACTACGATCAATGCCGATGAGACATTGCTGGCCGGCGCCTGGAGCAGTGATGCGGAGAAAGAGCTGTTTAAGAATAATCCCAACAAGTCCAGCTACTTTAATATCATTTACGAAGCCAAACTGCCCCGCACATTATTTACTGTCAACGTAAAAACAAAAGAGCTGACAAGACTATTTTCCGACAGCGCCTGGTTGAATCATGTTCAGTTTTCTACTACCGATCCCAACCTGCTGATGTTTTGCCATGAAGGTCCCTGGCATAAAGTGAACAGGATATGGACGATTGATATCAATACAAAGCAGGTAAACCTGATGCATAAAAGAACCATGGATATGGAAATAGCCGGGCATGAATGGATAGCGCCTGATGGTAAAACAATATGGTTTGACCTGCAGCAGCCTCGCAGCACTACTTTCTTTGTTGCCGGCGCGGATATAAAAACAGGAAAAGAAAAAAAGTATTCACTGACCCGCGATGAATGGAGCATTCATTTCAATACGTCTGCAGATCAGAAATTATTTGCCGGTGACGGCGCCGATCCCGGGCAGGTGGCCAAAGCCAAAGATGCACGGTGGATCTATTTGTTTACACCTGAAGGAGATAAATTCAACTCAACCAAACTCGTGAACATGCAGCATCATAATTATAAACTGGAACCGAATATTCATTTTTCTCCGGACGGTAAATGGATCATATTCCGGGCGAACTTTGAAGGAAATACGAATGTGTATGCGGTGGAGATAAGGGAGAATGGGAAGTGAGGTTGGAGGTTGGAGGTTGGAGGTTGGAGGTTGGAGGTTGGAGGTTGGAGGTTGGAGGTTGGAGGTTGGAGGTTGGAGGTTGGAGGTTGGAGGTTGGAGGTTGGAGGTTGGAGGTTGGAGGTTGGAGGTTGGAGGTGTATCCGGTTATGCAAGATATCAATTTGCCTGGCTGAAACTGCCGGCTAAATAAATAATATCACAATGAAAAAAACTATTTCCTGGCTATTATTTCTTCTTTGTTCAGCTTGTCTTTTTGCGCAGAATAAGGATTATGCTTTCCGGGCGGTGCCGTTTACGAGCGTCAAACTCACGGATAATTTCTGGTTGCCAAGAATAAAGATCAATAATAACGTTACAATACCGGCTTCTTTTGAACGCTGTGATAAAACAGGACGTGTAAAAAACTTTATCATGGCCGCGGAAAAAAGCGGTAAGTTCTGCACTACATTCCCCTTCGATGATACCGATATTTATAAGACCATTGAAGGCGCCTCCTTTTCGCTGAGCCTTTTCCCTGATAAAAAAATGGAAGCATATATTGATTCATTGATCGTGATAATCGGTAAGGCACAGGAACCCGATGGTTATTTATACACAGCAAGAACCATTGATCCGTTGCATCCGCACGTGTGGGCGGGTAATGAAAGATGGGTGAAAGAAAGAGAACTGAGCCATGAGCTATACAATTCAGGTCATTTATATGAAGCGGCAGCCGCGCATTTTATGGCGACCAGCAAAAAAAACCTGCTGGATATCGCTTTAAAGAACGCTGATCTTGTTTGTTCTGTCTTTGGTCATGATAAAAAACATGTAGCCCCGGGGCATGAAGTAGTAGAAATGGGCCTGGTAAAATTGTACCGCATTACCGGGAAGAAAGAATACCTGGAAACAGCTAAATATTTTATCGAAGAAAGAGGGCATTTCAATGGATACGATGCAAAAAGTAAAGACCCGTTTAAAAATGGCGCCTATTGGCAGGATCATATCCCTGTTGTGGATCAGAAAGAAGCGATTGGTCATGCTGTCCGTGCCGGTTATTTATATGCTGCGGTAGCCGATATAGCCGCACTGACAGGAGATGATAGAATGCTGAAGGCGATTGATACCATCTGGGGAAATATGGTAGCAAAGAAAATATATGTGCAGGGTGGCGCGGGCGCGGTTGGCAGCGGTGAACGGTATGGCGATAATTATGAATTACCCAATGCTACAGCGTATAATGAAACCTGCGCAGCTATTTCAAATGTGTACTGGAACCAGCGGATGTTCCAGTTGCATGGTGAATCAAAGTATATAGATGTGCTGGAGAAAATTTTATACAACGGTTTGATCTCCGGCGTCGGGTTGGATGGAAAATCTTTTTTCTATACCAATGCGATGCAGATCAGCAATACCCACAGGCATAATGGTATGGAAGAAGAACGGGCAGGCTGGTTTGAATGTTCTTGTTGTCCGACCAATATATGCCGCTTGCTGCCTTCGATGCCGGGTTATATGTATGCACAGAAAGATGAAAAGGTGTTTATCAATCTTTTTGCCAGCAGCGATGCTTCGCTGACGGTATTGGGAAAACCGGTTACCATAGTCCAGCAAAATAATTATCCCTGGGATGGTGATCTGAAATTCACCGTATCTCCAAAATCCTCATTGAATTTTTCATTATTGGTTCGCATACCGGGATGGGCGCAGCAAATAGCTATTTCATCCGGCCTCTATTCATTTCAAAGTAATGCCGGTAGGAAAGCAGCAATAAAGATCAATGGAATACCGGTAGAATATACTATGGAGAACGGATACGCCGTACTCAACCGTGTGTGGAAGAAAAATGATGTAGTAGAAGTAAACCTGCCGATGGAAGTACAGCGGGTTATCGCCAGCGAAAAATTAAAGGAAGATGCCGGCAAGATCGCTTTGCAACGCGGACCCCTCGTGTATTGCGCCGAATGGCCCGATAACAATGGAAAGGTTTCTAATATTGTATTACCTGCTGCCGCTATGTTCACTGCGGAATACAAACCGGGCATGCTGAACGGTATTACTGTATTAAAAGGAGAAGCTACGGCTGTCATTACCGATACAAAGGAAAATAAAGTGAATACCGTCAAACAACCATTCACGGCTATTCCATATTATTCATGGGCCAACAGGGGTAAAGGGGAGATGACCGTCTGGTTCCCGGAAACTATAAAAGATATAGAGATCATTACGCATTAAACGTTTGCCAATCATGTTCAAAAGAATTTTCCTGTTCTTTCTCGTTTCATCTTTTACTATACTTATACAGGCGCAGATCAAATGGCCGGTTGTAACCAAAACAACCAAACCATGGACACGCTGGTGGTGGGAAGGAAATGCAGTGAATAAACAAGACCTTGCATGGAACCTTAAGCAATACCAGGAAGCAGGATTAGGTGGCGTGGAACTGACGCCTATATATGGAGTATATGGCTATGAAAAACAGTTCATTGATTTCTTGTCACCACAATGGATGCAATTATTCACCTACACGTTATCAGAAGCTAAAAGACTAGGTATAGGCGTTGACCTTGCTAACGGAACGGGCTGGCCTTTTGGCGGCCCCTGGGTAAGGGATGACGATGCGAGCAAAACTGTTTATTTCAAAACCTATACCGTCAATGGAGGCGAACAACTAAAAGATATAATTGAATACAGGCAGGAAGCATGGGTAAGAACCGCCAATAATAGAACGGCAGCAATTGATACCATTTTAAAACCTGTATACGTCAATAAGAACCTGCAGGCATTGGCATTGGACCAGATACAATACCCGGGTAATCTCCCTTTGACATTACTGATGGCTTATACAGAGGGCAAACAAGCTTTGGATATCACAACAGAAGTGGATGCAAACGGAAAATTAAACTGGACAGCGCCGGGCGGTAAATGGACTTTATATGCATTGTTCGAAGGGCTGCATGGTAAAATGGTAGAAAGAGCGGCGCCAGGCGGTGAAGGCTATGCCATTGACCATTTCTCCGCAACCGCCCCCGGTAATTATTTTAAAAAATTCGACAAGGTTTTCAAAGGATACGATATTTCTTACCTGCGTTCTTTCTTTAATGATTCGTATGAAGTGGATGATGCAAGGGGGCAGGGTAACTGGACGCCACAACTTTTTTCGGAATTTAAAAAAAGAAAAGGGTATCGTTTGGAAGATAACCTGCCGGCTTTATTCGGAAAAGATGCAGCAGGTAAGAATAGCCGGGTGATCTATGATTACCGTTCGGTGATTGATGAACTGTTATTGGAGCATTTTACCGTTGCCTGGAAAAAATGGGCGGCATCAAAAGGAAAGATGGTGCGTAACCAGTCGCATGGTTCACCGGCCAATACATTAGACCTGTACAGCGTGGTAGATATTCCGGAAACAGAAGGAACGGATATTCTTCGTTTCAAGTTTGCTACATCGGCTGCGAACGTTACGGGTAAGAAACTGGTTTCTTCTGAATCAGCCACCTGGCTGAATGAACATTTTCTTTCTTCATGGGGTGATGTAAAAAAAGCAATTGATCTTTATTTTCTCGGTGGCGTGAACCATATCTTTTATCATGGCACTGAATATTCTCCCAAAGAAGCGCCATGGCCGGGATGGTTGTTTTATGCCGCTGTTCATTTTCAGCCCACCAACCCTCAATGGAAAGACTTTCATACATTAAACGAATATATTACCAGGACGCAAAGCTTTTTGCAGCAGGGAAAACCTGATAATGATGTATTGCTTTACTACCCGATCATTGACCGCTATTCAGAGCCCGGCACTGTATTGCTGCAGCATTTTGATGGTATGGAAAGGAATTTTGAGAAAACAGATTTCGAACACGTATCCAAATGGATGGTAGAGAAAGGCTATAGTTTTGATTTCTTTTCTGACAGGCAGTTACAAAACTTTACCAATGCAGGAAACACAATAATCAGCGGAGGTAATACATACCGCACTATCTTATTGCCGGCTAACAGGCTGATCTCAGAAAAGTCTTTTCAAAAACTAGTGACCCTGGCGAAACAGGGAGCGCAGATCATTGTATATAAAAACCTGCCGCAGGATGTACCCGGGTTAGGCCAGTTGGACGACAGGAGAAAAACATTTAAACAACTGATCAGCCAGCTTCAATTTTCAGCAGCAGATAAAATACAGAAAGCGGTTGTTGGCAAAGGTGCATTTTTCATAAGCGATGATATAGATGCTTTGCTGGAAGCCGCCAGGGCAAGAAAAGAAAGCTATGCAAAAAAGGGATTATCAGTTCTCCGCAGAAAGAATACTGACGGAACTATTTATTTTATTAACAACCGTACTGATAAAGCGTTTGATGACTGGATTGAATTAAGCGGCAACCCTGTTTCCCTGGCTTTGTTTGATGCGATGACGGGAAAAAGTGGCCTGGCGAAATGGAGAAAGAATGATAAAGGCGCTATTGAAGTACTGGTGCAGTTGCAGTCTTATGAATCGGCTATTATTCAATCCTACAATTCAAAGAAGACGGGTAGTACTTATTCATATACCGAACCCGCCGGTCAATTGCAGGAAATACAAGGAAACTGGACAGTTGAGTTTTTAGATGGCGGCCCTGTTATTCCCGTAAAAGTCACTGTCGATAAATTGGGTTCATGGACGGAACTGAATGGTGATGAAGTGAAGAATTTCTCGGGAACAGCAAAATATTCTATTTCATTTGATAAACCGGCAGACAAGGCCACATCATATATACTGGATATCGGCAAAGTAAATGAAACTGCTGAAGTAATATTAAACGGAAAAAAGATCACTACGCTGATCGGCCCGGTATTCCGGTGCGTGATACCTTCTTCGTCTTTTCAGCAAACAAATAAACTGGAGATCATTGTAGCAAACCTGATGGCAAACCGGATTGCTTATATGGATCGCAATAATATTCCCTGGAAAATATTTTACAATACCAATATGCCGGCCAGGCGACGGGAGAATGCAAAGAATGGCATCTTTGATGCGTCTGCATGGAAATCTTTGCCATCAGGATTATCCGGGCCGGTAACTTTAACACCCCTTAAGTAATGAACGGCGCCCGGTATATAAAATATTATTTTTTGGCCTTTGCATTAATGTGTTTTATACCAGGCAGAGCACAAAAGGTTAATACAGGCAAAACCGTTTCGAAGCCTTTGTATGACGATCCCGTTTATCACGGCGCTGCCGATCCTGTGATCATTTATAATAAGCAAAAGAAAAAATGGTGGATGTTTTATACCAACCGGCGTGCATCCCTGGATGATTCTACAGGTGTGGCCTGGGTGCATGGAACACGGATCGGTATAGCAGAAAGTACAGATGGAAGGGAATGGGAATATGTTGATACCGTAAGTATTAATTACCGTCCCGACAGTGGTTATACATTCTGGGCGCCGGATGTCATTGAGCACAACGGTCTTTATCATATGTATCTTACGTATGTGCCGGGTGTATTTGAAAACTGGAATCATCCCCGCTATATCATTCATGTAACAAGTACCGATCTTTTCAACTGGAAATACGAATCAAAGCTAAACCTGGTAAATGAAAAGGTAATTGATGCCAGCGTATTCCCATTGCCCGGTGGTACATGGCGTCTGTGGTATAATAATGAGAAAGATGGCAAGTCCATCTGGTATGCAGATAGTAAAGACCTGTATACATGGGAAGATAAAGGCAAAGCCATTGCTGCAAGAGGCGAGGGGCCAAAGACATTCAGGTGGCAGGGAAAATATTTTATGATCGTGGATGCCTGGAAAGGAATGGAAGTGTACTCTTCTGAAGACCTGCTCAAATGGACAAGACAATCAATGAGGATACTCGAAGAACCGGGCAAAGGCATAGATGACCAGGCCATCGGCGGGCATTGTGATATAGTGGTGAATGATGATAAAGCTTATGTGTTTTATTTCACTCATCCCGGCAGGAGAAAAGATAAACCTGCTGCAAGAAACTCTTTTGAAGATAAACGAAGTGTTATCCAACTGGTAGAATTGCATTATGTAAACGGCGAAATCACCTGTGACAGGAATGAACCTGTTATAATAGAGCTTAAACCCGGCAAGTAATTATAATGATTATTGCGGATATCTTCCAGGGATATCACCCCGTGATCAATACTATTTCATTTTATAAGTGGCCAAACAAACAATGAGATGAGAAAACCAACTGTAGTTATTTTTTTAATTGCTGCCATGGCTTTAACGCAAGCCGTATATAGCCAGCAAAAACAAATTCAATACCTCTCCGGTACAGATACAAAGCATTCAGTTCAGTGGGATTTCTTCTGTACTGCCGGGCATAACAGCGGCGTATGGGGAAAGATCGAAGTGCCTTCCTGCTGGGAGCAACAGGGATATGGTAACTATAACTATGGTCGCGATTATAAAACCAACGGGAAAAATGCAAGGTTTTATGACGAAAAAGGAATGTATAAATACCAGTTCAAAGTACCAGCCGCGTGGAAAGGAAGGAATGTCAATATTGTTTTTGATGGCAGCATGACGGATACCGAGGTAAAGATCAATGGTAAACCAGCAGGCGCTGTTCACCAGGGGGCTTTCTATCGTTTCAAATATGATATTGGTGCTCTTTTGTTTTATGACAAACCTAATACACTTGAAGTAACAGTAAGTAAAATGAGCAGCGATGCCAGCGTGAACAATGCAGAGCGGCTAGCTGATTATTGGGTGTTTGGCGGTATTTTTCGTCCTGTATTTTTAGAAGCAATGCCTAAACAATATATAGATTATGTTGGCATAGATGCAAAGGCTGACGGAAAATTCGCAATGCAGGTGTGGGCTAAAGGTCTTTCCCAAAATGCTGCAGTCATTACTACCATTACTGACGGGAATAAAAAAGTAATAACAACTGCGAAGACAAATATTAATAAAGCAGACAGTTTTTCGATTGTTACAGTGCAGGCGGCAGGTATAAAAACCTGGACATCGGAGGCGCCCACCTTGTACACCGCTACTATCATTTTGCAGGATGCTGCAGGTAAGAAACTGTATGAACTGAATGAAAAATTTGGATTCAGAACCATTGAGATACGTTACGGGCAAGGGGTATATATTAATAATACACAGGTAAAGTTCAAAGGGGTTAACCGGCATTGCTGGTGGCCGGAAACAGCCAGGGCATTAAGCAATGATCAGCAACTGATGGATGTGGTATTGCTGAAAGAGATGAATATGAATGCTGTCCGCTGCAGTCATTATCCACCTGATAAATATTTTTTGCAACTCTGCGATTCCTTAGGCATTTATGTATTGGATGAACTGGCCGGCTGGCAAAAATATTATTCATCCAAAGCCGGTGAACCATTGGTGAAAGAAATGGTGTTGCGCGACCTCAGCCATCCGTCAATTATTTTCTGGGATAACGGGAACGAAGGCGGTACCAATAAAGACCTCGATGATGATTTTGTAAAATGGGATTTTCAAAAGCGGCCTGTTATTCATCCGCATCATCGCCCCGGCAACCAGTTCAATGGTATTGACTGTAATCATTATGAAGATTATTACAGTTCACAAAAGATCCTGAACGATTCGCTTATTTATATGCCCACTGAATTTTTGCATTCACAGGATGATGGCGGTGGCGGAGCGGCTATGGAAGATTTCTGGAACCTTCACTGGAAATCACAAAAATCTGCCGGTGGTTTTATCTGGGCAATGCTCGATGAAGCAGTTGTACGCACTGATCTTAATGGTGTGTTAGATGCCAATGGCCTGAATGCAAACGATGGTATCCTTGGGCCACACCGGGAAAAAGAAGGAAGTTATTATGCCTTGAGGGAAATATTTTCTCCTGTTAAATTAAATATACCTGTTCAGCTACCGGCAAATTTCAATGGAAAGATTGAACTGGAGAACCGTTTTCATTTTCTCAATACCAATCAGTGTACTTTCTATTGGGCGCTGGTTGATTTCAGTAAACCATTTGACAGGTTTGATGGATACGTAGTAAAACAAAAGGGAACTATCAATGCCCCGGATATTGCTCCAACCAAACAAGGTGTTTTGTTGCTGAGTCTGCCAGCAGATTTTAAAAACTATGATGCCCTGGTGATCGTGGCAAGAGATAATTTCGGAAAAGAAATATACAAATGGACAACTGCTATTAAGAATAACCGGCAACTGATCAAAGATTTTGTGACGGCTAAGAACGATTCAACAGCTATCAAAGAGACAGACACAACTTATACGATTACCGGCGGCGAAGTAAGCGTGGTGTTGGATAAAAAATCAGGAAACCTGCTCACAACAAAGAACACGGCCAATGATTATGTGCTTTCATTCAACAGTGGCCCGGTGCTGGTAAAAGGCAATGCGGCTGTTACCGCCAGCAAAGCATATACAGAAGGCAATGAAAAAATAGTCGAGTTTACGTATAGTGGTGATATGAAATATACCCGCTGGAAGATCAATGCCAGCGGATGGACAACATTCGAATATGAATACAGTGCGGAAGGGGATCAGCCATTTACCGGCATCAGTTTCAATTACCCGGAAAATTATGTTTTGTCAAGCCGCTGGCTGGGCAAAGGCCCTTCGCGCCAATGGAAGAATCGTTTGGCCGGCACGCCCGTTAATGTATGGGAGAATGTTTACAATAATACCCATACAGGTTATCCGCCGGTTGTGTATCCTGAATTCAAAGGCTACTATGGTGAAGTGTCATGGATGGAGTTAAGCACAGTAGAAGGTAAATTCTATATCGCCAGCGCTGACGGCGGGTTGTTTGTGCGGCTGTTTGATTTTTATGCATTGAGCAGCGCTAATAAACCGCATCCTGAGATACCGGTGGGTAATATCTCGTTTTTGGATTGTATTCCGCCGATAGGAACTAAACTGGCAACAGGCCTTACTACGAATACAAGAGTATACGGCCCGCAAAGCGAACTGAACCATGTAAGCGGCAGCAGGAAACGTACTTTGTATTTTTATTTCGGATTACCGAAGACAACAGATAGTAAAGAGCAGTATAGCCGGCCGGTGGTAGATAATGTTTTTTAAGGCCAGAAGGGCTAAGAGAAAAGGAGAGGGAAAGGAGATAAAGAGAGAATTTGAAAGATTGCTACGTGAAAATAATAGCTGGTGTTACAATGAAAAAGATACTGTATATAGGATTCGCTTTTTTATTATTGAATGAAGCAAGAGGGCAATCATTCACCGATACTGCTTTGTGGCATGGAAAGGAAAGAACAATACGCTATCATCCCGAAGACGCTGACTTTGTGATCACCAATGGCAACAGGAGATTTACAAGGGCTTTGTATGGAACCAATACGGCTTTCCGTGCAGAAGCAGGTGATCTGCCGGAGTTTGCTTTGTATATGCCGGGAATGGGGGGGTAATATAAAATTCGGTTTATCCGGTAATGATACCAGCAAATGGCTGATCAATGCGGATAAGATAACAGCCCGTTACCGCCCCGGCAGTATGCTTTATGATATTGAAGACAAAATGCTGGGCAGGGGGAAAGCTGCGTCTTGTTATCCTCGCTATGGCAGACGCTGAAGGGATAATTATAAAAGTGCAATTCGAGAATGTATCATCTCCTGTAAAATTAATATGGGCCTATGGCGGCGCTTCCGGAAAAAAATTCAGCAGGGATGGCGATATGGGGCCTGATCCTGAAAGCAGTTTTTATTTAAAACCGGAATATTGCACGGACAATAGCTATACTATATCCGGTAATGCATTTACGCTGAAGTATGGAACCGGTGTGGTAGCAGAGTGGGATCCTTATGTCAACAGGAATTTTGCAACTGATACAGTAAAACCCGTGAAGACCGGGAAAGAACAAAGTATAATTGGATTTGTTCCGCCGTCAATGGAAATACATGTAGCCGATGCGGCACAACAAAATTCTCCTGGTATTTTATTTCTATCGAAGCAAAGTAAAACTTCTGTCATAACAGGCAGGATGGGCATTAAAAATAATGAAGCTTATTTTTTTACTGTCCAAAGACCAGATAGCAGTAAGACGATTAAATATGCTGAATCGGTATCGGTATTTAATAAAGCAGAGGATGCCCGGAAGAAAATCGCTGACAGGATAAAAATTGTAACCCCGGATATGTATATCAATACATTGGGAGGCGTATTGGGCACTGCTGCAGATGCTATATGGGAAAGCCCGACTTACCTGCATGGCTCCATCGGGTGGAGAATGCGTCTCAATGGCTGGCGCGGGCCTTATGTCGCCGATGTATTAAGCTGGCATGACCGCGCCAAAACACATTTTAAAGCGTATGCTTTATCGCAGGTCACTGAGCCATTGAGCGGACCGCTGGTCATGGATACTGCCTTACACCTCGCAAGATCATTGGAGAAAATGGGTACTTCTGTTTTCAGCAGCGGGTATATCTGCCGTAATCCGAATGGTGATTTTCGCCCGCATCATTATGATATGAACCTGGTGTATATTGATGCATTGTTCCGTCATTTCAACTGGACAGGTGACATAGCTTTTGCACGGGAGATGTGGCCGGTCATTACACGCCATCTTGCCTGGGAGAAAAGGAATTTTGATAGCGATGATGATGGTTTGTATGATGCTTATGCCGCGATCTGGGCAAGCGATGCATTACAGTACAGCGGTGGCGCTGTTACGCATTCATCCGCCTATAATTATAAAGCGAATAAAGAAGCCGCTATCGTTGCGAAACTGATCGGTGAAGATGCCGCACCGTATGAAGCAGAAGCGGCAAAAATTCTGAAAGCGATCAATGCAGTTTTATGGATGCCCTCAAAAGGTAGTTATGCAGAGTTCAGGGATCTGCTGGGCAACCGGTTATTGCATTCCAATGCTGCGTTGTGGACATTGTATCATAGCCTTGACAGTGATGTACCGGATATATTCCAGGCGTACGAGGGTATGAAATACATAGACGAGAATATTCCGCATATACCTGTAAAGGCAAAAGGTTTGGAGAATGGGTATTACTCCGTAAGCACGAGCAAATGGATGCCGTATGACTGGAGCCTTAATAATGTGGCCACAGCTGAAGTAATGCATACTGCATTGGCTTACTGGCAGGCAGGAAGGAATGAAAAAGGGTTTAATTTGTTTAAAAGCGAATTACTATCCACCATGTATCTCGGTGGCAGCCCGGGTAATATCGGGCAGATATCTTATTATGACGCTGCCCGCGGTGAAGCCTATCGCGATTTTGCAGACCCTGTTGCGATGACAGCAAGAAGCCTGGTAGAAGGATTGTTTGGTGTTTTACCTGATGCATTAAAAGGAAGGGTGGTGATAAAGCCTGGTTTTCCGTCTTCATGGAATAATGCGTTCATCAGCATTCCCGATATATCCATTGATTTTAAAAGAAAAGATAAAGAAGATGTGTATACTATTGTCCCGGGATTTGTGAAAAAAATGACATTGCTGTTATCGCTGAAAGCAAATGGAGCAAAGATCCAATCAGTGTCAGTAAACGGGAAAAAAACAGGTTGGAAGAATAATGGTGATGCCATCGGGATACCGGTGATTGAAATAAATGCAGGCATACAGGCGAAGTATGTGATAAAGGTAATATGGGCGGGAAATAAAACGAATATAACCGGAGTTCAACCGCATTATATAACCGGTGATAAATTAGAGGTGCAACTTCCGACTGCCGTCATTCAAAATGTATCTGATCCTCAGGAAGTATTGCAACAGTTACAAAGCAAGGGTGATCATTTTACAGCAACGGTCAATGCCAGTAAAGGAAATTACACTGTTTTTGTACAGGTAAAACAAAATGATCTTAGCTGGTGGGAGCCGTTGGATATAAAAGTAAAAGATGCTATTGAGATCATAGCGCCTTTTGTACAATCGCGAAACGGCCTTAGTTTCACTGTGATCAATAATACAGATAAGTTGATAAAAGGAGAATTGGTGGTAAATGCAGGCGCTAATGCATTCGTGCGCCCGCTGGAACTCAAACCCAATAGCGAATATCTGCAGGTAAATACCGGGCCTGAATCTGTCCTTCCGGGAACAAATGAAATTTCTTTTTCAGCAAACGGGCTCACTGTTTACCAGCAGGTGATCAACTGGAATGCGAACCGTTCAATGCCAACCGCGCAGGCGCTGGATATCAGCCGGTCATTTAATGATAAAGTGACAAATATTTTTAAGAACCAGTATCTCTCACCACGGCCTAATGTGGCTACCCTGCAATTACCAACGCAGGGTATTGGTGACTGGACACATCCTTTGAAAACGGCGAATATTGATGACAGTGGATTAAGAAAATTGGCGGATGAATATAACCGGATCATGATACCGCAGGGAATACCTTTCTTTACCCCGAAGGATTCTATAAAACCAAATATTCTTTTTACTTCCCAATGGGATAACTATCCTGAAGAAGCAGCTGTACCATTAACGGGGAAAGCCTCTCATGCGTATTTGCTGATGGCAGGTTCTACCAACCCGATGCAGTCAAGACTGGTAAATGGCGCGGTGATCATTTCTTATACTGATAATACAGCCGATACATTCTTATTAAAGAATCCCGAAACATGGTGGCCCATTGAACAGGATTATATGGACGATGGTTTCGCTTTTGCGATAGATGCTCCCAGGCCGATACGTATACATCTTAAAACAGGAAAAATAGTTTCTGATTACGATAAAAGTATAGAGGCATATAGCGGAAAAATGATTGATGGCGGCGCGGCTACCGTACTGGATATGCCATTGAATGGAAGCAAGACATTGAAAGAACTGAAGCTGCAAACTATTGCCAATGATGTGGTGATAGGATTAATGGCAATAACATTGGTGCGATAACAAGCGTTAATGTATATGATTAGAGGCTGTCTCAAAAGTCAAATAAATCTCGCAACGGCGCAACCACGCAAAGAAAGCCCTATTGAAAAATCAGTCGTTGCGGCTTTGCGCCGTTGCGAGAACATTGATTTAAAATACTCTTGAGACAGCCTCTAATTTTTTGAAACACCTTTCCTTTGTCCGGGCAGGCTGCGGCATATAGGTTTTCACAACTTATCCCGCCAAAGGCGTGGATAGATTTCTATGTGTGTATTCCGTATGTATCTATGTGCCTATGTGGTAAAAAAGAGCCAGACCAAACACGATTTACTATCATATCATTATAACTTACTCAACAGAAAGCTTTATTTTGTACTATGAAACGAAATATAACCTTATTTTTTATCGTAACGATAGCATTGAATGCCGGCGCCCAGGACAGTCTTTCAAAATACACCGAGGTATGGACACCGGTACCGGGAGTAGTTACCCCGGGCAGATCATCACTTGATGCACCTTCTGATGCGATCATTTTATACAGTAAACAAAAAGATACGGCCAACTGGATAAACGGAAGTAAAAAGTCTTTTAGCTGGAAAGCCGATGATACCTGCATAACGGTCGTTTCTTCAGGAGAGATACGCACTAAGCAAAGTTTTGGTGATTGCCAGTTGCATATAGAATGGAGAACGCCTGCGGTAGTAAAGGGCAATAGCCAGGGCCGTGGCAACAGCGGTATCTTTTTAATGGGTCGCTATGAACTGCAGGTACTGGATTCTTATAATAACCCTACGTATTCCAACGGGCAAGCGGGCAGTATATACAAACAACATATTCCGCTGGTCAATGTTTGCCGTCCCCCGGGAGAGTGGCAGACATACGAAGTGCTGTTTACCGCGCCGCAATTTTATTCTGACAGTTCAGTAAAATCGCCGGCAAGAATTACTGTTTTTCAAAATGGAGTATTGGTACAGAATAATGTGGAAATATGGGGCAGCACCCGGTATATCGGGATAGCACGATATGAGAAACATGATGCGAAAGCGCCATTGGCATTACAAGATCATGGTAATCCTGTGAGTTTTCGGAATATCTGGATAAGAGAATTGTGAGCAGAAACATAGCGAAGACAGCCAGAACAATGGGAGTTTAATAGATCATAAACCTTTATCGTGAATCGTATTCTTATATCATTTCTTTGTACAATCATGGCATCAGCTGCATCCGCGCAAACGGATACAGGTAAAGTGTATTTGTTTTCCTATTTTAAAAATAACGGAAAGGATGGCCTGCACCTGGCATACAGCAATGATGGATACCGTTTCACGGCGTTGAAAAAGGACAGTTCATTTCTGCGGCCTGTTCTCAGTAAAGACAGTTTAATGCGTGATCCCTGTATCATCCGGGGCGCCGATAATAAATTTCATATGGTATGGACAGTAAGCTGGAGCGATAAGGGGATCGGCTATGCTTCATCCCCCGATCTTATCAACTGGAGCGAACAGCAATATATACCTGTAATGGCGCAGGAAGATTCGGCCAGGAATTGCTGGGCTCCGGAGATAACTTACGATGCAGGTAAGAAACAGTACATGATCTACTGGGCTACCACTATTGCCGGGAAATATGCATCCGACACAGCGGTAGAGAAAGGATATAATCATCGTGTATATTATGTAACGACGAAAGATTTTAAAAAATACAGTAAAACGAAATTGTTATACGACCAGGGCTTTAACGTAATAGATGCGAGTATTGTCGCCGACGGAAATAAATTCATCATGTTCCTCAAAGATGAAACACGCTATCCGCCACAAAAGAATATAAGGGTGGCTACAAGCTCCAAACTGACAGAAGGCTACGGTTTTCCATCCAATCCCATTACCGGTAATTATTGGGCAGAAGGCCCAACCGCCATTAAAAGCGGTGATGAGTGGATCGTTTATTTTGATAAATACCGCGATCATAAATATGGAGCCATCACATCGAAAGACCTTATCAACTGGGAGGATATCTCTGATAAGCTGCGTATGCCGGCTGGAATACGGCATGGCACTATTTTTACCATCACCCGCAACGAATTAGCTGTTTTATTAAAGTGATCTCAGCAGGATGCTTCAGGACGGGCGGTTGAAGCTAAGAGAATACTTTTAGTATTCAAGATTGCTATGCCATGATGTATACTATTGTCCTTTCTGTATCTCCCTTGCCTGCCCAAAACAATAATTCATTAATGAGTGATTTGCGGATGCATGGATCTTTCATGTATTTCTATGAACGAAATAGGGGTCACAGAGGGCTGCCGGGGAAAGGAGGACCACAGAGATTGATTCAGTACCTGCTATATTCCTCTGCGGTCCTCTTAATCTGTGGCTCTCCGCGGGCTAAAAGAGTAAAAAAATTTATTAATTCCCTTGCCATTACCTGATAAACAATCTGAACTGACCATGAAACATTATTTAATAAGTGCTGTATTTATTGTAACCATGTTACCGGTCATTGCGCAGATCGGCAAACGCTTCCCTTCAGAAAAGAAAGTAATAAAAGATCCGGTAACTGGTACCATGCTTACATTCCTGACGAGCACACCGGCAGGCGATTCAAAAATTTACCAGACGCATAATCAATGGACCTCCGATGGCGGATGGCTTATCTTTCGTTCGGGCAGGGTGAAAGGTGAAGCGATGGCGGTAAATGAAAAGACCGGCGAAATGGTACAGGTAACCGAGGGCGGTTATACAGGTATGCTCAATATTGCCCGCAAATCCATGAAGCTGTATTTTATGCGTAATCCCAAAAGGGACACGACGGAAGAACGAAGTGCCGGTGATACAACAAGACGCCGGTATAGTGCAGCATTGCAGATCGTTGAAGTTGACCTGGCTACATTATTTGCAGACAGCAAGGCCGGTACATTGAAAGCGGCATCCGTATACCAGCGTGTATGCGGTACTGCACCCGTTGAGTTAGGTGCCGGTGGCGATATGGCATTGGATGGCGATGAACAGTGGGCGTATTTTCGTGTGGGTCGTGAAGAAGCCACTAAACACTTAGCTGCAGGTACAAAACCCGAAAGCAATTTTGGTCCGCGCAATATGGGTGCCGGCCCCTCGGGTATTGCTGGTATGAATATTAATAATGGAGAAATAAAATACGTGGTATCCGTTCCTTTTCAAATCGGGCATATTCAAACGAATCCATGGGTGGCGGGTGAAATTGTTTTTTGCTGGGAAACCGGTGGTAAATCACCGCAACGAACATGGACGGTCATGGCTGATGGCACAGGTCTGCGTCCACTCTATCCCGAATCGGAGTATGAATGGGTAACACATGAAGCCGTTATCTCAAAAGATGAAGTAGCGATAGCTATAATGGGACATAGAAGAATTCCGGGTACGGATAAAACAGCGGCACCGGGCACTGCCGTCAGTGGCGCCAACCCGGGACAGGAAGCTGCCTGGGGTCCTTCTGGTACGAGAGAGAAGCCAACAGGCCTGGCTATTGTTAATCTTCGTACAAGAGAGATGACTATTGCAGGACAGACAGCATCCGGCAGCGGGCTCTGGCATGTAAGCGGTTCACCCGATGGCAGGTGGGCAGTTGGTGATGATTTTTCACGTAATATTTATTTGATAGACCGGCACACAAAAGAAATGATTTTACTTTCCGCAGGGCATAAAGCAACGGCCGCAGATCATCCGCATCCTACGATGAGTCCTGATGGAACAAAAATTCAAATACAATCGGCGATGTTGTCTGCAGATGGAAGATCCATGAATATTTGCATTATTCCTGTACCGGAAGAATGGTTGAAGAGAACATATAAAAACTAATCCATAAAAAATTTTCCAGTTCAGGAATGGCCATCAGCTTTTTTAATATGGAAAAAGTACCGGGTTCAACTGTCTCAATGTGTAGCATCTGAATTCAATAACAGCGGCCGCCAGATGAAGTCTTCTTTCAGGCAAGTATTCGCGTGTAGCAAAACTTGCGTAACTTTCTCATCACCATAATACCTGCGGCATTGCCGGATATCCTCCGCATCACCCCGTTCAAATACCCTTTCGATAATAAAAGAAGCTTTGCCGTCTAAAGGATTGTTCTTACAGCAAATACCAGGCTTTTTACTGTGCTATTATTCAGGACACTTCAGGATGGCTAAGGAGACTTATTCGTTACTTTGTGCAGCTAATGAATTGCTTTGTCACGCTGCTGTATTTTTCCGGTCTTATGGGTGTTACACCTTTATTTAGCTGCCATTCGCAGAAGCCAACGCTTTTCTTATCGTATTTTCTCAAAAACTCATCTTCACATTTGATTAAATCCTTCTTATAATGAGAATAATAGTATTGTTAACCGGATTGTTTATTAGTTTATCCGCGTATACACAGGCTCCCAAACTTGATTGGATAAGCAAGGTCGGCGCCAAACAATTTCCTGCAGGGAAAAAAGTATATAAAGTAGACGCGGTAAGTGATACAGCGAAAGTGATAACGAAAGCTATACAGGCCACTATTGACGAATGCGCTAAAAAAGGTGGAGGCATCGTGGTATTCGCTCCGGGTACTTATGTATCGGGGTCTATCTTTTTGAAACCAGGTGTAAACCTTAAGATTGATAAAGGCGTTTTAATATTAGGGTCACAGAATTTTGATGATTATCCCGAGATAGATACCCGTATCGCCGGTATTGAAATGAAATGGCCGGCAGCCCTGATCAATGCCATTGATGTAAAGAATGCCGCGATCACCGGCGACGGTATTGTAAACGCCAGGGGAAAATTCTGCTGGGATAAATACTGGGCCATGCGCAAAGAGTATGATACAAAAGGGTTGCGCTGGATCGTTGACTATGATGCCAGGCGGGTAAGAACAGTGTTGATCCAAAATTCAACGGATGTTACGTTAAAAGGATTGACCTTTAAGAATGCCGGCTTCTGGACCGTTCAGTTATTATATTCGAAAAACCTGACGGTAGACGGCGTTATTATTAAAAACAATGAAGACGGTCACGGCCCCAGTACAGATGGCATTGATGTGGATTCTTCCAGTTGGGTATTGATCGAGAATTGTGATATTGATTGTAATGATGACAATTTTTGTTTAAAAGCCGGTCGCGACTGGGATGGGCTTCGTGTAAACAGGCCAACAGAGTATATAGTGATCAGGAAATGCCTGGCAAGAAGGGGAGCAGGACTTGTCACACTGGGCAGCGAAACATCGGGAGGGATACGCAACGTACTGGCGACTGATCTTACTGCCAGAAATACAGATAACGGACTGCGTATAAAATCAGCTACGACAAGAGGCGGTACAATAGAGAATATTTATTTTCAGAACAGTAAAATGGATTCTGTTAAAAATGTTTTTCAATATAACCTGAACTGGTATCCTGCTTACAGTTATTCAGAATTACCCAAAGGGTATACTTATGAAACGATACCGGCCCACTGGAAATCCATGCTGCAAAAAGTAACACCGGCTGAGAAAGGCATTCCGTATGCAAAGAATTTTTATATCAGTAATATCACGGCGACTAATTCAGGTAATGCGTTTGTAGCTGCCGGACTGGAAAAATCGCTGCTGAGTAATTTTGTGTATACCAATTGCAGAATATCCGCCGTTAATTTGGGAACATTGGAATTCACCAAAGACTGGAAGTTCAGTAATATGGACTATAGCGCGGTTAAGAAACCGGCGCCTGTTAAAAAAGCGGATGGCAAAGAGCAGGAAGAAAGACAGAAATAAAATAATCAGTTACATGCAAACGATAGCGAATAAATTTTTGTGGCTTTTCCTTTTTGTGCAGGCAGGCCAGCTATTAGCCCAGCCCATTGACCGGAAGAACCTTGTAGAGCGGCACAACATTATTAATACAAAGTTTGATTCTCTTTCTTCATTATCTGTTGGGAATGGAAAATTTGCTTTTACGGTAGATGCTACCGGTCTTCAGTCCTTCCCCGATATATATGCAAAAGGCGTTCCTCTAGGAACACAGAGCGAATGGGGCTGGCATAGTTTTGCTAATCCTGAAAATTATACATTCAACGAAACATTGAAGAACTATAAGCTCAATGGGAGAGAGGTTAGTTATTCAGTTCAGGTAAAAGAACCGGAAAGAGCAAAGAAAGCAGTAGACTGGTTCAGGCAAAATCCTCACCGCCTTCAGCTCGGTAATATCGGGTTTGAAATAAAAATGAAAGACGGAACACTTGCCACGGCCGGTGATATCACAGATATTTCTCAAACCCTGAATATGTGGATGGGCGAGATCCATTCCAGTTTCAAAGCCGAAGGAGTTCCCGTTGATGTCATTACCTATTGTCACCAGCAGAATGATATTATTGCGGTTTCTGTTAATTCACCATTAATAAAACAGGGAAGATTGGCTATACGTTTCAGGTTGCCTTATCCTAATGGTGAGTGGAAGGACGTGGGTAATAACTGGAATAATGCTGATAAACACCAATCGGTTTTAAGCCAGCCTTCATCCCGTTCAGCTATGATCAGTCACCGCATAGATACAACTGCGTATTCGCTTTATGTAAACTGGAACCGCTTTGCACATATCAAACAAAAGGAAGCTCATTACTTCCTGTTAACGCCTTCTGATACGGATGTGTTTGAATTCAGCTGCGGGTTTTTTGCCAATACTAAAGCGATAGATATTGCTTCTTTTGCACAAACGAAAAGCAATAGCCGGGATCAATGGATGAAATTCTGGAAAAGCGGTGCCGCCGTTGATTTTTCAGGCAGCACCGATAAAAAAGCGTTTGAACTGGAAAGAAGGATCATTCTTTCGCAATACTTAACTAAGATACAATGTGCGGGCAGTTATCCTCCGCAAGAAACGGGGCTGACCTATAACAGCTGGTACGGCAAACCACACCTGGAAATGCATTGGTGGCATGGAATTCATTTTGCCTTATGGGGAAGAACGGAGTTACTTGAAAAAAGTCTTGACTGGTATGCAAAAGTGGCTGATAAGGCAAGAGCTATCGCCACACGACAGGGATATGAGGGGTTGCGCTGGCAAAAGATGACGGATAATGCAGGAGAGGAAAGCCCTTCTTCTGTCGGGGCATTATTGATATGGCAGCAGCCACATTATATATACTTCACAGAATTATGCTACCGCGCTCACCCCGGTAAACAAACATTGAAAAAGTATAGAGACCTTGTTTTCGCTACAGCTGATTTCATGGCTTCCTTTGCTTATTATGACACCGTAACCAGGAGATATAACCTTGGTAAAGGAGTGATACCTGCGCAGGAAAGGTTTAAGGCGGAAGAAACATTTAATCCAACGTATGAACTGGTGTATTGGCATTGGGCGCTGAATACTGCGCAGCAATGGAGGATACGATCTGGTTTATCACGTAATAAAAAATGGGATGATGTGCTGGCTAAATTGTCCCCGTTACCCAAACAAAATGATAAATACCTTTTTACAGAAAGCGGAACCGATTCTTATACTAATCCTGAATATAAAACAGATCACCCTTCTGTACTCGGAGCATGGGGTATGTTGCCCAAAACAACAATGGCAGACCCGGTGATCATGAAGAATACGTTTGACTGGATATGGGACAACTGGTCATGGAAAGATACCTGGGGTTGGGATTTTCCTATGACAGCGATGACAGCCACACGACTCGGATTACCCGGTAAAGCGGTGGATGCTTTATTAATGCCTGTTCAAACCAATACTTATCTTATCAGTGGTCATAATTGCCAGGATGACCGGCTTACTATTTATCTTCCCGGTAATGGGGGATTGCTCGCTGCTGTGGCTGTCATGTGTGCGGGATATGAAGGTGGCAATACGATGAATCCAGGAATACCTAAGGACGGTAGCTGGAAAGTGAAATGGGAAGGGCTGAAGAAAATGTTCTGATCTTTTAAGGGTAAAAGGTTTTGGAACACGAAGGCCGGAGGCACAAAGACACAGAGTTTTATAATTACTGAGTGCCGGGTGCTATTTGCGCAATTGTAAATGTATATCCTCCGTGTCTCTGTGCCTTTGTGTCCCTGTGTTCCAAAATATCACTTTCAGGTATAATCAATCATCTTATCTTGGCGGCTTTGAAAAAACTGTATGGTTTTTGAATATAAGCAGCTACCATGGATTCACTGACACATATTGCCTTAGGCGCCTGCATGGGCGAAGCCTTCGCCGGCCGAACCGTGGGGAAGAAAGCCATGTTGTGGGGAGCTATGGCGCAAAGTATCCCCGATATTGACTTTATCGGTTCTTCCTGGATGAATACATCCGAAAGTTTATTAGCCCACCGCGGGTTTACTCACTCTTTCCTCTTTTGCTTACTCATCACTCCCGTTTTTGCTTTACTGGCGGAGCGGTGGCATCGCCCGCATAATATCAGTCTTCAAAAATGGATGCTGTTCTTCGGCGCCGTTATCTTCATCCATATTTTTATTGATGCGTTTAATAATTACGGAGTAGGATGGCTGGAACCATTTGCACACGACAGGATATCTTTTAACGCTATTTATGTGGCTGATCCGTTCTTTTCCATCTGGCCCGGAATAGCCTGCCTGGCACTGATCATTTTAAGCCGGCGTTCACTTAAAAGAAAGAAGTGGTGGCGTTTCGGTCTTGGCCTGAGTACCTTGTACCTTGTCTATTGCCTTATCAATAAAGCGAAGATGGACAGTGATGTGAAAGATATTTTTCAAAAGCAACAGATCAGTTATACCCGGTATTTTACTACACCCACCCCGTTGCAAAACTGGTTATGGTACGTAGTAGCTGGCAATGACAGCGGCTATTACGTAGGCCTGCGCTCGGTATTCGACACTAAAAAACAGATCGTCTTCCAGTATTTTCCGCGCAATGAATTTTTACTGGCGCCGGTAAAAGAGCATGAGGACGTGCATAAGCTGATCCGTTTTTCGCAGCAATTTTATACTGTAGAGAAATGGACCGATACGCTTGTCTTCAATGATCTTCGTTTCGGGCAGATCGTTGGGTGGCGGGATCCCCGGGAGAAATTCGTTTTTCATTATTTCCTCGATGAAGGCTATAATAACCGGATGGTGGTGCAGCGCGGCCGCTTTGCGAAATGGGACAAGGAAGTTTTTGCCGCATTGATTAAAAGAATAAAGGGCAATTAAAAAGCCTATAGATTTGCTGTATGCCAGCCCGCAAAAAAAAAACGACGAACCGCTCATTATACTTCTCATAACAGGGCGGAACTGATCCGTGGCGGCAAGTCTTATTTTGATTGTTTGACAGGAATGATCAATGGGGCGGCTGAGACGATTCACCTGCAAACGTATATTTATGATGGTGATGAAACCGGTCAGCTGGTAGCCGGTGCGCTGAAAGCTGCTGTCAAAAGAAACGTACAGGTATACATGCTTATAGATGGATATGCTTCCAAAGCTTTATCAAAGGAATTTATTAAAGAGCTGCAGGATGCAGGTATTCATTTCCGTTTTTTCAATCCCCTGTTAAAGAGTAAACATTTTTATTTCGGCAGGCGCCTGCATCACAAAGTAGTGGTGACCGATACAAAATATGCACTGGTAGGCGGCGTCAATATCAGTAATAAGTATAATGATATGCCGGGGCAACCAGCCTGGCTTGATTTTGCTATCTATATTGAAGGCGAAGCCGCCAGGGAATTATGTGTGCTTTGCTGGAAGACCTGGAAGAATTACCCGGCTACGATTAACACCACTCCCTGTGAACAGAAAAAAATACAGTTTGCTATTCCGGCTGCTGAGACCTGCGATATCAGTATGCGGCAAAATGACTGGGTGAGGAGGAAGAATGAAATATCGGGTACTTATATTGATATGCTTCGTCATGCCAAATCGCATATCACTATTCTCTGCAGTTATTTTTTACCCGGTAAAGTGATCAGGCGGCAATTAAGGAATGCTTCAAAGCGGGGTGTGAAGATAACCGTGATCACTGCCGGCGCTTCAGATATCATATTGTCCAAGTATGCGGAGCGGTTCATGTACGACTGGTTGTTGCGGTATGACATTGAATTGTACGAGTACCAGCCTACTGTATTGCATGGAAAGATCGCTGTTTGTGACGGGCAATGGATGACCATCGGTTCCTATAATATAAATGATATCAGCGCCTATGCCAGTATTGAGCTGAACATGAATGTGCAGAATGAAAAGTTTGCTTCAGCAGCGGAGAAGGTATTAACGGATATCATTGAGAAAGACTGTGTGCATGTGACCAGTGAGTATTATGCAAAGACAAAAAATATTTTTAAGCAGTTTGCACACTGGCTCTCTTACCAGTTCATACGGTTCATGCTTTTCTTATTTACTTTTTATTTTAAGCATGAGAAGTGAGGTATGAATATGTTAGCGAAATATACCCTAAGCAATCGTATCCACCACATCGCCCACTTTATAAAGTTTCAGCTTCACCATATCAGCAGGAATAGGGTGGGGATTCCATTTACTATGTATCGCTAAAGCAGCACCCATAGCGGTCGCCTGTGCCACCGAGGCGGCATACACCTGTATATGCGGAAATGATAAAGCGAGCAGGTGCATATAGATCGGGTTCTTGCCAAACCCCCCATCTACAAATATCTTTTTTACCGGTGTTCCTTTTAATACAATATTGGTGCTGCGTACCTGCTGGGTAATAATATCAGCGATCAGCCGGTGATAAGCTTCATCATAACTGGCAAAGCTGTCGAGCTTTCTTTTAGCGAAAGGGGATTGTCCCACCATCGGGCTTTGCTGCTCTTTTAACTGCTCTTTCTTTTCCTTTCCTGCTTTTTGCAATAAAGACATATCGGCTTTTACGGTAGTGTAATAGTCTTCCGGTTTGTCAAAATGAGTGGCCAGCCTCTTTACCTGCTGCTCATGTTCATACCCTGCGAAAAGCCGTGAAGCTTTTACCGGTTTGCCTTCATACGAAAGATAACAAAGACAATCCTGGTCCAGTTCATAATCAGAAAGCTGGCTATGATTAAACGGGTTGAGACTGATACACCAGGTACCGGTTGATAGTAAGATAAACGGTTCCCGAAAGGTGGATAAGTAAGGGATCAATGCTGCTGAACTATCATGCAGGCCAGCGCCGGCAGCGATATGTTTGTTTACATAGCCGGCTATCTCTTTGCAATCCAGTACAGCAGGTAACTTATTTAATATCCCTTCATGGTTCACCCATTTATGGTATTTATTATGCTGAAAATGCCAGAGATTGGTATGACAGCCAACGCTGGTAATATCCGTATTCAATTCAGCAGAAAGTATAAAGCTTAGGTACTGGGGCAGGTGCAGGGCGTATTTTATCTTTTCAAATGTTTCCGGTTTTTCATATTTCAGACGGTACAACTGCATGCCTGAATTAAGATTTCCCAGTACCGGTGAAGCTGTTTGCTTCGCTACCAGGCTTTCGCCGCCATAGGTTTTATAAAACTGGTCCCTTAGTTTTTTGGGAAATGGTTTCAGGTAATTATATAAGGGGAGCATTACCTCAGCTTTGTCGCCGAGGTAAACAAAACTGGCGCCGTATGCCGAAAAGTTAACGGCTTTTATATCGAAGCGTTCATCTTTTACTATTTTATCGAAAGAGCTTTTTATCCATTTAGCCAGGGCAAGTACATCTTCACAGGCAAAATCATCTTCATCCTTTATCTCGTCAAACTTTTTACTTTCGTCATACACCACGTTATATTGTTCGTCGAACAACAATAGTTTTTTGTTTGTCTTTCCTGCATCGAAGATTGCTATGACAGATTTCTTGCTCATATTATTTTAGCCGGGAAGATGGAGAGCCGGTAAGTGTTGAAAAATTTTCCTCTATGCCGAATGGTCTTCCGGACTTCCGGTCTTTCCGGCTTCCGGACTCATAACCCTGTTGCTACCGTTTTTTTACCCCTCTCCCTTATCAACTCATCCCTCACTTTTAAGTGACGGAACAATTGCAAAGGTTGTAAGGCGCCGCCTGATCTTGTTCTTGCTTCTGCGATCAGCGGGCGTACATCCGTACGGTACGCTGCCTGTAATATTTCCTGCGCTCTTACCACATCATTTGCTTCCTGCGCGGCTTTCAGTTCTTTGGTGTTTACCAGCAATGCCTGCGCATAAGCGATCATGATCGCTTCTATGGATTGCAGCAGATCTTCCAGCGGGTCTTTTACATTATGCGATGCGTCAATCATCCAGCCAAGATCGGTAGCGTGGTTCATCCCCTGTGCATCCATACCTTCTACCAGTTCATTAAAAATTAAAAAGAGCTGGTAAGGATTGATACTGCCTACCGTCAGGTCATCATCACCGTATTTGGAATCGTTGAAATGAAAACCGGCGAGTTTATTTTCCATTATTAATAAAGAAACGATCTGCTCGATATTCGCATTCGGTAAATGATGGCCGAGATCAACCAATGTATAGGCTTTGGGTCCCAGTTTGCTGGTATATAAATATGATTGTCCCCAATCGCCGACAGTCATTGAGTAGAAGTTGGGTTCGAAAGCTTTGTACTCGACAAACATCTTCCAGTCTTCCGGCAAGGCGGCATATATTTCCTGTAAACTTTCCAATGTCCGCTGAAATGCTTTGCGGAAGTTCAACTGGCCCGGGAAACAGGAGCCATCCGCCAACCATACGGTCAATGCTTTTGAACCAAGACCAGCACCATGCCTGATCACTTCTATATTATGATCAATTGCCTGGCGGCGTACCGCTTTATCAACATGCTGTAATGAACCAAACTTATAACTAACCGGCTGACCAGCCTGGTCCTGGAATGTATTGGAATTAACGGCATCGAATTTTAAACCATGCATAGCTGCTAATGTTTTCGTAGCGCTTGCATCCGTTGGTATATCCCAGGGAATATGAAGGGAAATAGCGCCGCTGGATTGATTCAAGGCGTGCAGCAAACCGACATCTTCAATCTTTTCTTCGAGATTGCGTGGCTCGCCACCGCCGGGGAAACGACCAAACCGTGTGCCACCGGAGCCCAGGGCCCAGCTCGGTATCGCTACCTGGAAATCTGTTAACTTTTGTATTACCTGTTGCAGATCATTCACGCCTTCCGCTACAAACTCAAATTGTTTTTTCTGCGATTTGGCGAGCGATTCATTGTGCTCCGCTATGGCTTGCTTCGTTATTTTCATATCAAATACTTTATGGAAGATAAAAAACTTCTTTCAAAGGGATGCTCACCGGCGAATTGTCAGGATGGCTTTCCATGATGTCTTTCATATAAGCCCACCATTTCTGCATGACCGGTTTTGAAGGTAAATTATTTAAGGCAGACGGGTCTTCTGCTTTTAATACGCCGAATAAACTATTGGTTTCACTGTCCAGGAAGATGGAGTACTCGCTGATACCTGTTTGCTTCAGCAATGCTTCGAGATCAGGCCACAGTTCATCATGTCTCTTTTTATATTCCGCTTCCTGCCCGGGGTATAATTTCATTTTAAATGCTACTCTTGCCATATATGTTGTTTAGTCCGGAAGACCGGAAGTCTGCTGCGTGAACAGAGGAAGATGGTTTTATGGAAAGTCCGGAGACCAGTTTCATTACAGAAGGATCATTACTGTTTTGACAATCGTCTTCGGACTTTCATCCAGGGTATTTTCTGCTTTTTACGCAGCGGTCTTTCCGACTTATCTTACGAACCCCGCAGCCACCCCACCATCTACATTCAGTACGTTGCCTGTTGATTTATTTAGAAGACCGCCCACAAAAGCAAAACATCCATTCGCAATATCTTCCGGTAAAATGATCTCGTTCAGTAATGTGCGTTTGGCGTAATAGGCCGGTAATTCGGCTACAGTAATGCCATACGCTTTTGCACGGCCTTCGGCCCAGGCGCCTGCCCATATCTTGCTGTCACTGATCACGGCATCGGGATTCACTACGTTTACGCGGATATGATCCTTTCCCAGTTCAGCGGCATTCAGACGGCTGAGATGTAATTGCGCTGCTTTGGCCGAGCCATAACCGGCATTATTAGGACCGCTTACCAGCGCATTCTTACTTACAATATTCAATACATCACCACCCATATCCTGTTTGCGCATGATATCAGCGCCGGCCTGCGTCACAAGGAACTGGCCTTTTACCAATACATCATATAAAAGATCCCAATCTTTTTCTGTATGTTCTTCTATGGGTTTGGAGATGGACAGGCCTGCATTGTTGACAACAATATCTACACCGCCGAATGCCAGTGCGGCTGCGTCAAATGCTTTTTTAATAGTATCGGCCTTGGTCACATCCAGTACCTCGGTAGCGAAAATATCTTTGCCGTATTGGAGCTGAAACTCATCTTTAGCAGATTCAAGTCTTGTTTCATCATTATCGTTAATGAGCACACAAGCTCCTTCGTCGGCAAATTTTTTAGCGATGGCTTTACCAATACCGCCGGCGCTGCCGGTTATCAATGCGATCCTGCCGGATAAAGCTTTTGGTTTGGGCATACGCTGCAGCTTCGCTTCTTCCAGTAACCAGTATTCGATATTGAAGGCTTCCTGCCGGGGCAATGAAGTGTATTCAGAAATGGCTTCAGCGCCTTTCATTACATTGATGGCATTGATATAGAATTCCGCAGCTACTCTCGCCGTCTGTTTATCCTTAGCGAAAGTAAACATACCTATCCCGGGATATAATATCACAACGGGATTTGCATCACGGATCGCCGGGCTATTGGGATGTTTGCAGGTATTATAATAATCAGCATACATGTTACGGTATGCTTCAAAAGCAGGGGCCAGTTTTTCTTTGGTCTTTCCGGGCGCTTTCAGATCTTCATCAGGGGATAAAGAAAGTACCAGCGGGCTGATCTTTGTTCTCAGAAAATGATCGGGACAGCTTGTACCCAATGGCGCTAACCTTTCCAGGTCATTTGAATTGATATACTCCAGCACACGGTCATCATCCGTAAAATGGCCGATCATATGGATAGCGGAAGAGCATAGTCCTCTTAATACAGGCGCTAAAGCTGCGGCCTGTTCGAGTCGTTTTTCTTTTGATAAAGAATCAATATTAGCCCCGCTGAACACAGGCCCTTTCTTCCCGATATGATCTTCGAGGTATTCGGCACAGCGCTCAATGACCTCTAATGTATTTACATAACTTTCATACGCTGTATCTCCCCAGGTAAATAAACCATGTGAACCGAGCATGATACCGCGGATGCCGGGATTTTCATCCAGGCATTTTTTTAATTCCAGCCCGAGATCAAAACCGGGCTTCTGCCATTTTACCCAGCCGATCGTTCCGTTGAATAGTTCTTTTGTGATCTTTTCACTGTCTTTGGCCGCCGCGATAGCAATAGCCGCATCAGGATGCAGGTGATCTATATGTTTGAAAGGAAGGAAACCATGTAAAGGGGTATCAATAGAAGGAGCTTTTGAGCTGAGATCGTAGATACAGTGATTGAACAGCTCTACCATTTCATCTTCATGCTGGATACCGCGGTATACATTCTTCAGGCTGCGTAAGCGATCAACATATAAAGCCGCTAAACCGCTTTTTTTGAGTGTACCGAGATCACCGCCTGAGCCTTTTACCCACATTACTTCTGTTTCGTCGCCTGTCAACGGATTTTTTGCCATCGCTTTACAGGAAGTATTGCCGCCGCCGTAATTGGTAAGCCGCAGGTCGGCGCCTAATAAATTGGAACGGTAGATAAGCAACGCCACTTCATCTCCTTTGAGCTGTTCGGCTTTCTTTTCATCCCACAAATAACTGACATGTCTAAATGTCTTTGTTGCTATTGACATACGATAAAGCTTTTTCTTTTTTTAATTTCTCATGCAGGTAATTGCCGCGACCTACCACTAATACGGATAATATGATAACGATAATGCCTATGGCAATGGTTCTTGTTGTTTTCTTATTTACTCCTTTCCATTCTTTCAGTACCAGCCCCCACATATTTGCTACCAGGATAATGAAGGCCATATGCAGTATCCATGAGCTGGGTCCATTACCTAGTTTGCTTTCACCCATTCCATAGAAAAAGAACTGGAGAAACCAGGTAGTACCTGCCAGTGCGGCAAACAGGTAGTTGAATTTTAAAGGAGTTTTCTTATTGGTATAGTCGCCGAACGATTTGTTGCGTGCGTTCAGGATCATACACCAGATAAAATTGGTAGTAAGACCGCCCCATAAGATCACGATATATATGACGTTGTTGCGGTATAAAAACTCTCCCTCGCCGGGATGAGCCGTTTTCCATATATCATTGGCGACAGCGCCCATCGAATTGCCTGCTTCCAGCCCAAAGTTGAAGCAGGCGCTCAATACACCGGATATGATGGACACGAACATACCCAGTGCAAACTTATATTCTGCTTTTACCTGTACGCCATGCGGGTCGGTAGCAGCAGCGCTCAGTTGCCTTTCTTTCATCGTGCCCGCTTTTCCGCAAATGACGATACCGAGAACGCAAAGTGCAAGTCCTCCTAAAACAACCATGCCCCAGGCAGAACCGGTCATCATGCTGAACGTGTCTTTGCCTTCTTTGGGAACAAAATCATAATATATAGAAGGGATCAATGCCCCGAAGACCATGCATAAACCCAGGATGATACTGCTGCCTAATGAAACGCCGAGGTAGCGAACGCCCAGCCCGTAGGTCAACCCGCCGATGCCCCAAAGCAGGCCAAAAAGGTAGGTAACGCCCAAAGTAGAGCTGTCGGTCCCTTTAATAATATCTGCAAAACCCGGGATGGTAAGATAAGCCGCCAAAGGAGGAACGATCAGCCAGGAAAATAAGCCACCGACGATCCAGTAACTTTCCCAATGCCAGCCTTTTACCTTTTTATAAGGGATATAGAAACTGCCGGAGGCGAAGCCGCCTATAAAGTGGAAAATAACGCCAAGAATAACACCCATGGGTTCGACTGATTTTTCTTATGGAAGCAATTAAAAATTAAAGATAGCCGTATCCGGAGTTCCGCCTATCATGTACTGTCATGGATTAAAAAGCACTATTTTCAGGGTAAAATGATCACCTGATTATTGGTTTTAATTTGGGTGTAAATTTGACACTTACCGAATGCCTGCATGATGAAACAACCCCTGATCTTTAAGCACCTTACTATTGACTACTATTCGGCTACACCCAAATACCTGCAACTGGCCAATTGTATCGTCAAAGCCATTTCAGAAGGTGTGCTAAAAGAAAATGATGTTCTTCCTTCCATTAATGAGCTGAGTTTTGAATTTGACATTTCCAGGGACACAGCGGAAAAGGGATATAAGCACCTGAAAAAAACCGGGGTGCTGGGATCGGTGCCCGGCAAAGGGTATTTTGTCAAGAATGTGGAGCTGAACCAGAAGCTGAAAATATTCCTGCTTTTCAATAAACTGAGCCCGCACAAAAAGATCATCTATGATGCATTCGTGACCTCGCTGGGAGATATGGCAGCGATTGATTTTTATATTTATAATAACGACTTTCTCTTTTTTAAAAAACTGATCACGCAGCAAAAAGGCGATTACACGCATTATGTGATCATCCCGCATTTTATGGAAGCCAGCGAAAATGTGAGCGAGATCATCAATACCATCCCGAAAGAGAAACTGATCCTGCTGGACAAGCTTTTGCCCGGTGTAGCCGGTAATTATGCGGCCGTCTATGAAGATTTTGAAGAAGATATTTATAATGCATTGCTGCAGGCCAATGAGCAACTGAGCAAGTACAATACCATCAAGATCATCTTCCCGGAATATACCTATCATCCCAAAGAAATACTGGAAGGCTTTTACCGCTACTGCCAGCAATATGCATTCAATTACAAAGTGGTGAACGATATCACCGACGAGCCTATCCAGAAAGGAGAGGTCTTCATCAACCTGATGGAAAATGACCTGGTGATACTGATCGAAAAGATACTGGCCGCCGGTTTGAAAGTAGGGAAAGATGTGGGTGTTATTTCCTACAATGAAACGCCTCTCAAAAAGATCATCCTGAATGGTATTACTACCATTTCTACCGATTTTCAGATGATGGGAGAAAAGACGGCGCAGATGATACTCGACCAGTCCACGGAGCATGTAGCTATTCCTTTTTATCTTACGCTCAGGTCATCATTGTGATAAACTGTCTCTTAAAACCTAAGTGTTTTCTTTTAGCAGGTCATTATTTAGCTGCAAAAACCTATACAACCCAAAAAATAGTGCTATAATTATAGCATCAGTATAAATACTGTAACTGGTTTATAGTAGAATACCTGTTCACATGAGGCGCTTTGGTTTTATCTTTGGTAAGACAAATCAGCTACATTTATAAGAATCCAATACTCTTCATTGTTCGGTTAAATCCATCAATATGGGAATAATGAAATTCATGAAGACCTGGGGAAAGCGATTTTCATTTCGCGGGCTTTCCATTCAGCAACGTCTTCCTCTTTTAATATGTGTGCTCTTACTGAGCATCATGGTCACATTCAGCTGGATATCCTATTACGGGGTAAAGAATGCTGCTTTGAAAACCGGTAAGGAACGGCTTCGTTCCCTCGCAGGACAGTTAAGCACCATGCTGGGCCAGTCTACCCAGACATTAATAAGTGTCACCCGCGCAGCAGCCGGACAGGAGCCGGTCAGAAAATACCTGCAAACAGGTGAACCGGATTCACAAACACAGGTATTGAGTGTAATCGAAAAATTGCGGGTAGATACTACATCGGTGCTGATAGACTTGCTCGATAAAAACAGGAAAGTAGTATTTCGTTCAGCTAAAGGCGCTATTGCCAGCAGGGTCAATTTTGATTCTTTAATGCTGGAATTCTCTTATAGCGACTCGGCCGCGGCCGTCGGAAAAATATACCTGGTAAAAGATTCGATGTATTACCCGATCATCGTACCCGTTACTGATAATAAACAGGTACTGGGATATATGGTAAGATGGCGGAAGCTTTCAGCTACTCCCCGGGCTATCGAACAGTTCTCATTGCTAATAGGCGCCGGCGCCGCGCTGTATATTGGAAATAGTGACAGAAGTCTCTGGACAGATATGATGAAACCGGTGATGAATCCAATACCGGCAGATACTATGCTTACGCATGATGTATTTGAATATTCACGCGCAGGAAATAGTAAATTACTGGCTTCAGCCAAACCTATTGCCGGCGCACCCTGGCTGGTGATGGTTGAATTTTCGGAGCAGGTGGTATTGGAATCTGCCCGCCGTTTTTTGCAATGGATCATTATCATCGGCGGCGTACTGATCGCTATCGGCATTTTTATCGCCTGGATAATGAGCCGCAATATTACCCGGCCATTGAACAACCTCACCGCCGCCGCATCAGCGATTGCAGGAGGTGATTATTCTTCTACCGTTAATGTTGAGCGGAGGGATGAAGTAGGCAAACTGGCGCGTGCTTTCAATGCCATGATCGGCCAGGTAAACAAAGCGAAACAGGGGCTTGAACAAAAGATAACGGAGACCGGAGAAGTAAATGAACAGTTGCGCAATCTCTCCGCACACCTGCAGAATATAAGAGAAGAAGAACGCATTCATATTGCCAGGGAAATGCATGATGAACTGGGACAATTGCTTACCGGTTATAAAATGGATGTATCATGGCTGCGAAAAAGACTGGATGGCAATAACGATCCTGCTGTACGTGAAAAACTGGAGAGCATGGTGGCCATGGCCGATGAATCCGTAAGATTTGTAAGAAAGATCGCTGCCGAACTGCGGCCAAGCATATTGGATGATCTTGGGCTTATTCCTGCGCTGGAATGGCATAACCGTGAATTTGAAAAGCGGTATAATATACAGGTGGAATTTCAATCGCAGGTGCCGGAAATTAAAACTACATCACTGATCGCTACCGGCCTGTTTCGTATGTACCAGGAATCGCTGACCAATGTGGCCCGGCATTCAGAAGCTAAAAATGTATCAGCTACCCTGCATGCCACGGATGATAATATATACCTTTCCATCAAGGATGATGGAAAGGGATTTGATGCCAACGGATCAGGACACAAAACACTGGGCCTGCTGGGCATGAAAGAAAGAGCTGTGATGATCGGGGGGAAATTAGAAATACGATCAGAAAAAGGGAAAGGCACGGCTATCGCTATAACCATCCCGGTACCTGCCATGGTTTCGTAGCCCGTTGTGTTTATTGTATGGAATTATTCACCGGTTGCACATATTTATCAGTGATGATGCCACCGGATCCTTTTATTGTATTGTGCCTGAACAGGTGAGCTGCTCTCACCGCATCTTCAAAATGTATAAGCACCGATCCTTTATTGCAATCAGTAAAATTGTTCTTTTCAATAAAAGAATGTTGTACACCGTACAGGCTGATCAGTGAGCGTCCGGCTATTTCGCTGCCAGACGACCTGATGGTGTTGTTACTGAAAGTAAATAGAGGTCCCATCGTGCTTTCATCATTACCGCCCCGGTAGATATTGATCAGTGTTCCGTTCTGCTTATTGAAATCATTTTCCGTGACGGTGATCTTTTCCGCGCTGTAATAACCTTTGTTGTCTCTCTCATTTGCCATCATTACCGTGTTGCTGTTATTATTCAAAAAGGAATTGTTGCGGAAAATGATACTGTCGGCTATCATATATTTACAGGCATAGTAGAAATTTTCACAGCCATTCTTGCTGTCCAGGTTTTGAATCGTACAGTTTTTTACAGAAAGGTTGTAATGATCTGCGCTTCCGCTGCTGTCGTTCGAAATAAAGTTCTTCGCCTTTACACCGGCTCCGTTGATGTTAAGATTTTGCAGGGAAAGATTTCCGTTTCCTGCAATGATAAATGCGCTCAGCAAATTTTCAGTAGTAAATGATACGGGCACATTTTTGTTGCCGGTAAACTGCACCGGTTTGGAAATGATGAAAGCGGCAGACAAGACATATTCTTTCCCGGTCAGTTGTATGATTACAGGTTCTTTACGTTTCAGTTGCTGGTATACTTCTTCCGCGTTTTTACAATTGACCGGTAGCGGTTTAATAAGTTTGGCAGTGGCTTTTTTAGGATACCAGTTTGCACCGGTGGTGGCATACGCCGTTTTTTCTACTGAAGGCAATTTATTTACATGAACATACCAGGCATCGGCATGTGCCTTTGCCGTAGCTACTGATGTTTTGTTAAAACCATTGGGAAGTGATTGCCGCACTTTCTGGCTGACGCTGTTGTTGGCAAACCGGAAGCCGCCGATATCATCTGATGTGCGATAAATAATACTGTCTCTTGAATTATAGAAAACATTTCCCGCAAAATCTACTTTATCCGGCGGAAGCGTTCGTTCTGTATCGCTGCCTTCGCAGAAGCTGAGCGGGGCGCATTCGTAGAATATATTAGAAACGACCTGTGCATCCGTTACCTGTACATAGCGGATAGCAGGGGAATTAGGAATGCCATTCATAACGGCCATGGGGGCACGAAAATCTGCTCCGCGGCATTTATAAAAAACATTGGCGGATACCTGCTGACCTTTATTGATCACCCGTACGCCACCTGTACCCGGTTTGTCATTGCCGATGAAATAATTAGCAACAACCATATTGCTGTCTCCGTGCCGCAGCACGACAGAGCCCTGGCTCTCTTTGAAAATATTTTCCTGGACCAGGTTATGCCCCGATTTGATAGAAATGATCTCCGTTTCTCCGTCGCATTGATCAAAAAAATTCTTTTTGATGATGGTGGAAGAACTGAACTGGCAATGTTGCGCAACGCCCACCCGTATGATCTCCCCGCCATTGGAAGCCAGCGGTATCCTTTTCCCGAAATAATTATATTCTATGGTATGAAAATTAAGCCTGCTTCTGTCATCGTCCAGTATTACCGCGAGTAATACGCCCATATTCTTTTTATCTGCGAAACTGCAATGATCCAGCTGGTTATTTTTTCCGTAGAAAACCACCCAGTTGTTTTCATCCATCCGTTTAGGATTGTTGAAATCACTGATCGCGCAGTTGGTGACACGGCAATTATTCGCCAGCTGGTTTTTATCCACCCTGAAGTTGATCACCGGATCGCTGCCTGCATAGCCATTGATAAAATATAAACCATCCACGGTAATAAAATGGCCGCCCAGTTTCAGCTTTGAATTACCGGTTACCAGTACCTTTCCTGCTGTCTGCGCTTTGAATATGATAGGTTGTTCTTTTGTTCCGCTGCAATTCAATGAAATGGTCACATTATTCCATTCGCCGTTTTGCAGAACGATAATATCGCCGGGCTTTGCATTCTTATTGGCTGTACTGAGTTCATCAATATTTTTAACGACAATGGTATTGGCCATTACTATTACAGTAAAAAACAGGCAAGCCGGCAGGAGCAGCAATCGTATCATGATCAGTTATTTTATTCGCCCGTTCTTTGGGGTTATTCTTTGTGATGATTCTCTTATAATTAATTTCGTTTTCAATATCTCTTCCACATTGTTCATGTCCTCATTATTATGTATTCTTTCAATGAAGAGTTTTGCCGCGATCTTTCCCAGTTCGAATGCCGGCTGATCTACACTGGAAATAGAAGGAGTGACAAGGCTGGTGACCGGTTCGTTGTTAAAACCTACTAACCCGATATCATGGGGCATAGTCAATCCTTTTTCTTTAATAGCCAGCATGGCGCCAATGGCCATCCTGTCGCTGATGGTGAATATGGCATCGGGTCTTTTTTTCATAGCCAGCAGTTCCCTGGTGGCTACATACGCATAGTCCTGGTTGAAGTCACAATGAATGATAAGATCATCATCAGGTTTAATCTTGTATTTCTTTAAAGCGTTGATATAACCTTCCATCCTGCTGTTACTGATACCTAAATTTTTGGGCCCTGCGAGGATAGCGATGCGTTTATATCCCTGTTCGATAAGATGCTCGGTTGCCTGGAAACCACCATCCATATTATCAATTCTTACACTGGGCGCTATAAGATGCGGGGTCACACGGTCAAACACGACCATTGGCATGTGCTTTTCCTGTATTCTTCTGAAGTGATCGAATACTTTTGTTTCGCTCGATACGGAAATAATAAAGCCATCTACTAAGCTATCGAGTAACCGTCTTGCGTTCAGGATCTCCCTGCCGAATGATTCATTGCTCTGGCAAACCATTACCGTATAGCCGGCCTCCAGCGCTACTTCATCAATTCCTTTTACCATCGTGGACATCACATAATCAAGATTCGGAACAAGTACGCCGATATTGTGTGTTTGCCTTTGCTTGAGACTAAGGGCCAGTTTGTTCGGATGGTAACTCAGTTCTTCAGATAAAGCCATCACTGCTTTTTTAGTATCAATATTTACATCCGGCGCATTACGCAAGGCGCGTGATACCGTAGAGATAGAGATATTCAGTTGCCGGGCGATGTCTTTAATGGTTGCGGGCTTATTCATAATAGCGGGACGGTAAAACTACAAGATAAACAATTACGGGAATCCCGGCAGCGTTGCCGGTAACGATACCGGTAGCAAAATTTTTGAATATATCTAATCAATGCAGGACTTACGGAGATAATTCTAACCAAAGCATGTATTATTTAATTTCCTGCAAGGACGGAAAAACCGGGCTGATTTTTTTTCTGCTTAATATTACAACAGAACCTGCAGCCAAACCAATCAATGAATTAATATGGGAACAACTGAATCTGTGAAAGTATTTATTGATAACAATGATATAGCATGGGAAGAAGCAGGGCCGGGTATAAAAAGAAAGATCATGGCCTATGATGAAAGGTTGATGCTCGTAAAAGTAGTTTTTGAAAAAGGCGCCGTAGGGACCCTGCACCAGCATTATCACACCCAGATCACGCATGTGGAAAGCGGTGTATTTGAAATAGAAGTGAACGGAGAGAAAAAAGCACTAAAGGGCGGAGATGCTTTTCACATTCCTCCGAATGTAATACACGGCGCCGTTTGTCTTGAAGCCGGTGTGTTAATAGATGTATTCAGTCCTATGCGCGAAGATTTTATAAACAAGAATGCGCGCTGATAAAGAACTGGCAGTGCTGATGGCTGCTGTTTCGCCGGAAAATATTGTTCTCATCCCTTCAGGACAACTGAAGGGATCAAATTAGCAAGCAGGTATAACATAGATTAGCAAGTAAAGGGGTTTCCATTCCTGGAAGGCCCTTTTTATTACCACTGTCGGCAAAACGCCAATGATTTCGCATTTTCAAAATATCCCAATAAACTTTGCTCATTGTTTATACACTTCATCATTCCCTTTGTATTCAAACCAGTCAAAGTAAGCTTTCTTGCTGCTTTCTTTTCCTGATGATGTGGCATACAAGGCAAAAACACTTCCCACAAAGCCGCCGGCATCTTTGGTGCTCAGGAATTTTCCATCCTGCTTGTCTGCTAATAATTGCCAGGGCTTATTACCATAGCTGTAATAAAAGGAATATTGATCTTTATCCGCTCTTACCTGCAGGCGGATATTTTCCTTTATAGTATTGGGTAATGCCTGCGAGACTATTAGTTTCATTGCTGAGCTATCAGCGGTAGACTGATACAAGTGTACCATCTTGGTGGGGCCATTGGATTGCGGGGTAAGTCCAAAAGTCATACAGATAAAATAGAAATGCTGTTCATTCTGGAATATAACCAGCCCCGCTTTTTCATCATCATTGGAAGGATCGAAACTAAGAGAGGTAGTGGCGGTGCAACTCAGGTTTTGCTGGCGATGGGCAATGAATGAAGGATTGGTTTTTCCTGCACAGGTGCCCGGTTGTAGTTGCATCGTGAGAAACCCTTTTCTTTCAGACAGGCTATACCATTTCTTTCTTAGCGTTCTCAGGAATATCCAGCGATCATTCAAGGATGAATGGCTGAATTCATCCCTGTAAGTAAGATTGCCGCTGAATGAATTGGCGACTGTTTTCGTTAATGAAGGCATCGGAACAGGATAACGGTATTTGACTTCTTCATTTCCTGCTAAAATAACCGGCCAGCCATCTTTCCATTCCACCGGCGCCATAAATGTTTCTCTTCCTGTATTATAATAGTCACCTTCGTAAGGACGGCAACCTAAGAATACTGCATACCATTTTCCATCTTTTGTTTCTATCATATCGGCATGGCCTGTAGTAGTAACAGGGTTTTTCCTGGATGGATCAAGCTGCCGTTGTGTCAATACCGGGTTATTCTCATAAGAGATAAAAGGCCCTTCAACCGATTTGCTTCTGAAGACTACTTCCGAGTGGTTATAACCTGTACCGCCTTCCGCGCAGATCATATAATACCAGCCGTCTTTTTTAAAAATATGCGGCCCTTCTATCCACACCGGTTTTTTAGCCATATCCGTACCACCATTGATCAATAACTTTTCCTCACCGGTTACTTTTAGGTTTTTCCAGTCCAATTCAAACATTCTTATCGTACGGTGCCCGTCATGCATGGATTTATTATCGGGTGGTATACTATTAAATAAGATATATGCTTTATCATTATCATCAAAGAACAGGGAAGGATCTATGCCATCTACCTGTGGTAAAGCTACCGGGTTACTCCATGGCCCTTTCGGGTCTTTAGCGGTAATAATAAAATTGCCGAGCTTATCAATTAATGTACAAACAATATAGAAAGTGCCTTTATGATAAGTTATATCGGGAGCGAATAATCCTCTTGATACACCTGCGCCGTCAAGATTTAACTGTTCCGGCCTGTTCATAGCATGCCCGATCTGTTTCCAGTTAACCAGGTCTTTGCTATGAAATAAAGGCAAACCGGGAAAATACGAGAAAGACGAATTGACGAGGTAATAATCATCTCCCACCCTGCAGATACTGGGATCGGGATAGAAGCCTCCCAGTATAGGGTTGGTATAAGACTTTGGCTGCGCAAAACTTTGGTGAATAAAGATGATTGATACAATCAGGAGAGATATTTTTTTCATTCCTGGAGTTAAGTGGTTTAAAGTTGCTTTTGCCGAGCGAAAAATATTACCACATAGATACATAGGAAATACACATATAGAATCTATTCACGCCCTTTGGCGGGACAAATTGTGAAAAACTATGTGCCTATGTGATAAACAATATTTTTTTAAAGCGTATTCATATCTATCACAAACCTGTACCGCACATCATTCTTCACCATTCGTTCGTATGCTTCATTGATCTGGCTGACAGTAATTATTTCTACATCTGCCACGATATTCTTTTCTGCACAATAATCCAGCATTTCCTGTGTCTCTTTGGTTCCGCCGATCATAGAGCCGGTAATGCTTCTCCTGTTTTTAAGCAATGCAAAAGGCTTTACTTTCGGATCTTCCGGCGGCAGGCCTACTACCAGCAATTTTCCATTAAGGTCAAGCAGGTCTAAGTATTTTTTATAATCGTGGTTGGCCGAAATAGTATTGAGGATAACATCAAAATAGCTGTCGGATTCTTTCATTTGCTTTTCGTCTGTAGACAAAAGAAATTTATGAGCGCCTAAACGTTCAGCATCTTTTTGCTTGGAAGGAGAAGTACTGATCAGCGTGACTTCGGCACCGAATGATACTGCAAATTTTACACCCATATGGCCTAAGCCACCCAATCCCACTACACCCACTTTCATTCCTTTGGTAACACCCGCAAAGCGTAAGGGAGAATAGGTAGTAATACCGGCGCATAATAATGGCGCTATACCAGCCATGTCAAGTTTGGGAGATACACTGTACACATATCTTTCATCCGTTACGATCTGGGAAGAATAGCCACCCTGTGCTATTGTCATGCCATCACGCTCAACAGCATTGTAAGTGCCTGTCATTCCTTCTACACAATATTGTTCCATTTCCTTTTCGCAATTTTTACAGGTACGGCAACTGTCAATCATTACACCCACACCTGCCAGGTCACCGACTTTAAACTTTTTCACCTTTTCGCCCACCTTTGTAATGCGTCCGACAATTTCATGTCCCGGTACCATCGGGTAAATAGAACCGCCCCATTCATCTCTTACCTGGTGAACATCACTATGGCAAATACCGGAGAATAGGATTTCGACCTGTACGTCATGCGGGCGAACCTCTCTTCTCTCAAACTGAAAAGGAACCAGCGGGTCTTTGTGATTAAGCGCCGCGTAAGCTTTTGTTATACTCATATATCTTTATAATTAAGCGTTATTGATAGTTCAAATATACCAGACTATAGTTTATTAATAATTTATAGCTCGTCCCTTACGTGGAAGCTTCGGCAGATTCACCACTTCACCACTTCCCAGAAAGCCTTTTTAGGTTTCATGTCTTTGTCGAACAACAGCGGGTAATCTTTTCTTCCGGGTACGGGAAAATTATCCAGCCAGCTCGACCGGTCAGAAATATTCCAGAAAGTAACACCTGAGATTACTTTTTTATATTTCCTGAAAACAGCAAAGCAGTTTTTGTACATCTCAACCTGCTTCTGTTCCCGCTCCGGTGTATAAGAAGTATTGGCATCTTCGGGTCTTCTTTCCCGGCGGCTATGTTCTTTGGGATAAACGGATATATCGAGTTCCGTCACCTGTATTTTTAATCCGAGGTCAGCGAATTTGCTGATCGTAGAATCCAACTGCGATACGGAAGGTTCATATATTGACCAATGTCCCTGCAGGCCTACACCGTGTATCGGCACGCCGGCGTCTTTTAGACTTTTTACCAGTTTATATATCTTATCTCTTTTTACCGGGTTTATCTCGTTGTAATCATTATAAAAAAGCAAAGCATCAGGGTCAGCCGCATGCGCATATTCAAAAGCCCGGGCAACAAATTCTTCTCCGCATATCTCGTACCATTGCGAATGGCGGAAGTATTCTTCCGGTTTGTCGGAGATCACTTCATTTACTACATCCCAGGCATACACAGTTCCTTTATATCTTTTTACAACGGTAGTAATATGTTCTTTCAGTCTTTGCAGTAATACTTCTTTGCTTACTGTCGCAGATGTACCTGTTGAAGAATCTGTGAACAGCCATCTCGGCGCCTGGTTATGCCAGCATAAAGTATGGCCGCGGAGTTTCAGTTTATTCCGTTGCGCGAAAGCCGCGATAGAATCAGCATCTCTCCAGAAGTATTCATTTTCCCGTGGGTGGATCGGGCCCATCTTCATCGCATTCTCCGGCGTCATGCTGGCAAACTGCTGCAATATGAGCTGGCTTTCTTCCGCTCTTCGTAAGGCACCGGGAGAAACGGCTACACCGGCCGTAAAATAGTTTTTATAATAATCTTTCAACCCTTTGGTGCTGTCAATTACCGCGGCAGTTGTTTGTTTTTGTGTCTGTCCCGCAGAAGTGCAGAAGATAGCGCCCGATACAGCAAGAGAAAAAATAGTGATAGACAAAAGTGATTTCATATTATAGCAATTAATTTGTCAAATGAATAGTTGAAGCAACAGCACACCGGCAAGACCAAGTATGGATATAGTCGTTTCCATCACGGTCCATGACAGAAAAGTTTGCTTTAATGATAGTTTGAAAAATTCTTTGAACATCCAGAAGCCAGAATCATTGATATGCGAACCAAAAACACTGCCTGTTCCTACAGCCAGTACCATCAATTCAGGAGATACACTTCCTGAGGCTACCAGTGGCGCTACAATTCCTGCGGCTGTTAAACCGGCCACAGTAGCTGAACCGATAGTTACTCTTAATAACGCAGTAACTACCCATGCGAAGATCAGTGGCGGCATTTGCCATTTGCTGCTGAAGGAAGCTATATAGCTGCCTGTGCCGCTGTCTGTCAGCACTTGTTTGAATACGCCACCGGCGGTGATGATCAGTACGATCATAGCAATACCGGCAATAGCTTCATTCAGCCATTTCATGATCGTTTCCATTGTGTAACCCGCTCTTATTCCAAAGAGCCATATGGCGAGGAGTACAGCAAGTAACAGCGCAATAGTAGAATCTCCTGTGAAGAACAATATTTTTCTTGTTACAGATTCCTCCGGTAAAAAATGATTGGCAACAACAGCAAGCGTGATCAGTAATACCGGTAATAAGGCGATAAAAAAGCTGGATAATACCGGCGGTAATTTTTTCTTTGTTATACCGGAAACAGGCGACAGGAAATTGGTGGTGTCTACCCTGATCTTTTGCAACAGCCTGCCCAAAAAGGGCCCTGCGATTATCACAACAGGAACAGCGATGATCAACCCGTAGATCAGTGTCGTTCCCATATTAGCGTTGAATGCATTTACCAGTACGACCGGTCCGGGGTGCGGCGGCAAAAAACAATGTGTAGTGGATAAAGAAGCAGCCATGGGTATGGCTATATATAATAAAGGGAGCTTTGCATTTCTCGAAATAGAAAATACAAGCGGTACAAGTATGATGAAACCTGCATTATAATATAATGGGATACCGATAAGAAAACCGGTCAGCAATACAGCCCATTGAATATTTTTTGCCCAAAGCTTTTGATCAGTGTGGTGGATATCTGTTCGGCTGCACCGCTGATCTCCAGTATCTTTCCGAGGATAGCCCCGAGACAGATAATGAGGGCTAATCCGCCTAAGGTACTGCCCACGCCTTTTTCAATGGAGACGAGAAGGGCAGAAGGCTCCATGCCCAGTAAAAGCCCGGCGAATATAGCAACGATCAATAATGACAGAAAGGGACTGACCTTCTTTATGGTAAGAAATACCTGCAAAGCAATCGCCAGGATGATGATGAGAAATGTCATTGATTATTTTTTGTGAATGATGAGTGGCCGCTGGTGAATTGTTCACTACCGGCTGCTCACCATTATTATCTGACTATATTAACAAGCGTCCCTATATTATCAATCGAAATTTTTATTTCATCTCCTGATTGCAATGTAAAATCATTGCCGGGTACAATACCTGTGCCGGTCATGATAAGGCAACCATGCGGGAAGGAACATTCCCTGTACACAAATGACACGAGTTCTTCCGGTGTTCTTTTCATCTGATCTATCCCGACCATTCCCTGGAAGACTACTTTTTCATTGCGGCTGATGTCGAGGCGGATCTTAGTGCTTTTATCAAGGGGGCCATCGGTTACATAGATGCATGGGCCTATTGCAGCACAACCATCATAGGTCTTTGCCTGTGGCAGGTACAATGGATTTTTTCCTTCGATGCTGCGGCTGCTCATATCATTACCGACGGTATAGCCGACGATCTTTCCTGAAGAAGTAACGACAAGGGTCAGTTCCGGTTCCGGTACATCCCATGTCGAATCCTTTCGTATATTGACCTTGCCTTTATGGCCAACTATACGATGGGAGGTTGATTTGAAAAATACTTCGGGTCTTTCTGCCTCGTACACTTTCGCATAAAAATCTGCTCCGCCCGACGCTTTTGATTCTTCCTGTCTTCCTGCTTTGCTACGTAAATAGGTAACACCGCATGCCCATAATTCCTGGTTGCCGACAGGAGGCAGCATATCGCCTTCGATATTATCTATTATGGGTAATGAAGTGATCAGCTTTTCAAGCTTTTGAAAAAGCTCATCATCGTTTATGAACTCATCCCAGTTGGTGTCTTTCAACTGGTAGAATTTGTTGTTTTTCCGTATTACGATCTCATTCTTTGTTTTATACACTTTCATCTTTACTCATTTGTATTGTACGTCAATATTGTAATTAAAGATTCAGCATTCGTCTCACGAGCTACAGCTTTTTGGTGTACGCCTGCTCACGACTCCCCACTCACGACTCGCCATTGACCATTCACTCCCTCAATTTAATCCTCAGCACATGCATGTCATTTGTGATAAACAATGTTTTCTCGTCAGCGGAGAAGGCGCAGTTTGAGGTCGCATCCGGGAATTTTATTTTACCCAGCAATTTTGCTTCTTTGCTCAATATCCAGATACCGCCGGGGCCGGTAGCGAAAATATTTCCATTTTTATCTACCTTAAAGCCATCGGGCGCTCCTTTATCATCTTTATCATGATCAGCGGCGCTGTAAAATATCCTTGCATTGGTGAATGTGTCGTTATCGCCAATATCAAATGCATACCAGTAAGGTTTCTTATCATCAGAGTTGGAAACGAGCAATGTTTTTTCACCGGGTAAAAAGGCAATGCCATTGGGCCGGGTAAGGGTATCAGTGACCAATACCACTTCGCCGTTGGTCTTTACTTTATACACACCCTGGAAAGGAATTTCTTTTTTAGGATCGGCTACATATTTTTCAAGGCCATAAGGAGGATCAGTAAAAAATAATTCTCCTTTACTGTTATATACAGCATCATTGGGGCTATTGAATTTTTTCCCTTTATACTGGCTGGCAAGCGGCGTATAATTGGGCGCAGGTTTATCAAGCGGCGCATCCATTCTTGCCATTTGCCTGTTGCCGCACTGGCATAACACGAGTTTGCCGTCTTTATCTAATATCAACCCGTTAGAGCCCATTTCCCCGCCTCTTTTTACGGTGTCCGTATAGCCGGAAGGAGTGAGGTACACTTCTTTTCTTTTTTCCTCTGTCCATTTATATATGGTATCACGGGGGTACGTCGGAGAATAAAAGCATTTTATGACTTTCCACCCATACAGGACCTTCGCTCCATTCATAGCCTTCTGAAATTATTTCAGCCTGTGCTTTCGGATCAATGATACTGTCCAGCGCCGGATCAAGGCGTTCGATGATACCGATCTTAATATTATTCACTTCTGTTTTTTTAGGTTCTTGATTATTATTACAGGCAACCAGGAAGACAAGGAGATAAAGGAAGTTTTTTTTCATATATTTTTTTTAGAAGTCCGGAAGACGGAAAGACCGAAAGTCCGGAAGAATTAGTCTTTATAATCAAATAGTCTTTTCAGTTTTTACATTTCTAATCTTTCGCACTCTCCGCGTATTTATCCAAGCCCCGCAACCAGTAAAGTATCATTCAGTCACATTGAAACATCTTCGGTCTTTCCGACTTCCGGTCTTCCCGACTCCTAATGCAGATCCCTCGTCACCTCCGCTCCCGACCCACCCTGTAAAATATCCAGGTCAGCACCCAAATGTGCCTGTTGTACATGGTCAATATAAAATTTTACATAACCTCTTACGGCCATGGGTTCGGGCGCTTTCCAGGCCGCTTTTCTTTTTTGTAATTCTTCATCACTGATATCTGCATGCAGTTTTCTTTTTTCTACATCGAGCTCGATCATATCGCCATCTTTTACCAATGCCAGTACACCGCCAATAGAAGATTCAGGAGAAACATGCAATACAACAGTACCTGCTGCAGTTCCGCTCATTCTTCCGTCGGAGATACGGATCATATCTTTGATACCTTTCTTTAATAATTTTTCGGGCAGATCAACATTGCCCACTTCCGGCATGCCCGGGTAGCCAACAGGCCCGACACCTTTTAATACGATCACGCAGGTTTCATCAATATCCAATGCCGGATCATCAATGCGGTGATGATAATCTTCCATCGTTTCAAATACTACGGCGCGGCCCTTATGTTTCATCAACGACGCTGTAGCGGCAGAAGGTTTGATAATGGCCCCGTCCTTACAAAGATTTCCTTTTAATACAGCTATGCCGGCATTTTCCTGTAAAGGCTTATCAATAGTAGCTATTACATCGTTGTTATAACAAACAGGTTGGGTATTGTTATCGCCAATGGATTTCCCATTTACAGTAATGACATCATTATGTAAATACTTTTTCAGTTCTTTTATGATGACAGGCAAACCGCCGGCATAATAGAAGTCTTCCATCAGGTATTTTCCTGAAGGTTTCAGGTTGGCGAGTAAAGGGATCTTGCTTCCTATCGTATCAAAATCTTCGAGCTTTAATTCCACACCGATCCTTCCGGCAATAGCTAAAAGATGAATGATTAAATTAGTGGAACGCCCACGCCGGCATTGACAACGATAGCATTCTCAAAAGCTTTTCTTGTAAGTATGGTGGAAAGTTTCAGGTCTTCTTTCACCATTTCAACAATTCTTCTTCCGGATAACTGCGCCATGAGTTTTTTTCTTGCATCCACAGCGGGAATAGCAGCAGCGCCGGGTAATGTCAATCCCAGTGCTTCTACCATACAGGCCATAGTAGAAGCTGTTCCCATCGTCATGCAATGGCCCTGGCTCCTGGCTACCCCGATCTCTACTTCATGTATGTCTTCTTCCGTGTATTGCTCTACGGATTGTTTTTCTTTTATCAGCCAGTTGAATGAACCCGAACCAATACATTCACCGCGAAACCTTCCGTTCAGCATCGGGCCACCGGGTACAACGATCGTTGGCAGATCAACACTGCAGGCGCCCATTAAAGTAGAAGGTGTCGTTTTATCACAACCGGTCAATAGTACTACTCCGTCAAGAGGATTAGCGCGGATCGTTTCTTCGGTATCCATGCTGGCGAGATTACGGAATAACATCGTAGTAGGCCGCATGATCGTTTCACCCAATGAAGTAACGGGAAACTCTAAAGGGAATCCACCGGCTTCTACCACACCACGCTTTACTATTTCGGCAAACTCACGCAGATGACCGTTGCAGGGAGTCAGTTCACTCCATGTATTGCAAATACCGATAACAGGTTTGCCTTTGAAATAATCATCAGGATAACCCTGGTTACGCAACCAGGAGCGATGTACAAATCCCATTTTATCGGATTTGCCGAACCAATCATAGCTTCTTAGCTTCTTACTCATGAGTGGATATAAAAATAGTTTTATTTCAGTTGTGTATTGCTCACAAATGCTATTCTTTTACTATCCGGCGACCAGGAAGGCACATTGATCGTTCCCTGTCCACCGAATACATACGCAATCGTTTTTGGTACGCCGCCTGCAGTTGGCATCAGCCGGAGATATACTTTTTGATAAAACGGGTGGGACGTGGGATCTATCTCTTTCGGAAAAGATAAATACACCACCCATTTTCCATCGGGGGAAAAATGAGGGAACCAGTCATTGTATTCATCAAAAGTTACCTGTTCCTGGTTACTGCCGTCTGGTCTCATGCGCCATATCTTCATTGTTCCGGTACGAACAGAATTGAACCATATCCATTTTCCATCGGGACTATATTCGGCACCATCATCCAATGTTGGCTGGGTTGTAAGCTGCGTTTCTTTTTTGGTAGCAATATCTATTGTCCATATGTTATACTGATTTTTGCGAAAGCCGGTAAAGACCAGTTTTTTTCCATCCGGCGACCAGCCATGAAAATAAGAATGCCCTGAATCTTCCGATGTGATCTTTGCGGGATTAGCCGAGCCTGTTACCGGTAATGTGAAGATGGTAGATATATGTTTATCGCTGACATAGTTACTGATGCCGATCATCTTCCCGTCAAATGATAATGCGTGATCGTTGTTATTGCTCTTTGCAAAACCTGTATTGATCTCGCTTGCTAAACCCGAAGCAAAATCAAATTTATACAATAAGCCTTCGGAAGAATTATAAATAAGCGATTTTCCGTCTTTTGTCCAGTTAGGCCCCTGTATAGACCCCGGTGCAGTAAATACTATTTTCCTGAGTCCTGTTTGTACGTCCATTGTTTCGAGCAGGCTGCCGATATAATCCCTGTACGGCCTGAAGTCCTTGGCGGGAGGTATGATAATGCGCACATTGCTGAAAACGGCTTTTTCGATAACGGTATCAACATGCGAACAAATGAAAAGACCTGCATATACTTCTTCGTTCAGGGTCATTTCTTTGGTCACTGATTTATAATTTTCCCCGAATACGGCAGAAGAAAATGTAAATGTATTTCCTTCCCGTTGAAATAAAATATCTGTCGGGTGTGTAGATGATATGATCACCTCCCCGGTTGTGTCATCATCCATAAGGCGGTATTGCAGTGAAGTAAGTAAAGGCTCACCGCCGTGTACACAGGCATCGGCATAGCGGGAACCGGTAGTGAGTTTATCCCTGGCGATAATACCGATCTTCCGGTGACCGGCACGCCTTTGCCAATGAATTTTACAGAAGCCGTGATAATAAAATCACCTTTGATCTTTTTCCATAAGAAATGAAACTGATCAATGCTCTTCCACATATTGGTACCGGCGCCTTCCATGGTGTATTCCTGTGTTTGCGCATTGTAAGTCACCGAACCCTGTTTAATGGGGTTACCGACATCGGCATGATCCTCGAAAATGCCAACAGGCTTTTGCTGTGCATAAGCAACAGGGATAAAGGCAAACAGGCTGAATGCCGGACATAGCAGGAGGGAAACTATTTTTCTCATTGGTTGTATTTTATCAATTACGCCACTGAAAGGCAAAATATTCACATTGTTCACTGCCGGTATTTGTTAATGCGTGAGATACGCCGGATGCAAGAAATATGACATCGCCGGGTCCTGCTTTATAAAAATTATCACTGATATGCATCGTCACATTGCCTTTTAATATCAGCAGGATCTCTTCTTCTTTATGCGTATGGGGTGCATGACTGTCAAGACCCGGATGGAGCGCCGTGGTATGCATTTCAAATTTTACCAGTTGAGCAGTAGGCTTATTGAAAAATACCCTTCGCTGGCCTTTATCGGTCTTTGCTACTTTCACCGTATCCCAGTTGATCATAAAAGAACCACCATTTTGTTTAGCCCGTTCCAGGTTTATCGGTAATTTCGATTTGTATTTAAATACATAATAAGTAGCAGTAGTAGTACCTGCATTTTCGATTCCATGCTCTTCACCGGGGATAGCATAGGCGATACTTCCCGGTCCGAGTATATTACTTATGCCATTGATCGTCATCTTCACTTTCCCTTCCTTTACGATAATAAGTTCTTCCTGGTCAGCATGCGTATGTGGCGGGTGAGGCGCTTTGCCCGGTTCAAGCGTAGAAGCATGTACTTCAAAAAGGGCGAGAGAAGTAGTGCTTCCTTCCATTATTTGCCTTCTTATACGTGTGTCTTCTTTTACCGGGGTAAGTTTATCCCAATTATACACATAGGGCGGCAGTGAGTCAGCTTGTTGTGCACGTAGCAGGAATGAACTTAAAACGAAAAAACTTAGCAATACCGTTTTCATATTAGTTTGTTTTTTTGATGAATTGAGTGTTACCATATCTTTCCAGCTGAAATCCTGGGAGGTTTCCGTTATTGGTACTGAAATGAATAGCGAAAAATTCTGCTGTAGAATAGAAATCAGTTTCACTGGCAGCATACAATGTATACTTGTTGGTAAGAGAAAAATACAGGGACAGGCTGCCGTTCTCATTTTTCAATTCGACCTTATTGCCATTGCTTGTTTCGTAAGCACCGGTATATTTATTAATCAGTGCCGCATCCAGTTTCAGTTTTGGTTTTTCAAATATATATTGCAGTCCGCGGCCAAATGTTTCGCTCTTGGTGCCTGAATGTCCCGTATTCTCTAATACTTTTGACACAATGTTTACTGAAGAGTAATGCCTGCCTGTCATCTGTGCAGCAAACTTTTCATAGAGCGGCCGGCTTCTTTCCACATCACCAATTGTCATATATACCCTTACCGGCTTAGATAGTTTTTTCTGCGCAAATTCTTTTTCATATTTATATAAAACCTCTTTGTCCCAGCCAATGGCCGGACTGGCGGCTGCATACCCGGTAAATAGTTCTGGTTGTGTAAATAATGTATACAGTGTTATTAAACCACCCAGCGAACAACCCATCAGTGTTCTGTTAGCAGGGTCTGCTTTATAATTTGTTTCAATGAAGGGGAATAATTCATTTTTCATGAACGAAAGGAATTTATCGGCTCCGCCACTTTGTGGTTGCCTGCTTTCGTTGGTAGGTGTATAATCCCTTGCCCGGAGACTGTCGGGATTTGGATTGACTCCACCCCAGGTAACACCTACGATGATCATTTCGGGAATAAAACCATCAAAGTAATGCTGACCATACAATGATTTTACCAATGGAAAATCCCATTGCGAATCCATCAGGTAAATAACAGGGTATTTCTTCGTGCTGTTTTTATAACCGCCGGGAAGTAACATCTGTAGTTCATATTCCTGTCCTGCAACGATAGCAGAAGTTATCTTTCTTACTTCAGAACCGGGTATATCTACCCTGGGAAACTGGGCACAACAATTGACGGCATACGTTATAAGAAATAAGAAAAATAATTTTTTCATTATTTATTTTTTAGTGCGAGCGCTAAAGCTTTTGTCGTTGTATAATATTTTGCCAGCATATTCGGTACTTCCCAGGCCGGCATGTTTTTATGCTTCAGGTAGTCCAGAAAATTTTCCATCACACGGCCAAAATGCGATTCATGCCCTTCCTTGTATTTTTCGGGGATGATAAATTTCATACCTTTCCCGGCTGCTGTTAGTTCTATACCCGGGTATTTTTCGCGAAGCTTTGTCAATTGTGATGTCAATAATAATTTATATCCCGGATCGGCGTTTACAGGTTCGATATACAGGGTAAGGCTTATATTGCTCTTCGGTGCCCTGCCTTATCACCAGGCTGGCTTTTGTTCCGCGCAGCATGGAATAATGTATATCGTTTCCTCCGGCGCCTGGTAATCCCATACTACAGCAACTTTTGCATGTACACCGCGCAGCTGGTAATTGATCTCTCCATTTGACCATACCTGTACAGTGGTATCATTTAATTTATTTTTTTCAAGATAGGCAGGAAGGCTGCCGAGCTTAGTGATCGTTTTAAATTGAGCGATCGTCATATTTGTCGGCCACCGTTTAGCTGCCGATACAGTGATGTCTTTTGTATAGTCAAGCGTTTGTTCCGGGAAGCATTCCCATTGTACAAGATCAACAAGATGGGTAGTGACGTCTGTAATGCCTTCGCCCTGTTGTGAAGCGTCCATGAACCAGGCTGGCCGTGTCAATACATTTCCCGAGATGTATTTATAAAAACAATGTCCGCTTGTCATCACCACAGAAGGATCATCGGCCGTGCCTTTCTCCAGTGTACCGAATATTTCCGGCATCATGGCTAACTCCCGTTGCAGTACCGATGTTATTTCAAAGCGCTCGGTCATGATATCATATAAAAGAAGATCTTTTTCTTTTGCAGTTTGCAAAAGCCTTTTTGAGCATATCAAAACTTTCACTGTTAATGACCATTGGCTTATCCGACAACACATTCAATCCTGCTTCCAGCGACTGAACAATGTATTCTGTTTTCTTCCGGTTGTTTCCTGCCAGCACTACAGTATTTCCTTTTTTCTCCGCCAGCATTTTTTTCAAAATAATCATCTCCTTTATAAATGTCTTCGTTCCAGTGGGTGGGATCGTCTTTTCTTGTATTGAACGCATTGATGCGGTCAAGATGCCATTGCAGGTCATTACCCTCCGGGGCATATACGTGTACTACGGAATCAACTCCGGCATACATTGTCTTTTGTACAAGCGCCGCATGAAAATGTCCCGGATCAAGCGTAATCAATTTTACCATGGCGCTGTCCTCTTTTGGTTCTTTTGTTGATTGATTACATGAAACCATGATGCCCATGGCAAACGCAAAAATAAACTTTGAGATCATTTAATTCTTTATTTATGTATTAAAATCATATTTCTTGCGCCGGGGGCGTGAGAGCATTGCTGCAGCTTCCTTGTCATTATTTTTAAATGTTTCCTTTTCGGGATCCCAGTATATCTTTCTTTTTACTTTCATAGCGATCTGGTGCAGGAGACAGGTACTGCAGGAGCGGTGTCCTATTTCAATCGGAGATGAAGGTTCTTTTCTTGATTTTATGCAATCCAGCCAGTTGGCATGCTGCTCCGAACTTTCATACAGGTGTATCTCATTCGGCCCGGTCACTGACTGCAATATTTTCGGGTTGCTGGCATCTATCGGTTTAATACCGTCTTTATCTGCGACGGGATCGCTGTCGGTCACCCTGTAATTACCACGTGTCACCCATATCCATCCATCCGAACCAATGAATTTCACGCCGTTCGGCAATTCATTGGAGACGATCATGTGCACACCGTTTGCATACATTGCTTCCGTTCTGAATATACCATGCACATCCCACAATCCTTTGTAAGCCGGATCATCTGTTGGAAATGCAGCTTTGCCCCATACTTCGATAGGCCCGGAATACTCAGTACCCATTCCCCAATGTGCGGTATCAATATGGTGAGCGCCCCATCCTGTGATCATGCCTGCACCGAATTGCTCGCAACGCAACCAGCCCGGCCTGCTGAGAATACCCTGCGCAGATGTATCATGCGAGTGCACCCTGTCTTCCGTATAATATATATCAGGTGTAGCACCGAGCCATGCATCGTAGTCAAGGCTGAAGGAACGGTCATCTTTTCCGGGTTGCCACCGCTGGGATCACCGGGCAATCCTACTTCTACTGTTACCAGTTTTTCCTATCCTGCCATTGCGAACGAGTTCACATGCTTTTTTAAATTGAGGCCATGGATCAATAGAACGTTGCTGGCTTCCCATTTGTAATATTCGGCCGCTCTTTTTTACAGCATTGCTTAATATCCTGCCTTCTTCGATCGTTAAAGATGCAGGCTTTTGCAAATACACATCCTTGCCCGCATTCACCGAATGTACACCAACAATAGCATGCTGGTGATCAGGTAAGCTGATATGCACGGCATCTATGTCTTTATTCGCCAGCAATTCTTTATAATCATAATACACTTTGATATCCCAGTCACCGGTCAGTCCGCCATTGCTCTTCGCCGTTTTTACATAGTTGGCTTTGACGGCTGCAGGTCCGGCATCAGCCCTGTTCCTGTCGAGATCACAAACAGCCATGATCCGTGCACCTGCGTAACGGGAGATACTGGTCATGTCATGAATGGTCGAAATGCGGCCGCAACCAATAGACGCGACATTGATAAGATTGCTCGGTGCATTTTTACCAAATAAACCAGAGGGAACTATTGTCGGGAAGTTTATCGCAACAGAAGTGCCTATCGCGGTTTTAACCGTGTTGCTGAGAAATTGCCGGCGGCTGACGGTTGATTGTTTAGGGGGAGAGTTTTTTTTATTTTTCATATGAGGCAGTTTCGTTTTTTTATTTCACGCAAAGACGCTAAGAAAGAACGCAAAGGGGAACGGTGTTTGCTTATTTTTTTATATCTCGCTACGGCGCAACGAATACAAGTATTTCATGTCGCGCTTTTGCGCCGTAGCGTGAACCTTATTTATCTTTGCCGCTCTTTGCGCCTTTGCGTGAAACATATTTCATCGTATAAGCTTTTCAGATTTTATTTACTACTCAATTTTTATATCTCGCAACGGCGCGGCGGCGCAACGAATACAAGTATTTCACGTCGCGCTTTTGCGCCGTAGCGTGAACCTTATTTATCTTTGCCGCTCTTTGCGCCCTAGCGTGAAACCTATTTCTTCATATATGCTTTTCAGATTTTGTTTACTACTCAATTTTTATATCTCGCTACAGTGCGGCGGCGCAACGAATACAAGTATTTCACGTCGCGCCTTTGCGCCGTAGCGTGAACCTTATTTATCTTTGCCACTCTTTGCGCCTTTGCGTGAAATGTTATTTAGCTGCCACCGGCTCCGCAAAATACTGCCATGCACTCTCCGCCCTAGCCGCATCAAATCTTCCATTAAACACCACCAGCCTGTATTTTAATATATACGTCTTGCCCGGTTCGAGTAACCAATCCTTATCTTTTGTCGGTGCAAAATTGGCAAACACATCACCGCGGCCACCATTTGCATTCTTATCCCAGATACGCAATGGCTCAGGATGATTATAATTAGCAGGATAAGACATCATCACAACACCGCCGGAATCATTACCCGGTAATGCTCCCTGCACGATACACCATCTTGCTTTCGTTCCATCTGTATTATCCCTTGTCTTTCCTTCGGAAGTCAGCATTTCCGAATTGTTCTTGTCCCAGAATTCAGTAGCCCTCCAGCCAAAACCACCATAGCGGTAAGCCACTATCAGCAACGGACTCTGCGAAGCGCAACTCATTTTTGACGTGATGTCAACGATATAGTAATCACTTTTTTCAGCGGGATGATAAACCCTTACGGTCTGTAATTCATTCAATGCTACTTTTTCACTGCCGTCATTTTTGAATACTACATGTTCATGCAAGGCTTCAAATTCAGCATAGACCGGGCCGTTCGTAATGGAATTGAATTTCGCAAAGCGTACCGTTCCCTTTCTTCCTTTAATATTCCAGAAATCAACCGTATCGTTTTCAAATAATGTATGTGTCCATGGGTTCCAGATGCCGTAATGATGATAATGATCGGTTGGCTGAATCCTGGTAAGTTCCTGTCCGTGCGGCGCCCACAGCGGGTGAATAAAAGCGCTGCGTTTATAATTGGTATCAATACCTGCGGGAGGATACACTGTTTTGTAATAATAACGAAGCAGGTTCCTGTTGCCGGCTATGATCGTGAGGGCGCCATCTTTATCTTCTGTGGTTATATTACCGGATTTACCCGGAGCAGATTTCAGCAACTGGTAACTATGTTTTTTATCCTTTCCTTCACTTTGCCTGATCATCCAGCTTATTGTTTTTTCTTCTTTGTTTACCTGAAGGGCACAGATACTTTTTTATTATCTATCACTTCGGCGAGAGAGAACAGAGTGGTGGAGCTGATCTTCAGTTCAGCCAGGCTGATACTCACCGGCACATCAATGCCGTTTGTTGCTTTTGACAGGTCAATCTCAAAACTGGCCAGTGTTTGTGCTGCGCCCATGATAGATGCCATAGCGAAAGATATTGTTATCAAAGATGTTTTTACCATAGTGATCATAGTTTGCTGAATTTTCCTACTCCAAAGGACTCTTGTGGAGTAGGAAATAGCGTTTAATTTATCGTCACTACTCCTTTTACCACGTTCGAAGTAGTTTGCCTTTTTTCATCCGGCTGCCCGCCACCCACACTTATTACTGTTTTACCTTTTACTGTCTTATAAGTACCTGTATCGTCTGCTACTGAAACGTCCTGCGGGTTCAATACGAATTGCAGCAGTTTACTTTCCCCTGCTTTCAGGAATATTCTTTTAAATCCTTTCAATGCCTTCAATGGCGCTTTGATCGTTTTATTTTCGCTGGATACATATAGCTGCACCACTTCCTCTCCGTCCCGTTTTCCTGTATTGGTTACCCGTACACTGACCGTTATTTTCTTTCCTGACGCGGAAACAGCCGGCACTTTTAATTGATCATACCGGAAACGGGTATAGCTTAATCCATAGCCAAAACCATACAGCGCCTCTCCTTTGAAATAACGGTACGTTCTGTTCTCCATCGAATAACTATTGAAGTCAGGCAGATCGCTGTCGCTTTTATAAAAAGTAACCGGTAACCGGCCGGCGGGATTGTAATCGCCGAATAATACATCCGCAACAGCTGTACCTGCACTCTGCCCGCCATACCATGCATTCAGTATTGCAGGAATATTTTCCGCTTCCCAGGGAATGGCGATAGCGCTGCCTGTCATCATTACAAACACTACAGGCTTGCCCGTAGCTTTCAATGTCTTCATCAATTCAGTTTGAACCGAAGGTAATAATATAGAAGTACGGTCGCCACCATTGAAACCGGGGTAGTCCACTTTCATTTCTTCTCCTTCGAGCTGAGGGGATATACCACCCACGTATACGATAGCATCGGCATTACCGATGCGATTGACCAGTGCTGCAAAATTGGTTCGTTCAAAGTTGCCGGCCCGCAATCTTACATTTGCTTTACCTTCTCCCTGCCAGTATTCTACTACCAGCTTATATACAGAATCTTTTTTGGTGGATAGTTTGAAAGTCCTGGCGCCCCAGCGGTTTCTCTGCCAGGCATTCAATGTTTCTTTACCATTTATAGTGAACCGGTATCCGTCATCCGCTTCTATTTCAAAAGTGATATCACCGTCTTTTGCTGCCGTAAAGCTGGTGGTATACCGGCGGAAAAATTATTCGCCCTTATATTACCCACCACTCCCTGGCCTTCCTGCCAGAAATTATCCAGCTTATTCTCTGTTCTCACCGCTTCCGGTTCGTCTTTCAATTCTTTATTATTAAAATACTCCGCTTTGAAACCTTGCTTTCCTTCCCATGAATACTGGCTGCTCATATCCGTGTAGGCCAGCAATGTATCATTGGTAAAATTGATCGCTCTTTCAAATACCACTTCCGTTTCGTTGCCGAGCTTGTTTTTAATTCCCTGTACCACGGTCACGATCTCAGAAGGAGTGCCATTATAATTACCAAGAACTGAAATGCTGTTATCGGCATTAGGCCCCAGCACAACGATTTTTTTTAATTTCTTGCTTAGCGGTAATGTATTGTTCTCATTTTTCAACAACACGATGGATTGCTGTGCCATCTTCAGCGAATGAGCTTTATGTTCCGGGCTTTCCAGCACGGATGAAGGAGTTTGAGCGTACTTAACTACAGAAGGAGGATCAAACATGCCAAGACGGAAGCGGATAGTAAATAATCTCTTTAACGAAATATCCAGCTGCTCTTCTTTCATCAGGCCGGTCTTTACCGCATCGAGTAATGTTTTATAAACAGTCTGGCCGCATTCTACATCTGTTCCGTGTATCAGTGCGTCTATAGCAGAAGAAGTTGCATCCTTGTGCGTTTTATGATAACGGAAAAATCATCTATCGCCCAGCAGTCGCTGGTGACATAGCCGGTGAATTTCCATTGCTTTCTTAAAATATCATTCATCAGCAGGTCGTTGGCGCAGCAGGGTTGTGTGTTCACTGCATTATAGGCGCACATCACGCCGGCGACATTAGCGTTTACGATCAGTTCTTTGAAAGCAGGCAGATATGTATTCCACAGATCATAGCCAGATGGATTAAAATTATCAGCATGCCTGCTGGGTTCAGGCCCGCTGTGTACGGCAAAATGTTTGGCGCATGCTGCCGCTTTTAAATATTTCGGATCATTACCCTGCAATCCTCTTACAAAAGCTTTTCCAAGCATAGCTGTCAGGAATGGATCTTCACCATAGGTTTCCTGGCCTCTTCCCCAGCGCGGATCACGAAAGATATTGATATTGGGCGTCCAGTATGTCAACCCGAGATAGCGGTCGCCCGTTCTTCCCATTTCTATTGCCTTATTATGAATCGCTCTTCCCTCGAGCGATGAATAGTCTGCCATGGTATAAAGCGAGTTGGTATCAAATGTCGCCGCCATACCAATAGCCTGCGGGAATACGGTTACTTTAAAAGGAGTGCGGGCCACACCATGCAGCACTTCATTCCACCAGTCGTAGCTGGAATGTTCAACCGTGTAATAGCAGGAGTGGAGTTAAGCATCTGCGCTACTTTTTCTTCCAGCGTCAGGCGGCTTACTACATCATTCACTCTTTGCTCAATGGGTAGTTTATAATTCCAGAAAAGAAGTTTATCTTTTTCTGTCTGCGCTTTGCTCATTATTGTAAAAAGCAAAGTGGTGCTGATTAATAGTATCCGGCAAGTCATTTTCATTGTCATTTTATTATCACATAGGGACATAAGTGTTTTCACATAGGATATTCTATGTGTGTATTTCTATGCGGTTCAGGTATTAAAAAAAGTATTTCCAAAGTGTTCATTATTTTATTTGAAATACCTGCCTGCGAAATCCAGGAACGCAGGCCAGTTCGGTGCAGGTGTATGCCCTGCACTGTGCTGACGAAATGCGATCTCGCCATCCATCAAACCCGTTTCTACTTTTGGAAATTCGTTTGTACCAAGATCTTTTTTGCCAAGCAGCTTATACACTGGTCCCGCTGCCACCGCCGCCATAAACATTCCTTTCGCATCTACCCATCCATCTCCTTTTTCGCCGGCGCTGATAAATACGGGACGTGGTGCGCACATGGCAATTAATTCGTGCGAGTCAACCGGCATATCGGCCCATGTCAACGGCCCTGCATATTTAATAAAATTACCTGCCATCCAATGGTATTCGCCGGAGCCTGCAACATTCTCTACTATTTCACCTGCGTTTCTTCTATGCAACTTAGCACCGCCTTCTCCTGATGAACTGACAAATGCCGTGGCGAAACGCGGATAATAAGCAAGGGTGACAATAGCTGCTTTACCATACCGTGAATGACCCTGTATCGCTGCCTTTTTTGCATCGGTATTGGGATCAGTTTCAAAGTAATCCAATGCTTTATCAGCGCCCCATGCCCATGCTTTTAAAGAACCCCAGTCGTCGGGCTTGCGGTATTGACCTTTATTCATCAACCCGATTATACCCTGAGTCAACCCCGCGCCGTTATCAGCTTGTATACTATTAGGAGTAATGCTTGCATATACCCAGCCGCGACCTATGATTTGTTCCTGCGCAGTGGGCCCCTGGTTTTGTTGTGGTGCACCCGGAAAACGAAACGGGGCCATGCCTGGCATACGAACAAATCCAAAATTCAGTATTACAGGAGCTTTCGCCTTTGCATCATTTCTGTACGTAAGCTGAAGTTGAATATCTACTGTTATAGAAGGATAAGATGAATTGTCAACATGCCCGATCAATGTTTTCGTCGTGCACATTATTCCACCCAACCGTATCAGGTCTTGTTTCAATTACTTCCCAATTCACTTTTGGTAAATTGGCTGGTGTTCTTCCATATATTTCCCTGTCAAAATCCTCAGCGATCTCAGGACGGCGCTGATCCCACCACATTTTAGCAGTCGTCACTTTTTTGCCGTTCTTCAATGTCAGTGCATCCGGCAGATCAGGATAAGGATTAGCTTTTGTCTCATCATAGTTAGCGGCATTCGGCGCTTTGGGATCGTTGCCATTAGCGCCTGGCCGTAGTGAAGTGATGTTCAGTTGTCCCAGCATTTGTTTATGATCCTGCTGGGTAACTTTATTCATACTATCACGTCTCAGGCTATCTGCCGGAGAAGGTCTGCCGAATTGTGTATGTCCCTGCAATGCTATCAGTACGTTAATGAAAATAAGTCCCGCTGATTTTTTCATTGTACAATTTTTTTAATTAATATTTTTTCCGGTGATGTATTTCTTTTATGGATTTTTATCAGTTCTGAATGGTGATGCGGGTAAACCTTCGTGATGCGGGTAAACCTTCTTTGTTATACAGGTTGGCGCCATCCGGATTATCCGCCACGCATATCTTATATACAGGGGTGCAGATATATTTTCATTCCACACGATTACTTTATTTCCTTCGATCCTTGCCTTTGCCCATACAAATTTTTTATCAGCGCCTGCGATTGCAAACTGGCTGAGTTCTTCACCATCATTTGCTGTCAAACCACTTCCTGTATTGCTGAATGTGATGATTATTTTATTTCCATCAATACTGGCGGATTGATAGAGGGGACCTGAATAAACAATATCTTTTTCATCGTATGCCAGTTTTTCAGCAGCTAATGCCAGCCGCAGCCCAACATCTTTTTTATTGTCGGGATGTATATCATTCCATTCCCCGAGATCAATCGCTACAGCCATTGCAGTATTGGGAACGGCTAATGTTTTTAATTGTGCTTCTCTCAGTGCGGCCCATTGGCTTTCTGAAGGCAGGTAATTCATTTCCATAAAACCGGGGAGTTGCACAAATAAAAACGGCGCACCAGGTTGTTGCCATTGACGACGCCAGTCGGCAATCAGCGCAGGCATCAGCGCAGCATACTCATCAGCGCGGCTGGTATTGGCTTCGCCCTGGTACCAGAGAAAACCCTTGACAGCATAATTAATAAGCGGTGCGGTCATAGCATTGTATAAAGCAGCAGGCTGGTTTTGTGCAGGTATCCCACCACCACCGGATCCGCGTTGCGGTATAAAAACATCTCCCACTTTGTATTGCCAGTCACCTTTCAGATCAATGGTATCATTACCGGCTATTAGCATATAAGGTTTGCCGGGAACAAAGCCACCCTTGCCAAAATTGTTAATGACACGAATAACAAATACGTTTTTACCCGGTTTCAATATCCCTTCAGGCAAATTATATCTTCTCTGGGGATACTGATAGGTGGTGTTGCCCACCTGTTTGCCATTCACATATAAAAAATCAGCATCAGCAATACGCCCCAGGAAAACTTTTGCGGGAATAGTCGTCATTGATACAGGAATATCTATTTCTCTCCTGTACCAAACAATGCCATCAAGATCCCTGATACCCTGTCTTCCCAATAGCCGGGTATATTAATGGTATGCCATCCTTTCGGAATATATTTAGGATCGTACCATGGTTTTGCACCTGTCAATCCTTTGTCGTTTTGTTTTGGCCTGTTGGCATTGTCAGCGACCGCTTTTCTGTTCAGTCCATTTACATACGCCGTATCCTTGTTTTTTGAATGATGCTTGTCAATGCCGGAAATGCAGAAAGGCTTCTTCACTGATCCATGCTTCGGCAGGAGTACCTCCAACACTGGCATTGATCAAGCCGATCGGTACATGGTATTTATCATAAATGGTTTTCGCAAAGAAATAAGCTACTGCAGAAAACTGGCGAACATCCTGTGGATTGGCGGACTTCCAATAACCTGTTGGAAGATCATCGTGAGGGCCCTGCATATCTGTCATAGTAGGAATCCAGAAATGACGAATGGCAGGATAATTGGCTTCTGCTATATCTGTCGCGTAAGTTACCTGGTGCAATTCCACCTGGTGCACCATATTGGATTGACCGGAACAAAACCACACATCACCAATCAATATATCTTTCAGCGATATCTTATTGCTGCCACGAATGTCCATGGTATAAGGGCCGCCTGCTTTCAGGGGTGGCAGCCATACAAGCATTTGCCATCTGTATCCGCTTTTGTTTTATAACTTTTATTATTAAACTCACGCTCACTTTTTCTCCTTTAGCCGCCCATCCCCATATTTTTACTTTGGTATCTCTTTGCAATACCATGCTGTCTCTTACCAGCCGCGGCAATTTTACCTGCGCTATTCCGGTAACTGTAAAACAAGCAGTAAAAAATAGTAAGATGGATCTCATTCTTCAATTATTATCTATATCCTATTTATACGCATTGATCGGCTGAATGCTGCCGTCATCATTATATTTCAGCTCAGTTACTTTTACATTACGTAAATGTGTTTTACCACTTAACTGTACATCATGATAAAAGATGTACCACTTGCCGTTTATTTCAACAATCGAATGGTGATTGGTCCATCCGTCTACCGGGTTCAATACTACACCCTGGTAAGTAAAAGGGCCATAAGGATTATCACCAATAGCATAGTTGATGAAATGTGTATCGCCGTTGAATACGAGAAATAATATTTGCCTTTGTACTTATGCATCCAGGCGGCTTCAAAGAAACGTTTATCGTTGTCTTTTTCTGTAAAGAGTTTGCATCTTTATCAATGATCTTTATTTCTTTTACAGGTTCGGTAAAACCTTTCATGCCTTTATCCAGTTTTGCCATGCGTGGCAGGATAGCCGTCTCTTCCGGCTTACGGTTTTTAGCAGAATCATCATACTTGTTATTATTCCATCTTTGCAGTTGCCCGCCCCATATACCACCGAAATACATATAGAATGAGCCATCATCATCTTTGAACACGCAGGGATCAATGCTATAACTTCCTTTGATGGGTTCTTTCTCTGCTTTGAAAGGTCCTTCGGGTTTATCGCTTGTCGCTACGCCGATATGAAACACGTCTTTCTTATCCTTTACCGGGAAATAGAGATAGTATGTATTGTTGGCAAAAGCGGCATCAGGCGCCCACATCTGGCGGCCTGCCCAGGGAACGTCTTTGATGTCAAGAGCAACTCCATGATCAGTTACAGTTCCGCCAATGGCATCCATCGAAAGAATATGATAATCCATCATATTAAAATGACCGCCAAGGTCATCTTCCGGCGTGCCCGTAGCCGTATCGTGTGAAGGATAAATGTAAATACGGCCATTGAATACGTGCGCGGAAGGATCAGCTGTATAAATATGCGTGACCAGCGGCTGGGAAACGGCTCTTTCTTTTTTTCCGTGGCTGTTTCCGCTTTGGGCTCTTCTTTTTCTTTTTGCTCACTGCTGTTACAATTGAGTAAAGCAATGGAAACCATGACGGTTCCGATAAAGGCAAGTTGTCGTTTCATCTTTTGCATGATATGAGTTGGTTTATTATTATATAAAAGCTATTTCCATTTTGTTTCAGGCGGACCGAGATAGGTTTGTCTTAACTGTCCGAAATCCAATACCATTTTTTGTAATACTACCGCCGGATCTACATCCAGTATTTAATGATATGTTTTCCCGGTTTCTTTATTTTATGTGATGTTGTTTTAATGATAATATTATTGCCCACCCAGCGATTCCATATTCCTGTATTATTATTATCCTCTTTGTTAAGGCTGACGATCTGCGGTTCATCATCATCAATGGCTACTGCATACTGCAAACCTGTTTCCGTATTGTGAAAATTGAGGGTAGGGGAGAAGTACGCATTCAACCTGAATGTATCAGCGTTGTAAGTATAGAATTCATATTGCAGTTGAGGTGAATTGACGGTAGGTTTTTGAACAACAGCTGTTACGGGAAATGGAGTAATGGCGGATCCCGTTCTTCCATGATCCGGCAAAATTTTCCATGTAATACCATTTGCATTAACAGCTTTTGTATAGTGGGCGGCGTCAATCGCTACATAGGTATCCTGCTCATAGAAAATATTGCCTTTACTGTTTTTTGGAATAAGGTGTACGGCCGTAAGGCTGGTAGTATCGGATTCATCTGTTGGTGGTTTTATTGAATCCGCAGGGAGGTATTTTATTTCAGGCATTCGTTGACGCGCCGGTTGCTGCCAGTAGGTATAGCCGATATGTGCCTGATCCATTATATGGTTCCATTTACCGTTGGCTATGTTATGGTACTGCAGCGAAATGAGCGAATCCCTATTGTAAAGCTCTTTTGCTTTATCAGCATATTCATTTGCCTTTGCTCCCTTTTCTTTGGTAAGTAACGTGTTCCATGCAACGGAAGTATATAATTCCTGCAGGTTTGCACATGCTTTTACAGGATGAAGTACCAGTTCGAAATAAGCGTCGCTGTATTCAGCGGGCAGCAGTTTATTTATTTTTCGGCCTTTGCCAGAAGTGCATTGTAGTCTTTAGTTACTTGTTCCGCTTCACCATAGTTTTGAAGACTGTATGTAGTGGCATCCAGTAATTCCGGTTTGCGGCGGCCATTATATTTTGTGTATGTAGAAATAATATCTGCTATTTCTGCGGCATACTTATTACCAAACTGTGCGGCTGCCCATTGTTCGGTATATTTTGCAGATCATCAGCATTGATCTTTGTCGGATTCCACGCATAATCAAGGAAAAATGAGATAGGAAATTCCATGGGTTTGATATCTCCTGCATTTACGATCCATATTTCTCTCGCCTTATACTCCCATGCAAGATGCATCTGCTCCCATACTCTTGTAATAGGATTTGTGTTTACCCATTTATAATTGCGTGGACCACCGACATAATCAAAATGATAATAAATACCATACCCCCCTTTTCTCTGTTTTTCATTCAACGCAGGAAGTTTACGGATATTACCCCAGTTGTCATCACATAGTAATAATGTCACATCATCAGGCACCCGCATGCCTTTATCGTAATAATCCTGCACTTCTTTGTATAAGGCCCAGAGTTGCGGTGTTGCGGATGCCGGCTTCTTTGTTACCTCTTCGATGATGGTACGCTGGTCTTTTACAATTCTTTCTAATAAGGCTGTTGCTGTTTGTCTCGACATAGGTTCATCGCCATCACCACGCATGCCTACACTTACGATCTTTTCATTCGTGGCTCTTTGCATGCCACCGCGCCAGAATTCTTTCAGGCGGACCTCATTACTGTCATAATTCCATTTTCCTTTTCCATATCTTCTCCATTCATCATGTGCTCTCATCAATGGCTCATGATGAGAAGTACCGATGACGATACCGTAGGCATCAGCGGATTTTATATTCAATGAATCATCATCATAAAAAGCATTGCCCACATGGCAGGCCATAGGTAATTGGCTTTGAGGCGGATCATCAGCTCAAACACTTTTTCATAGAAAGAATGATTAAAGCCGCCAAACTTTTCTTTACTCCAGCCGGAGAGGGCAGGGGCTTCATCATTGATGAAGATGCCGCGGTATTTGACAAGCGGGGCATCCGTTTTTATCAACCCTTTCTGTATGTATAATTCTTTTTTCTTCTTAACAGGTACGTCTGCCCACCAGTACCAGGGCGACACACCTATCTGCTGGGAAATTTCAGCAACACCATACGCTGCGCCTCTTCTGTCGCTGCCCGCAATGATCAATGCATTGTCAATTCCTTTAAAGGGGTTGGCAACTGCCTGTATAAGGTAGCCTTCCATGTATGCTTTATCTTATCAATGCTGATCTTCTTTGCTGAATGAGTTGTTTGACCAGCTTCGATTGCTCAATGGTTCCAATTATAATAATGGTTTTTGCAGATGCGGGAATGCTGTTTGTAATAGTGGGCTTATTGCCAGTAACCATTTCAATATCCTGCTGTAATAGCGAAGCTGATTGCTGAATGAGTGTAAGATCGTTTATATCCGTGCAGATGATGGTACTGGCGGTCGCCGAAGCAATAGCAAAACTGTTTGCCCGCGGTTATCCCCGATCCACTGTTGTGCCTGAACTGAAATAGCCTGGCATGCCGTAAAAAGTAACAGCAATACGTTTCCTTTATACATCTGACGGTTTTAGATGTCTTGAATAAAATAACAACAGTAATTATACAGGCAAAAAGTTTTTCGTAAGGATACTATGGACCGTAATAAACTTTATATATCGTCTTGGCTAATTAAAATCCTATTGAGTTGCCGCCATCCACCGGCAATATGACGCCCGTAATATATTTGGACGCATCTGACGCAAGGAATAACGCTGCCTCACCAATATCATCGGGTTTTCCCATATAGCCCATCGGTGTTCTGCCAAATACTTTTTGTTTTCTCTCCGGATCTGAGTTCAATGCCTTGGCCGTCATTTCCGTTTCAATAAATCCCGGGGCGATGGCATTGATACGGATTCCCTTCGGGGATAATTCCACCGCCATGGCTCTTGTCATGCCATCAATAGCTGTTTTGGAAGCGCTGTAAGCGATCACTTTGGGTAAGCCATATTGCGCCGCCATCGAACTGATATTGATGATAGAGCCGCTTCTTTCTTCAGCATTTCTTTCACCACTTCCCTTGATATGGCAAATACCGAGCTCAGGTTGGTAGTAATTATCTGCTGAAACTCTTCATCTGTTACTTCTGTGAATTCTTTTTTCATATTGATACCCGCATTGTTCACCAGTATATCAACCTGTCCGAATTGCGCTATTATCTTTTCAATCAATGCGGGAATAGAAGACAGGTTGCTTACATCACAGGCCATCGGGTGACAATGCTCACCTAATTGTGCAGTGGCTTTTTTCAATTTCTCTTCATCACGCCCGACAATAATAGTTTCAATATCATTCTCCGTAAATTTTTGCGCAATGGCCAGGCCAATACCTGATCCGCCTCCCGTCACTATCGCTATTTTCTTTTGATTACCTGTATTCATCTTTTATAGTTAGTTCGTGTATAATTTTTTTAAACGGCATTACACTCCTTGTCTCTTTTCTCAATCTCTTTATTTCTTAGTTACCTGGTGCATACGGAAATCTCAGTCCTTTATAATATTCCAGTGTTTTATCCGGTTTTTCATAATTATCAGTATAGCCATTTTTGAGAATGTCTGAAAATACAACAAACAGGCATCCTCCACCATATCGCTTCTTTTACTTGTATAGCCAGCAGCATCTGTACCTGCTTAAACCTTTCTTTATCTATATATTTTTCCAGGTTGTTCCATTGTTTTTGCATAGCACGGATTGAATCAACACCTTCGTAATATTTATAGCATAATTCTTCCCAAAGGGTCCTGGCTGGTTGCTGCGAAGAAGTGCCAGCGGACATTTTGTGATCCCATCTTACATGATGAAACCATAACAGGTATTCATCAGGGCAACTGTTCTCATCTTTCCACTGATCGCTTACTTCTTTGGCATACTGCGCTAATGCATTGCTGCCGGTAATAGTTCTGTCAAATCCAACACCTGTACTATCCGCTTTATGATAATAAACAGGATTCCAGTCGGCCCTTCCTAAATTCGCTGACCAGGGAGAAGGCCCGTAATGATGGCCATTGCCCATGATATGATGAAGTCCGAGGGGCGTCATATAGTTCACTAATGTTTCATGAGACGACATCATGATTCTTTTTACTGCGGCAGTATATGTTTTGTTGCTGGTGAACGTCTGTCGTATCCATTCATCGGCTATTTGTTCTGCGTCCAGGTCATGATCCATCGTAACCTTCCGTACGCATACCAGTTTGCCTGTGCAAAAGGGTGGCCTGTCCAGTTGCGGTCACTGCCAATATTCGCTACACCGGCTATTGCTGATATCGTATGATTATCTAACGAGCCATCAACAACTTTGGCGACAGTAGAACCTTTGCCTTTTGAATACGTATCTGCATCCAGCGCTTCTTTGAACATCGTTGACAGGTAAACAAGATTAGTGCCTTGGCCAAGGTATTCCTGCGTGATCTGGAATTCCATCATCAGCGGTGTTTTGGGCATAGCGCCAAACAACGGATGAAAAGGTTCTCTTGGTTGAAAATCAATCGGGCCATTTTTTACCTGCAGCAATACATTTTTCCTGAATTGTCCATCAAGTGGTTTGAATTCATTGTACGCCTGTTTGAAACGGTCATCCGGTGTTTCGTTACTGTATACAAACGCCCGCCACATGACAATGCCGCCATGCGGCGCTACTGCATCCGCCAGCATATTAGCACCATCGGCATGTGTTCTTTTATAATTCTGCGGCCCGGGTTGCCCTTCTGAGTTTGCTTTTACGAGAAAGCCGCCGAAATCCGGGATGTATTCATAGATCTCATTTGTTTTTTTCTTCCACCATTCCTGTACTTCCGGGTCCAGTGGATCAGCTGTTTTTAATCCACCGATCTCAACCGGGGCGCTGAACCTTGCGGTGAGATATACTTTGATACCGTATGGTCGAAATACATCGGCTAATGCCGCAAATTTTTCCAGGTACATTTTTGTCAATGCTAATGCGTTTGCATTGACATTAGTGAGTACAGTGCCGTTAATGCCAATGGAAGCATTCGCTCTTGCATAATCAATATACCGCTGGTCAATATAGCCGGGTAGTTTGTGCCAGTCCCATATAGAAGAGCCTGCATACCCTCTTTCTACTGTCCGGTTCAGGTTGTCCCAGTGATTGAGTATGCGGTTTTGAATTTTCGGAACAGAAACAATATTAAGCTTATCAATGTTTTCCTGTGTTTGCACTAAACGGAGAAAATGAAATGTTCCATACAACACACCAATATCTGTATTGGCGGCAATGGCAATTATCTTTTTACCGTTGAACCGGGTAGTGAGGATGAGGAAGCCTTCTTTTCCCAGTTTTTCTAATTGAGGTTCCAGCGAGAGTGATCCTATTACATTAAAACTGTTTGGTGTACCGGCAACGATACAGCCATCGGTTATTTAGCAGAAGGGATAATGTTTTTTCCCAGTAAACCCTGCAGGCCATTTTGTAATTCTTCTTTTATAATGGTAAGCGTGGGAGAATTTCCGCCAACGGCTATTCCTGTAATGCCGGTGCGGTATTTAGCCAGTAGTGTTTTATCTGTCACCAAATCGTAGCGTAACCATAGCCTGTAGCCATCTTCTGCCAGCGCGGCGCCTGCTGGTAACAAGTATCAATAATAATGGCAATAGTTTTTTCATCCTGGCTGTAGCGGTAGTATTAAAGAGGTTTTTGTTTTCGTAAAGATGATTTCCTGATGATAAGGTCTGAACGCACGACTATGGTATTGGTGTGTTTAATATTGGACAACCCTCTTAGGTGATTAATAAGATTCCTGGCTGCGATCTCACCCATATCAATACCGGGATAATTAATAGTGGTGAGCTGCGGCTCTACGATCTTACTGATAGCATCGTTATTAAATCCTACGATCGCAATGTCTTCCGTACCCGTATGCCATATTCTTTCAGTGTCTGCATACAAACCGCGGCGGAAAAATCATTGGTGATAAAGGCGCCGTCCGGTAAAGGTTTCATCTTTAATATCTCCAGCGCAGCTTCTATGCCGCATTGTTCACTAAGGTCTTTGATCAGTACCAGGTCTTTATCGAAGGTGATACCATTATCGTATAAGGCATCTGTATAGCCTTTATGACGCTGGGCGTATACGTTACGTTTCAGGCTGGCTGTTACCAGGACAATTTTTTTACAACCCTGCTCAATTAAATGATTCGTGGCCTGGTAACCGCATTTATAATTATCAATGATCACCTTCGTCCGGTCGCTTCTTTCTTCCACTCTGTCGAAGAAAATAACGGGGATGCCTTTTTCCTCAAATGAATTATAATGATCCAGTCCTTTTGTATGAAAGCGAGTGAAGCGATCAGGCCGTCTACTCTTTTATGAAATAAGTTCAATGCGTTGGCTGCTTCTTTCTCATAACTTTCGGAAGAGTGGCGATGATCAGGTCATAACCAGCCTCGGTGGTTATTTTTTCAATACCGGCAAGCACAGAAGTAATGAAGTTACTGTTCAACTCGTGTACGATTACCCCGATCGTATTTGTTTTCTGTTTGCGCAGGCTGCTGGCAAACGTATTATGCCGGTAACCGAGTTCTTTGGCCGTTTCCTGTATGCGTTTCCGCGTATTTTTGTTGATAGCGGATTATCCTGCAGGGCGCGGCTCACCGTAGCTGAAGACAGTTCCAGTTTCTGGGCAATGTCATATATAGTAATGTCTTTTTTGGGCTTCATGCTGCAATCGGTTGCATAAAAATCGCAAAAAAAAATTCAACTACAAACTTTTGTTTTTTAACGAGGAGTCGCGGATGATAAGATCCGAACGGAGTATAATAGTATTGGTCGTTTTGATGCTGGAAATACCGTTGAGATGATTGATAAGACTGTTTACGGCCGCTTCGCCGATATCATAGCCCGAATAATTGACCGTAGTAAGATTGGGTTCTATTATTTTACTGATAGGATCATTATTAAAACCTGCAAAAGCGATATCAGCCGGTATGCGGATGCCTGCTTCTTTAAGTTTCATCATGCAGTAAACGGCGGCTGTATCGTTGGCCGAGAATACCGCATCGGGTTTCACTGTCATCTTTAATATATGTTCAGCCGCCCTGGTTCCGCTTCTTCGCTCAGCTTGCTGATAAAAAGCATTTTCTTTTCCTCAAAGGTGATATTGTGGTCACGCAGCGCCTGTTTATATCCTTTCAGCCTTTCGGTATACACATTCCTCAGCAGGTTACCACCGAGGTGCATGATTCTTCTGCAACCCTGATCTATCAGGTGTTTCGTGCGTCGTAGGCTGCTTTATAGTTATCTATTACGATGCTGGTGCTGTCGCTGTGCGGGTATATACGGTCGAAGAATACTACGGGGATATTCTTTTTAAAGAAAGGATCAAAGTGACTGATATTTTCTGTGTCGTACGCTAATGAGACCAGCAGGCCATCCACTCTTTTATTGAACATGGTATGGGCATTGGCCACTTCCTTTTCCGCATTTTCCAGCGACTGGCTGATGATGAGGTTATAATTTTCGCGGCTGGCCGCATCTTCCATGCCTGCCAGTACAGACGACATAAAGTAACTGTTAAGCCTGGGTACGATTACACCGATGGTATGTGTTTTTTTACTGCGTAAACTGCTGGCAAATGTGTTGGAACGATACCCCAGGTGTTTGGCAGCTTCTACAATTTTCTTCCGGGTGTTCTTATTAATAGTGGGATGATCCTTCAATCCGCGGCTGACAGTAGTCGCCGAAATATTCAGGTGTTTGGCAATATCATAGATCGTTATCTCTTTATCGTCAGTATGCTTTCCACTTTGTTTTGCAAATAAAAGCAGCATTATTTGAAAAAAAAATTGCAATCGGTTGCAATTTTCAAAAAAAACTCTTTACATTCGAATTGCCAATTACAATTTCATGCTTGCTGTAATAACAAAAAGAACCTGCTCACTACCAGTCAAACCCTTGTTGCATAAGGGTTGTATCGCATTATTCCCATTCATTTTTACTGATGGTCACCTTGTTTTCTCTTCGTTTTTGACGCAAGCAAAAGAATTGAAATGCCTGGATGTTCAGCCTGGCGGGCTGTTCCGGAGTTATTGACTTGACGGAGCTACCTGCTGCTAGCTGTGACTGACAGGCATAGGTTTATTGAAGTATCCAATCCTCATGAAAAGCAAAGGCTGCCTGCGTAGCCTGTAAAAAAGTTGGTTGCCAACTTTCTAAACTTAAAAAATTAAAACTGCTGTTTATGAAAGTTTCATTGAAAGAAAGCTTACAAAAAGTCCACCTGTGGCAAGATCGCCTGCAGCAAAGATGCATCACCTTTGCATTCAGTATTTTCTTACTCTCTTATTTACGTTGCCTGCGGCAGCGCAAAACAGTATTCATGTCAGAGGGCGTGTTACCAATGAAACCGGGCAGCCCGTTCAAAGGGTTTCGGTAGTGCTGAAAGGCACTAATGTTGGTGTTACGGGTAATGACAATGGTGAATTCGGGATTGATGCGCCTTCCAACGGCACTTTAATTTTTTCTGCTGTTGATTTTAAAACGATAGAACTGAGTGTAAGTGGCCGTACAAGTTTAGATGTTACGCTTGTATCGGTTAACAAAGAATTAGAACAGGTTGTGGTAGTAGGATATGGTACGCAACGCAAAAAAGATGTTACAGGCGCTGTTGTTTCAATAAATGAACAGGCTTTGCGTGAAGTGCCCGTAGCGAATTTGCAACAGGCCTTACAGGGCCGTGCAGCAGGTTTGGAAATACAAAAAATTGGTACGAGACCGGGTGCTGGTGCGCAGATCAGGATTCGTGGTGAACGTTCTATCAATGGTTCCAATGAACCGTTGATCGTTGTGGACGGTATTCCCTTCGAAGGAGGCTCTTTAAATGATATTAACCCTGACGATGTATCGTCAGTAGATGTACTGAAGGATGCGTCCGCTACAGCTATTTACGGATCAAGGGGCGCTAATGGCGTTATTATTATTTCTACAAAACGCGGAAGAACCGGCGAAGCAAAAGTTTCTTATAATGGTTACTACGGCTTTGGATCAGTGACTAAAAATTATCCTGTATTCAATGCCAGGAATACAGGGCCATGCGTGATATATCACCATGGACCAGCCCTTATATGGCTGACGAGCTTAAATCAATAACCACAGGAAGATCAACAGACTGGCAGGACCTGATGTATAAAAATTCAAGCATCACTGACCATAATATAAGTGTATACGGCGGAACACAGGGCGGAAGCACTTTTTCTTTAGGCGGCGGTTATTATAATGAAACAACCGTACTTCCCGGCCAGGATTTTACAAGGTATTCTTTAAGGGCAACAATTGATACGAGGATTGGTAAAAGAATAAAGATCGGGTTAAATACGCTGAACACGTTAGGTCTTACCAAGGTTCTCAAAATGCGGTGAACATGTTTCCCCTTCTGACACTGAGCCGTTAATGCCTGCTTATGACAGCGCAGGAAACATTGTGAAATCACCTGCAGGAAACGTGGATGATAAGACAACGTACAACCCGCTAATGGTAAATAATAATTACAGCAACTCTGTAGATAAGATACGCCGTCTCCGCACTTTTAATAGCTTGTATGGCGAAGTGCAGATCATTGATGGTTTAAAATACAGGCTGAATCTTGGAGTGGATTACCGCCAGCAGGAAAACGACCAGTTTTATGCTACGGATAGTTACTTCCGTCCTGCAACTTTTAATACAGCAGTGTGAATAACAGTGAAGGATGGGGTTTATACTTTAGAAAACCTGCTTACGTATGAAAAAACCTTTGCTTCAAAGCACAGGGTAAGTTTCACCGGGTTATACAGTATACAGGAAGATCATTCTCATAATACAAGCGTAAGCAAGGATTCAATTGATGAAGATTTTGTACAGTTCTATAACCTCGGACAGGCCAGTACTTCATCCAATACGAGGGCGGTGGTGAACGGCAGTGAAACTTCATGGGCGCTGATTTCCTATATGGCCCGTTTGAATTATGTATATGATGATAAATATATGATAACGCTTACCGGAAGAATAGATGGTTCTTCCCGTCTTGCAGAAGGTAATAAATGGCACCAGTATCCTGCTGTTTCATTGGGCTGGAATATAAGTAATGAATCATTTATGAAGGATATAGGATTTATTTCTTCTCTTAAACTGCGTGCCGGATGGGGCGAAACGTCTAACCAGTCTATCAATCCTTATGCTTCGTTAGGTAATGTATCTCCAAGTAACGGGTTAAATACTACGGCATCGGGATCCCAGGGTCCCGGGGGCTCAATAAGGTATAACTACGGACCTACACGGATAGTAACCGGTTATAATATTACGTCTCTTCCTAACCCGGACCTGGACTGGGAATATACACGGGTTACTAATATAGGTTTGGATTTTGGCGTACTGAAGAACAGGATCACGGGTAGTCTTGAATTATACAAGGCACATACATATAAAATATTATATGGGTTGACATTGCCTGCTACATCAGGCATTACCAGCCAGTATACTACTAATATCGGTGAAATGGAAAACAAGGGGGTGGAACTTACCTTGTCTACTGTAAATCTTCGTTTGAAAAATGGCTTTACATGGACAACAGATTTCAACGTGTTTTTCAACCGGAATAAATTATTAAAACTGAATGACGGGTTTGATAAGAATATCGGCAACCAGCTATTCGTAGGGCAGCCGCTGACAGCTATTTACGATTATCAAAACTGGGCATCTGGCAAATAAGCGAAGCTGCTGAAGCTGCCACGTATGGTTCTACACCCGGACAAATAAACTGGCTGATATCAGCGGACCTAACGGAAGACCTGATGGAATAATAGATGCTGATCATGATAAAGTTTTTCTGGGTAACGGACAAGCTGACTGGCAGGGTGGTATGACCAACCGGTTTACTTATAAAGGTTTTGATCTTTCAGTAGTTGTGTATGTAAGAGCCGGCGGCACACTGATCAGCCAGGTACACCAGCCTACTGCGGGTTACCTTACTGTAATGGATGGTAAAAGAAACGGACTTAAAGTAGATTACTGGACGCCTACCAATCCTACTAATGATTTCCCGATGCCACAGGCTCAGTTCAGTCCTGTTACAACTGCCTGGACCACGCTGGGATATTTTGATGCCAGTTTCATGAAGGTCAGGAGTATTAACCTGGGATATTCATTCTCCAATAATGTGATAAGGAAAATAAAAGCACAGTCCGCAAGGGTGTATGTAACGGCTCAGAATCCATTTACACTCTTTTCACCATATATGAAAGCAGGCGGTATAGATCCTGAATCTACCAACCAGGGGAATACGGGTGTTTCAAATCCCGGTAATATTTCAAACCGGAATTTGACAATAGGTTTATCTACGCCTCCTACAAGGTCAATTATATTTGGTATAAACCTGTCTTATTAATTCTATTAAAATCTTTAGTATATGATCTCAACAACATTTAAAAAGCGTTCATTTTTCTTACAGCCATTGTTTTACTGGCAGTGAGTTGCAGTAAAAAACTGGAAGAGAATCCCTATACCGTTTTTACTGTTGAATACTTTAAACGCCTGCAGGTCTTCAGTCTGCAGTGAATACACTTTATTCAGGTATGCGTTTTAATTATGGGTCTAACGGGGCCATGGGTATCACTAATGTTGGAACAGACGAGTGGACCTATGGTGATCAGCCGGCCAGACAGGACAATGATGTACTGGCATTAGGCAAATACAATACCTTGTCTACTGACAACGGTGCTCTTTTAACTCCATGGAACCGTAGTTATTCTCATATTAATCTTGCCAATGCCGTAGTAGAATTTGCGCCTGGTGTAGACATGGATGCAGCAGCTAAAACAAGGATCATAGCAGAAGCACGGTATCTCAGGGCGCAATACTATATGCTGCTGGTGCAGCAGTTTGGCGCTGTACGGTTGACCTGGGCAGCGGTGAATTAAAATTTAACCAGGCTCCTTTCCAGGGTTTTGTGCGTCTGCCTGTTGCCGAGGTATTGAAAAAGATTACCAGGCAATAGTTGATGACCTGATTTTTGCCAGCCAGAATCTTCCTACTCAAAGAGCTGCTAACGAGTTCACACTTTCAAAAGCGGCCGCTTTTCACTTATTGTCAAAAGCCTATATTCACAGGGCTTATTCCTCTGCTAAGGAAGCTACCGACTTTAAAAAAGGTTATGACGCTGCCATGGAACTGATAAATAATAAAACGCTGTATGGAGTTGAACTTTTGCAGGATTATGGCGATGTTCACAAGGAAGGCAACGATTATAACAGGGAGATTTTATATTCCGTTGAACGTATTGCGCTTGACCCCAATAGTAATGAAGTTCCAAATCCCCAGTCTGACTTTTCAAATAAGGTGAACATTGCCAATAATATGTTCAATGCTAATTACCAGCAAGCTGTTCCGGGTACATATTATAACACTACTATCGCCGGCAAAGTGCTTATCAATTCAAGACCTTTGGAATATGGCCGCCCGTTAAGAAGGTATTGCCCGACCAAATGGTTATTTAATACTGCATTTGCTGATAAAACAAATGACAGCCGTTTCAATAACTCTTTCCGTACCGTCTGGAAAGTGGCCCACTTACGAGACGGTAGGTTCTGCTGCCTATAATACGTATGTTTCAACCTGCAGCTTTAGGACTGGCTATAGGAGATACTGCTATTTATATAGCGCCGACAGATGCTATTGCCACAGCCCTGAAATCACTGACAGGCGCTGATAAGAAAAAATACTGGATCGTTTCACCAAGCGAATATTACACCAACCAGGCCGGTGCTATACAGGTGTATCCTAATCTCAAAAAATATGACGACAGCAAGAGATCTAATTTTAATGATGTATCAGGAAGACCCTTTATTGTCAGTAAGTTTTCTGAGGCCTACCTGTTAGCTGCTGAAGCTGCTTTAGGTGATAACCGCCCTGCAGATGCAGTGCCGTTGCTTAATACCGTCAGGGAACGTGCCGCTTACAGGCCAGGATTATCTGCCGGAGAACTTGCCGCCGCAGAGCTGCTATGGATATTACTGCTGCACAGGTAACTCTTGATTTTATCCTTGATGAACGTACAAGAGAGCTTTGCGGTGAAAGCACAAGATGGCCGGATTTGGCAGTAAGAGGAAATTAGTAGAGAGAACAAAACTATATAACCCCGATGCGCAGGCGATTACAGCTAATAAGCATGAGTTGAGACCTATCCCTCAATCACAGCTTAACAACATAACCGATCCCGATAAGGCGAAATATCAAAACCCGGATGGTAATCGGTGGCAACTATCATTTTTAGAAATTTAAAAAGCTTTTATGAAAATAATATCAGGAATTTCCGGGATGCTGTTAGCAACTTCTGTCGTTCTTCTGTCAGGTTGTTATAAAGACCGCCCGGAGATAAATATTCTGGCTACAGGAGATTTTGCAGAAACAACAACTCCGTTAAAAGAGGCGGCTGACTTTCCGATAGGAGTGGGTATTGATTATACTCCTATGATAAGTGATCCAAATATCAGAATGCTGAAAATTAAACAGGCGATAATAAAAAAGATGGACAGTTTCACCATTTTGCTGCAAAAATGAGCGGATAGAAGCCAGTGCTCTCGCCATATGCGTTTTCCACTGTACCGGGAGATATGGATAATTGTGTTGCTCACTTCCCCGTAAGATAATCCCTGTTCTTTGGTAAGCTTATATACCTGTTGCTGCTGCGATGATAAATTTTTAATAGCCCGCTGAAGACAGTTGCTGGTATTCTGCATGCAGTACTTTACCATCGGCGCTGTTCTCAGTAAGATCGTTTTCTCTTTTATCCATTTTTCCCTGGCCGTCCACCTCATGACCGATCTTTTTAAGGCAGTTAAGTGTCAGGTTTTTGGTGAGGATAAACAGCCAGGATTCCAATGAACGGATCTCTGTTAAGTTTTTGCGCTGAAACCAGAGTTTCAAAAAGACATCCTGTACGATCTCTTCTGCTATCACAGGGAGATTTTACATAGACTCATGGGCCGTCTTATAGATAGTATTACGATACCGGTCAAATACCAGTTGCAGGGCATACTCGCTGTCTTGTGCAAGCAAAGAGAGCAGGGTAGATTCTTCGTATTTTTTTTCAATTTCCACGAATGGCTAAGAAATTCATTAGGCAACTATATGACTAAAGTTAATTTAAATAAATACAAAATGGAATATTTCTCGGGTGCTGTTGTGGCCGGTGAGGGTTTGCCGGTTTTTTGAAAGAATGGTCATGGCTTTTTAAGATCCGGCTTTTCGGGGTTTATGAGGAAGGCCTTTAAATAAAAGCTTTTTGAACACCGTGTGTATTTTGGTCACAGGGCCCGCGGAGATGAAGAGGACCACGGAGGAGTTACCAGATCAAAAATCATGAATGAATCTCTGCGGCTCTCTCTGTGACACCCTGTTTTCTAAAACTTTGTTGGTTTGCTTTTTGCGTCATTTCCTTTATGAAACAGAATTATTCAAATCATAAGAAGTATTACGCTCCGCATCATTTCATTTTTCTTCCGCTTATGGCAGTGCTTATAGTCGCCGGGATATGGAATGCCTGTAATGACTACGGCTCATAAACTGGAATGGACTTTATTCAGTGTATTGTCTTTTTTGTATTTTATACCTCGCTATTATGCTGCGGCAGCATTATGCCCTGGGCAACCAGGACCGGATCGTACGATTGGAGTTCAGGCTCAGGTATTATGAGGTCTTTGGTAAAAATGCCGGCAAGGCGGAGAAGAAATTATCATTCTCACAGATCGCCGCTCTGCGTTTTGCGGACGACGATGAATTTACAGGCTTGCTTGACCGTGCCCTGACCGAAAACTTAAGTGGTAAATGAAATTAAAAAATCTATCCGTAACTAGGCAGGCGGGATGATATGCGTGTATGACTGAATAAACAGGTAAGAAAAGTCACAAGCCTTAGTTGTTACTTATCTTTTCTTTTCTTCACTCTTCCTTTTCGTTTTTTAGTTTCCAGTACCGATTGATCATCACCCGAGCAACAGTCCCCATGGTTTTAAACCCGTTTCACCCCGGTCAAAGATGGCTTTAAGGATAGCCATACCCGGAATGGATAAGAACATACCGGAGATACCTGCCAGCGCACCGCCGATCAGCACGCCGATTATACTTACCAGCGCATTGATCCGCACTTTCGAACTGACTATATACGGCATGATAAAATTGTTGTCAATGAACTGCACTATAATTAATATCACACCTACCCAGATGATGTCGCCGATATTATCCGATGTGGTTAATGTAACGACCAATACAGAATAAGGGGAAGCGATCAGCATACCGATATTAAGGGATCAGGTTCAGTACTGCCGCCAGCACCGCCAGGAAAAATAGCATATTGTATACCTATGATCAGGAAACCTGCCGTGTTAAGAATAGTTACAATAGCCATCTCCACCAGCAAGCCGACCATATAACCCTGTACGATCGTTTTGGACTCCGTAACAACTTCTTCTATACCCGTGCATGATGATGAGCAGGAAAAACTTCCAGCAGAAAGCGATGAATAAGTTTACGGGTAGTAAAGTACCAGGAACGTATAAATGGGAAGGAGTACCAGCATTATGAGGCCATTGGGCGAGGCCGGATAAAGCTGCGCCCATTGCCACCATGAACCGGATTGCTGTATATTCTGCTTTGCATTTTCCCACCGCCGCCTCCTGTTGTTTAGGCGAAATATTCATCTGGTCATTGATCCATTGCTGCAGCGTTGATATATGATGACTAAGTTTTTTCTTTTATTGCCGGAAGGTCTTCCATAAAACCCGCTACCCTGCGAGGAAAGAAAAATAAATAATACCTCCCGCAAAAAGCAAGGCGAGAAATATGGCCAGTATCATTGACAATACGCCCGGCACACCTTTACGCTACCAGGAAATTTACTCACCGGCAGTAATAACATGGCGAGTACAATGGCAAAGAATAGCGGCATCAGGATACTGCTGCCTGTGTAGATCAGTAGTCCCAGCAGGAAAAGGCTGATAAGTTGTAAAGCGAGCCTGGCATAAAAAGGAACAGGAGATATAGTCATTATAGTAATTTTAAAACGGCGGTTACAGTAACAACAGCTATCCCGGGTGTTTTTTGTACTTCAGTGAAAAGCCAATGATAAACAGGTTGACAATAAAAGAAAACCCGTTGGTGATAATAATAGGGTAATCAGTTTTTAAAATTCCGTATCCTATCCATCCGCACAGGCCGGCCAGTAAAATAAACAGCATGAAATAGGATATATCGTCAGCCTTTTTTTTGTTTTACTATTTTAAATAACTGGGGTAGCATCGAAACAGCAGTACATATTCCGGCCGGCTACACCAATATAGAGACTGTAATCTTTCATGTATTTATGCCGGAACTTTGGCCATGGTTTTCCCTTTCCCAGAAACCGGTGCTGAGCGATCGCTTTGATAAAAAGTGCGGGCAGTGAATGGTTCTTTTTGTCTGCGAAAATAAACCCCGGCAGCTTCTTATTATTTTTTTAAAAGATCACCTATGTTTGTTTCAGCGATCAACGGCTCGGCGTCTATATCAACTGCAATGGCTTTGCAATGCTTATATGCCCTGGTTAATAAAAATAAACGGCATCGGCTTCATTGAGTAGCGCCGCAATACTTTTTTCTCTCCGCCGGGTACATACACTGCATCATATAGTACTGATGAAACGGTAAGTAAATTTTTATCCACTTTTACAGGAGATCCGTTTGCCGCTTTGATCCCACCGAGTTTGGGTGCGATCACTTCCGGAACCGCTCCTTCGGCGATCAATGCCTTTTTCATCTGTTGCAAGCTGGTACCATTAACGCCATCTGCTGCGAGTATCGCTATCTTTCTTGTTTGTATAGAATCTTTGCGGGTATTGGCCATACTGAGTGGTGCAGAACTTTTCAATTCGCTGATCAACGGCTTTAGGCTGAAACTTTGCAGGGTTACCATCTGCAGGTATGCTATGGTTGACAGGTTGCGCTGGTTTTTTTCGGAACAGCAAGACCTAACATATCCGCTACATTTTGCGCAAGCGTTAGTATCTACCTGGCCCAGCAATCCCAGCATCCGTATGCGGATATCAACTGTTTCTACTTTACTTAATTCGAAACGGAGTGCATTTGTCAGGTGATTCTTCTCAGGCTGCGAGAGACTATTGTAAAATAATGTAGCCTGGCTGAAATGATCAAAAAAAACTCTGGCTTCTTGCCCTTACTTTTTTTGCATCAATTCTTTCTGTGTATGATGTAAAACCTCCCTCTGCTGCTTTCGCCTGGAAAGGACAACCCGCCGCCAAGACTATTTGGATTATAACTGGTCCTGTCTTTATTTATCTGCTGACGCATATGCCCGTCACGCTGGTTATTATGAACAGGATTGACAGACCGGTTAATAGGTATCTCGTGAAAGTTAGGACTGCCTAATCTTGATAGTTGTGTGTCTGTATAAGGAAAACAATCTTCCCTGCAATAACGGATCATTGGTAAAATCTATGCCCGGCACCAGATGACCGGGATGAAAAGCTACTTGTTCTGTTTCAGAAAAATAATTATCAGGATTTCTGTTGAGCACCATTTTACCAATACGCTGTACAGGTACCAGTTCTTCGGGAATTAATTTGGTGGGATCCAGCAGATCAAAAAGGAAATTTATGTTCGTCTTTTTCATCCACCACCTGTATCCCAAATTCCCATTCGGGAAAAGCGCCTGATTCAATCGCATCAAACAGATCGCGGCGGTGAAAGTCCGCATCTTTGCCCGATATTACCTGCGCTTCATCCCAGGTTACTGAATGAACTCCCAGCAATGGCTTCCAGTGAAATTTTACAAAGAAGGATTTTCCCTGTTGATTAACCAGCCGGAATGTATGTACGCCAAAGCCTTCCATCATACGATAGCTTCTTGGAATTAGCCCCGGTCGCTCATGGCCCACATGATCATGTGCATGGATTCAGGCATCAGTGAAATAAAATCCCAGAACGTATCATGTGCAGAAGCGGGCCTGTGGAATTTCATTATTAGGTTCCGGGTTTCACCGCATGAATAAGATCAGGAAACTTGACCGCGTCCTGTATAAAAAATACAGGGATATTATTGTGCCTACCAGATCATAATTGCCTTCTTCCGTATAAAACTTTACGGCAAATCCTCTTACATCGCGGGCAAGGTCTGTAGAACCCCCGCGAACCGGCTACGGTAGAGAGACCGGACGAATACGGGTGTTTTCAGAGACGGGTCATTTAAAAATCCGGCTTTGGTATATTTAGCCATTGACTCATATACCTGGAAATATCCATGTGCGGCTGCACCGCGGGCATGTACAATTCTTTCGGGTATACGTTCATGATCAAAAGTGAGTAATTTTTTTCCCTGAGGATAAAATCTTCCAGTAATTGTTCCGCCTCTTTCACCGGCTTTTAATGAGTTCTGATCATCATTGATCTTTTAAACCCTGGTCTGTTGTCATAAATTCATCCTGGCCTGTTTCAGGTATCAGGCAGAAGATCGTCGCTTTTCGCGTTTGCTGACGAATTGCTCTTTAACTTTCTGGGTAGCCATACATTGGGATTTATGAGGTGATAAAGGAAGAGGCTGCCTCAAAAGTCAAATAAATCCCGCAACGGCACACGGCGTAAATAACACCCTATTGAAAATCAGTCGTTTGCGGCTTTGCGCCGTTGCGAGAACATTGATTTAAAATACTTTTAAAAACAGCCTCTTTTACATTTTCCCGGCTGTGTATTATTTCACAAAGACTATAAAAACCTTCAGGTCTCATCACTTTTAGATCTGACACCACAGCAGGAACGCTGTAAAAAAGGTTGTAAATATCGTGCCAGTTAAGTGGATGTATTAAATGCAGGGAGCATTGCTTATTTGTCCAGCGCCAGGTTATACCGGATCGTATCCCCAGTATTCTTTTCCATACCCGACTAATATTTCGCTGCCGGCAGGTATATCTTTTTTCGCCTGTATATATACCTTCAGACCGTCTTCTACGTATTCGGCGTTATTGGTAATGCCTGTTATCTTTTTTAATCCCCTTGCATCATTGGCATACCGGGCCAGCGCTTTGAGGTGAGGAGCGGCATCTATTACATGGTTTCTCTTTACATAATATATATAGCCGTTTTCTTCCTTTGACTCCTTCACTTCTTTCCAGGTAGTAAGGGTGCCCTTGTACTCCACGATGCGGGTACCTTTGGGAATGAATGTTTTGGTAAAAAGACCTTTGCCTGCCCCGGCAATAGTGGATCGTTTGACGATAAGTTTGTTTTCAGGGAAAAATCATAAAGTGGGCAAAGATAAGCTGGCAAAGCATGAAAAGATATAATGCACGGAATATTTAAACCGTATGCACTATATGAGCCATGTCTTTAATTACTTTTCTTTTCCGGGATCCCGGTTTTAATAGTTTTTTCAAAATGTTTCAATACCTTATTTGTATACAGCAGTTGTACTAGCGAAAGGATCTTTTTTATGCGGCCTGATCAGGCCCGAGCGTTTGATTTTATTTTTTATAGGCGATGGCATAAAAAGCAAAGATACCGTTACGTGATTTCGGGAACAGGCGTCGCATAGCCGGTAATGGCCAACCCCCCAGTCGCTGTTGAACATATGACAAACATGCAATGACATTTCTTCCGCGACGCGGGGCGAAACACAATTTACCTGCAGCGCATGCTCCGGTTCCACATGCAGGTGTTTATATTTTTGACTGATATTATAGGCGGTTATTCCACCCTGGAAAAAACCTGGCCGCATCGGGGATAGAAGATAGCCCGTGCTTGAATTAATCCCGAGGTCACGCTTCCGCCGCCGCTACTGTTTCCAGCCGGTCAATAAGCGTTGTTCCGATTTTTTTCAAAGTTGCCTCGGTAAATAGTTTCATTGAAAGGAGTTGATGACATTTTTAACCGGTCTTACATAAAACTTTCAAATGCCATACCAAATGAATTTTTATTTAACGTGACGGGTCAAACTGGTATGTATCAGCCGCTACCGTAAAGCATTTACCAGCACGTACGCAATAATGGATACTATTTCCCTGTCTATTAATAAGGAAGAGGCATTGGTCGTCCAGCAAAGCTGGTCATCCGGAAACATTTCAAACGTTTTAAAACCTTCCAGGGAAAATAAATGGACTACATACGTATACTCAGTTATTTGATATAACCGCATCTCATGATCGGATAATTCATAATAAGGACAGATGTAAGCTATATAGCTGACTTCCTTATACTCAAATTCACAGGTTATATAATAGCGGGAATGCTGCCCCATATTTTACAGAAGCATAATTTATACCACAATAAATACGGATAATAATATTAAGGAAGAAGGGCAGCACAATAGTTTTATGTAAACCTTTTAGCAGGGTAATGTTATACCGGATCGTTAAGTTGCTAATATTATAGTGGATACCGTTTCCCCCCAATAAATACACTATGGCCTTTGTCACCCGATGGCATGCCGTTTGTAATCATTGCATGTAGTAAACTATATCTCATCACAAAAAAAATTACAATCATGGCAAACACTAAAACCCCGCCGCCGAAGAGTAAGAAAGCTACCGCCAAAAGCGGGGCCGGACAAGGTAACTCCCAACTGGATAAATATTTTACTGATTCATTAAAAGATATTTACTGGGCGGAAAAGCATCTGACAAAGGCGTTGCCTAAAATGCAAAAGGCTGCGACTACGGAAGAATTAAAAAACGGCGATTGAGGAACATATTACCCAAACAGAAGAACATGTCAGCCGGCTGGAACATGTTTTTTACATTGATTGGAAAAAAAAGCACAGGCAAAAAAAATGTGATGCTATGGAAGGCCTGATCAAAGAAGGCGAATCTATCGTTGAAGAAACTGAAGACGGCAGTATGACGCGTGATGTAGGTATTATTATGGCGGCACAAAAGGTAGAACATTATGAAATAGCTACTTATGGCGGCCTGGTACAGATCGCTAAAACGATGGGATTGAATGAAGTGGCAGACATTCTCGCACAAAACACTGGTAGAAGAAAAGCAGACAGACCGAAGGGCTGACGGAAATCGCAGAAAACAATGTCAACTGGGAAGCCGAGCAGGAAGGTGAAGCAGAATAAAGTTGATTCGCCATATAGAAAGTAGCCGGTTTAAACCGGCTACTTTTTTTTAACTGATAAATGTCAATTATTTATTTTTTAAGAAGTGCGTAAGATTTGTTTTTCTTAAAAAAATTATATGCGTGCCTTTTTCAAAAATAACAGCCTCTCGCTTGTCTTTTTAGCCCTGTTCTTTTTGTCTGTCACCGGGCAACTGGTTACCGGATGGAAAGAACATAATGAAGAAAGAACAGAAGAGGGAGCAGCAAAGATCAGTATCACCGCATATATGCACTCAGGCCATTTTTTGCAAGCCACCTTTGAAAACTGGGAGAGCGAATTTCTGCAGATGGCTTTGTTTGTTATCCTGACGATTTTCTCTTCGTCAAAAAGGATCTTCAGAATCCAAGCAGGTGGAAGGTAAAGAGGAAGTTGACCGTGAACCTTCGGCAAAAAGGAAAAACGCACCATGGCCTGTAAAGAAAGGAGGCTGGATACTGACCTTATATAAACATTCGTTGAGCCTTCCGCTGATACTGCTGTTCCTGTTATCGTTTATCCTCCACTTCTCCGGCAGTTTTAAAGATGAAAAATGAGCATTTATTGCGGAAGGGCCTTCCGCCTGAAAGCATTTCCCATTATATACACAGCAGCCGTTTCTGGTTTGAATCCTTTCAAAACTGGCAAAGCGAATTTTTGTCTGTCTTTGCTATTGTTATATTTTCTGTCTTTCTTCTGCGGCAAAAAGGATCGCCCCAATCCAAAACCTGTAGATGCGCCCGATGACGAGACGGGTGAATAGAGGCGGGATCAGTGCTGTTTGATACACCGGATAAAAAGTTATTAATATATGATCATTCCTTTTTACAAATGACCTGAGGAAAAAATCTTTAGGAAGTGGAGTAATTTCCACACAATAATGTTTGTAAAAAGAAATGGACATTTATTGCAGTCAATTATGATCGTTGAGGGATGCCGCGACAATTAATGTTTTGTAAATAGTTTATGCCGGCTCTTATCCAAAAACATAAAATGCCTGTTATTCTATCATGGAAACAGCACCGGTAACTGTTTTAAAAGCGATGATATTTTTTTATAAAATAATATGTCTGACCATTTGGCTGGTTTAATTATTCTCTTACAAACAGAAGCAATATAACAACCTGCTGCAGTTTTTATTTCCTGTAAAATCTCACATACTCGGGCATGATTATTTCTATGGAAATAAATATAAATACCGAGAGAAAATATGATTACTCCTACCCGCATCATTTTCCTCACGAATTAAAAAAATTCAGGTTCCTCTTAACGAGCGTATCCTGGCGGGTTATCATACAGCAGAAGATGACCTGCTTTCTTTTATATTGAAAGAGCCTAAACAGATGGCGTTAAACGATCCGGCTTTTCAAAAAAGATTATTTGATTTACAGCGGCAATATCATCTTGAACAGTTCAGGGACTGGTGCATGCCCGAGCCGGCCATGGGTTACATAAAAGCGGCAAAACACCACCTGCTCTGAACGTATGTAAAATTTGGTGGCTTATCCCGGGATAAAACAGCCTGGTAAAATGATTGGCAGTATAATTGGTTTTATACATATCCACCAACATCAAATTTTTACATATGAGTGAAGAATTGAATTATGCAGACCCTTCCGCTTATACCTGCTGCCGCCAGTATAGAAAAGACACATGAGTTATTACCCCCCGCTTCATCCCAATCAAAAACTGGGTATTGCTTTAGCCGGCCTGGGTACGTACAGTACAGAACAACTGGGCCCTGCATTACTGGAAACTAAGTTCTGCAGGCTGGCAGGCCTGGTAACAGGTTCTCCCTCAAAAATACCTGAATGGAAAAATAAATATGCTGTTCCTGATGCGAACATGTACAACTATGAGAATTTTGATGAGATCAGGGATAATAAAGATATTGATATCGTTTATGTCGCACTTCCCAATGCATTACATGCGGAATATGTGATCCGTGCCGCTAAAGCAGGCAAACATGTAATATGTGAAAAGCCTATGGCGCTGACTACCAGTGAATGTGATGAAATGATCGCTGCGTGTAAAGCCGCGGGGACATTATTAGCTGTCGGGTACAGGCTTCACTATGATCCTAACCATACGGAAGTAAGCAGGATCGCCCGGGAGAATATATTCGGAGAACTGAATTACCTGCGTGCGCAGCATGGCAGCAGCGATACCAAAGGATGGCGACTGGATAAAAAACTGGCAGGTGGTGGTCCGCTGATGGACCTGGGAATTTATTGCATACAGGCTGCCTGCTATATCAGCGGGCAGGAACCTGTGGCGGTAAAAGTTACTGCTTCTGCACCCTATGATGATAAGAATCCGGAATCAATAGAAGCTTCTCTTTCCTGGGAAATGGAATTTCCGGGTGGTCTTATCGTTAATAATGAAACGAGCTATACAAGTGAAATGAATATGCTGCATGGAAAAGCAGATCACGGATGGTTTGAATTATCACCTGCTTATAGTTATAAAGGCATAGCAGGGAAAACCGCTACCGGGTTTTTAAAATTTTCCCCAATGTAAACCAGCAGGCTTTACAGATGGATGATTTTGCATTATCTGTTCTCAACAGCAAACCCGTGAGATTGCCCGGTGAAATGGGAAGACGTGATGTGAAGATCATACAGGCGGTGTACGAATCTATGCGAACAGGTAAAAGGATAGAAATTGTATAATGTCGGGTTAGACTCTTTTACCACATAGACACATAGGTACATAGGAAATACACACATAGAAATCTATATTTTCTAGGTGCCGGCTTGCCAGGTGAAGGAATGGGGGCAAAATAAAGATGCAGGTACTACCAGGAATTGGTTAGTTTACCGCTTATCAAAAAACGTAATCTTATAGATGGAGGAACGTGCGGTAATATACAACTCTTTATAGCACGGAAGACGCCACGCCAGGTTGGAAGGACTTTCCGGCAATGGTATTAAAGGCCAGCTTTTCTCCTTTCGGGGGAAACGATCAGTATGCCGTCATCAGTGGCCAGGAACAATTGTCCCTGGTCATCTGTTTTCATTCCATCCGCATTTTGCTCTATCAGTACAGACTGACTTTTTATATTACCATCTTCTGACAGGCTATATTTCCAGATCCAAAGGCTCATCGGGATGATTACTTCCGTTATACAAAAAATTGTTCACCGGGAGAAAAACAAATGCCATTGGGATAACGCATGCCGGTACTCAATAGTTTTACTTCTCCTTTATGGTAACGATACAATCCTCCTACATTTTGAAACACCGACTGGTTAAGCACCTGTTCTTTTAATCCATATGGAGGATCGGTGAAATATATGCTTCCATCCTTGCTGATGACGATATCATTCGGACTGTTATAGGGTTTGCCCTGGTAAGTATTGGTTAATGAGTGTATCTTTTTTTCCTTATCCAGGCAGGCTATCGCATGATTTTCCATGCTGGCAGATGATGAGCTGATCCTGTTGGCCCCATGCCAGGCCATTGGAACCGATCATATCAGAAAGAAGGGCATCGTCGTCACCGGTAAAACCACTTTTATCCAGGTAAACAATGGCCTTTTGGCCGGGAATAAGCTGGTATATTTTATTAGCCCGGGGTATCGCTGAAAAGTAAATACCCGTCCGCATGCCAGACCGGGCCTTCAGTAAACCGGAACCCGGAAGCTATTTTTTCTACCTGGCAGTTGGTGAAAGCAGGAGCTTCTTTATTATATATGGTCATGTTTTCCACCGGCATAATCAGTTCAGTAGTTTTAATGCTTCTTCATCTATCCACACGGCAACTGTTTTATCATTTACATAGAACTTACCCCATACCATTCTCATCAACGATTACTTTCTGCTCGCGGTTGCCGCATATATTGACAAAGGATCTTCCGGCATATCTTTTTCCCTATTTCCATTTCTTTTTTCGCCGCCCAGGTTGTTGGTAAGTATAACGGCGCAACCAGTCAGTGGATTTTCCTCTGTGCCTTCCCGTATCCACACCGATAGTATTGCCATGATCAAAATAATCCTTTTGCCCGCCGCAGGCAATGTGTTTTCTTACTTTCAGCATATCTTCCACACATCCTATGCCATTCATTTCGATATAGATCTCTTTTCCACCGGCATAGTCAGTATATTTTGCTTCGTAGACCGAAGGATAAAATACGCAGGGGATGCCCTGTTCTCTCAGCAGGATCAATGCATAGGCCAAAGGCTTGAACCAATAATCCACCGGTGATTGCAAAGATTGTAAAGGCTGTGTATCATGATTGTCAACAAAAGTGATGGCCAGTTCCGGCTTTTCATGCACCAGGGTATTATCAAATATGGTACGCATATCATAGTCTGTGCCCTGCATCGAAGCATTATAAAAATTAAAAATGCAGTGGTACATCAAACAGTTGTATCCTTCCGCCCGTAGCGTCTATGTACTTTAGCAGGTGAGATACATCGTGCCGCCAGTATTCGCCTATGGCCAGGATATTCTTTTTGAAATGATCCCTTATATGATCCAGCCATTCATTAATGAACTGGTAGCTGATATGCTTTACCGCATCAAGGCGTACGGCATTCACACCGGTTTGTTCAAGATACCATTCTCCCCATTTTTTGATCTCTGCGCTTACATAGGGATTACGGAATTCTACATCGGCGCCCATCAGGAAATCGAAATTTCCTTTTTCTTCTTCTAACCATTTCTTCCCCAATGCCCGTTGGTATGTTCATTTTAAAATAAGGTAGATATTGTCGTATTCATCTATGCCGCTGAAGCAGTGCCAGTCCCAGATAAACTCAGAGTATTGTTTATTCCTTCCGGGAAAGGTGAATTTGGTATGCGCTTCTTTTGTCAGGGGTTCGCCAATATATTCTGTACGGTTGTCGGCGCTTACCTGTTGTACGGGTACTGATTCTGTTTTCATCACCGCCATGTTTATGATTAAGTACGATATCAGCAATAACATCCATCCCGTTATCGTGTATCGTTTTGATACAGTCGAGATATTCCTGCCTGGTGCCATACCTTGTGCGTACAGTTCCTTTCTGATCAAACTCTCCAAGATCATAAAGATCGTATACGGCATAGCCCGGCTCTGCTTTCCCTGCGATGATTTATACGCCGGCGGCAGCCAGACATGGGTAATGCCCAATTGGGATAAATGCCCTGCTTTATCCATGGCATGTTTCCACAAATTTCCTTCAGGGGAATAGTACCAGTGAAAGAACTGGAAAAGGGTGAGGTTGTTGGTCATGGAAGCGGGTTGGCTTGTTTACCGGAATTTATAAATAGGAACCTGTCATGGCATCATTCATATAGTTCATTACGTAACGTGTACCTGCTCTCGTATCTCATCCATCACGGTCATTATCATTTTGCTGAAATAATGAGGCATGCTGTCGCTGGCTATTTTATGATTACCGATACATTGCAATGCTTCTTCCGCTTCAAACTGCAATCCATGGCCGGACCATTGACAGGGATAGACGATCTTTCCGTCATTAAATAAGTGTACTTCCAACCCGGCTGTTTTTTCAAACCAGGGATGGAGAATACGGATACTACCTTTCTCTCCTATGATTTCAGCAGGCGTTTCTGTTTGGGCAAGGAGAGACCGATTCGAGTATAGCATGCTGGCCATTGGCATAATGAAATAAAATAGAACAATCCTCATCTCCACGCCCTGGTCAGATAAAGTGGCGATCGCTTTTATCATAGTAGGTTTTCCCAATAAAAGCAGGGCAAGGAATACGGGGTAGATACCGAGATCAAGCAAAAGAGCCGCCACCCAGTTCAGGATTGAATAAACGGCTGTCGGGATCATGAGGGGCTTTGAAACCCATAGATGCTTTTATAGATAGTATCCTTCCAATTTCTCCTTTCTCAATGATATGTAAACAGTTGCTGTACACTTGGCAGGAACCGTATCCACAAACCTTCCATCAGGAATGTATTATACTGTTGTGACGCCGCTATCAATGCATTGCACTGATCAAGATTAATGGTCATTGCTTTTCACAAAGCACCCGGTATCTTATGCTGAAGACAAGCCAGCACCTGCTCATAGTGCAGGGTATGCGGGGTAGCCACATATACAATATCAATCTCAGCCTTTTCAATGAACTCTTCCAGTTCGGTAAAGACCTGCGGTATAGTAAATGCCGCTGCGAAGCTGTCGGTATTTTTTTTTGAATGACCCAGTACGGCTTGTATCTGCTGCGGCTGGCCCAGCAGGAGCAGATCATTGGCAAAATGACGGGCAATCTTTCCGGACCCTATTATGCCCCACCTGGTTCTTTGCATTAAAAGAGGATTAATATTGATACACAATACTATTTATATGCCATATTCAGGGATGGCTATTCTCATCTTTTTCTTATCAGTCCTTTTACCAGGCTTTTCCATTGTGGGTTTATTAAAACCGATCATAGCGCCCAGCGCTATACAAAAATTCCTTACCCTGTTTATTATGTTCTGTGTTCTTGTATTGGGTTTTTCATTCCTGCCGTTGACGGCAGCAATTACTTCGTTTTCATTTCGTTCAATACTGAAAGTACTGGTAGCGGCTGGGGTGAAAAAATGCGCTACTTCCTGTTTATTATAAATGGGAGGTACAGCAGGCCTTACCCGGATAGCCACATACTGGTAATCTGGTTTTTCATATTCATTAATTCTCTCGACTTTTACCCAATCCGCACCTTCGCCCGCTGCAGAGCCGGGGATATTCGGAATAGTTATGCGTAAATAATTCCCCTCTTTTACAAATTCATTTATTTCTTTTCCTTCACTGTTGACCACCTGGAAAACGGCTGAATGAGAGCGCCGGCAAGCGTATGCCAGTTGTTTACGTTCAGCAAATTCTGCTTTGCTTTTTCAAATAATGCCTTTGCTGCAGTGATCGCAGGGAGTTTTATGGTATACTTAGTGGCGGAGCTGGCGCCCTTATGTTGTGCCGGTACCATTTTCATTGTCGTGATGATATACATACATAAATGAAAAATTAATGCCATAAATATTATGCGTACCGGCAGGATGGCATGGATTTCCGTCAGGAAGTAAAAAACATATCTCTGCACTTTACTATTAATGATCAGTCATGAGTACAGCTTTTCCTATCGTGTCTTGGGGCAACGGGACCAATGTATATGAAGTAAACGTGAGGCAGTATACGAAAGAAGGAACTCTACGGGCATTCAGGCAGCACCTGCCGCGCCTGCAAAGTATGGGATTGGATATCTTATGGTTCATTGCCGATCACCCCCGATCAGTATGGAAAGACGGCAGGGAACTTATGGCAGCTATTATGCCGCCAGTTCTTACGTGGATATAGATTCGGCATACGGCAGTCCCGAAGATTTTAAAGAACTGATACAGGAAGCGCATAAACTGGGAATGAAAGTGATCATTGACTGGGTAGCCAATCATACCGGGTACGATCATCAATGGACGGCGAAGTACCCTGATTGGTACCGGAAAGATGAGAAAGGGAATTTTACCGGTTTATACGGCTGGGTAGACGTGATTGATCTCAATTACACTATTCCGGCATTGAGGTTGGAAATGATCAGGTCCATGAAGTATTGGATAAAGGAATATGATAATTGATGGTTTCCGCTGCGATATGGCAAGAACGGTACCGCTTGATTTCTGGATCGAGGCCCGCGGGGAATGTGACGCGATGAAGCCATTGTTCTGGCTGGCCGAATGCGAAGTGCTGGATTACCATGAGGCCTTTGATGTTACGTACGGGTGGGAAGTGCTCCGGGCTATTGATAAATTTATGAAAGGAGAGATGTTGCTGCCCTGAGATCATCCCGCTGCTCACGATCTATTCGCGGTATCCTGTTGGGTCAAGAAAATTACTTTTTACTTCCAATCATGATGAGAATAGCGACCATGGTACCGAGTATGAAAAATACGGAATGGCTGCAGAAGCCATGGCGGTATTTTCCTGTACATGGCCGGGTATTCCATTGATCTATTCTGGCCAGGAAAAACCCAATACCAAAAGACTGGCTTTTTTCGAAAAGGATTTTATTGACTGGGAAGGAGAAGTTAAGCTGCACGAATTTTATAAAACGGTATTATCATTCAGGAAAAAGAACAAAGCCCTGCAGAAAGTGCTTCTGTATTACTGCTGGCGTCCCATCACCCGGATGTACTTGTTTATTTGTGCCGCCGCCAGCAGGACAGGGTATTGGTGTTACTTAATCTTTCAAAAGATACGGCTTCGTTTCATTTTGATCATCCTGCAGTGGCTGGTAATTATACAGAGCTGTTCAGTAATGAAACAATCAGTATCGGCCGGAAGAAAGATTTTACTTTCAAACCGGGGGAATATAAAGTGTATCATATTACGGGTTAGTCCGCGCACAGGGATAAAGAGTACACCAGCAGGAACAATTAAATTGCTCCCACCTCTGTGACCCTGTATTTTTATTCTTTAATAAGTGTTACAGCCTGTGAAGCACTAAGGTTTCCTGCCAGCAAAAATTCTTTTCCTTCCAGCTGCATATAAGTAGTAAAGAAAGATTCGATCTCAATAAACAAGGTGGGAGAAAGGTCTTCGATAGAAAGAACGTTTTCAAATAGCACTGATTGTTCGGGTACAGCTAAAAACCGGTCATTGCGTATCATTTGTTTCCCGGAAGATTGTTTGACTTTTATACAACCGATGATCCTGCAATCCATGATACAACCGGGAAAACCGCCAAACTCTGATAGCACCATTACATCGAGCGGATCGCCATCTTCACCTTTTGTATCATCTGCTTATCAATGATTTTTTTATGGCCTGATCAGTACATAATGTGTAATGGCTTGTGGTTTGTATTATTAGATAAAAATTAAATGCCTGAAGGACCTTCTATCCTGATATTAAAAGAAGCTGTTGCAAAGTTTAAAGGCAAAAAGATCAGTAAGGCTGCCGGAAATGCAAAGATTGATCTCTTATTACTTACAGGGAAGAAAGTAATTGATATAAGAACCTGGGGGAAACAATTTTTTATTTGCCTGGAAGGCGTTGTTATACGCATTCACCCTTTTAATGGTTTGGCTCCTATAGTATTGATGAGCGGACAAAACCTGCCAAAAGCCTGCGGCTTGAGCTTGATTTTGCCAACGGGTCGGTATTTTTTTTATACCTGCTCTGTAAAGATACTGAACGGTGACCTGGATGAAATCTATGACTGGGAGGCCGATGTGTTAAGCGACCAATGGAATGCGGCCAAAGCAAGAAAGAAGCTAAAAGCTATGCCGGGTACCATGGTTTGCGATGCCCTGCTCGATCAGCAGGTATTTTCCGGTGTAGGTAATATCATTAAGAACGAGGTGTTATACCGTACCAGGCTGCATCCTGAAACACTGCTGGCTGATATACCGGCCAAAAAATTATCAGAACTGATCAGGGAAGCCCGGAACTACAGCTTTGATTTCCTGGAATGGAAGAAAGCATTTGTATTGAAGAAACACTGGCTGATCCATACGAAAAAGATATGCCTGCGATGCGATCTGCCCGTTACTAAAAAGTATTGCGGCAAAACAAAGCGGCGGACTTTCTTTTGTGAAAATTGCCAGGTCTTCTTTTGAAGCCGGTATGGTATTATTTGAAGGAGTATATAAACTTCTCCTCATCTCAGGGATGCCAGTTTTCTGCTTTTAACAATAGTATATATTGATTGAAACACAAAGACACTGAGACACAGAGGCACGAAGATAATATTTATTATATTCCTGTACTCTTTGTGGCTTTGTGTCTCAGTGTCTCTGTGTTCCAAAACTTACACCATCCCACTCTTAAAGAAATTTTTTTAAACCAGTGTATAAAAAGGAATTATGAATTTAAAAGGATACTGACTGACAGATCTCGCCAATAATGTAGAATAGCTTACCCAAAAGGAAGAAATTTTCAGTCCGGAAAAATAAATTGGTATTGATTCAATAAGGTGTAAACAATGCTTCCTGTACAGGGAAAGTGCTTTGGGCGCTGCAACTGAGATCGCAAAGCACTTATAATCAGCTAAAAATTCTGCATGTGTTTGAATTATTGGAAAGAATAGTTCAACTGGCAGGATCTGTTAAAATCCTATGGAACCGGATGGATTGATATTTGATTTTCTCTTTTAATGTTTAAAAAGAAATTGTCAAAACGTAAAAGAATCATCCTGATCATAGCCGGCAGCTTGCTGGTAATACTTATTGCATTCAGGATCGCACTTCCTTATATATTGCTGAAATATGTAAACACGCAACTGGCGGCGATCGGGGGATACAAAGGACATGTAGAAGATATTGATGTGTCGCTGTACCGCGGGGCATATACCATAAAGAAGATCAGGCTTGATAAAATTACCGGCAATATCCCTGTGCCTTTTTTCCAGGCAAATACCATTGATCTTTCAGTAGAATGGAGAGCTTTATTTCATGGCTCTGTAGTAGCTGAAAATAGAAGTGGAAAGACCCATACTGAATTTTGTAAACGGTCCCACAAAAGCTACTTCACAAACCAGTATTGATAAAGACTGGACGGAAGTAGTGGATCATCTTATACCCTTAAAACTAAACCGCTTTGAGATCAATAGCGGTGAAATTCATTACCGGGATTTTAGTAGTTCACCGCAGGTAGACATATTTGCCAAACAGGTGCATATCCTCGCGGAGAATCTTTCCAATGCGAAACATGCCAGGGACGTACTGCCTTCTACAGCCGTGGCAAACAGCCTCAGAATATAATGGAACCGTAACAGTGAATATGAAAATTGATCCGCTGAATAAAGTGCCCACTTTCGACATCAATGCCCGGATGAATGACCTGAATCTTGTTAACCTGAATAATTTTTTTAAGGGCTTACGGCATTTCGATGTGGAAAAAGGTACGCTTGGCTATATAGCGAAGCGGCTGCCAAAGACAACAGGATAAGCGGGTATACCAAACCGATCATTAAAGATCTTAAGGTCGTTAGCTGGAAAGAAGATAAGGATAAGCCCATTAAACTTGTATGGGAATCCATTGTAGAAGCGGTATCGTGGGTGCTGACCAATCACAAAAAAGATCAGCTGGCCACGAAAGCAGAATTCGAGGGCAGCCTGGATAACCCGGATATAAGTATATGGGTCATCATCGGGCAGCTATTGCGCAATGCTTTTATACAGGCATTATACCCTTCGCTGGAGAATAGTATAAATCTTAATTCAGTCGGAAAAAAAGAAGAAAAGCAAACCTTCCTGCAGCGGGTATTCAATAAAAGCAAGGGTAAAAAGAAAAAAATGATTTTGCGGCGGCCTGCTTTTTGATAAAAAATAGTAAACACATTGTTATGGCAAAATATTCAAAAGGCGCTCAGAAAAAAAGTAGAAAAAGTAATGCATGAAAAAAAGAAGGGCACTTTAAAAAGTGGCCGGAGTGGAAAGAAAGTAACCAGCAGGAAGCAGGCTATTGCTATTGGCTTATCTGAAGCGAGGAAAGCAGGGGGCAAAAGTGCCAAAGAAAAAAACAGCGACTAAAAAGAAAGCCGCCAAAAAAGAGAACGGCTAAAAAGAAAACAGCCGGGAAAAACAAAAAGCAGATCGTAAACCGGGTATGTATACCCAAAAGGACTGGCAGATCATTAAGCCAGGTGCAGATGTCAGAATGAGCCCCGTTCATTGCGGGGTTTATTTTTATAACGCTGCGCGGATCTTCTTTACCAGTTGCGCAATGTCAAAAAGGCTTGACCAGGAAATCATCTGCCAGGGATTGCTGAATAGATGAGGCGGTGATGTGACCAGCCGAATATAATATCACAGGTATATCGCGGAATTGTTCTTTAGTTTTCAGGGGATTAGCATAATGCCCTGCCGTCAGCCTCTCCCAGGTTATATGTCCATTAATATGACATCCGGTTTTTTACGGGCAAGGGAATCAAAGAGCAAATCTCCTTTGTTGAGGCTCTCCACATTCATTTGATTGGTTGTGAGCACCAGGGTGACCATTTCCAGTAAATCTATATCATCATCTACAACCAGAACATTCGGCATGGAGAAATTTAATGATTATATAGCTAAAATAGTGCAAGTTATTTAGTAACCCTTCTGCCTTATCAATTGTCATGCGGTTGCTCTTTTTTCCTAACTAAGACCGTGACAGTAGAATAATTTGCTCATTCCTTTCTTTTATCTTCATTTACTCTACTTTTGACAAAGCCATACTGTTTCCGGCTTAAAATACAACACTCTTCATGTTTACAGATGATATTGGACAGAAGCAGTCAATGCTTGCGGCTATTATTGATTCTTCCGATGATGCGATCATCAGTAAGAGTCTTGATGGCATTATTACAAGCTGGAATAAAGCAGCCGAACGTCTTTTCGGTTATACGGAAGAGGAAGCAAAGGGGACAGCATATTTCCATCTTAATACCGAAAACAAGGCTGGCAGAAGAGCAAATGATCGTCTCTAACCTGCGTGCGGGGAAAAGAGTAGAGCATTATCAAACTATACGGTTAGGCAAGTCAGGTAATGAGATCCATATTTCCCTTACTGTTTCACCTATTAAGAATTCGAAAGGATTATCGTCGGCGCCTCCAAAATCGCCCGGGATATAACGAGGCAAAAAGAAGCGGAAGAGGCGATCAGTAAATATGCTCACCAGCTTGAGCTGATCAATTTCTACCGGTAAGCTCATCGCAGCAGAACTTAATATTGAGGTTATTCTTCAAAAAGTGACGGACACTACTACTAAATTATCCGGCGCTGCATTCGGCGCCGTTCTTCTACAATAAGGTAGATGCCAAAGGCGAAGCGTACCTGCTTTACACATTGTCCGGTGCACCCCGCGAGGCTTTTGAACAATTTGGCGCACCCCGTAATACGGAAGTATTTAATATGACATTCAGCGGAGCAGGTGTATTGCGTTCCGATGATATCAACCAAAGACCCGAGATAACGGCAAGAATGCTCCACACAAAGGAATGCCTCCCGGTCATTTACCGGTAGTAAGTTACCTCGCTGTGCCGGTGGTATCAGGAACAGGTGTAGTGATCGGTGGCCTTTTTTTCGGACATCCTAAGCCTGCCATGTTTACTGAAGAGCATGAGAACCATGGTGGTGGCCATAGCTTCCCAGGGTGCTATAGCACTTGATAATGCCAAACTGTATGAAGAAATACATGAAACTAAGCGCCAGGAAAGATGAATTTATAAGCTTTGCCAGTCATGAATTGAAAACGCCTTTGACCACTATCAGTGGTTATTTGCAACTGGTGGAAAGTTCACCGGATCTCGCCAGTGATTTTCTGCCCCGGATCAGCAAGCAGGTAAAAAGGCTTTCGGCTATTATCGGAGACTTGCTTGATATTTCAAAAATGCAGGCGGCAGGGCCGATCTCAATTTTACGAAGACAAGTTTATTGGGTTTGATAACAGAAAGCCTGGAAACTGCCAGGCAACTTTCCCCGGATCATATTTTTGAATCCGAAGTTCCTGTTGACGATATCATTATTGTAATAGATAATCAGAAGATAAGCCAGGTGCTGATCAATGTGCTGACCAATGCCATCAAATATTCATCTCCGGGAACAAAAATAGTGCTTACTGCCATAACGGCTTGGCGCCCAGGTTAAGAATAAGTATACAGGACTTGGGTGCCGGTATTGCTCCCAAGTTTTTAGATAAAATATTCAGCCGTTTTTACCCGGGTGGCGAAATCCAGCAGTAAAATAGAAGGGCTGGGACTTGGCTTATATATCTCAAAGGAGATCATGGAGAACCATAACGGTCGTATCTGGGCAGAAAGCGAAGAAGGGAAAGGATCGGTCTTTCACATAGAATTTCCTATTGAAGCCACGCCACAAGTATAGGAAGGAAAAATTATTTATTCCCTGTGGTATATACCTCCAGCCATTTGGCATTTGCAAATGGCGCCAACAGCTGCCGTATTATTAAAATAACTATAGACTTCTTTCACTCCCTTTTTCCGTAAAATGGCATCAGCCATTTTACGGAGTGTGTTTTTCTTCATATACTGAGTAATACAGTTTGGAGATGCCATGAAAACGATAGTATTACCGCCGGCGCTGTTATAATTACATCTTCCGGTAAACCCGGGTAGCTGATACTGCAGAATACAATCCCGCTTTTTTTCAGTGCAGCATATACTTTTTTATCCCCACCAGCTTATATGACGGAACTTCCACCACATTTATAAATCCGGGATTCATACTGGCCAGGATGCGGTCAAAGCCGTTCTTTCCGTATATATAAACTTAGGCGGAAACTGGAATAATTAAAGGTCCCAGTTTTTCTTTTAAGCCTTCACGGCAAACTGTATAAAAATCACGCAGCAGGTCTTCACAATCGGTTAGTTGTTTAAGATGAGTAATATAGTTTAGGCGCTTTTTACCCGTAAATAAAAAAATCGCCATGGCTTTTCGCATACCAGTTTTTGCAGCATGCTAAGTTGGGGAAAACGGTAAAAAGTAACATTTAGTTCCAGCGTGGAAAATGAGTACTGTAATAAGAGAACCATTCCCGCTGTGGCAGCCCAGGAGGATAAAAAAACATTTTTCCATTCTTTATAGCTGAACCCGGAGCATCCGATATTCCATTTCATGCAAACATTTGTAAGGAGATGCAAAAATAAAACCGCATATGAATAGGCTGCCTGAAAATAATAAGCCCCCGCATTCAGCAGAGGCTATTGACCATTGAACATGTGAGATTTTTCTGCGAATTGAATATTCTCTTTATTTTTTCCTGTATGGTACAAAAATGAAAAAATCATACCAGCCGGTAAAGGGGATATAGTTTTTGTTAACCTGCTAATAAAACCTTTGTGACTTAGTCCAGGCGAATTGGGCATTGGCACTGATATAAGAAATAATTATTGAGTAGTATATCAGTTTCAATATTTTCCCATCCCGATAGCTACCGGACCACTAAGATCACAAACCGCTTACTGTCAATTGAATTTTTTTTGTGCGCTTTGTAGCGCAGCCCTGCCCTGTCAAAGGAAGGGTGGGAAATATAGGGCTTAAATCAGATTGAATCACTACCATTTATTTGGTTTTCCACGGATAATGGGGAAATACGGACACGTAAATTATAATTATACAGGTAATTTTTTCCTCACTTGAAGATGGTGATGATAAAGATCTGGTAGAAATCCAATGATCCGGTAACATAGTCTTTTTTGTTATAATAAGTTGAAGGCATGAAATTTTTATAAGCAGTAATTCTGTAACTTAGTCCTTTCGCCCGTTTTACATATTCTTCTTTAATTTTTTTGGATGATCCTGATAGTTGATGATAAAAAAGAAAATATTTTATCACTGGAATCTCTTTTGTCACTGCACTCTTTACCCCGTTGATACGGCCTTAAGCGGCGAGGAAGCGCTGAGAAAGATATTGAAAAATGATTATGGGCTAATTATCCTCGATGTACAGATGCCGGGTATGGATGGATTTGAAGTAGCAGAAAACTATTTCCGGGTTCAGCAAAGTACAAGGATGTACCCGTCATTTTCCTCAGCGCGGTTAACACAGATAAAAAATTTATCGCCAAAGGGTATAGTTCAGGCGCCATAGATTATATCACCAAGCCGATTGATCCCGATATTCTTTTACTGAAAGTAAATACCCTGTACAGCCTGTATGAGCAAAAAAGGGAATTGAATGAAATGCAGGTAAAGCTGCAGTCCGGAAGTCGAGTTCAGGAAAAAAGCGCAGTACGAAGTCACTGAAAAAGGCAAAAGAACTGGTATCTATTCTTGAATCCATTCCCCCAGATCGCTTTCACTACCCGTTCAGACGGTGAGATAGAATACCATAATACACAATGGCTGAACTATGCCGGCGGCAGCAATAAACAATTGCAGACCCATCCCGAAGACCCGCTGATCAGCGAAGAGTTAAAGAAAATGGCCGGCCGGCAGCAGCCACTTGAGCTGGAACTACGGTTAAAAAAAGTTGGCTCCGACGAGTACAGGTATCACCTGCTCCGTGTTCTTCCGCGTACGGGAGAACGGTACTATTACAAAATGGGCCGGCACATTTACAGAGATCGAAGAACAGAAACAGGCGATAAAAAAGAAAGATGAATTTATCAGCATGGTCAGCCATGAATTAAAAACCCCGCTCACCAGTATACAGGGCTATGTACAATTGCTGAGCGGATGAGCGGTGATAATACATTAAGGCCTTATATAAACAGAACGGTAGTACAGGTAAAGAAATTGGATAACCTGGTAGGCGACCTGCTGGATATCACGAGGATTGATAACGGGAAGCTGAGACTGAACATGACGGGATTTTTAATTTCTTAAAGATGCTGGGCGCTACTATCGTGATGATGCATCAAACCTATCCTCAGCATATCATTGAACATACCGGTAATGCGGATGTGATAGTGCATGGAGATGAGATAAGGCTGGAGCAGGTACTGATAAATTTCTTTTCCAATGCCGTTAAATACGGCCCCTTCATCGCCACTCATAAAAGTGATAACGGATATTACAAAAGATAACAGGCTGCTGGTAAAAGTAAAAAGATTTTGGTATAGGCATCTCCGAAGAAGAGCAGGCGTTTATTTTTGATAAGTTTTACCCGGGCAGAAGAATCAACAAAAAAATTTCCAGGGCCTGGGTATCGGGCTTTTTATCTGTGCGGATATTCTTTCACGGCATAATTGTGAATTTGCGTAGAGAGCGAACCAGGCAAAGGGTCTGTTTTTTATTTCAGTATACCACTTAATCAATAAGACTATATTCCCTGTATGAAAAGTAAGTTTAAAAAGCAATTTACTGGTAGGTTTCGGCCTTTCCCTTTTGTTGCTTATCGTTAGCTCTGTCGTTTCTTACCTGAGCATCACCAACCTTATCAGCAGCGCCGGCTGGGGTAGATCATACACACAAGGTTATTACCCAGGCGGAAGAAAGAATAATTTCTAATCTGAAAGATGGTGAAACCGGCCCAGCGTGGTTACCTGCTTACAAAAACAGGTAGAGTTCCTGGAACCGTATAATGGGTCTTATGAAAGAAACGATCAAAGCGCTGGATAATATTAAGCAACTGACAAGAGATAACCTGGAACAGCAGCGCAACTGCGACAAGCCTGGAATTGCTGGTAAACAGAAGATTCTCTATCCTTAACCAGTCAATTGACAGGACAAGACTGGGTTTGGAAGCAGATGCCGGTGTTTTGGCCACGGGGAATGTAAATATGCAGACCATTAGGTTGCTGGTAAAAAAGATACAATCTATCGAGGAACACCTGCTTACGGTAAGAAGTGAACGGCTGAAACAGTTCACTACCTATACGCCCGTTGTCATATTCGTTACCGGTTTTACTGGCTGTTGTCATTACTATTTTCTTTTATAAACGGGTAGCAGATGATTTCAGGAGAAAAGAGTATTAAATGAAAAGCCTTGAACAAAAAGACAAAGAAACAGTCAGCCGCATTTTCCATCATTCAGAATATCGCACAGAATATAGCGGGGGGAAATTATGCCGCCCGGTTAAATGCAGAGGAAAATGATGAATTTGGGAAGTCTTTCCATCTCATTGAATAAAATGGCTGATTCGCTGGACAGATCTTTCAACGAGCTCGCCAACAACGAATGGTTGCAAACCGGCTCTGCCAAACTCAGCGAAAAGATCGCCGGTGAAAAAGATATACCCGTACTTGCCGGTGATATTATCCGGTTTATCGCGGAATATACAAGCAGCGAAGTCGGTGCCGTCTACTTATCTGATGACGGTGAATCTTTTATACCTCGCCGGTACTTATGGCTTATCGGCTAACCAATTAAAAACGCCACATACAATCAGGCGAAGGTTTGGCAGGACAATGCTTCAGAAATAAAAAAGACATACTGGTAAATGATATTGATGAAAAAGCTGTATGCAAGTTTTACCGGAGGAGAAATAAAACCCAGGGATATCATTGCTTTTCCTATTTCATTTGAAGGAAATACAACCCGGCGTGATCGAACTCGGCACTATCCACGCATTCACCGACCAGGATATGCAATACCTGCGCAATATTGCTGAAATAACCGGGGTGGCTTTTAATACGGCAGGGAACAGAACACGCTTAAAACAATTACTCGAAGAAACACCAGGCGCAATCAGAAGAACTGCAGGCGCAGCACCGTGAGTTGGAAAATATGAACCTCGAACTCGAATCGCAGGCGGAAGAGTTACAAAGTTCCGAAGAAGAATTAAAAGTGCAGCAGGAAGAACTCAGGGAAACCAACCAGGCCCTGGAAGAAAGGTCAAGCCTGCTGGAAGAAAGGAACCAAGTAATAGCCACCAGGAATACCGAGATACAGAAAAAAAGCGGAAGAGCTGGCATTGAGCACTAAATATAAATCCGAATTCCTCGCAATATGTCGCATGAATTACGGACGCCGCTTAACTCTATTTTACTTTTATCACGGTTATTAAATGAAAATAACCAGGGCAACCTCAACAACGAACAGGTGGAATATGCAGAAGTCATTCAAAACTTCAGGCAATAATCTTCTCCAGCTCATGATGAGATACTGGATCTCTCCAAGATCGAATCCGGTAAACTGGGAACTGTCGTATGAAACCGTATCACTGGCCGATATCATCAATGATGTAAAAAGAACGTTTACGCCGATGGCGGTCGAAAAGAATATTGATTTCCGTATAGAGGAAGACGAAAATATACCGGAACAGGTAGAAACCGATAAGATGCGGGTAGAACAAATTCTGAAAACATACCTTATTTCACAACGCATTGAAATTTACTTCCAGGGCCTGGGTAGAATTAAAAGTAAGGCTGTCGGAGAAGTATAAAGGATTCATTGGTTTTAGTGTAAAAGATACGGGCATCGGTATCCCGGCGGAAAAACATGAAGCGGTCTTTGAAGCATTTCAGCAGGCCGATGGTTCTACAAAAAGAAACTATGGCGGTACCGGCCTTGGCCTTTCTATCAGCCGGCAACTGGCAAGATTGCTATCAGGTTGATATCTCTTTGCAAAGTGAAGTGGGCAAAGGCAGCGAGTTCACCCTATATATTCCTGTTGCCAAACCTGCGAACCCTGCAACTCCTCTGAGGCCGGCTTATACCAGGCAGACGGATAAGGATAGTACGACTACGGACAATAAAGAATTGCGGGAGCCTTTTAATAAACTGCTGGCGCCTTTATACCCGCGGAGATTCCTGATGACAGGAACAGTATCATTGCCGGTGACAGGGTATTGCTGATCGTGGAAGATGATACTTCTTTTGCAAAAGCATTACTCGATTTTGTACGGCAGAAAGGGTATAAAGGAGTCGTCGTCGTAAGAGGTGACCATGCGATGGAGATGGCGAAGACATATAAGCCATCCGGTGTGTTGCTCGATATACAGTTGCCTGTAAAAGACGGGCTGCAGGTGATGGATGAATTAAAATCAAATCCCGCCACCCGGCATATCCCTGTTCATATCATGTCATCTTTTGAAGTAAGGAAAGAAACGATTGGTAAAGGCGCAGTTGATTTTATACAGAAGCCGATGGTAGCGGAACAAATGAATACCATACTGGAAAAGATTGAAGCAGTAGTAAAAAATGACCCTGAAAAAAAGTATTGATCGTAGAAGACAATACGCAGCATGCCAGGGCCCTTTCTTTATTTTCTTTCCAACAATGGCATCAATGCGGAAATGTCTGTGGATATAAACGAAAGCATTCACACCCTGCAGAAAAAAGAAGTGAACTGTGTGATCCTTGATATGGGAATACCGGCTGCGAAATCGTACGAAGCGCTGGATGAGCTGAAGAAAAATGCTACACTGGCTAATATTCCCATTATCCATTTTTACAGGCAAAAGCCTTTCGCGCCTCGAAGAGCAGCGTATCCGGCAATACGCCGATTCGATCGTGATAAAAACCGCTCACTCTTACCAGCGTATTTTAGATGAAGTGTCTTTATTCCTGCATCTCGTAGACGATAAATATGGTAAAAAAACAGGTTTCCGCGAAGAAGCTAAGTTCGCTTGATAGCCTGCTTAAGGATAAAACCGTGCTGGTGACCGATGATGATGTAAGAAATGTTTTTTGCCCGTTGGCAAAGCGCTGGAGAAACACCAGATGCAGGTAGTCACCACATTGATGGAAAAGAAGCATTGCAGGCGTTGGAAACCAATCCTTCGATTGATATTGTATTAATGGATATCATGATGCCGGGGCTGGATGGGTACGAAACGATCACACGTATCAGGAAAGACCCCGCGCTGGAAAACGATTGCCCGTTATCGCCGTTACCTCGCAAAAAGCAATGATGGGAGGACAGGGAAAAATGCCTGGCAGCAGGCGCTTCCGATTTATATAACCAAACGCGTAGATACCGATCAGTTGATCTCGCTGATGCGTATATGGCTGTATGAAACTTCAAAATAATATGGAACCGGAAAAGAAAATACTGATCGTTAGATGACGACAATATAAACATATTTGCCTTGTCTGCTGTTTTGCGTACCCTAAGGATTTGATGTGCTGACCGCTTCAACTGCCGAGACTGCCCTGCGCCTGTTGCAGGCAAATACGCATATCGGTGTTGTGTTATCGGATATGATGATGCCGGAACGGACGGGTATGATTTTATACGCATCATCCGGGAGCAGGAGCAATTAAATAAATATACCGGTTATTGCAGTGACGGCACAGGCCATGACCGGCGACAGGGAAAAATGCCTGGCAGCAGGAGCGGATGAGTATGTTTCAAGCCGGTAGATGTAGATAAGCTGTTAGGACTATTGAGAAAATATAAAATTGCAGGCAGTGAAAACACAGGTAAGTGATGAGCAGGTGATGATACTGCAGCATGATTTTCAGCAGCGGTAAGGATACGACTTCAGCGAGTATTCAAAAGCTTCTTTTAAAAGAAGGATAGAACGTCTCTATGCAATGAATGGTTTATACGTCTTTCAGCGAGTTCCGTAATAAGCTATATACCGATGAAGATTATTTTTATCTCGCCGTTTCAGAGATCAGTGTCAATGTAACGGAGATGTTTCGGGATACGGCTTTTTACAGGATCGTACGGGAAGAAGTGATACCGGTACTGGCCACTTACCCGCACCACTTACCCGCATATCCGTATCTGGCATGCGGGCAGCGCTACAGGAGAAGAAGTGTATTCACTGGCTATTCTTTTGCAGGAATCCGGCTTATTGCACAAATCATTATTGTATGGCACCGACATCAATCCAAAAGCAGTAGAAAAAGCAAGAAAAGGTATTTTCCCCGTTACCAATATGCAGCAGTACTCAAAGAATTATCATGAATGCGGCGGCACAGCAGATTTCTCTTCTTACTATACCGCTAATTATGGTATGGCAAAATTCAGTGACAAGCTTTCGGAAAAGATGATCTTTTCTACGCATAATCTTGTATCTGATTATTCATTCAATTCCTTCCAGCTGATCTTTTGCAGGAACGTACTGATCTATTTCGAAAAGAACCTTCAGTCCAAAGTGCTGACCCTTTTCGACAGCAGCCTCGAACTGCTGGGCTTCCTGGCATTGGGTACCAAGGAAACACTACGTTTTTCTACCATCGAATCAAAATATAAGCAACCCTATGGCAGGGAAAAGATCTGGAGGAAAATGAAATGACAGGTACAGTTAAATTAGTAGTAATAGGTGGTTCAGCCGGCAGCCTGCAGGTAGTGCTGAAGATATTTGAATATGTCAGGGAAAATTATACTGTTCCTGTCCTGCTCGTATTGCACCGCAATACTGATTTTCCATCCCTGCTGGGTGAATTGCTTTCTTTTAAGACCCGCTTCATAACCAGGGAAGTAGAAGAAAAAGATAAGATAGAGCCCGGCTGTATTTATATATGCCCGCCCGATTATCATGTACTGGTAGAAAAAGACCAGAGCTTATCGCTTGATGATTCGGAGAAGGTAAATTTCAGCCGGCCCAGTATTGATGTGGTGTTCAGGTCTGCTTCAGATGTATTCAAAGAAAAACTGGTTTGTATATTATTATCCGGGGCTAATGCAGATGGCGCCGATGGATTGTTGTATGCGAAAAAGAACGGGAGCATTACCGTGATCCAGGATCCGCAGGAAGCGCAGGTCCCTTTTATGCCGAAAGAAGCCATGAAGCGGCTGAAACCGGATCACGTTCTCAATACCAATGAGATCACCGGTTTTTTAAACAGTCTTATTGTCTAGGTATTCACTCCGGAATGCCTGTTCCAGTATTTCTTCAAAGGCAGCGATATCAAACGGTTTCTGAATATAAAAAACAGTACCGGCCTCTTTGGCCAGTTCGGCGATATACGTATTAGCGGAGAAAAAAATGACAGGTATATGTTTGGTACGCAGATCGTTTTTAATAGAGCGGGTAGCTTCCACGCCCCCGGTTTCAGGTATTTTATTATCCATTACTATTACCGCGGGGTCTGCATGCAGTACGGTGTCAAAAAGATCTTTGCAGGTCATACTGGTGAAGACCTCGTAGCCTTTTGCTTTTAGTATGATACTGCATATATTCAGTATATCCTGGTCGTCATCAAAAATTAAGATCTTTTTATTCATCAGTTAAGAAAAGTGTGACTGCCGTGATTGATCAGCAGGCCAGCGGATTAAAATTGATAATAAAATTGGTTCCTTTGTTCACCCTGCTTTCTACCTGTATGCTCGCCCGGTGCGATTGCAGAATGGAATAGGAAGAAGCGAGACCAAGACCCATACCGTTTTTTTTCAGTGTAAAGAAAGGCTCAAAAAGCTTTGGCAGGTTTTCTTCAGCGATGCCCACGCCGTTGTCACGTATGGATACGGTATAAGTATCAGGCGATGCATGCATGGAAACAGCCAGTTCTCCCCGGTTTTCTTCCATCGCTTCTATCGCATTGATAAGGATATTCGAAAAGGCGATCATCAGCTTCGGCTTATCAGCGGTTATTTCCAGCGGATGCTCCTGGTATTTTTTTTCTACTTTGATATTCTGTAAGCTGATCCTGTCTTCTACGTTGGCGATACTTTCATTCATGATCTCCTGCAACGTATGTTTTTGAAATTCCAGTTCTCCCGCCCTGGTAAGATCCAATAACTCGGTTATACTTTGATTGATGCGCGTGCAATTTCGCTGGATGATGCCCAGCAATTCTTTTTGCATGGAGGGATCGCCGGAGATGTATTCAAAATGCTGGATGGATAAGCCGATATTATTCAGCGGGTTTCTTATCTCATGCGCTATTATTCTCATCAGTCTTTCATTGGCTGCCAGCTTTTGCGACTGTAAATTAGCAAGCTCTACTTTTTTGAGATGGGTAATGTCGTGAAGAATGCCATGCACCAGCCATTTGTTATCAGGGTTTTTCGGAAGGAAAAAGAAAAAAGGCAGGGTTTTATTCCTCCTTCACTGTTCTCGATATCCATTTCCAGGTCATTGATAGGCTGTGCCTGGTCCAAGCAGCGCAGGATATGTTTTTTCTGCTCATCATTCCTGATGAACTCGCAGAGGTTCCTGCTGATCAGTTCATCCGTTTTACGTCCAAACAGCAGGGAAGCGGCGTGGTTCACTTCTACCAGGTTCAACGCCTGGTCAGTAATAAACACAGCATCCTTGGAACCTTCGAAAAGGTTCCTGTATTTATTTTCCCTGTCTTTAAGTTCTTTTAATGCGTTAGCTCTTTCTAATGAATACCGGATACAGCGTTCCAGTTTTTCGGTTGTCAGTTCTGATTTGACAAGGTAATCGGTCGCCCCGCTTTGCATGGCCCTGATATCAATCTCCCGGTTACCTTTTCCTGTCAGCAGCACAATAGGATCTTCGCATCCTCCTGACATGGCTTCCTGCAGCAGGCTCAGCCCGGTTTCATTTCCCAGGCGGTAATCAATAAGATAAATGTTGTAAGCTTCCTGTGTTATTTTTTCTATCGCTTCCTGGTAATCGCCGATCCAATCCACGTAGAGGTTAGCCCCCTGGATTTCTTTTATATAGCTGGCAATGATAAAATAATCATCCTCATCGTCATCTACAATGGCAATCTTTATCAAATTTCCTTTAAGCATGAGCTATTAGTGGATTTCGGGTAAAACTAAAGTAAACCGTGCCCCTTCATTCTCCCGGCCTTCCGCATAAATAATGCCATGGTGAATATCCATGATCTTCTTACAAATTGCAAGGCCTATGCCGTTACCGGGAAATTTCGACTTCCCGTGTAAACGTACAAAAGGATGAAATATCTTTTCAGCATTTTCTTTTTTAAAACCGATGCCATTATCAGTTATCACGATCTTATGATATACCTGTTCGCCGGGCAGGTTAAACCTTTCTTTTTCTTCCGCTGACAGTACAGAAGATTGTATATGGATTTCGGGTATTTTATCAGGGGCGGAGAACTTAATTGAATTGCCCAGGAGGTTTTTAAATAACAGGGTGTAATACCCCGCATCACCTTCTATTTCAGGCAATGAAAAATTGGCGACGATCGCTTCTTTTTCATTTACCCGCACGGGCAACTCCTGTAAAGCCCGCCTTGCGATAGTATCCATATTACAGGCAGTGATCACTTTTTTACCAGTATTGATACCTGCGAGCACAGACAGCTCGTCTATCAATGACCGCATATCACCGACGCAGTTTTCTATACGCCCGATATAAGATTGTATGTCCTTGTCAGGAGATAATTTACCCACCAGCATTTCTACCAGGAGAGAAAGCTTCCGCAGGGGCGCATCAAGATCATGTACTGCCATATCAATAAGGTCAGCATAGTCTTTTTCCAAAACACTATCCCGGGTGCTTAGCTTTTGCGTCTTGCTTTCACCTTCTTTGAGAAAAGGAGTTTGTTCCATTCAGGCAAGGGTCAGGTTGGTGATTGATCGGTTGTTTATCGGTAATGCACTTTTGAACAGGACGCTCCTGTCAAGTCATCTTACGATATTCACCTGCAACTAAAATGCCGGTTTGTCTGTGAGGTTGCCGGTTTATGCCGTATAATGCGGGCGGGGCATTAAATTGCTGTTTTTTGGGGCGCTGAATAAAATGCTGAGACTATTGTTTTATTATCGCTGGTGGTAGCAGTTCTAAAGAAAGTTTTTTTAAATTGCTTTTACGTTCACTCTCTTATTAGTTTAAGGTTCGTTTTTTTATTGGTTATGAGAAGTTTAAAAATTTTAATCATTGACGATGAGAAGGATTACTGCATGATCATGAAGAGCTATTTTTTCAGCAGGAATTACGAGGTCTCCCTTGCTTATACATTAAAAGACGGCCTGAAGCTTCTTGAAGAAATTAAACCTGGTATATTATTACTGGACAACAACCTGCCTGATGGAAAAGGCAGGGATTGTATAGAATCTATTATGGAGAAATTTCCTTCCCTTAAGCTATACCTTATCAGCGCTTATCATCAGAAAGGAGATTTTTTGTCACCCCCCGAAAATGTAACAATATGGGAAAAACCGATTGCGCTGAGTCTCCTCGATAAGACCTTCCCGGCAAACAGGTGATTCAGGATTGACAGGTAGAAAGCATATACCGGCAGATATCCACCAGTTCATTTACCCGTGAAGGTTTAACCAGGTATTCATTCGCTCCCAGTTTCATGCAAATGTCTTTATAGGTAGCGGAACCGGAGGTGCTCCAGATTATTTTGGGGATAGTATTATAACGCGGGTTATTTTTTAATTCCTTTAATATTTCAGCCCCGTTAGATCCCGGCATATTGTAATCCAGTACGATGAGGCAGGGCAGGTCCTTATTCGGGCATTTTTCAAGATGGGCTAATACTTCTGTGCCATTGATGGCAAACAGGAGCAGGAAGGAATCATCAATAGATGTAAACACTTCTTTCAGCAATTCCTGGTCATCAAGGTCGTCTTCTCCTACAAGTACCAGTTTGTAGTTAAGTTTAATGACAATATCGTCGCCGGAAACAGGGCTTTGTGGCACAATTTTCTGTGTTAATTAGGGATATATTAAAGGACTAGTTTTCCGGATATATAAATTGAATGGTTTACTCAGAAAACCAAGGAATAAAAATAAGACACCATAACTTAATAACTGTTTATGTGGAAAGATTTCCCCACTTCCTCTCTGCACATGCCCATCATTTACCCCTTTAATCAAATATAATGAAAAAAAGAGTAAAAGTTTCAACTCCTGCGCCCATGTCCATGGTATTGTCTGAAGAATTGACTGCAGACAATATTTCTTCTAAAAAGACCCATGAAAAACAAACGGAAAGAGCAACGGAGCGACCAATGGTAACGGCAAACAGAAGAATGGAAATGGCGTGGCTGCACTTGAATTTACCGATGAACTGAATACCCGTGAACTGCTGAAAGTACTATCAGAAATGAGAAGCGGGAATTTTACTGTGCGTATGCCGATAGACCGGCTTGGACTGAGCGGCAAGGTATGCGATACATTGAATGAAATAATTTCTCTCAATGAAGCGCTGGTAGAAGAACTGACGCAGGCCAGGAATACGATTGGAAAACAAGGACATCTTAATCACCGTGTATCATTGCCTACATCTGCCAAAGGATCATGGCGCACGGCGTCCGATTCTATCAATAGTTTGATCTCCGACCTGGTGCATCCTACTATTGAGATAGCACACGTTATCAGTTCCGTGGCCAAAGGAAACCTTTCACAGGAAATGCCTTTGAAGATCGGTGATCACCTGTTGCAGGGAGAGTTTGCCAAAATTGCTGCAGAAGTAAATGACATGGTGAAGCAGTTGAACTTATTCTCTATGGAAGTAACCCGTGTGGCCCGTGAAGTGGGTTCAGAAGGTAAACTCGGCGGACAGGCAAAAGTAAAAGGGGGTAGCGGGTGTATGGAAGGATCTGACCGACTCCGTAAACCAGATGGCAGGTAATCTTACTGCGCAGGTAAGAAATATTGCAGAAGTGACAACAGCGGTGGCCAAAGGTGACCTCCGCAAGAAGATCACGGTGGATGTACAGGGAGAAATATTGGAATTGAAGAATACCATCAATACGATGGTGGATCAGTTGAACTCGTTTTCTTCTGAAGTAACCCGTGTGGCAAGAGAAGTAGGTACAGATGGAAAGCTTGGCGGACAAGCAGAAGTAAAAGGAGTAGCCGGTACCTGGAAGGATTTGACCGATACGGTAAACCAGATGGCATCGAATCTTACAGGACAGGTGCGAAACATTGCGGAAGTATCTACAGCGGTGGCCAAGGGTGACTTGTCAAGAAAGATTACCGTTGACGTAAAAGGAGAAATTCTTGAATTGAAAAATACCATCAATACAATGGTGGATCAGTTAAACTCATTCTCAGTAGAGGTAACCCGTGTGGCAAGAGAAGTAGGTAGTGAAGGAAAACTCGGAGGCCAGGCTACGGTAAAAGGTATTGGTGGTGTATGGAAAGATCTGACCGACTCCGTAAACCAGATGGGATCGAACCTTACTGCCCAGGTACGTAATATCGCAGAGGTAACAACAGCGGTGGCCAAAGGCGACTTGTCAAGAAAAATTACGGTGGACGTAAAAGGTGAGATCCTTGAATTGAAAAATACTATCAATACGATGGTGGATCAGCTCAATTCATTTGCATCGGAAGTAACCCGTGTGGCGCTTGAAGTAGGTACAGAAGGAAAACTCGGAGGCCAAGCCAAAGTGCAGGATGTGGGCGGTACATGGAAAGACTTAACAGAGTCGGTGAACCAGATGGCATCTAATCTTACGGCACAGGTACGCAATATCGCTGATGTAACAACAGCGGTGGCAACAGGTGATCTTTCCAAAAAAATTACGGTGAATGTGGCGGGAGAAATCCTCGAATTAAAAAATACCATCAATACGATGGTGGATCAGCTCAACTCATTTGCATCGGAAGTAACGCGTGTGGCACTCGAGGTAGGTACAGAAGGTAAACTCGGCGGCCAGGCAAAAGTGCAGGGTGTGGGTGGTACATGGAAAGACTTAACCGACTCGGTAAACCAGATGGGATCGAACCTGACATCACAGGTACGTAATATCGCTGACGTAACAACAGCGGTGGCCAAGGGTGACTTGTCAAGAAAGATCACGGTGGACGTAAAAGGAGAAATTCTTGAACTAAAAAATACCATCAACACAATGGTGGATCAGTTGAATTCATTTGGATCGGAAGTATTCCGTGTGGCACGTGAGGTAGGTTCAGAAGGTAAACTGGGTGGACAGGCAGATGTACCGGGTGTGGAAGGTCTATGGAAAGATTTAACTGATTCAGTAAATAAGATGGCCTCGAATCTTACTTCCCAGGTAAGAAATATCGCGGAGGTAACGACGGCGGTGGCCAACGGTGACTTATCGCGTAAGATTGAAGTGGATGTAAAAGGTGAGATCCTTGAGTTGAAGAATACGATCAACACGATGGTGGAACAGCTGAGATCTTTTGCATCGGAAGTAACGCGTGTGGCGCGTGAGGTAGGTACTGATGGTAAATTGGGTGGGCAGGCAAACGTGCCCGGTGTTGGTGGTACCTGGAAAGATTTGACCGACTCTGTAAACCAGATGGCGGGTAACTTAACTGCACAGGTACGTAATATCGCCGATGTGGCGATCGCGGTGGCCAATGGTGATATGTCAAGAAAGATCACGGTGGATGTAAGAGGTGAGATCCTGCAGTTGAAAGAAACACTGAACACGATGGTGGATCAGCTGCGTGCCTTCGCATCAGAAGTAACCCGTGTGGCGCGTGAAGTTGGTACGGATGGTAAACTCGGCGGACAGGCATTCGTGCCCGGTGTGGCAGGTACATGGAAAGACTTAACCGATTCCGTGAATCAAATGACGGGTAATCTTACTTCACAGGTACGTAATATCGCCGAAGTAACAAAGGCGGTGGCATCGGGTGACTTAACAAAGAAAGTAACCATTGACGTAAAAGGAGAAATATTCGATTTGAAAAATACCATCAATACGATGGTGGATCAGTTGAACTCATTCGCATTCGAAGTAACCCGTGTGGCGCGTGAAGTAGGTACGGAAGGTAAGCTCGGCGGACAAGCCGAGGTGCAGGGTGTGGCCGGTACATGGAAAGATCTGACCGACTCCGTGAACATGATGGCATCGAACCTGACCAACCAGGTGCGCGGTATCGCCAAAGTGGTAACAGCCGTGGCGACTGGTAACCTGAAACAAAAGCTCTCTATCGTTTCGCGTGGTGAAGTAGCGCAGTTGATTGATACGATCAATGAAATGATTGATACACTCGCGGTGTTTGCCGACCAGGTAACGACGGTGGCCCGTGAAGTGGGTGTGGACGGACGGTTGGGAGGACAAGCCAGTGTGCCCGGTGCATCCGGTATATGGAAAAACCTTACGGAGAACGTGAACCAGCTGGCTGAAAATTTGACCACGCAGGTGCGTGCCATCTCTGAAGTGGCTTCCGCTGTTACCAAAGGTGACCTGACGCAAATGATCCGCGTAGAAGCAAAAGGTGAGGTGGAAGAATTGAAAGATACCATCAACCAGATGATCGCTAACCTGAAACAAACAACACTGAGAAACCAGGAACAGGATTGGTTGAAATCAAACCTGGCCAAGTTCACGCAAATGTTGCAGGGACAAAAAGACCTGAATACGGTTACACGCCGCATCCTTTCTGAGTTAGCACAGGTAGTAAGCGCCCAAAAAGGGATGTTCTATATTTTTGAACAGGACGAAAGTTTCAGAAATCAAAAATTAAAATTATTCGCGGCCTATGCTTTTGGAGAAGAAGTGAAAGCGGCAAGAGAATTTGCATTGGGTGAAGGATTGGTGGGCCAGTGCGCATTGGAAAAAGAACGTATCCTGCTGACCAATGTGCCGGAGAAGTTATACTAAGATCGGTTCCGGTTTGGGTAAAGCTTCACCGCTTAATGTGATCGTGTTGCCGGTTCTTTTTGAAAAAGAAATAAAAGCGGTCATCGAACTGGCATCCTTCGATACATTCAGTGAAACGCACCTTGACTTCCTCAGCCAGCTCACAGAAAGTATCGGTATCGTATTGAATACGATCGAAGCGAATACAAGAACAGAAAGTTTATTGGAACAATCCCAGTCATTGACGGATGAATTAAGAAGGACCAATGAAGAGTTGCAGGATAAAGCCCACCTGCTCGTAAAACAAAAGAAGAAGTAGAAGACAAGAACAGGGAAGTGGAAGAAGCCAGGTTGTCGCTGGAAGAAAAAGCAGAACAGTTGCAGCTTACTTCGAAATACAAATCAGAGTTCCTGGCTAATATGTCGCATGAGTTAAGAACGCCGCTGAACTCGTTGCTGATCCTTGCACAACAATTATATGAGAACCACGATGGTAACCTGAATGATAAACAGGTAAGCTATGCGAAGACCATTCATAGTTGCGGGGATGACCTGATACAGCTGATCAACGATATCCTGGATTTGTCAAAGATCGAATCCGGTTACATCTCTACGGACTTCGTCAAGCTGCAGTTCCGCGATATTACTTCTTTCGTAGAAACTACCTTCAAACATATCTCTGAAAATAAAAATCTCCGGTTCAGCATTGACCTCGATGACAAATTGCCGGTCAGTCTTGAAACAGACGTACAGCGTCTTAACCAGATCCTTAAAAACCTTTTGTCAAATGCCTTTAAGTTCACTGAAAAAGGAGAAGTGAAATTAAGAATATATGAAGCCCACCGCAACTGGAAACAGGGCAATCCAAACCTCGAGCATGCACAGCGTGTGGTGGCCTTCGAGATAAAAGATACGGGTATAGGTATTTCAAAAGACAAACAGAATATCATATTTGAAGCTTTCCAGCAGGCAGAAGGTTCAACGAGCCGTAAGTACGGAGGTACAGGGTTGGGACTTTCGATCAGCCGTGGCCTCGCCGATCTGTTAGGTGGTTCTATTGAACTGGAAAGCCAGGCCGGTGCAGGAAGCAGCTTCACCTTGTTCCTGCCGATCGAGTATAATCCTGCCATTACAAAAAAAGAAAAACAAAGTAATCTTACAGTCAGCGAATATAAACTGGCGGAACGTACAGTACCTACTATCAAAGTAAATGATACAAAAGACCTCGAAGCACTGAATGAGATCATCAATGAAATGGGAGACGACAGGAATGTACTGGTGGGAGGTGATAAAGTAGTGCTGGTGATCGAGGATGATATCCGCTTTGGAAAGATCATGATAGAAAAGGCGCATGAGATGGGGCTGAAAGCGGTAGTGGCGACACATTTCGGGGATGTATTCGATATGGTGAATAAATACAATCCTATTGCTGTCACACTGGATGTAAAACTTCCTGATGCCAGCGGATGGAGAGTATTAGACCTGTTTAAGAATGATATTAATTTCAGGCATATCCCGATACACCTTATTTCAGGTGAGGAAAACCGCTTGCTGGCTATGCAGCGCGGGGCCAGGAGCTTCCAGTTGAAGCCATTAAAAACAGGAGCGTTGAATGACCTGTTTAGCGATATCGTTCAATATAATGAACGGAAAAAGAAAAGATTGCTGATAGTGGAGGATAACGAGCTTGACTCTTCGCATGTAGCCAGGATACTGGACAATGGCGATGCCATGGGTATCGAGATCGCGGATGCGGGGTTAAAGGCACTGGAGCTTATCAGGGAGAACGATTATGATTGCATCATCGTGGATTATATGCTTCCTGATATCGGCGGTCTTGAATTAGTAACGGAAATAAGTAATATCAAGAAGATACAGATGACGCCGGTATTGGTGTATTCAGCCAGGGATTTTTCTTCCATGGAAAGAACGCAGCTGAAGCAATATGCTAATAAGATATTACTGAAGGATGTAACTTCTCTCGATCTTTTGCTGGAAGAAACGGTCATGTTGCTGCATGTTGACCATAAGGATCTGTTACCGGAAAAAAGGAAGCTGATTGAAAATCTTCGTTCGAAGAATGATGTGCTGACAGGCAAGAAAGTACTGGTAGTGGATGATGATGTGCGTAACCTGTTTGCGCTTACCACGGCTTTTGAACGGTATAATATCCAGACGATAACCGCCGAGAGCGGCCAGGAAGCGATGAATGTGCTGGTGGATAACAAGGATATTGATATCGTATTGATGGATATCATGATGCCTGAAATGGATGGTTATGAAACCACCCAGAAAATACGAAGGGAACATAAGAATGCAGCCTTACCCATTATTGCAGTAACGGCAAAAGCGATGAAAGGCGACCGGGAGAAATGTATAGAGGCCGGCGCTTCTGATTATATAACCAAGCCTGTAAAAATTGACCAGTTACTATCACTGATGAGAGTATGGTTATATAAATGATAAATAGTAATGGAAGCTGTCAATGGTCATGATCTTTCACGGAAGTCAGATATAAAGATCCTTGTCGTAGACGACAGGGAGGATAACCTGTTCTCTATCGAAGCCATCCTGGAAAAGGATAACTATACCATTGTCAAAGCCAATTCAGGGCGCGGGGCTTTAAAAATATTATTACAGCAGCATGATTTTTCCCTCATCCTGATGGATGTGCAGATGCCTGAACTCAACGGATTTGAAACAGCTACCATCATTTACGAACGCGATAAGCTAAAAGATATCCCGATCATATTCATTACCGCGCACGACTACGATGAGGATTTTATTTTCAAGGGTATAAAATGGGAGGCGTGGATTATATTTCCAAGCCGATCAACCCGCAATTGCTGCGGGTAAAGGTGGGTGTGTTTGTAGAATTATACCGGAAGAACCACCAGTTATTGCAGCACGAAAAAAAACTGATAGCTGCTAACAAATCCCTGCAAAAGGAAATAGAAGAAAGAAAAGCGTCGGAAGAAAAAGTGCGGTCGCTGAATGCGCAACTGGTAGAGAATAATGCGCACCTGAAAACCGTCAATGAAGAACTGGATCGGTTTGCTTATGTGGCTTCACATGATCTCCAGGAGCCTCTGCGGAAGATCATGGTATTCAGCGATAAAATATTGATGAGGGAGCATTAAATTGTACAAGGAAATTGAAAAGTACTTTAGAAAGATCATTCACTCATCCGAAAGAATGCAGTTACTGATCAATGACCTGCTGAGTTTTTCAAGACATTCTGCCAGTTCTTCCGATTTCAAGGAAACGGATCTTAATGTACTGGTCAAAGAAGTAGTTACAGAGCTTGAACTTGAAATAGAAAACACGGATGCGAAGATCTATGTAGCCGATCTGCCGGTTCTTCATGTCATTCCAAGCCTCGTGCGGCAATTGTTCTATAATTTATTAAGTAATGCGATCAAATTCAGGAAAAAGACCGTTAACCCGATCGTACATATTAATGCAGAACCGGCGGCTCCGAAGGATTTTAACCCCCGGGGAAAAGCAGGCGGCGATAGACATTTTTATAAGATCTCCGTTTCTGATAATGGTATCGGCTTTGATCCGAAGTATGCGGAAGATATTTTCGTTGTATTTAAAAGATTACATAGTTATCATGAATTCGAAGGTTCGGGAGTAGGCTTATCTATTTGTAAAAAGATCGTTGAAAAGCATCATGGGTTTATTAAAGCAAAAGGAAAACCTGGTGAAGGTTGCACCTTTATTGTCGGCTTGCCTGGTAAACAGGGGCTAGATATCTCATTTTATATTTATAATGAACCTTTTGTTAACCTTGCTGATTTCCTAAACCAGTGTGGAAATTTATTTCCAGGCGGGGTAATTTATTCCCCGGTGGTTTTCAGCCATAGTAAAGAGAAGGCTCTAAATATATGATTTAAAGCAATTTAATAATTCTCATCTTTTCAGGAACGTAATTTGATATTAGATAACTAGTTTTTCATAGGATATTGGATTTTTATACGGGGATAATTTCTATTATTCCCGTTTTTATTTTATTAATACCGCCAGCGATTTACAATAGTTCTAACGGGCAATAATTGCTTATTAAATGCTGAAAAGAATCCCCATTTGATTATTATATTACAGGGTAACGGGCAGTTTATCGGTTTTTAATATTTCCCCGCTCCGAAAGAATCCTTTGAGGAAAGACACTAAAATTACAAGGGGCTTATAATCAATTGAAACTTCTTTGTGTGCTTTATGTCTTTGCGGGAATATTGCTTTAATCAAATTGAGAGACTACCGGATAACGATCTTACGTTTTACGGCATGAATTTTTCATTTCCTCACTAATCAAACTCAATTATTATGTTACGCTGGACAGTTATATTTTTAGTGGTAGCGATTATCGCCGCTATATTTGGTTTTGGCGGAATAGCAGCCAGTGCTGCCTATATAGCCAAGATCCTGTTTTTTATCTTCCTGGTGCTTTTTATTATTACGCTCGTTATGGGCCGCTCACGAAAGGGAGTTTAAAACGATATTACTGATGCATAGTCAGAGAAGCAAAAACGAAGAGGCTGTCTCAAAAGCTAAATACATCTCGCAACGACGCAACGGCGCAAAGAACGACCTGTAGAAAATCAGTCGTTGCGCCGTTGCGTCGTTGCGAGAACATCGGTTTAAAATACTTTTGAGACAGCCCCTTTAATTTTTTAGAAGGAAAGTAAAGGATGCAGCTTTGTAGAACCTGGTTGATAAACAGTATTTATCCTTTACTCTTTCTTTGTTGTCTTTTTATTGATGTCTTCTACCTGCTTTATAAACTTTTCTACCTGCTGATCCGAATACGGTCCATAGGCATCTGTAAGCGTGCCCTTTGTTCCATCACTCAGCTCAATAGCATACAGGATAGCATTATCTGCGGGATCGCTGGCACCTTCAAAACGAAAGAAATTTACAATATGTACCTGGTCGGGTTTATAATGTTTTTCCTTGTCAAGAGAGAGCAGCCCTTTTTCCGTTACCTGGAAATTCCCTGTATAGCCATCCAGTACCAGTTTATTCACACAGGAAGCCAGGGTTCTCATGTCTTCCATTGTTGCATTCGTATCCATAATTATTCTTTTTTGATTAGTAAAAAGTATGCACGGCATATAAACAGCCGTGCATACATATTCCATTCACATTATTTTATGCAGGCTGTGTATCACGCATTCTTTTTATCGTGTCATGCGATTTTTTCAGCTTTGTTTTCTGATCAGTGATAAGTTGCCTTACTTCAGAAGAAAGATCTGACTCTTTTAATGCGCTGTTATACGCTTTCTGGGCTGCATCTTCTCCAAATTCACAGGATGCAAGGATAGATTTGCGGTCCTTTCCGCCGAAAGCTGCTTTTACATCCATCCATGCCCTGTAAATACTACCGCTTACCGTAGTATCATCAGCGGGCGTTTCGCCATTATTGAGCACATGTTTTTTCAGTTCTGCGGCATACGTGCTGCTCTCTGCAGACAGGCTGTTAAAAAGAGTACGCAGATCCGCATCCTTAACATCCGTTTCTTTTGCCGCTTTTTCATAACCTTTTATACGATCGTTATTGATCTTAATGAGATCATTTAAAACTTCTGCATTCTTTTCCATAAAATGTTTTTTAAATTATTAAATAGCTGTTACACACAGTGAACGGGAAAAGTGTTCCCTTTTTATACCATTTCTTATATACACAGATAGGAAAAAACCATACCAGTTTATTTATTCTTCAGAATAGTCATCAGTATCTTTTCACTATCAGTGAAATCACCGGTTTTTTTTTTCAGTAGCAGATATAAGGCGCGGTAATTCTTTTTTTTCTTCATAAAGACTGATCAGAGAAGGGTGTACATAATACTTTTTGCAAACATTCCGCGTATTGCCGAGTTGCTGGCTTACCCAGTCCAGCATTCCCGCTGCTGTTCTTTTTTTCTTTTTTGACCGGGGAAAATTTTCCTCCGATAAGCAGTAATTTATTGCCTGTACGGAACCCGCCCATGTGCGTATGTCTTTTGCGCTGAATCCGCCTGCGGTTCCTTCCCTGATATAATTATTCAGCATGGCGGAATCAATCGCTCTTTTTTTATTCTTTTCATCATAATATTGAAATAATGTTTTTCCCGGTATATCACGGCACTCTTTAATGATCCTGGCCAGTTTTTTATCGGTAAGTTTTATATGCTGCTCAACTCCTTTTTTCCCGCTGAAGGAAACAGTCAGGCTGCTGCTCTCAAAAGAAATATGACGGTCTTTCAGGGTAGTCAGGCCGTAAGAGCCATTTTCTTTTTCATAGCTTTCATTGCCTACACGGATATAAGTTTTTTGCATCAGCTCAATCGCTGCCGCCAGCACTTTTTGCTGTGTCAATTTTTTTGAGCGTATATCTGTCTTTATCTTTTTCCGGAGTTTGGGCAATAGTTTTCCAAATTCATATAAATGATGAAATTTTGTTTCCGTGCGCAGGCTGCTCCATTGAGCGTGATAGCGGTATTGTTTCCGGTTGCGGAGATCAAGACCTGTAGCCTGTATATGGCCATTAGGGGAGCGGGATATCCAGACGTTTTTCCAGGAAGGAGGAATAGCCAGTTTATGTATCCTCTCCAGTTGTTTTTTATCTTTTAAAATTTTATTGCCAACCAGGTAGATAAACCCTTTTCCTTTTTTCATCCGGGTGAACCCGGATGTATTGCCTGTTATATAAATGAGATGGGCTACTTTGGCGGATCTGCGAAAGTCGTTATTGGCCTGCAAAAGTTTAGCGTGCGATAATTTAGTAGTAGTCAAAATGCTCCCCTGTTTATGGGATAATGAAATTTCTATGCCATTTTGGAATAACAGTTCAGGAATAACAAGTGTGACATGTTTTGTTTTACAACAGGCTCCGGTATTCTTCCCCTTTGGTATGATTTTTTATACTGTAGGGTATATTTCTATTCCGTAACATTTAAATGATATTATCATGACTACAAGAAGTAAAATATTGGTAGGCATACTCGGCGCAGCAGCGGCCGGTGTTGTCATTGGGATGATCGTCGCTCCCGAAAAAGGAAAAGATATGCGCAAAAAGATCCGTAAGACAGCCGGCGAATGGGCTGATACACTCGGGCATTTATGGTCACGCGGCAAAGAAGCTGCTGAAGATCATATGGATGATGTGAAAGAAAAAGCTAGGCACGCAAGATCTTAATCTGAAAGAGCTTGAGTAAAAGGAGAATAAGGCAGGGATAGCAATTACCTGTTTTATTCTCCTTTCTTATGTATTGATGTTAAAAACTCTTTGCTGCGCATCCTTTCAAATGCCTTTCTTCCGGCTGATGTATTATATTAATCTTCTTCCGGGATATGACTGGCTTCATTTGTAATAAGCAACGTAGTTTCTTCCTTTGCCGTTATGCTATGCTGTATACCCGGATGAAGCGTCATTAAATTATGTTTTTTCAGTACCTGGGAATGATTTTCCAGGACGAAATCAATGCTGCCGTCAAGCACCAGGACAGTGAGTAGCCCGTCAACCAAATTATTTTTTATTTCTGCGCCTTTATGCAGGCAGGTAAGTACGATAGTAGTTCCTTTTGTTTTGTAAACAGTGATACTATTGCGGTCATTCTTTTTCCATGCATCTTCTTTTTTTAATTGTCCGCTGTATTTTTCAAGGTCGGTAAAAACGAAAGGGCGTCAACAACCCTGTCGCCGCCAGGTCGGTTATGCGTGGCATTGGTGTATTTTGTTTGCATAGATTTTTTTTAAAATGTAAACAAAACCGTGCCTTAAATTTCAATTTATAATGTACCAGGATAAATCTCTTTACGTGCAATTAATTCCACATAAAGACAGTAAGCACGCTGCCGGTATTATCTGTAAGATCTGCATGAAAATTTTATTGAACTGTCCGGCCTAATATTTGAACCCCTGTTTTGTAGAGGCCGACTCAAAAGTCAAATAAATCCCGCAACGGCGCAAAGAATGTCCTATTGAAAATCAGTCATTGCGGCCTTGTGCCGCTGAGAGAACATTGATATAAAACCGAGGCCGAGAATTACAACCGCCCAGTATTTACATCTTTTATTTTAAAATATATACCATGAAATGGAATGTACCGGCAGTCGCTTTTTTTGCTGTACTGGTCAGCTGTAATAACAACAGCGCGACTTCTGAAGAAAAAGCAAAAGCTGATTCAATAGAAAATGCAGAAAATAAAGTAGTAAAGAACGGCGATGTTTTACTTGAACCGTACACTACTAAATCAACTACCAAACAGAGTAAGGTAACAGGTTGGGAAAAAGGACAGATGCCCGTTGCCCCGGAGGGATTTGTGGTAACAAGATTTGCAGAAGGATTGCAGCATCCGCGCTGGATATATGTAGCTGACAACGGAGATGTTTTTGTTTCCCAGGCAGATAAAGAAAAAAGTGCTAACAATATATTGCTCTTCAGGGACACGAATAAAGACGGCATAGCGGAGAGCAAAACTGTTTTTCTTAAAGGACTGGATATGCCATTTGGCATGCTGATCTTAAAAGATAAATTCTATGTAGCGAATACAGGAGCCCTGGTTGAATATCCATATAAAGAAGGCGCCACTTCCATTTCAGCCTCCGGGCAAAACAATTGTTTCATTGCCTGCAGGACCAAGGCACTGGACGAGAAATATCATCAGCAATAAAGCAGGGGACAAAATATACATCGCTGTTGGTTCTTCCAGCAATGTGGCCGAAGATGGCATAGAGAAAGAAACACGCAGGGCCATGATACTGGAAGTGAATACAGACGGAAGCAATGAAAAAGTATATGCCAGCGGCCTGAGAAATCCGGTAGGGATGGACTGGGCGCCGGGAACAAATGTTTTATGGACGGCAGTCAACGAGCGTGATGAGTTGGGTGATGATCTGCCTCCCGATTACCTGGCAGGTGTAAAAGAAGGGGGATTTTACGGGTGGCCCTATGCTTATTACGGACAAACGGAGGATCCAAGATTAAAGGGTCAGCGTACTGACCTGGTGCAAAAGTCATTGAAACCCGATGTGGCGTTAGGTCCTCACACGGCTTCCCTGGGCTTAACTTTTTATACTAAAAGTAGTTTCCCGGAGAAGTACCGGGGTGGTGCATTTGTGGGACAACATGGTTCCTGGAACCGTTCTGTCTTTTCGGGTTACAAAGTTGTATTTGTTCCTTTTAATAATGGTACTCCTTCAGGCAAGCCGGAAGATTTCCTTACCGGCTTTATTGCCAATGAAGATAAGAATGAAGTATATGGCCGTCCTGTCGGAGTCGCTGCATTACCTGATGGTTCTTTATTGATAGCCGACGATGGCGGAAATATTGTCTGGCGGGTGGCGTATAAAAAATAAAAGAACAGGGATTACAAACTAATAATAAAACAATGAAAGAGCTACGAACACTTTTTTTACCCGGCAGCGGTTTTATACTTTTTATAGCCGGGTTATTGACGCCTTTTCATTATTCAATAGCACGTGACGGTCTTTTAATCACCGGGGCGTTCGTGGTGCTGGTCTTTTATTTTATTACTTTAACTGATGTCATTAAAAATATTCCCCCGGACTCGTCCAAAAAGATATTCTGGCTTATTGCTATTATATGTGTGCCCGTGGTGGGTAATATCATCTATGTAATATTTCGTGAAATGGCTAACCGGAGACAACAGCCACATGGTGTTTGGTAAGGGATAAACACAAGATCACAGGGAGCCGCGGAGAAAATGAGAGCGAAGAAGATCATTTATCATCTTAGACATATTATTACTCTTCTGCGGTACTTTTTATCTCTGTGCGATGAATATATGCTCCGTACAGATCATTATTTCCATAGAAAAGCCTTTCTCCAACATACTCCTGTGGAGCAGGAAAAGCGCAGGAATGAAGGCATTACCCGCGTATAACTGATTTCTGGCATGCAATATGAAAACCTTACCTGAACTAAAACCATCATCATGGAAACGACGACACAAAAGTTAACAGTACAGAGCCCTTCTTTTGGGCATAATGGTCATATACCGGTACAATACACCTGCGAAGGTGATAATATAAATCCATCCATTGAAATAAGCGATATACCTGGTAATACAAAGACACTGGCGCTCATTATGGAAGATCCGGATGCGCCATCGGGCATCTTCGTTCACTGGCTCATGTGGAACTTCCTGCCATCAGAACCTATAACGGAAAGATCCAACCTGGGCGTCAGCGGGATAAATGATTTTGGTAAGACAGGTTATGGAGGTCCCTGTCCGCCTTCAGGTACTCACCGGTATTTCTTTAAGATATATGCATTAGACAAAGAATTAAGTGTCACAGCAGGCGAGAGTAAGAATGCATTGCTGGAATGCATGGAAGGCCATATACTCGCTACAGGGGAACTGATGGGGCGATACAGGAAAGGAAGTGTCAAGAACAAGAGCAGCTTGTAAGGAAGTGAATGGTAAGTAAGAGGCTCAGAGCTTTTCGATCATTTTAAGTGCAGCCGGAATATTGATCCCTTTGCCCAATACACCTTTGAAAAGATCGCCTTTTTTTTCTACCCTTTTCCCTATATTTTTTATGGTGAACATAGAAGGATGCAAGCCTTTTTTAACTTCCTTCCATTCCAGCGGTGTGGAAACGGTGGCGCCGGGTTTAGGTCTTGCGCTATATGCGGATGCCAGTGTTTGCCCGCGGCTGTTTTGTAAGTAGTCAACATAAATATGATGCTTCTTTCTTTTCGACAATGATCTTTCAAGTGTAGTGCTGGAAGGAAGCTGCTCATGTACCATCGTCGCCAGGATTTTTGCAAAATCCCGTATAGTGCCATATTCATATTTTGCATGGCAGGGTATATACACATGCAGGCCGCTGGCGCCGGATGTTTTACAATAGCCTGTTATTTTAATCTTATCAAGAATATCTTTTATCACCAGGGCTACTTCTATTACCTGTTCAAAAGTATTTTTGTCTGAGGGATCAATATCCAGCACGAGGTAATCGGGACTGTCTAATTTACCCGTTACTGAATTCCAGGGATTCATTTCTATACATCCCAGGTTAGCGATGAACAGCAGGCTTTTTACATTATTGCATACGAGGTAATGAACGATCTTGTCAGTTGACCCGGAGTGAATATTGGCTGTTTTCATCCACGATGGCGCAATATCACCCGCATCTTTATGGTAGAACCCTTCATCTTTTATTCCGTTCGGGTTTCTCTTTAAAGAAAGCGGCCTGTTCTTTAAATAAGGAAGGATAAATGGCGCTATGGTTTCATAATAGCTGATGAGATCGCCCTTTGTAATTTTTTCATCAGGCCAGTATAATTTATCCAGGTTGCTGAAAGCCGGTTTTGTCTTTGCCATAATTTATGTTTTTGAAGACCGGGTGACGATTTTTTTTACCGGCAATGGTTGCTCGGTTTCCTTTTTTATCGTTTTACTTTTCTTTTCAGGCCGCAATCCTTTGTACACCGGGTGGCGCATGATGCCATCCTTTGTGATCTCCGTATAGCTGATCTCGCAAACAAGTTTGGGTTTTATCCAGGTTACAGGTCCGTTTGCTTTGGCGGAAATAGCAAAGGGTGGTTTCTTTGTTGCCAGCGGCTTCATTTTTTTCATTAACTCAGCCAGAGTGCCCGCCGGAAAACCTGTGCCTGCATGTCCTGCATATACCAGTTTTTTATTTTTATACTGCGCCAGCAGGAGCGACCCGAAATGAAGACGCCCGCCTTTCGGTTCAGTATAACCAATGATGATCGCTTCCTGTGATTTATGATTTTTTATCTTTAACCATTCCCGGGAACGGGTGCCCGGATTATACCGGCTGTCTTTTTTCTTTGCTATAATACCTTCGAGATCGCCCTTCTTTATTTGTTTATATAGTTCTTTCCCATCGGTCTCTATATGGCTTGAATAAACCAGCAGTCCTTTTTTGGGCAGCATCTTTTTTAATAACTTTTTTCTTTCCTGCAATGGCAATTCGGTCAGGTCCTTCCGCATAAGCGACAACAAATCGAATACATAATATACCACGGGATATTTATCATTTTCACCATAGTTCTGTAATTTCTGAAAATCGGGTTTTCCTTCTTCGTTCAGCATTACGATCTCCCCGTCAAGCACTGCTTCGGTTTTTATATTTTTTACCGCAGCCATGATCGAAGGAAAGCGGCCAGCCAGCGATATCCCATTCCTGGAATATAAAAGTGATTTGCCTTTTTTAATTTCGGCGACTGCCCTGTAGCCATCCAGTTTCAGTTCAAACAGCCATTCTTCACTGCTGAAAGGCTGATCTACCGCGGTAGTCAGCATAGGTTTTATATAGTGGGGTATCTTTTCTCCGAATGCTTTCATTTATTTTTTCTTTTTAACTGTTTTCTTACTGGTAGCTTTGGAGAACTTTTCACTATCATATTTCTTGCCGACGGCGTATTCATCTTTATGTTTTATAAGGAGCCAGTTTTTTTCATCTTTCTTCAGCCTGACTAAAGCAAAACCGCCTTCCAGTTTATCCCCTTTTAAAAATATTTTCAGCTCCCCTTTTTTTAAAGCTAGCAGCGCTGCCCGTTCCGTTATCTTTTCCAGTTCTTTATCTACCGGTATAAAAGCGCCCTTATCCCACACTTCTACATCACCTGCTCCATAATTCCCTGCAGGAATTTTTCCTTCAAAATGTATATAACTCACCGGGTGATCTTCTACCATTACGGCAAGGCGTTTATCTTCAGGATTCATGGAGGGCCCTTTCGGTACGGCCCAGCTTTTCAAAACGCCCCCCAGTTCAAGACGGAAATCATAATGCAGGTGAGAAGCATCATGCCGTTGTACTACAAAACGAAAAAGATTATCCTTTCCGCCTTTTCCCTTAGGCTCAGGTGTAGCTTTAAAATCCCTTTTCTTATTGTATGTAGCCAGTGCCATCAGGATGCTTTTCGTTTACCTGTTCCGAGGCTGGCTTTTAATTGCGCCATCAGGTCGCGGCTGCGTGAGTGAACGACGCGTAACGGCGATTTGGTCGTTTTTTTACCTTTCGCTTTTTCCTTTATCACTTTCATCAGTTTGGCAGTGTACGAATCTTTGTAGCGGGCGATATCAAACTCCTGGCTTAACTGGCTGATCAGCTGGGTAGCCATTTTCATTTCCGCGGGTTTATTGGATGCTTTGGGTATTTTAATATCCCCGGGATCTTTTAATTCTTCTTTGAAGCGTATCTTATTTAATAAAAGAATGCCTTCATAGGGCCTGATGATCACCAGGCTTTCGCGGTTCCTGAGGACAAAACTGCCCAGCCCGGCCTTGCCTGTTTTTTTAAGCGCTTCCAGCAATAATGCGTACGCTTTGACGCTTTTTTCTGGTTGCAAATAATACGGCATTTCATAGTAGATACTGTCTATTTCCTTTTCATCTATGAACTCGGCTATTTCGATCATCTTATTTTTTTCGGGACTGGCTCTTTCAAAATCTTCATCGGTGAGCACGACGTAGCGGTCATCTATCTTAAAACCTTTTACGATATTTCCCCAGGCCACTTCTTTACCTGTGTTAGCATTTACCCGCTGAAATTTAATATTGGAATGGTCTTTTTTATCCAGCATATCCAGGTCAAGTTCGCTTTGCTGGATAGCACTGAAGATCTTTACCGGGATATTGACAAGACCAAAACCGATGGCTCCGCTCCAAATTGCTCTCATGATTTTTTTATTTGAGATATGAAATTCCTGTGCCAATAAAAAGACCGGCGATAAAGCCGGTCCTTGTTGCTGATAGGGTATAAGGTACTTATTTCATCAAATCATTACTAATTGCTATTGATTTAGAATATCGAAATTTCATGCCATAAAATTTATAACGGAAAACCAGCCGGTATGTATAGTAAGTGGGGAATTTTTTCATCAATTCAAATAGTAAGAAATAACGCCTGGTAAAAAATGGTATAAAAATTTCTATATTTTTTAAAATATAATATGCAGAAGAAAAGTACCAAAAGGCAAGCCCGTAAGCCGCAGCACCAGCAACGGCCGGGGAACGGAGAAGAAGATGCAACCAATGCCTGTATTTGATTACCCGGAAGTAAAAGGAAGCGATAAGCTGAAAAACAAAACGGCCCTGATAACCGGCGGTGATAGCGGGATCGGAAAGGCGGGTGGCGATACTATTTGCCAAAGAAGGAGCGGATATAGCGATCGCCTACCTGAAAGAACACCGGGACGCCAGGGAAACGAAAAAGATAATCGAAGAGAAATATAACCGCAAATGCCTGCTGATACCCGGCGATCTGTCAAAAGAGCGGCATTGCATCAGTATCGCCAGGAAAACAGTAAAAGAATTTGGCCGCATCCATATACTGGTGAATAATGCAGCGCTGCATTATGAGAATAAAAAGCTGGAAGACCTTACTACCGGTGAATTAGTAAAAACGTTCGAAACAAATATCTTTTCCTTTTTCTGGCTTACCAAAGCCGTATTGCCTTATATGAAAAAAGGAAGTTGCATTGTCAATTCCGCGTCAGTTACGGCTTACAGGGGAAGCCCGTCATTGATTGATTACGCAGCCACGAAAGGAGCTATCGTGGCCTTTTACCAGGAGTTTGTCTTCTAACCTTATTAAGAAAGGGATACGTGTAAACGGGGTAGCTCCCGGCCCGATATGGACACCGCTTATTCCTTCCAGCTTTCATGCAAAAAAAGCCGCTCAGCATGGCAGCGACTCACCCATGGGAAGAGTGGGTCAGCCGGTTGAAATAGCGCCGGGTTATCTTTTCCTCGCATGTGATGATTCAAGTTATATGTCGGGGCAATTTTTACACCCTAATGGAGGGGAGATCATTAACGGATAACCTGTTAATCCGTTTACATGCTTGTTCTGCGGGATATATGGTTGTATGGCACGAAAATTTCACGCTGTATCTCCGCTAACCAACTTTTTTATCAAAAAAAATATGTATGAAAAGAGTAACAGTAATATTATCTGCCTTATCAATAATGATAGGTGCGTGTAATAATGAGCCCAAAGACAGTGTAGAGGAGGCAGATTCGGCCAACAAAGCCAATATTGACTCACCCAGTGTGGCACAACCTATAACCACTGATGCGGAAACCTCTTCTTTTTTGGTGAAAGCAGCCAATGGTGGAATGACAGAAGTGCAACTGGGCCAGATCGCGCAACAAAAGGGAACACATCAAAAGGTAAAAGAATTTGGCAGTATGATGGTGCATGATCATTCAGCGGTAAATGACCAGGTAAAAGCACTGGCCGCGCAACGGAATGTGATCTTACCGGATTCAGTAAGTGATGAAAATAAAAAAGAGATCGCTGATCTGGGTAAGAAAAGCGGAAGTGATTTTGATAAAGCCTATGTCAAAGCCATGGTAAAAGGACATGAGTCAACCATTGACCTGTTTGAAAAATCTCTTGATAAGATCAACGATTCAGAAGTAAAAACATTTATCAATAACACATTACCCAAAGTGAGAAACCATCTGGACTCCGTGAAAGCTATTCAGAAGACGCTGAAATAGTATTTTTGATCCGTACCCTTTTTCTTAGAACGGATACCCTATACCCAGGTTGAATACAAGGTTTTGCTTACGCCATGCCGGGTCTCCGAATTTTACTTCATCCAGCACCCATCGTTGTCCCTCGGGCAGGTATGGTTTACGAATGGGAAATGCTACATCCAGGCGCACTACCAGGAAAGAAACATCGAACCGTAATCCAGCACCGGTACCTACAGCCATTTCATTTAAAAAAACTTTTAGTGAACTGCGCCCCGGGTTTGTCGGGATCCTTATTGTACAACCATATATTACCCGCATCCGCGAAAATAGCGCCATAGACGATACTGAAAAGTTTTGCCCTGAGTTCTGTATTCGCTTCAATTTTTATATCGCCGGATTGATCGGGCAAAAAAGTATTGGAAGGAGGCGCCTGGTAAGTACCCGGTCCCAGTGAGCGGCTCCTGAAAGCCCGTATGCTATTATTACCCCCGACAAAGAACTGTTTAACGAAAGGAAGTTCGTCCGAATTACCATAAGGAAGCCCGAGACCCAGAAGAAGCCGGTTGGCCCATACGATACCCGAAGATACTTTAGCATAATAACGCAGATCGCTTTCCAGTTTGAGGTATTGCGAGAACTGCGCTCCCAGTATATTTTTAGGATTGCCGGCTTTTACATTAGCGCCTGTTATCAACCCCGCTACATTTCCCGAAATATCAATCGTACCACTGAAGTATATCCCGCTGGTAGGGCGGTTGCCCTGCAGTTCGTTATAGGTATAGGTATAATCTGACCCCAGTATAAATTGTTTTTCTACTGCTTTTAATAAGGTTGGATTGTTAGCCGCGCTATCCTGGTATAATTGGGTGATCAGTAATGGCTGCACATAGGTGATCGCAATGGATTGAACTGGTGTTCTACCCGTGTATTTTCTTTCCATAGATAACCAAATCCTGCACGGAAAGAATTCATGGTGTATAATTTCCGTTTGGTCAGGATATCATAGCTAAGCATCAGTTTGGTACGGGGTACATAGCCGCCTTTCGTGTTAATAGTAAAGAAAGGAGTGAGAAACCTGGGAAAAACAAGATTGGTTTCAATGCCGGCCCTGTATGTATTATATCCTTTCGACTGCCCGCTGAACTGTACTTCGAAACCACCGGTAGCATCCACAGAAAATAATTCACCGCCGCGGAAAGTATTGCGGTTGCGCCAACCCACCGTGAGGGAAGAGCCGGTTAAGTTATTGGACTTGGTACTGGCATTTATCTCGGCCCTGATAGATTTTTTAGGCAGGGGGGTAAGGTAATAATATACATTCAGTTTAGGGGTATCAACAACCGGTACCACTTCAAACCTGTTCTTTACGAATTTAAAGACACCCAGGTTGATAAGACGGCTGATCGTTTTTGTATGATCTGTACGGCTATACACATCACCCGGATCAAATTGCATGGATTGAGAGAACATCCGCGGTTTATACAAATGCCGTTTGTCTACTACGTAATAACCTTTATAATATTCTGCATCTTTTTTAAGCGTATCAACAGCAGCGCTGTTCAGCCTGTAATTGGTAAGGATATACACGTTATTGATCCTGTACAATTCTCTTGATTCATCCGGGGTGTTCGGTTTTACTTTTACATACAGGTTCACTTTATGATCGCTGATCGTACTGTCTGCCTGTATAATAATAAAATCGGGGTCAAAATAAAAGAACCCTCTTTCTTTCACGTAAGCGTCTATTCTTTCCCTTTCATCTTTGATCAGGGAAAGATCAAACGGGTCACCTGTTTTTAGCAGGGTTTGCGCCGATGATTCGCTGACGGTCTTTTGAAGACTACTGCTGTCATTGATAAACCGGATCTCATTTATCATATATTGAATACCCGGGCGTACCGTATAAACAGCTGTGGCCTTTTTATTTTTTACGACAGTATCTCCCTGTACATTGGCATTGAAATATCCACGATTCTCCAGTGTGCTCTGCAGTATTTTTATATTCCTGTCAAGACTTACTTCGCTTAATAAAACAGGAGGTTCGCCTACTTTATTTTTCAACCAGCCGGCGGGTGAGTTTTCTTTTTTTGGATTTCCCGCGAGGTTGTAAGCAAATAATTTAAACCGGATACCGAGAAATTTTTTATTAGGCCTTGGCCGGGTAAGAGACGAAAGATCGCTCCGTAAGCTTTTCTTTTTTTTAGCGCTCAGCAGGCTATCTTCTATTTTCACTGAAGCGCCTGTATATAATGCTTCATCGGCAGGTAATTTTTTTGTATTACTGCAGGCTGTTATAAATAGTGCCGCGATAAAATAAAGTATATGATTTCTCCTCATCCTTTCTTCTTTTCCGGTTCAGCTAAGGTGGTTGCCGGTATTGCTGGTTGTTCGTTTTCTCTTTTCCGTCTTTCCTCTCTTTCTTTGTCCCGTTTCTTTTTGCTTTGAAATATTTCCCTGAAGCGGTTATAATCAAGGGTAATGATAAAGCCAACACCGGTTTCCACTACATAGCCGTCTATTACTCCCTGGTATTCATTTTTTCTGTAAGCTCTCAGCAGGTAGCGGCCATCATTGCTGAGTTTATAATCAATCGCTACATTGCCGGCGATATTATTACTTTGCTGGTTGGAGTTTTGAGGGCCTTCCAGTTCAAAATTGCTGCCTACCGTTACCGTCAGGCGGTCATTCAGCAATCGTTTGGATAATCCTACATTCAGGTCGGTGCGGTCTTTTCTTTCGCCGGTAGTATAATCTTCCGAGCTCTGCACATCGAAATTGAGATCAACGCCTTTTACCAGTTCCCCTGCAAGCCGGTTCAATTGCTCGGTCATCAGTTTGCTTACACTCTGGCGGGCAAATGTAGAGGCCGTGGTGTTGCCTCCGCTGCTGTTAAAAGGATTCTCCGCCACAAAACGGTTTAACAGCAATAAGGAGAATACCTGTTTGTTCATTTCACCTTCTTCCTGGCGTATTTGTTCCAGCTTCGTTCTTACGTTGGTGATAATATCATTGGACACTATATAACTCTTGTTATCGGGTAATATAATATCAAAGCTGATCTTTGGCTGCAGCAGTTCTCCTTCCATTTTAAGGATAACGTCAAAAGGTAATTTCTGGAGGTAAGTGTTCCGCTGCGTAGTAGTGATATCGTCGCTCAGCTGATTTTTTACCAGGTCCAAGCGGCGCTACATTGGCAATGTATTTTGCAGTTATATCTACGGTAGCTTTTGTCGGTTCTCCTTCCCAGGTCAGTTTGCTTCCTTTTTGTATCTCAAATTTCCGGCGTAGCAGGTTGAAAGAAAGTTCGTATGATCCGCTTTCCAGTTCGTAGGTACCGGCCAGTATCACTTTACCGCTCCTGTCAACATTGGCGGTTTAAAAGCGCTTCACCTTTTACATTCAGAAAATCACCGTTGCCTTCATCTATGATCATAGTAAGGTCTGCTTCTTTGTCTACTTCAATGGTGAGCGAGATTTCCATACCGGTAAAACCGGATACGTTCAGTGAATCGAGTGCCGCCAGGAACAATGAATCGGTTAACGGGGCGTCCATGTCTACAAATTCTACCACACCTTCCCTGTCTATTACTCCCGGCTCAGACTGGGGCAGTACGACGGTCATTTTTGTTTTTTCGTTCACTGTCAAACGACCGTCTATTACAGGTAGTTCCTCTGTTCCCCTGATCGTCAGATTTGTATTGAAATACAACTGGCCATAGAATAACTGGTTATCTTTTTTACTGCTGTTCAGGGCGCGGAAATCAGTAGCCCTTACTCTCATATCAAATGTATAGTGCTGAAAATCGGTAGTAGCGGCCGTTCCATTTATCCGCAATTGATTACCGAGAGAGTCTTTCACTTCGAAATCATTAAAACGGATACCGGCGTTGTTCACTTCAATTTTTTCCTGGTCAATAGAAAAAATAACTGTTGAGCATGCTGAAGGTAAAAGCGGCTTTGTTGAAATTGAGATTGCCGTTTACCACAGGCTTCTCAATGGTTCCGCTTACGGCAAAATTTTCCATTTACAGATCCGGATGCATTCCGTATAGCCCCTTCTGAAAAAGCCTGTGCCGTGGTAAGCGGCAATTCTTTCATATCGAGAGCAAACTCAAAATTATTGGTGGTGGACATGGGATAATAATTCCCTGCCAGTCTTACATCGTTTCCCCTGCCGGTAATACTGATATCAGCGTTATATGTATTACTGACCTTGTTATTCACCAGCATATGCACATTGCCCACCGTATCATTTTGTATCCGGAGATCATTTATCGTAAGATCACCTGTAAAAACAGGATTGGAGGTAAGGTCAATCAATGTCAGTTTACCATTCATGGTGCCATCAGCCAGTGCCGAATCAGCCTGTACGAAACCGGTAAGCGTTACCAGTTTGAAATTGCTGAAATCAACTTCCATCGGAGCATTCGCATTTTCCGAGAGGCTGGTGATCTTTAGCTGCTGCCCGTTCTTGCTCAGTATAAAATCCGAAGCGTTGATATTTTTACCGGCAATGATGATCCTGTTATTGGCAGATACATTCCAGGGATCATAATTCAACAATAAATTTTTGGGTAACAGCGACACGGTATAATTTTCCTGCAGTGGGTTGTTTTACCGAGCCTTCCAGGTTGTATTTTTCTTTTGATGCCTTGTCTTTAATATTCAGGATAAAGTCAATATTGTTATTCGCCAGCGATGCAGTCAATGTGGTATTGTTTACTTCAATACTGGTGCCGCTTGTGAATTGCTGAAGAGTGGCTGTTTACATCTATCTTATCCTGTGCGGCGCCTGTGCCTGCCTGCAACTGGAGCCTGCGGATATGGTTGTTACCGATATCAATAACAGGGGCTGCCAGTAATGCCGACCATCCCTGCGTATCAGAAAAATGACTTTGAAGACTGACGGAATCCAGTCTTTCGAGACCAGGTACAAACGTTTTCAAAGCCGGGCTGTTGATGATCGTTGCATTCAGCCGGAAATCATAAGGCTGGTGTACAATAGCAGAATCGGGCTGTACCGCGAAGTAAGGTTGTATGGCCTGCTGAAAAATATTTCCCAAAGCAGTCAATTCATATTTACCGCTTAACTCCGCATTTACAATATCACTCTTTATGGATATATACTGGCCGCTGTCTTTGCTTCCTGCGAGTAACTGTACCGTATCCAGTTTTACCCTTTGCCCGTCACGTACCAGTAAAGACTCTGTAATAAAAAGTTTGCCCTGTAAATTCTTCGGATCAGTAACAGGAAAATCCGCTTCGATCTTTCCACGGTAAATGATCGTATTGGAAGTAAGGTGCAGGGGCTGCGTTTTAATACTGTCAACCATTCCATTGATCACCACTGACGGATATTCTTTTGAAAGATCGGCTTCAGCGTTAAGAGCGAAATGAATATTAGGATCAACAATGCCTGCATCTACTTTTACCAACTGATCAGCAATGGAACCTTTTATAGCCAGGTCATGATAGTTGTATTGTTTGATCGTGGCGGATTGAAGTTTGCCATCAAAAACCGCCCTGGCTGTTTTGGGATCAGTGCCGCTGCCTCTCACCGTTAATAAAGCTGTTACGGGGCCGAGGGTTTCTTTTTGCTGTAAAATAGTGCCGAGATCAAGCGCCGTCGTTTGAACAGAAGCATCGTAGCTTATTTTTTGGGGATCGGTCAACTGGCTAAAACTTCCTTTTACAGATGCATTGCCAAGGTCTGTCCGTATTGAAATATCTGTATTGATAGTAGCTGTATTGCCTTTGAGGTGGCCGCTCATGCTCAACCGGGCAGGCAGTGTAATATTTTCGGGTAATGTATGGGCAGGTACGAACAGGTCAATATCCCGTTTTGAACTGCTGATATCACGAATAACAATATCCGCATTTATATTTTTCATATCAGGCAGGCCGGCGAGACGACCGCTAATATCAATTTTTGTATCCCTTAACCCCTGTATTTGCAAAGCGTTCACCTGCATATCCGCTACACGGCCTTTTATGCGGCTGTTTATATACCAGGTAGTATTAGGATCTGCAAAGGCGGGTTGCGATTGCAATGAAGGAACGAAAGTGAGAATATCTTTTACCAGCAGTTTACTGTTCTCTATATCCATATCCAGTTGCATATTCCCAATATCATTTTTCAAGGCATCCAGCGAAGCATATTGTATGGCGGCGCTTCTTTTCAGATCCGAGCCGGGCGTTTTAAGATGCAGGTCGTGCAGGTATGCCTGTTGACCTGTATAAAGAAAACGGGTCTCCAGCTTGTTTAATACAAAGCCGCTTTGTTCTTTGAATTTTCCTTCTGCAATAGTACCGCCGATAGAATCGGCAGCGAATACAAAATCTTTTATATGCAGCGTTAAAGAATCAGCTTTGAGATGCGCATAGTCCATCCCGGTCTTCTGCGCAGGAGAATTATCATTGTCGAACCGGAGATTATTATTATCAATATCCAGGGGAAGAAACCAATATCCGCCATCCTGCGTCTGTACGGCTTTCTGCTTCCTGTTTGGCTTCTTTCACTACTACAGCGACGGCTTCTTTTTTACCGAGGCGGATACTGGCGGTCCGTATTCTCCATTGAAATATCCCGCAGGTCAATCAGCTGCCCTGCCAGATCCAGTTTGTTTAACCGTATCATTGTTTTCTCAAGATTTATATTACTGTATAAAGCGGATACATCATTCCTGTAATCAAGCTGAATATGGCGGAGACCAATTTTTTTGAGATCAAGCTGCAGGTTAACCGGTTCGCTGGCTTCCGCCAGGTCTTTTGCCATAGGTTCAGGAGATGCCAGCGGTTTTACCTGGTAAACCTTTGCCGTGAGCCCGTCAATATTTGTTTCCGGGATATTAAAAAATAAATGGCCGGGGTCTATTTTATCAATCTTTGTATCAAAGTGGTCGAGCCATGCTACTATGTCATTGCCGGTGACCACATCATTATATACCAGTCTTATTTTATCCAGCTTAATATTATGAATAGCAATAGGAGATGAAGAAGTGTCCGCCGGTTCGGTGGTTTCTTTTTTCGGGGAACTGAACGCATCAACGATGAACTGGAAATTAAAAACAGTATCGGGTAACTGCCGTTTTATTTTGGCAGTAGCATTTTTCAATTCTATCTTATTGATATCTACCTCCCCGTTGAATATAAGATCCAGGATGCCTATATCTACTTTTAGGCTGCCTGCGGAAAGCAGGGTGTCTTTTTGCCGGTCTTCAATATATATATCTTCAATGACCACTTTTTTAGGCAGCCCGATATAGATCCTGCCAATGGCCACTTTTGTATCCAGCTTTTTCTCTAAATAGGATACAGCTTTTTTGCGGATGAAATTCTGGACCGGCGGTGTCAGTATGAGAAGAACCACCACAATAAAGAAAAGGACGAGGTAAAGAACAGTTTTCAGTACTATCCTTAACAGGCGTTTCAAAAAGCTTCTTTTCCTGGTGGGCTGTTCCATCTACTCGTTGTTAGAAATATATGATTAGTTCGTTTAAAAAAGCGGGTTTAGTATCTTCCTGCCGTCTATAGAAAATATCGTGCTATAAATTGCTGATTGTGTAGAAAATTTCTGCCATTATCCCATAATGTAAAATTCATGCCCAGGGCCTGTTAATAGTAAGTTTACGGTGCAAGGTATCGTTTTGCAGGAGATAGAGTGGGGAGACTGTAGAATTTATTACCCCGTTTAGGTCTTTTTGAATAGTTAGCTCCGGTGCCTGTCCTTTGGTATCACATTTGATTTTTATAAATCAAATTCTTAGTTATGGCGAATGATACCAACCTGCAATTTATAAGGGAAAAGATAGGTCAGCTGCGCAGCGCTGTAATGTATGCGAAAGCAAACGGACCTGCAAAAATTGAAAACGATATCGTAACGGCTATTGAAGTGGATGATGAAGGCCAGCTATGGTTTTTGGCCAGCAACCCTCCCTGCCATGCAGACGAAGAGGAGCAAAGTTTTCCGGCAAGATTGCGGTTTTACAGGAAGGGCCTTGATTTTTTCATGGAGGTAAGCGGTAAAGCTACGCTTGTGAAAAATGACTATTCTTTTACTGAGCCGGACGGGTCGAAGAATATGAAAAAAATGCTGCTGAAGATGGCCATGGCCGATGTAGAATATACAGAGCCCCATACTAAAAAACCAAAAAGCAGGATTGAAATATTAATGGCTGACTGGTATGCTAAGTTTTTGCACCTGGTGGCCGTTGAACATAATTCAGAATCTGTGCTTAAAAAATTAAGGCAAACGAATTAAATACCTACCGTATGAATAACAAACTAACGCGAATACTACAGGAAGTTATTTCCATCCAGTCGGGGCTGCTGAGGTTTCGCCATAAAGATGGCCGGCAGAATCTGCAGGTAAAAATTGTATTCGGGGGTACTAATTCACTTCACTGTATCATTACAGGCGAAGTACCTGAGGGAATGAAGATCGCCGGTAGAAAAGTACACCTGATACAGAAGTATAATAATGATTATTTTTTTATATCAGGCGATATTTCCAGGGAAGTGCAGGATACACGCCGGATATTATCTATCGCTATCAGTAAGGCCTCATGGTTTGTACGAAAAAGAAAGGGGGGCGTAACGTGGCTGCATGAAAAGTCCACTTACGAAAATGAACAACAGCAACTTCTCGCTGCTTCCTGAATCCTTACCGGTCAAAGGCAAATATGTCAGCGTCTTCATTTTTCCTGCCTTTAAAAATATCCCGTAATATTTCTGCTGCGATCACGCTGAAAGTAATACCGTTGCCACCCAATCCAAGAGCAAAATAGGTGTGTGGCCGCTGAGGTATGCTTCCTATATAAGGGAGGCCATCTTTTGTCGAAGCAAAACTGCCGGCCCATTTAAAATCAGTACGAAATGGAATAGAAGGAAAAAGATCTGTGAATGATCCTTCCAATGCCCTGGCTTTTGCAGCGAGCAGCTTATCTCTTTTTGCCGGGTCTGAAAAATCGCTGTCCTTTCCGCCTATTATTACCCGGTTATCGGCAGTGGTCCTTATATAGAGATAGGGATCTTTTGTTTCCCAGATCAACGAGTTTTTATACCAGAATTCCTTTTGCTCATGCGGCTCGCTGATGATCGCATACGTAGACCTCAGATCCTGCACCTTCTTTGGAATGTAACGCTGCGATTCATAGCCGCAGGCTATTACCAGTTTGCGGGCTTTTATTTTTTTATTGGCTGATGTAAGTAATTCAACACTTCTTTTGTGATGATTAATTTTGATGATCTCTGTATGGTCGTATACCTGTAATCCTTTAGCGATGCATTTTTCAAGCAATGCATGCGTAAACTGGTAGGCATCTACTTCCGCTCCGTCACCGGATAATATGCCGCCGGCGCTTGAAAAGCCATAGTTATCACGGATATCTTTTTCGTTCATCCAGTGCAGGGAAAACCCTGCTTTTTTTCTTAATTGAAATTCTTTTTCCAGGTCTTTCCTGTCTTTTTTGTAAGAGGCGTACTGAAAACTCGGTTTGTACCTGAAATTGCCCTTTTGGATAAGCTTATGCGAAATGGTTCCAATCGTGTGTATCGCTTCCCTGCATAAATGATAACTCCTGACCGCATTTTTCTCTCCCACTTTATCAATAAGTTCACGCAGCGGAACATCAATTTCGTATTGGAGTAAAGCGGTACTGGCAGCCGTACTGCCCATGCCTATATGACGGCGGTCAACCAGTATTACTTTAAACCCCGCATTGACAAGGTACCAGGCAGAAAGCGCCCCGCTGATACCGCCGCCCATGATGACAATATCTGTAGTAGTGTGATGTGACAAGGAAGGATAACTGCGTATGATGCCCTGCCGTAGCAGCCAGTAAGGATAATCCGATCTCAGATCCATATAATATATTGATTAAAAAAGCGGGCCACATTGTTGAAAAGCGGGTATTTTTTCAGGAAAAATACTTACGGTTGATTCCTGCTATGGCATTATTTTTTCTTTGGTGGTAGTATGAAAAAGTTATGTTTCGTGATATCCCTTTTCTTACTCATTTCATGGGTAACGGCTTTTTTTATTTTCCAGGCAGGTTTTGCTACTCATACGCTGATCGTGCTCTCCATTTTATTTTGCCTGCAGGCTATTATCCTCACAAAGCCTGAAAAAGTGCGCACGGAATTAGAATAGTAGCTATACAGCCGTCGCTGTTGCAAAAGCAAATCATTTTTGTCCGGCAATTTATTTTGCACCGGTACTTTCTTTCACCCCGTCAAAAAGACTTTTCCACGCAAGATTGAATATAGATTTAGTCATGTCACGCTTGTAGGTGACATGGGCAATCCTCGGTTCTTTATCTTTTCCGGGGTTGGCATTTTTTATTTTCATATTGGCGACAAAACTGGCCACTCCTTTCTTTTTAAAGGAAACGGAGTCGTCATCTTTTTTCAGCAGTGATACATTAAGGTCTTCGTACAGCATTTCTACTGTTCCGCTCATCTGGTAATTGGTACCGCTCAGGTTAAATTTCAGACTATTCACCACACCCTCGTTCAGGCGTGCAGGACCCATTGGTTCCGCCAGTACATTAAATATCTTTGCGTCTGCTTTGCCCATGTTACCATCTATATCAAATCTTCCATCCGGGTTTCCGAGGTAAAACGTCCATTTTGTATGCAAAGGCACTTTGTTTAAAAACCGGGTTTGTACATCGAAAACCATCAGGTTATTTTGTGCAATGGTCTCTTTGCGGTTGGTAATATTGCTGATATTGGCAAACATATTCCAGAATTGCACTTTGCCCGATTGATTAGTAACGGGGTTTTTCTCTTTATACTCCACAAACGTGTTTTTAATGATCGCTGTTTTCAGTTCGAGCTCAATCCCGAGTTTTTGAATAGCCTGGTGAGGATAAGTGCCCAGTTTGCTTTTAGTATCCCTTGGCAGCGTACGGTCGCGGTATAATTTAAAAGAAGCAGAACCAATGATCAATGTATCAGCTTTTATCACTTCATTGGCCAGCCCATAGAAATCCGCATTTTTAAACTGCACATGGCGGATAGCGCAATCAAGCCTGTCTATTTGTACAGCAGTATTCCTGGAGAAAGCGCTTTCGGTCAGCAGTGGTATCACCAAAAGATTTTTAATGCTGACAGTTTTGGCCGCTGACCGGAAGGCAATGGAGTCTACCTCGTAATTATAAAGTTTATCACGGCTTTGCCAGCTGAATTTTGCACAATCGAGGTTTACTTCTTTGGCAAATAAAAGACGTGTAGTATCAGCTTCGGAGGTGCTGTCTACCGCCACGTCAACAAGAAGGATAGAGGTATTCAGAAAGTGAACAAAGGTTTTGCCGCTTTTCAGGTTTTTGGTAACGATCTCCGCTCCCGAGATAATGACGGAGTCAACTTTGATCAGGTTCAGATTACCAAGTATCTGTTCGTATATTTCTTTATCAGGTACAGTACGGGTAGAGTCTTTTCCGGCATTGGTATATAATATCTCGATCACCGGGTTGGTGATGGAGAGACGCCTGCCCCTGATCTCTTTTTCCAGCAGGGCCCGTGGCGTTTCTACACCCGTTACTTCGATCTTTGGAATAGTAATAGTAAAAACCAGGAAAGGTTCTTTTTTATCTTTTTGTAACTGGAGATATTTTGTACTGTCATACTTAAGGGTAAATGAAGAAACAGACAGGTACCCGTTTATTTCATCCATTTCCAGTTTGTCATAATGTACCTGGTAAAGACCCTGGCTTTTATTGCGGATCGCATTTTCGAGTTCATTGCGGATGATCCCCTTCTTGTGTGTGTTCCAGTACCAGAGACCTCCTGCAATAACCGCCAGGAATATTAACAGGATAATGCCAAAGACCGGTACACGTTTTTTCTTCATATTCCATATTTTGAGGATGGTCTTAAGGATAAGGCAACTATTATTCCGTAATTTCTGCCGGTGTTTATTTTACTTTGCTGAACGACCCGCAAATGACCCGGGAACGCTTACTATAGTTGGTGTGATTATTGGGCTGCTGTTTGGCTTTATTGACAGGAAGTAGTTGGCGGATCCGGTATTGCTTTTAGAAATAATTGTTGCAAAATGACCAGGCTCTCATCATTCAGAAAAAAAATCAGGTCAGGCTATGTATTATCATTCCTGCTGCTGCTGTTTTCCTATTTTCTGATCTTTTATGTACAGCAAAGACTGGTAAGAGAAGCCGGATGGGTGATACATAGTTATACTATCATCAGTAATACAGAGGAACTAAAAGCAGAGCTTATAGATGCCGAGACCAGTGTGCGGGGATATATCATTACCAAAGATGCCCGTTTCCTGAAGCCCTATGACAAAGCGCTGGTAAATATTCCTGTCGTCTTTAAAGAATTAAAAGGCCTGGTAGCTGATAATAAACTGCAGCGAAGCAGGCTGGATACACTTGACAGGCTGATCAGGCAAAAATTAGAGATCATGAAAGCCGCGCTGATCAGTTTCCGGGAAAATGGTCTTGCCATTACAGGTGATGTAAGAACAAGGCGGGAATTAAACCTCCGTACAATGGACAGCCTGCGGCTGTATGTGTCCACCATAACAGGAGCAGAGCAACAACTGATGCAGACACGTAAAACAAGGTTGTCGGATCTTTTCAATGGAGCGAATATCATATCTGTTGTTTCACTGATCATTGTATTTCTGGCCCTGCTGTTTTCACTGGTAACGTTTAACCGCGCGAATAAAGCCCGGGAGATAGCCGATGACAGGGCTAATCAATACATGATTGACCTGGAAAATAATCAAAACGAACTGAGAGAAAAGAATGTCGAGCTGAAAGAATTAAAAGAAGTGGAGAAATTTACTTCTACAGGCCGTATAGCCCGTACCATTGCACATGAAGTGAGAAATCCCCTGACGAACATATTACTGGCAACAGAGCAGTTACGGGAAATGGAAAACAGTAACGAGGAATCACCGGTTTTGCTGGAACTGATCAACCGCAATGCCGCCCGTATCAATCAGCTGGTATCCGGCCTGCTTGATGCCACCCGGTTCACTCACCTGGATTTTACTACAGCCAGCGTTAACGAGTTGCTGGAAGAAGCGCTGGAAATGGCAAAAGACAGGATAGAATTAAGCCAGGTAAGGGTAGAAAAAATTATGCAACAGATATTTGCGAAGTATCGGTAGATAAAGAAAAAATTAAAGTAGCGTTGTTAAACATCATCGTTAATGCGATAGAGGCGATGGAGAAAGACAAGGGTGTGTTGCAGGTACAAAGCAGGAGAGAAGGAAGTAAATGTATCATCGAGATCAGGGATAACGGGAAGGGGATGGATGAAGAAGTATTACAAAAATTATTTGAGCCCTATTTTACCAGTAAGATGAAAGGAAACGGGCTGGGACTGACGAACACGCAGAACATTATCTTAAATCACAAGGGAAAAATAACGGTGTACAGCAAACCCGGCAAAGGCGCTTTATTCGTGATTGCACTTGATCTTTTGCCACACGGGGAAGAAACACCTGATAATATATAAAAAAGGGGAAAAAAATCCACACAGGAATTAATAGCTGGTATTTCCGATGGTTTTCAGTATTGATTCACGGCTGAAGGGCTTTCCGATAAAATGATCTGCGCCTTCATGACTGGCTTTTTCCCTGTCAGCCAGGTTATCATGAGCCGTTATCATAATCACTTTAGACAAAGGGCATCTTTCCTTGATCTGTTTAATATGATCAACCCCAAGGCCATCCGGGAGATGGTTATCAAGAAAAATATAGGAGAATGGCGCTTCTTCCTTAATGATATTGTCTGCTTCAGACGAGGCTGGATGCGAAAAGCGTCCGAAATTCCTTTGCTTCAGTATGTTACTCAGCAGGAAACGGATATCCGATTCATCATCAATGATAAGTATAGCGGGGGATTGAAATAAATGATTCATTCGAAAGCCTGGGCGGGATTAAATGTATGACTGTCATTATTCACAATTGCTTTTTAGGTCAATTATACTGCAGTTTTTTTTATTTTTTTTATAAAATTTTTAAACCCGGCACAATTTCCGCTTAGGTAAGGTCGGTTGGCCCTATACCGTAAGAAAGTAGTGCATCAGTTTCAGTATTTCCTGTAAAGACACAAAGCCCGTAAAGAATTTTAATTGATTGTAAGCCCTTTGTGATCTTAATGTAAGGCCTGCCCTGGTAAAGGACGGGAACATTACTTAAATCAAATTGAGACACTACCGGAAAGAACTAGATTTGTATATCATTAACCCTCTTTTACCCACTATGAACAAAAAGATCCTCATCATTGACGATGATACAGATTTATGCATTCTGCTCGGCAGGTATCTTTCAAGAAAAGGATATGATACCGACATGGCGCATACAGGAAGTAAGGGCATCGCCAAATTCGGTGAACAGAAGTTCGACGCAGTAATATGCGATTATCGTTTAGGCGATATGGATGGCAAACAGGTAATGGCCGCGCTTAAAGCAAAGGATCCGGCTATCAATTACTGATCATTACGGGTTATTCGGACATTAAGACGGCTGTAGAGGTCATCAAGCTCGGCGCTTATGATTACATTACAAAACCACTTATTCCTGACGAAGTATCTTCTATTTTAAATACTTTACTGCAGTTGCCATCTGATGTGGATGGTTTCAATAAAAAAGTAAGACCCGTTGCAACTGATAAAGCACTGCCGCTGCAGATGCTGAATTCTTCATAGGCCAGTCGCCTTCCGCAAAAGCGCTTTACGGACAGGTAAAGATTGTAGCGGATACCAATTACAGCATTATACTTTATGGCGAAAGCGGTACCGGAAAGGAAGTGGTCGCCAGAACGATACATAACAGCAGCAACCGGAAAGATCAGCCTTTTGTCGCCATGGACTGCGGTACCCTGTCAAAAGAATTATCCGGCAGCGAACTTTTTGGTCATGTAAAAGGAGCTTTCACCGGCGCATTGCAGGATAAGGAAGGACATTTTGAATTAGCAATGGCGGAACGCTGTTCCTGGATGAAGTAGGAAATCTTTCTGTAGAAGTACAGGCGACCTTATTGCGTGTGATACAGGAACGAAAATTCAGAAGAGTAGGAGGTAATAAGAAATGGAAGTAGATGTACGGCTGATCGTCGCTTCCAATGAGAACTTGCAGGAAGCTTACCGCAAAGGAAAATTCAGGAAGATCTTTATCACCGGTTCAATGAGTTTTCGATCAACCTGCCTCCGCTGCGTAACCGTAAAGAAGATATCCTTCCGCTGACCGAATTTTTTCTGTCAAAAGCGATCGCAGAAATAAATAAAGATATCAAAGGGATCGAAGAGGATGTATTGCAGCGGTTCCTTCAGTATAACTGCCGGGCAACCTGAGAGAGTTCAGGAACGTAATAAGAAGGGCCGTGTTGCTGACCAAGCCGGCAATAAAATTTCTGCCGACTCCATGCCCTGGGAGATTACGAATGGAAGCATCTTATCAACGCCCAATGCAGAAACATCAACAACAGCCGTTTCCCCGGCTCCATTGCCGATCAACAACAATGGTGAGGAAAAAGATGTTTTAAAAGAAGCGCCGGCAGAGCGGAGTATGAAATGATCATGTCTGCACTGCAACAGGTCAATTTCAATAAAAAGAAGGCGGCCGAATTACTAAAAATTGACAGGAAAACTCTCTATAATAAAATAAAGAACTTTCAGCCATCGGGTGATAAGTATTGACGCAGACCGGGTACGGTTAATGCCCGTTGAGGTATTGACATGGCGGAATGGTGAAAATTTTCCCGTTAATACAAAGCCAGCATAAAGGCTATGAGTACTTTTCCTTTTCTTTTTTAGGCGTAGTGCCGTGAAACATAGCAGGAAACAATGGATTCCTAAGATAATGCCATCATATGGCACAATCTTTTCAATACCTATTTATTACCGTTATATATGAAACTTATTCTCCTGTTAGCTGCTATATACTCTCTCATTTTTTACCAGCAGCAAAAAATAGAAAGATCCAAGGCCTCCTGGCCTTCGGCAAAAGGAATGGTGAGAGTGGTAACGGCTCATCAATCTCCCGGTTTGAATACACAGAAACGGCATCCCTCTTTATACTGGAATACTTATGATGAGCCCCGTCATTATACTGCCGGAAAATTTCAAATGGCTTCGTTTATCCTTCGCGCGAATTAAATATCTCCGCTTGCACAAATATGTTTTAGTAAAAAATGTGTAAAGAAATCCCCGGTTATATTTTTTCCGCCTGGTCTGTAAAAGGTTTATTTGTTTCCGATTCACTCTTCTCTATCCATACCGCATAATTATTAGGATAGATATTCGATCCCCTGAACAGTATATAAGTGCGGGTAAAAATGGCGCCTATAAACAGGATAATAGCAGAGAAGTACACCCACAGTAAGATGATAATAACGGATCCCGCCGCTCCGTACGAAGATGATATATTGCTTTGGCCGAGATAATAACTGATCAGGAACTTTCCTCCCATAAAAAGCAGGGCGGTAACTATCACGCCCGGTCTTACATCCCTCCATTTTATTTTCGCATCCGGCAATACTTTAAATATCACGGCGAAAAGGAAAGAGGTGACAAAGAAAGTGAAAATAAAATTGAAGATATAGATCACGATCACCTGCATATCGGGGAATACCCGCGCAAATTTTTCCAGGAATATATCCATGACGCTGTTGACAAGAAGCGAAACGAGCAGCAGGAATCCCAGTACGGCGATCATGGAAAAGGAAAGTAAACGGTTGATCAGCATTTTCAGTAAACCTTTTCCCTTGCGGGGTTTTGATTTGAGATGCCATACCTGGTTAATTGAATCCTGCATTTCAGTAAAGATACCTGTGGCACCTACCAGCAGCGATATGATACCTGCGATCGTTGCAAAATGACTGTCGCCTGATAAAGCTGTATTGCGTATCGTTTGCTGAATTTGCAAAGCGCCTTGTTTACCGATAAGATCTACCAGTTGTATGTACACTTTTCCTTCCACTGCATCGTGTCCATAAAAGATATCACTGAGCCAGATGACGAGTATGATAAGCGCCGGAAGGGAAAAAACGGTATAATAAGCCAGGGCTGCAGCGAGTTTAGGCACTTTATGCGCGGTGAACTCAGAAAAAAATTCTTTCAGGATCTTCCCGGTAGTTTGTAATAAAGCCATAGGTATTAAGAAGAAAATGATGCCAATAATCAGGCATTCAGCAAAGCGGCTTTCCTCAATTCTTTTAATAATCGTTCATTAATACCAAGGCGGTTATCTTCAAACTGGTGAGAGGGTAGCCAGGTATTAATATGTACAGTAAAACCATCCTTTTCTATTGCCGAAACACCCACCCTGGCAGGATTGTCTTTTAGTGTATTGTCAAAAGAGTTGACCGCGTCATGAATGATCATTTTTAATTTTTCTATATCCGCACTGTGAGGAAATTTTAATTCTATATCGAGCCTTCGTTTACCCGATTTTGTGAGGTTGATGATGATCTCATTGGATAGTTTGCTATTGGGAACTATCACGGTCGTGTTATCAAACGTAACCACGATAGTAGAGAAAAGCTGGATAGATGTAACCGTTCCTGTCTGGCCCTGGGTGACAATATTATCGCCTACCCTGTATGGCTTCAGCAGAAGAATGAGGATGCCGCTGGTAAAATTTTGCAGAGTACCGGATAAAGCAAGGCCTGCAGCTACTGTAAGGCCAGCAATGATCGCAGTAAAAAAAGTCATTTTAATACCTACGACCTGGAGAGACAATACAATTAAAAGTATCTGTGCCGTGATCACGGCAAAATTGAGGAAGAATACTTTAGCGAAGGGTTGATCCGGGTTTTATCCATGTACTTTACCAGCCATTTATTCAGGACGCGTATGATCCAGAAGCCTATAAGCAATACCACTAAAGCGATCACTACCCTGGGACCATAAGTAATAAGCCAGTTCAGCATCCTGTCGTACAGTTGTTCCAATTTGCTCTCATCTGTATTTTAATGTTTGATAGCGTGATGAAAATTGCATGCCGGAAATCAGGGGCAGTATTATTTATCCAGGGGTATTTTCTCCTCAGCAGGAGACGTTTTTTTCCTCAGGGGAAGAAAAGTTTTTACCTATGTATTTTATACGGCAAAGGCCTGGTTTTTGTTTCAACAGACTAACCAACAATTTTTGTATGAAAGATCATAGTACCGTTGATCAGCTGACAAGGGATCTTGTTCGCATACATGAGGGAAGGATCAATACCGCTAAAGGAATTCTCCATGAATCTGCCGGTATGGAACTTGATATGAAAGCTATTTGAACGGATAACAGAAGAGAGCATACAATACAGCGAACAGTTGAATAGAGAAGCAGCGCCTGGCAACAGTGCTCCCGGCGAAATTTATCTAACATGGCAAAGCCTGGCAAAACCATTAACCGGACCGGATAAGAAAACAATATTAGCCTATGCGCGGGTAATGAAATGACGCTTATGGATGCTTATTCCAGGGCTATTACTGATACAAGTGAACCCGGTTTGAAAAAGTTGCTGGAAGCGCAGCGAAAAGGCATACAGCAACTGTATACTCATATCATGGAATATTATAATGCCCAATAGTAAAGACAGCCAGTATAACAATTAACTAAGGGTTTATCTGGCCCGGATATTGCACTTGTCAAAGACACCATCTATAGGTGTGATCTTTCCTGAACATAGCCTCCTGTAAAAACTATAAGCACCGTAAAGTGATGGCAACCGCAAGAGCGATAGCCATATACGTGAATTGGATTGTTTTTAATATGATGTGATCGTCTGACAGAATATGCAAAAAAAAGACAAGCATCATGTTTTGTCAGTTAGCCGTAACTCACAGCCATTTATTTTAACGCCATCAAAAAATAAAGAGTAATAGCGTTTGCCTCTTAATTCGTATCGGAAAGTGGCAAAAAAATTGTTTTCATTTAGCGGATTATAGCTGGTCATTTTAATCAATAAGTTTAATACACTGCGGTAGTGCAGGGAATAAAATAAATTAATATGAAGATCGTATACATCGGAACTTACCCGCCGCGGGAATGTGGAATAGGCACTTTTACTCATAATAAGTTTCTGGCGATGATAAAGGGCCAGCCCGTTAACGGGGAAAAGCATGAAGGGATAGTGATCGCGGTAAACGACCAGGAAAATATGTATGATTATCCTGAAGAAGTACGCCTGGCCATCCGTCAAAATGAACAGGATGATTATATCCAGGCTGCCATATTCATTAATGAAAGCGGCGCAGATGTTTGTATCCTTGAACATGAGTTCGGCATATTCGGAGGACAAAATGGGGTATATATTCTGCCATTACTGCATCGGCTTAAAATACCTGTGATAGCCGTATTGCATACAGTATTGAAGACGCCTTCGTATAATGAAAAAGCAATACTCACCGCCATTTCAAGAATAGCTTCAAAAGTGGTGGTGATGACGCATAAAGCCGTTGAATTCCTTAAAACCATTTATGGTATTTCCGGCAGGCAGATAGAGATTATTGAGCATGGGGTACCCGGCCTGCTGTTTGACCAGCACAACTCTAAAAAAGAGTTTGATCTGGAAAACAGGAAGCTGTTGCTGACCTTTGGTTTAATAGGTCGCAATAAAGGCATTGAAACAGTAATAAAAGCGTTGCCGGCTGTTGTAGAAAAACATCCGGATATAGTCTACATCGTATTAGGCAAGACACATCCCTCGATTGTCAAGCATTCCGGGGAAGAGTACCGGGAGTATCTTTCTCAGCTGATCGAAGAACTGCAGTTGCAAAAGCATGTATTGTTCATGAACGAGTTCGTCAACGAAGAGAAACTTTTCAAATATCTTACAGCGCTGATATATATGTGACGCCCTACCTGAATGAAGCGCAGATCACAAGCGGTACTTTGTCCTATGCTGTAGGGGCAGGATGCGCCGTGGTTTCTACCCCTTACTGGCATGCGTCAGAATTATTAACGATGGTGGGCGGACGGCTATTTGATTTCAATAATCATGAGCAGTTGTCTTCTATTTTCATGGATCTGCTGGATCACCCGGGGACAATGAAAGAGATGAGCAAAAAAGCCTATGCACACGGGAGAGAAGTTACCTGGCCAATGATCGGGGAAAAATATATTATGCTGGCGAAAATGCTGGTAAAAAAAGCAAACGAAACGAAAACTATTTCAGACCTGGTCTCATTGCCTTCGCTTTCACTGGACCATATCAGGCGGATGACGGATGATACCGGTATTATACAACATGCAAAATATGGTATTCCCAATTTTAAAGAAGGTTATTGTCTCGATGATAATGCGAGGGCCTTGTTAATGGTATTAATGGCTTATAAGCAGCAGAGACAGGTAGTATCGGTAGAGTTGCTGCGTGTGTACCTGGCTTATATCCATTATATGCAGAACGAAGATGGAACCTTTCACAATTTCCTGAGCTATAGCCGTAATTTCCTTGATGAAAAAGGTTCCGAAGATTCTTTTGGAAGAACTATCTGGGCGCTGGGCTACCTGCTCGATAATCCTCCTACGGATGCATACTACCAGTTGGGGAAAGAAATATTTTTAAAGCAGCGCCGGAGTTTAAAAACCTCAGATCTATCAGGGGCATTGCCAATACATTAATTGGCGTCAGTTTGTACCTGCAAAAAGATCCGCATAATAATGAAATGAGAAAGGCGGTCAAAGATCTTTCGGCCAGGCTGATACAGGAATATAAAAATCATACAACAGGAAACTGGAAATGGTTTGAAACCGGTACTGACCTACGACAATGCGATACTTCCTCTGTCTCTCCTGCATGCCGCGGCCATATACGACGACCCGGAGACAAGGGAAATAGCTGAGGAAAGTATGAACTTCCTGTCAGCTATTACACTCGGTAACGGGTACCTTTCTGTGGTGGGAAATGAAAAATGGTATGCCAGGGATGGTAAGCAATCACTGTTTGCGCAGCAGCCCATTGATGCGATGGTGATGGTACTGATGTTTCAGAAAGCCTTTCAACTGACAAAAAATAAATCGTACCGGGATAAGATGAACACTTCTTTCATGTGGTTTTTAGGAGAGAATGATCTGCGCATGAATTTATATGATGGTGAGACAAAAGGCTGTTGCGATGGATTGGAAAACTATGGCGTCAACCGTAACCAGGGCGCAGAGAGCACATTAGCTTATCTCGTTGCACATATTGCCTGGCTCGAAGTGTTTGAAGAGATAGAAACATACCCTGCTGCTAATAGCAAGGATGTACAGATCAGGAATAAAGAACGTGTATCTGTCAATATCGCCGGGTAAGCGCATATAGAAAAAAATACCGGATGAAAATAGCTCTTCTTTCGCCTGTTGCATGGAGAACGCCACCCCGGCAATACGGTCCCTGGGAACAGGTGGTTTCCTGGCTGGCAGAAGGGCTGGTGGCAAAAGGTATGGATGTTACTTTATTCGCGACAGGGGATTCCGTTACAGCAGCTAAGTTATCTTACTGTATAGATCATCCTTATGCAGAGGATCCGGCCGCTGATGTTAAAGTAAATGAATGCCTGCATATCAGCCACCTGATGGAAAGAGCGCATACATTTGATTTGGTTATGATTTTTTGCCGCTTACGTATTCCCGTCTTATTCAAACACCCGTATTAACAACCATACATGGTTTCTCTTCACCGTTGATCGTTCCTGTATATAAAAAATATAACGGGCATTGTCATTATGTATCTATCAGTAATGCCGATCGTAATGCAGAACTGGATTATATCGCTACGGTATATAACGGTATCAATACAGCAGCATTTACATTTAATCCGCAGCCGGAAGATTATCTTCTTTTCTTTGGCCGCATACATCCTCATAAGGGAACATGGGATGCTATACAGGTGGCGAAGCATTGCGGTAAAAAAATAATAATAGCCGGATTGATACAGGATGATGATTATTTCAGCAATAAGATCAAGCCGCTTATCAATAACGGGGACGTAATATATGCAGGTAATTGCGGACCTGCGCAAAGAGATCAACTACTGGGTAATGCGCTTGCTTTGTTACACCTTATTCATTTCGATGAGCCTTTTGGGCTGAGTGTGGCTGAAGCGATGTGTTGCGGTACCCCGGTGATCGCATTCAACAGGGGCGCGATGCCGGAATTGATACAACATGAGAGAACCGGGTTTCTTGTAAATACAATTGAAGAAGCTGCTGAAGCAGTAAAGCGACTTTCTATGATTGACAGGAATAATTGCTATCAATGGGCCTCTTCTGCTTTTTCTTCGGAAAAAATGACGGAGGGATTATATGGAGGTGTATAAAAAAATTATAGGGAATGTTGAAACATATAGGCACATATAACATAGGAAATACACATATAGAAATCTATGTGAAACCCTGTGTAACTATGTGCCTATATGGTAAAAAATCAGATAACCAAAACGTCAATTTATCATTTACTACCTCGCCTTTAATGCTGCTATTAATTCAGCGAGGTTTACCGTAGCATAGGTAGAAGAATGATCAGACTTTGCATACGGGATAATGAGGCTGTTATTATGTATCATAGAGCCGCAGGAGTATACCACATTCGGTACATATCCTTCCCGCTCCGTATCATTAGGTACGAGCAATGGTTTCGATAACCTGCCTATTTCTTTCTCCGGGTTTTCAAGATCGAGTAAAGAAACACCTAACGAATATTCGCGTACCGGGCCCACGCCATGTGTAATGACCAGCCATCCTTCAGGCGTTTCAATAGGCGAACCGCAATTGCCCATCTGTACAAACTCCCAGGGAAATTTTGGTTGTTGTAATAAAGTAGCTGTCCGCCATACATTAATGTTATCTGAGAATGCGATATAATTATTCACGCCATCGAGGCGGCAAAGCATGGCGTATTTGCCATTAATTTTCCGGGGGAAAAGCGCCATCCCCTTATTCTGCGCCACCTCGCCATGAATCGGCATTACTTTAAAATGATAAAAATCTTTGGTCAGTAACAGTTTGGGCAGTATCGCGATGCCATCATAAGCGGTATAGGTGGCATAATAAGTAGCTTCACCGTCTTCAGCAATATACCGCACAAATCTTGCGTCTTCAATTCCTTTCATTTCTGTGTCGGCGATAGGAAAGATCACCCGTTCTGAAATAGAAGTATCTACGGAGAAATCCATTTCGTAATGGGAAGAAGCCAGCCACATTATCTCATTCAGCAGCACAAGGGCCACGGTATCGGTTCGTAAGAGTTCCTTTGCTTCTTCCAGGTAGTCTGTCAGTTCATCATAGGTAAAAGTATCCGGCAATTTTTCTACCATTAATGAATACGCAGCATTATCATGGTGCTGCATTTCGCCGAGTTTCTGGATAAAAGATTTTTTATGATACGTATGATTTTTAACATGCTCAGGTGATTCAAGCAATCTGCCCGGCGGTTCGATCATGATATTATTATTGGTATCGAGTATACCCGAGCGGAAAACAATAGAAGAGACATGTCCTTCACCCGTCGCCCTGAAACTGATGATCACTCTTGTTTCTCCCGTAGATAAGCCGGTTTGATCAGGATCTTCCATGATAGAAGGGTTGAAAAAAGCCGCTGCTTCGATCGAATATTCCATCGTAAAGTAAGAACCCGATCAGTACTTTTTGGGTAGTAGACAGGCTGGAGGGGTCTATATTAAGCTGGGAGAATGCGGGCGCCAGGCGGATAAAATTCTTTTCAAATACTTTAGAAATGCTCCGGTGCCTTTGCGAATAATCTCTCAATACCTGCATGAGCGATTCGCGTTGTTCTTTTTCCGGCAGCGATAATACTCTTTTGATAAGAGCCATCGCTCTCTGGTCGCCGTTGAACAGGAAACGGGCGATCACCCGGCTTGAATCGGGCTGAAATATGATATTCTTGCGGATGACGTTAACAGGCATATAGAATTATAAGTTGAATATATGTATTATATAGCTGGCAGGGCTGATAACTATTTTCACTCAATATTTGTTCCATTCCGGTAAAAAACCAGGGGGGAATGCAATTTTTTCCCGCAAAGCCACTAAGATCACAAAGTATTACACCGATTAGAAGCTCCTGGGTGCTTTGCCTTTGTCTCAAGTATTCCTTCGGGAAGAGAAATATTTACTTTTTGTAAACTCAGGTACTACCAATAATTTGCGCTACCGTAAAACATGCACAATGAGAAATTATATGAAATACCTGGCCGCCGTTCTGTTATTAGCTGTTATGTCTTTTATGACCCCGCCGGCCAAAATAAAAGTGATCTTCTTTGGTGATTCCATTACCCAGGCGGGTATAAAACCCGGGGGGTATATTGTCAAAATGGACAGCCTTATCAAACAGCAGGGTATAAGTAATTATGAACTCGAAGGAGCGGGTATCGGCGGTAATAAAGTATATGATCTTTATTTACGCATGGACACCGATGTGCTGGATAAAAAACCTGATGTTGTACTTATATACATAGGGGTAAATGATGTCTGGCATAAAGCGACATCAGGAACGGGAACAGATGCGGATAAGTTTGAGAAATTTTACCGCGCCATTATTAAAAAACTACAGGATAAGAATATCAAAGTGATTCTTTGCACCCCCGCTGTGATCGGCGAAAGAAATGATAACAGCAACCAGCAGGACGGCGACCTGAACCGCTACAGTACTGTCATCCGTAATATTGCTGCTGATGCGAAACTGCCTTTATGTGATCTGCGCAAAGCATTCACGGATTACCTGCAAACGAACAACCCTTCCAATGCTGAAAAAGGTATACTCACCACAGACAGGGTACACCTGAATGATGCCGGCAATTTATTCGTGGCAAAACAAATGTGGCAGGTAATTAAAGACCTTAAATAGGATCTATTAAAAGATACAGCAGTAATGAAGGCGCTTATTTGTACCAGGCCTCACCAGTTTGACTACGCAGACATAGCTGAAACCCAAACAGGCGCTGGTAACACTTTACTTAAGATAAAACGCATTGGCATCTGTGGTACCGATCTGCATGCGTATGAAGGCACACAACCTTTTTTCAGCTATCCACGGATACTGGGACATGAGCTGGCTGCTGAAATTGTTGAAACAGACGCGCCCGGATTTGCCAGGGGCGAAGCCGTTACATTCATCCCTTATTTTAATTGCGGTGCTTGTATCGCCTGCAGGATGGGTAAACCTAATTGCTGCGTAAGTATACAGGTATGCGGCGTACATATAGACGGTGGTATGAGAGAATACCTGTCTGTTCCTTCTTATTCATTAGTACATGGCGATGGATTGAGTGTTGATGAACTGGCATTAGTTGAGCCATTGGCTATCGGCGCGCATGGCGTGCGAAGAGCGGGGATCATGCCGGGAGAATTTGTACTCGTGATCGGTGCTGGTCCTATTGGTTTGGGCACTATGGAATTTGCCAGGATCGCCAATAGTAAAGTAATAGCGATGGACATCAATGATGGGCGACTGGATTTTTGCAGGAATACATTAAAAGCAGATTTCACGATCAACCCTGCAAAAGAAGATGCCGCGGAAAAATTAAAGACCATTACCAGGGGCGATATGCCAACCGTCGTGATAGATGCCACCGGCAGTTTAAAAGCGATCAACAATGCATTTCAATACATGGGGCATGGTGGCAGGTATGTATTGATCGGTTTGCAGAAAGGAGATATCAGTTTCAACCATCCTGAATTTCACAAAAGAGAGTCTACGCTGATGAGTAGCCGCAATGCGACAAGAACAGACTTTGAACATGTCGTTCACTCTATGAAAAAAGGAGTAGTAAATCCGGCTGCTTATATTACACACCGGGTTCAATTCGCTGAAGTAAAAGATAATTTTGAAAGCTGGCTCGATCCCGCAACAGGTGTTATTAAGGCTATGGTGGAGATATAATTTGGAAAAGAGTACATGAATAAAACAGGGTCACAGGGCCACTGAGAAAAGAGAGCCACAGAGATTCATGCAGCATTTTTGACCTGGTATTCCTCTTTCTCTGCGATCTCTGTGCGCTAAAAAAGCAACAGGAACGCTGTTCCTTCTCCTTCTACCGACTGCACCTGTATATTTCCTTTGTGCAGCATCATGATCTGTTTGCAAAGACTAAGCCCGATACCACTGCCGCTTTTTTTAGTACTGAAGAATGGGATGAATATCTTATCCAGTACTTCATCAGGTATGCCACTGCCATTATCAGCCACTTTGATCACGGTCTTCCGGTTATTGGAAATATAGCCTGTCAGTATTATCCGCGGATCGGGTTTATCTTTTACCGCTTCTATCGCATTCACTACAAGATTGATCAATACCTGTTCGAGCAGGTTGATATCCGCTTCGATAGTAAGGTCGGTGTCTTTCAGAATGGTTTCCAGCTCGATATTTTTCTGTTCTACTGTTGGTTGCATTAGCGTGAGCAGGTTTTCAAAGATATCCCGTACATGTACTTTGCGCAGGTTGGGCGTAGTGATCCGGTTCAGGTTACGATAGGTTTCCGCGAATTTCAACAGCCCCTCACTTCTTCTTTTAATCGTTTCAATACCGATCTCCAGGTCATCCACAGAGCCGGTATCATTATTCAATATCCCTACCGATTGCTGCAGCCTGTTCTTAAGCGTTTCCGCCAGTGAGGAGATAGGCGCGATGGAATTCATGATCTCATGTGTAAGTACGCTCAGCAGTTTTTGCCATGCTTTTGATTCCGTTTCATCCAGCGCTTCATTTACATTCTGAAAAGCGATCAGTTTATATAATTTTCCGTCTGTTTGAAAGGCAGTGGCTGACAGTAATACTTTAAACGGCGTTTTTTCCAGGTGCGCCGTCGCGATCTTGCTCTCGCCGGGTTTTAACGCAACGATCTCCCGGCATAATTGTTCGTCTCTTTTGTCGAGTGAATGAATGGTTTTCAGGTAAGGCACCTGCAGCATTTTTTTCAGCGATTCATTCATCCAGACGATCTCACCATTCTGTTCTTCATAAGAAAGGATACCCGTATCCACCAGTTCGAGTATCTTCTGCAGGTACTGGTATTGCGTTTCTTTTTCCCGGCTTATTACTTTAAAAGTGGTGTTGATCTCGTTAAATCCTTTTCGTAAAGGCTGCAGATCCACCGGCGCATGCTTTACATCAAAGTAGCGGGAAAAATCACGGTAATGAACGGACTCTACAAATTGTTCCAGTTCAGTATGGGCCTTTCGCTGGAAGCGGTAAAATTCTATAACCTGGTAAATGATAACAGGAGCCGCCAGTAATAAATAAACGTACAGCTCCTTTACAAGAATAAATGCAGCAGCGCTTAATGTTGTAAACAACAAAAACACCCGCACAATTATTCTCCACTCGTATCTTTTAAAAGTCATAGTTATTATTTAGTCTGGAAGACCGAAAGTCCGAAAGTCGGAAAGGCCGAAAGACCGCAAGTCGGAAAGACCGAAAGTCCGCAAGTCGGAAAGTCCGAAAGAAGTCTGGAAGACCGAAAGTCCGAAAGTCGGAAAGGCCGAAAGACCGCAAGTCCGCAAGTCGGAAAGACCGAAAGAATCATTCTATTATATTGAAACGTCTTCGGTCTTCCGGACTTTCCGACTTTCGGACTTCCTCTATATATCATACTTACTCAACCTCCTGTACAAAGCCGTCCTTGTCAACCCCAGTTCTTTGGCCGCTTTGGTAATATTGCCATTGTGTTTTTCAATTACTTTAAGAATGGTATTTTTCTCTACGGCGCTGAGTTTTGTTTCCGCTTCTTCCGTTCTCTGCCTGGTAAGTGGCTTCGATCGGGGAGAATATCAGGTCATTCGGCTGCAATACATGATCATCTGCCATGATCACCGCCCGCTCTATGATATATTGCAGTTCACGCACATTGCCGGGGTAATGATAGTTCAGCAGTTTTTCCATCGCTTTTGTATCAAACTCCGGCGTGGGCTTCATGTATTTATTGCTGTACAACCGGCTGAAATGTTTAGCCAGCAAAATAATATCATTGCCTCTTTTGCGCAACGGCGGAACGATGATCTCTACCGTGTTGATACGATAAATAAGATCTTTTCGGAAACGATTTTCATTGGCGAGATCACTCAACCCGACATTGGTAGCGCAGATAAGACGGATATCAATAGGTATCGGCTCATTGCTTCCCAATCTTATTACCTGGCGGTTTTGCAGCACACTTAATAATTTCGCCTGCAGGTGAAGCGGAATATTCCCGATCTCATCCAGGAAAAGAGTTCCTTTATTGGCGGCTTCAAACCGGCCCGCCCTGTCTTCTCTCGCATCGGTAAATGATCCTTTCCTGTGCCCGAACAGTTCACTTTCAAACAGGCTTTCGGTCAGTGCGCCCACATCCACTTTTACCAATGGATGATCATTTCGTAGTGATTGCTGGTGAACGGCTTTGGCGATAAGATCTTTTCCCGTACCATTTTCACCCAGTATCAGGATATTGGCATCTGTAGGCGCTATCTTTTCGATCTTGTAAAAGATCTCCTGCATCGCTTCGGACTCACCAAACAATTCTTTACCGATAATACTGTCTGCCGCGGAAAAGGGTGTGATGCTGGTTTTATTACTTTTCCTTTTCAGGGTCTCTTTGATCGTAACCAGTAATTTTTCATTGTGCCAGGGCTTTACCACAAAATCTGCGGCCCCTTCTTTCAACGAACGAACAGCAAGATCAATATCCCCGTAAGCCGTTATCATGATCACCGAGGTTTCAGGCTTTAATTTTTTTATTTCTTTCAGCCAGAACAAGCCCTCATTACCCGTGTTGATGGAACTGGTAAAATTCATGTCCAGCAGTATCACGTCTACACTGTCTTTGGACAGGTGCCAGCGTATGTTCTCTGGATTTTTTTCCGTGACCACTTCCTTTACTTCTGTCTTCAGCAGCAGCCTTACTGCAGTCAGTACGTCCGTGTCATCATCTATGATCAGTATCGAAGCGTTCTTGAGGTTCATTAGTCAATATACAATATATGTGAAGGGTGAGCGGTGAGTGATCAATGCGGTGAATAGTGAGTGGTCAATGGTGAGTAAGTCGCTGTAATCCGGATATTTTTTATCTAAAAGCACATCCCGGCTCCCGGCTCACCACTCTCACTCACTACCCGCCTGCTGCAATTATACCATAATTACAAAGTGATGGCAACTATATTTTTATAAAAAAACAATACCGGGAAAGTGTATCAAAACCGTACACCGGGTGTATCACTAACGAACGGCTTCGTACTTTTTTGGCTATCTAAGTCCCTGCTAACCAAAATTTTCAGGAACTGGCACATTTCTAACTATACTGAAACCGGACAATTATGCTTTCATTCGCGACTGTAACAATGGACGCTACAGATCGTTTGACAAGGACCGCTTTTAAAAAGTAACAGTAAACATGGATAGAGTTATCGCCCAAAAAAAATGGGGCAAAAAACGAATATTGACTATAGCGGCTATCGCAGGCGTAGTATTATTGGCTGCCGCCAGCTATTATTTCACTTCAGGCAAAAGCCGGCTGAACGTGGATTCGGAAAGGATCACGATCAGTGAAGTAAAGAACGGCTCCTTCCAGGAGTTTATTCCTGTTAATGGCGTCGTGTTGCCCATCACCACGATATACCTCGATGCTTCAGAAGGAGGCAGGGTAGAAGAAAAATTTGTGGAAGATGGCGCCGTGATGAAAAAAGGAGAACCGATCCTCCGCATGTCAAATACCGATCTCCAACTGAACCTGGTAAACCAGGAAACTTCTGTTTACAACCTGCTTACACAAATGCAGATATCGCAGAATGCAGCCCAGCAAAATACAGTGAACCGCCTCAATCAGCTCACAGACGTAGCCAGCCTGCTTAAAGAAGCGGAGCGTATGTATAAACTGAACAAAGGTCTTTATGAACAAAAGGCGATCGGCGCCCAGGAGTTCAAACAATCAGAAAATAATTACTACTACCTGCTGGAAAAGAAAAAACTATCCGAGCAGATCATGGGGCAGGATTCTGTTTCCAATATTCAGCAACTGGCGCAGGCCAAGCAATCTTATCATGGTTCGCAGAATGCACTGGATGTAATGCGCAAAAAAGTGGGTGACCTTATTGTGAGAGCGCCGGTTGACGGACAACTTACATCACTTGATGCGGAAATAGGCCAGTCAAAGAACAAAGGAGAAAGACTGGGCCAGTTGGATGTATTGAGTGGTTTTAAAGTACGGGTAGATATAGATGAACATTATATATCCCGGATATACACAGGCCTTGTGGGTGAATTCAGCTTCGCCAATAAAGACTATAAATTAAAGATCAAAAAAATATACACGCAGGTGACCAATGGCCGTTTCCAGGTAGATATGGAATTTGAAGGAGAAGTGCCGCAGGGTATCCGCCGCGGACAAACATTGCAGATACGCCTGGCGCTGAGTGATGAAACACAGGCATTATTATTGGCCAAGGGCGGTTTTTTACCAGCAGACCGGCGGTAACTGGGTGTTTAAAGTAAGCGAAGGCGGTACTACGGCTTACAAAGTGGATATACAACTGGGACGCCAGAACCCTGATTACTACGAAGTATTACAGGGGTTAAAAGCCGGTGATAAGATCGTTACATCCAGTTATGAGAATTACGGAACGATGCAGGAACTCGTATTGAAAAAAATAATAAGGGATCAGCAGATGATAAGCGATAGTAAAGAAAAGCTGAGAGATTAATCATTAAACCAAAGCCTGACCTTCTTTGTTCAAAATATGGCAGGCAAAATCAATTGTCATGAAACAGAAAACTATTTACATCATCCTGATCGTTTGTTGCCTGAGTCTTTTTTCTTCGGCAAAACAAATGGGTAAGGAAGAGTGCGTGAAGAAATCCTGCTGCAAGATCAACGAACTGAAAGCAGCCAGGGAGAGAGACGCCAAAAAACAAGCGGAGAAGACGTATGACCTTTCCCCGTTGCAGCTTTTTATGTTCAATATATAAATAAGGCAATCATTTAAATAAACAACAATGATCAAGATCACCAATCTCGAAAAAGTTTATCGTACCGATGAAGTAGAAACCGTGGCGCTGAACAAGCTGACGTTTGAAATAAAAGAAGGCGAATTCGTAGCCGTGATGGGCCCTTCCGGTTGCGGCAAGTCTACCTTGCTGAATATCGTCGGTTTACTGGATGATCCCGATGCAGGAAGCTTTGTATTCAATGGCATTGAAGTCGCCAAGTTCAACGAACGCAAAAGAGCTGATCTCCGCAAGCGCAATATCGGTTTCGTGTTCCAGAGCTTTAACCTGATTGATGAGCTGACCGTTTTTGAAAACGTAGAACTTCCCCTGATCTATACCGGCGTGAAATCCGCTGAAAGAAAGAAAAGAGTAGAAGAAGTACTCGATAAGATGCAGATCATGCATCGCCGTAATCACTACCCGCAGCAATTATCCGGCGGTCAGCAGCAACGTGTGGCTGTCGCAAGGGCGGTAGTGAACAATCCCAAACTTATCCTCGCCGATGAGCCTACAGGTAACCTCGATTCCAGCAATGGTAATGAAGTGATGCAATTGCTCACTGATCTGAATGAACAGGGAACAACCATCATCATGGTAACACACAGTGAGCATGATGCCCGTTACAGTCACCGTATCATCCGCATGCTCGACGGTCAAACCGTTATGGAAAATATTATGGTATAAGCACAGGCCCGTTTTTTCGTATCCCCTGAACTGGACTATCCACCCGCACTGAACAGATTTGGTCATTTCTTAAAGTATAGCCATGATTAAGAATTATTTTAAGATCGCCATGAGAAACCTGTTGAAGTACAGGTTTATTTCTTTTATAAACCTGTTTGGCCTTACGATAGGGTTTACCTGCTGTTTGCTTATCACTTCTTTTATTCTCAACGAACTGAGTTATGATAAGTATAATGAAAAAGCAGGCCGTATTTACCGTGTCACAAGAAGTTTCAATAACCAGGAAGGGGTTGTTTCATTAACATTAAGTACGATCGCTCCCGCTTTCGGCTACTACCTGCCCTGTGATTTTCCTGATGTACAGAAGATGACAAGGATATTGAATAACGGCCCCTCGCCAATCCGGTACAAGGAAAAAAAGTTTACGAACCGAGTAAAAATAAAACCATGCTAAAAAACTATTTTAAAACGGCACTTCGGAATATCTGGAAAAACAAGAGTACCGGGTTTATCAATCTTTTTGGCCTGTCTATCGGAATGACAGCGGCTGTATTTATTTTCTTATGGGTACAAAATGAAATAAGTTTTGATAACTATCACCCGGGTAATAAAAATATTTACCGGATCACCAATGCGATACAGGTAAATAAAGATGAAGCATGGGTATGGGAAACTTCACCGATGCCAATGGCCGAAGCTGCCATAAAGGAAATTCCTGAAGCAGAGAAAGCCACGCAGGTCATTGTCAACACATGGGGTGGTATGGTGTTCAACATCAATCATAAATTGTTTTCAGAAAAGACCAGCGCCTGGATTGATAAAAGCTGGTTCAATATGTTTCATTATGATTTTGTGACGGGTAATGCCGCAGCTTTTAATCAAAGTCCTTATACAATTGTTCTGACCGAATCAAAAGCAAAGAAATACTTTGGTGACGCCAATGCAGTCGGACAGATCATCCGTGTAGACACGGTGAACTATACTGTACAGGGAGTCGTAAAAGATAACCCGGTAAACTCAAGTTTCCAGTTTGATATTTTTCTGCACATGGAAGGGCGTCTTTCTAATCCCAGGGTATTAAAGAACGATCAGAACTGGAATAACTTCGGGTACACCACTTTTATTCAGCTAAAGCCCGGTGCCAGCCAGCAACTTACTGAAGGCAAGCTCAATGTGATCATTGATAAAAACAGGACCAACCATAATGTCAAAATAAGTTTAATGCCGCTGGCTGCCATGTATTTTGACGCCAGTCTTCAATCATCAAACCTTCCGCATGGAAGTAAAAAGACAACCTATATTTTCAGTATCCTCGGATTGCTGCTCCTGGTCACCGCCTGTATTAATTATGTAAATCTTACAACGGCCAAAGCCAGTTTGCGGGCAAAGGAAGTAAGTGTAAGAAAAATTATCGGCGCGCAAAGAAAGCATTTATTTTTTCAGTTCATTGCCGAGTCGCTTACGATAAGTGTACTGGCCCTTTTTGTTACCATAGTTCTTATTAAGCTATGCCTGCCTTTTTTTAATGATATTACGGAAACACATTTTGAGCTGCCGCTCACTTCTGCCAGTATGTGGCGGGTATTGCTGGGTACATTGCTTTTTGCTACTGTATTAAATGGCATATATCCTGCTGCAATGCTCTCTTCTTTTAAACCATTGAATGTATTCCGTGGCAAAAGTTTCCTGAAACTGAATGATGGGGCTATCCGCAAGGGACTGGTCGTATTCCAGTTTACCCTTTCCATGATATTCGTTATCGCTACTATTGTTATTTACAAACAGCTCCAGTATGTACAAAAGACGAACCCTGGCTACAATGTTGAGCAGGTAATGGGAGTACAGATTCCTTATAAGAGCTACAGGTCTTTAAAAGAGGAGGAAGTAAAAACATTTTTCTCCAGTTTCAGACAGGAACTCTTGTCGCAAAGCAGCATCGCTGCGGTAAGCAGCGGCGGAGAAGAAATAGTGAATGTGGGTAGTTCCAGCTCAGGCAATGCCGATTGGGACGGCCATGATACAGCCTACAATCCTACCATTGCGCGGCTTTCCGTAGATGCTGATTTCCAGGAAATGTTCAAATTGCAATTAACCACCGGTCATTGGTTCAAAGCCGGTACTAAAGACGATCATAATTATATTTTAAATGAAACAGCTGTGGCCGCTTTCAATATGCACCAGCCGGTGCTGGGACAACGGTTTACCATGGGTGGGGATACAGGACAGGTGATCGGTGTGGTAAAGGATTTTCACTACAAAAGCATGCATGAAAAGATAGGGCCTATTGTCTTGCTGGATAACCAGGGCAGCGATTCCTACTTTTTTGTCAAGGCAGCTCCCGGCAATATCACCAAAATGGTAGGTGCGGCAGGTGCCGTATGGTCCAAATTTATTCCTGACCAGCCTTTCAGCTATACATTTCTTGATGATAGTTTTAATGCATTATACAAGGCAGATATAAAGATCTCGCGGTTAGTTTCCATTTTTTGCGTTATCGCTATTATCATTTGTGCCATGGGATTGTTTGGTTTGGCTGCCTTTACTGCAGAACAACGAACCAAAGAGATCGGTATCAGGAAAGTGCTGGGTGCCAGCGTAAGCGGTCTCGTTCAACTGTTATCAGCAAATTTTTTAAAACTGGTGCTCATTGCGTTTGTGGTAGCAGTGCCTGTTTCCTGGTGGGCTATGAACAAATGGCTGCAGGATTTTGCTTACCGCACAGCGCTAAGCTGGTGGGTATTCGGGATAACAGGAGTCATTGCCTTACTCATTGCCTTGATGTCCGTGAGTTTCCAGGCGATCAGGGCGGCGGTTGCCAACCCTGTAAAGTCTTTGCGAACGGAGTGAAGCAACGAACGGAGTGAAGCAACGGACGGAGTGAAGCAACGAACAAAGTGAAGCAAAGAGCAGCATAAAAATATACCATGATAAAGAATTATCTGAAAGTAGCGTGGCGGAACCTGATGAAGAATAAGGTTTTTTCTTTCATCAATATACTGGGATTAACGATCGGCATTACCGTATGCATGATGATCTTTTTGTTTATCATGAATGAATTCAGCTTTGATACATTCCATAAACAGAAAAAGAATATCTACCGTGTCATGCGTGGGTACGATGCGACAAAGAACAGGGTGGCCTACCTGTCCGGGCCCTATGCCACGGCTTTACTGAATGATTTTCCCGGTGAAATTAAAAAAGCGGTGCGGGTAATGCCGTCGAATGGATTGGTTTCGTTTAATAATATTTCATTCAACGAAAAGAAACTGTATATAGCCGATGCTGATTTCTTTACGCTGTTTTCTTTTCCATTAGTAAAAGGTGATCCGGCTACGGCTTTAAAAGACCCGGCCAGTGTGGTGCTGACTGAAACGACTGCTAGGAAATATTTTGGCAAACAGGATCCTATGGGCAAAGTGATCGAAATGGATAAGGGACGCCAGTTAAAAGTTACCGGTATTGCCAAAGATGTTCCTTCCAATTCTCACCTGGATTTCGATCTCGTAATGCCGCTTTCCAATTATTTTAATGCAGAATGGTTCAACGTATGGATGAACAATAACAATTTTACCTATGTTTTACTGGATGAGCATACAAATAAAGCGCAGGTAGAAAAACGTTTTCCGCAATTCATGGATAAATACCTGGCAAAGGACATGGCCCGTATCGGCGCTCATTTTGATATTGCGCTTACTCCGTTAACGGATATTTATTTTGAACCCACTACTGCTTTCGATAATGTAAAACACGGGGATAAAAAGGTAGTGTATATCTTTCTTTCGATCGCTGCATTCATCCTGCTGATCGCCTGTATCAATTTCATGAACCTTTCCACCATCCGCGCCGTAGAACGCTCCAAAGAAGTAGGCCTGCGCAAAGTGATGGGCGCATTACGCAATCACTTGGTCTGGCAATTCATCGGCGAATCGCTTTTATTAACGCTTATTTCCTGCGTATTGTCTGTCGGTTTATTGCAATTACTGATGCCGGTGTACAGCCAGTTGCTGGGTTATGAACTCACCGTTTCGTGGAATGCAGCGCTGATCTGGTTATTCCTGGCGGCGGTGATACTGGTAGTAGGTTTTCTTGCAGGCAGCTACCCGGCATTTTTTCTGTCAGCGTTTTCACCTATACAGGCATTGAAAGGAAAATTAAGATTGGGCAAAGGCGGTTCTTTATTCAGGCAGGGATTGGTGGTAGTGCAGTTCAGTATTTCTGTTTTACTGATCATCGGTACTATCATTATTACCAACCAGATGAAGTATGTAAAGGAAAAAGAACTCGGGTATAATAAAGAGCACAGCATTATCGTGCCGATAGATAATAATGAATTGTATGACCACAGGGTCACTTTTAAAAATGAGTTGGAAGCCAAAGGCAATATTGTCTCAGTGTCATTGATGTCAGGCGAGCCCGGTGGTTTTTTTGATATGCATACGTTCGAAGCAGAAGGCCAGGCCGGGGTATGGAAATCACGTACAGAGTTTGCCGACTTCGAGTATGTAAAAACATTAGGCCTGAAGATGATCGCGGGCAGGGATTTTTCCCCGCAGTATGCTACAGATACAACTGATGCAGTACTGATCAACCGTACTGCTGCAGTGAATCTTGGTTTTACTCCCGAACAGGCAATCGGGAAATGGTTAAAGAATACCAACCGTGATCAAACGAAACGAAAAGTGATAGGTGTAGTGGAAGATTTTAATTTCCTTTCCCTGAAAGAAAAAATGGACGCCCTGGTTATTTCACCCAGCGAAGACAGAAGGGTAGCTGTAATAAAAATAAAACCCGGTAATATACCGGCTGCCCTGGCAACGGTAAAAGAGATATACAGTAAAGTGGCTCCCGCTTATCCCTTCGAATACAATTTTCTCGATCAAAAATTTGACACACTTTATAAAGCGGATATCAGGCAGCAAACGATACTGGGTATATTTTCCGGTCTCGCCATCTTTATCGCCTGTCTTGGTTTATTCGGTCTCGCTTCTTTTACCGCGGCTAAACGAACAAAAGAGATCGGTGTAAGAAAAGTGCTGGGTTCATCCACGCAGAATATTGTAATGCTGCTGTCGAAAGACCTGCTGAGACCGGTGCTGATCGCAGCGCTTATCGCTATCCCTGCCGGGTACTATGCGATGAATAACTGGCTGCAGAATTTCGCTTACCGTACTCCCCTTCATTGGTGGATTTTTGCCGCCGCCGCAGCTGTTACATTGGGCATTGCATTATTTACAGTAGGGCTGAAAGCAATGAGAGCGGCAGTCGTAAACCCGGTAAAGTCTTTGCGAACGGAGTGAAGCAACGAACGGAGTGAAGCAACGAATGGAGTAAAGCAACGAACAAAGTAGTTCATACACCAGTAATACTATTTTATGTTTAAAAATTATTTCAAGACAGCGGTACGGAGCTTAATAAAGAATAAAGTCTTTTCTTTTATTAATGTATTTGGTCTGGCCATCGGGCTTGCCTGTTGCCTGCTGATCGCTGTATATGTGTATGACGAAGTGAATTACGATAAGTATCCCGCAAAAGCCGGCCAGATATACCGGGTTGGGCTGTATTCAACAGATAATGGCGCTATAGAAACGTATCCACACCCCGATGTTGCTGTAGGCGAAGGAATGAAGAATGCTTTTCCCGAAATAGAAGAGTATACGAGGATTTTACCGAGGGGAGAGCAATATATGAGTTATAATGATAAGCAGTTCAAAGAGCAGCACTTTGTATTTGCAGATTCCAATTTTTTACGGGTATTTTCCATTCCTTTCCTGGAAGGTGATGCGAAAACCGCCTTGTCGGAACCCGGCACTATCGTTATTGCCAAATCCATTGCGGTAAAATATTTTGGCAATGAAAATCCTGTCGGTAAATCACTGGTGCTGGGAAAAAGCAATCTTAAGGTCAGTGGTGTGATAGATAAGATCCCTGATAATTCCCATTTTCATTTTGACGCTTTTATAAGCATGTCAACCCTGCATCTTACTGCGCGGACATGGAGCAATATCGGCTTTTACACATACGTTGTACTGAACAAAGATGCAGACCCTAAAAAACTGGAAGCTAAATTTCCCCAGCTGGTGGCAAAATATGTGGTGCCGGAAGTGGTACACGATATGGGCGTGAGCCTGGCGGAAGCGCAGAAATCAGTCAATACATTCCGTTTCTTTTTACAGCCTCTTACAGATATCCATCTGCACTCGGATACAAAGTATGAGCTGGAGGTAAACGGCGATATCAATTACGTGTACATTTTTGGTGTACTCGCCATATTCATCCTGTTGCTTGCCTGCGTAAACTTTACTAATCTTTCAACAGCCAGTTCGGCTAAACGTGCGAGAGAAGTTGGCATACGTAAAGTAATGGGCTCGGTAAAAAAGCAACTGATCACCCAGTTCCTTACAGAATCTGTATTGCTTACGCTCTGCGCTTCTGTATGTGCGCTTTTACTGGTGTTTGTAATATTGCCTTATTTCAATCAATTGTCAGGAAAGCATACCAGTTTCAGTTTCTTTCTCAGCTACCAATCCCTGGCAGCGGTCATTGGCTTGTGTTTGCTGGTTGGGATACTGGCAGGTATTTACCCGGCTTTTTTCCTTTCTTCTTTCAATACGATTGCTGTTTTAAAAGGCGTAACCACTGCCCGCAGCAGCCGGAAAAGTATACTGCGCAGCAGCCTGGTCGTATTCCAGTTTTTTGTATCCATCGCTTTGATCATTGCTACTATTGTGGTGTACCAGCAACTGCGTTATATGCAGGATAAAAAGCTCGGGTATAATAAAGAGCAGGTAATATTCCTGCAGGATACTTACCTGCTCGGAAACAGGGATGCCAGGAGTGTATTCAAAGAACAATTGCTGAAAGACAGCCGTATTGTGCAGGCAAGCACCGGAACGGATGTTCCCGGCAATGCTAACCTCGATGGCACACAGGCTTATCCAAAAGATAAAGAGGCCAATGAGAACGAGGCCGAGATACATATTAATATCTATCACGTGGATTATGATTATGTGGCTACACTGGGCATGCAGGTGATAAAAGGAAGAAATTTTTCACGGGATTTTCCTACAGATTCTTTTGCCGTAGTAATAAACGAAGCGGCCGTTCGTGGTATGGGATGGAAAAGTGACAACGCTGTTGGCAAAACGATCGCTACTTCGGGCCAGCATGAATATAAAGTGATAGGTATTGTTTCAGATTTTCATTACGCATCTGTAAAACAAAAGATCGCTCCTTTGATGATGAGGCTGGGCAATACCCAAAGCGGGCTGATCGCGAAAGTAAAAACTGCAGATGTAAAAGAATTGCTGGGTGATATTAAAAAGCAATGGGATGCTTTCAATCCCGGCGCCCCGTTCTCGTATTATTTCCTGGATGATAAGTTTGCTTCTTTGTATGCATCAGAGCAAAGAACCGGGCAGATATTTACTGCATTCGCCATTATTGCTATCGTTATTGCCAGTCTTGGTTTGTTTGGTCTTGTCGCTTTCATTACAGAGCAACGGAGCCGGGAAATAGGTATACGAAAAGTACTCGGCGCTTCTGTCCGGGGAGTTCTTCTGCTGGTATCAAAAGAGTTTTTATTGCTGGTCGCTATTTCATTTATTATCTCAGTGCCTGTTACCTGGTGGGCGATGCACCAATGGCTGCAGGATTTTGCTTACCGTATTCATATAAGTTGGTGGGTTTTTGCCATTGCAGGGCTACTGGCGTTATTAATTGCCCTGGTCACTATCAGTTTTCAATCTATCAAAGCGGCGGTTGCCAACCCGGTAAAAAGTTTAAAGACAGAATAAAAGAATATCTATGATAAAAAATTATTTTAAAGTCGCTATCCGCCAGTTAATAAAGAATAAAGGCTATTCTTTTCTGAATATCGCAGGACTTTCTCTTGGAATGGCCTGTGCCCTGCTTATTTTTTTATGGGTGAATGATGAATTTCAGTACAATCGTTTTCATAAAGACTACTCCCGTTTGTACCAGGTAATGGAAAACCAGAGCTATGAAGGAAAGACCTATACGTTTATGTCATTGCCGGGAAAATTCGGGCCTGCTATCAAACAGGAGCTGCCTGAGATAAAATATTCAGCCAGGGCCGACTGGGGTTCACGTACGTTGTTTTCCCTGGGAGATAAATCAATTTATGAAAGAGGCTATTTCACCGATCCCGATTTCCTGAAAATGTTTTCATTCCGTCTTATCAAAGGAGATACAGCGGGATTGCTGACTGATCCGGCTTCTATCGTGATCTCGGATAAAATGGCGGAACGTTTTTTCGGTAAAGAAGATGCGATTGGTAAGACGTTAAAGGTCAATAATGATAAACTGTTTACTGTCGCCGGTATCATAGAAGAGCCCTCTTTGTCCAGCACGCTGAAATTTTCCTGGCTGGCTTCATTCAAAGTATTTGAAGACAGGAACAGCTGGCTGCAATACTGGAGCAATAATGGTATACAGAACTTTGTAACGTTGAACAAAGGGGTGGATCCGCAACAGGTCAATAAGAAGTTATACAATTTCATTACTCAAAAAGATACAGCAGCTATTGCCAGGCCTTTTTTGCTTTCTATAAATGACTGGCGGCTGAGAAATAATTTTGAAGAAGGTAAACAGACCGGTGGCAGAATACTATTCATACGGATGTTTACCATCATTGCCATTATCATTATCATCATCGCCTGTATCAATTTTATGAACCTGGCTACGGCAAGATCAGAGCAAAGAGCCAGGGAAGTGGGTGTTCGCAAGGCGATGGGTGCAGGCAGGGGAATGCTGATACGCCAGTTCTTCAGTGAATCTATTGTAATGTCTTTTGCCGCTATGCTGCTCGCCGCGTTAATGGTATGGCTTGTCCTGCCTGCATTCAACACGCTGGTAGAAAAGAAACTCGCTTTCGATGTGACAAGCCCCGTTATCTGGGCCGGTCTGCCTTTAATGGCATTGATCTGCGGGGTGCTGGCCGGAAGTTATCCTTCTCTTTACTTATCCTCTTTCAATCCCATTACCGTATTTAAAGGTCTTCGTATAGGTAAAAATTCTGTTACAATCTATGTAAGAAAAGGCCTGGTAGTCATGCAATTTGTTATTTCCATTGTGCTTATCATCAGTACGATCATCATTTACCAGCAGATAAAACATATAAAGGACAGGCAACTGGGCTATAAAAAGGACAATGTATTTCTTACCAGTCTGAACGGGAACATGAATGAACATGTGCCCACTATTTATAATGAACTGATGTCAACAGGAGTGGTGGAAAATGCGGCGGCATCAAACAGCCGGGTATTGAATGTAGGAAGCAGCAGCGCTGGTTTTGACTGGGATGGGAAAGCGCCTAATGCACAGGTACTGATATCAATGGAATGGGTAAGCCCGCAGTATATTTCCACGATGGGCATGCAGTTGAAATCGGGCAGGAATTTTTATGATGATATAACACGGGACAGCAACAATATTATTATCAATGAAACATTTGCCGGGATAATAGGAAAAGAAGACCGGTAGGGAGAGTGCTGCTAAGAAATGGTGGCAGCGAAAAGTTTACAATAACAGGCGTGGTAAAGGATTTTGTATTTAATGATATGTACCGCAGACCTGATCCCCTGGTCATGTTTTGCGACACCGGCAATGTATCGCAGCTGGTGGTAAGATTAAAAGCAGACCAGGACGTCACCAAAGCAATGGCAAAAATTGAAACAGTCATTAAAAGCAATGCACCCGGATATCCTTTCGAATACAAGTTCCTTGATGATGAATTTGATAATCTTTTCAAAAGCGAAGCGCTGATCGGTAAATTATCAAGGGTATTTGCTTTCCTGACGATACTGATCTCCTGTCTCGGATTATTTGGGCTGGCAGCGTATACAGCAGAACGGCGTACCAGGGAGATCGGTATCCGTAAAGTGCTCGGCGCTACCATTTCAAACCTGGTGGGTTTGTTATCAAAAGATTTTTTGCGGCTTGTAGCTGTTGCGTCACTGATCGCATTCCCCGCTGGCCTGGTGGATGATGAATAAATTTTTGCAGGGATATGCTTATCGTATCACCATTCAATGGTGGGTATTTGCTGTGGCGGGTTTACTGGCAGTTTTTATCGCTTTGTTCACTGTAAGCTTCCAGGCGGTTAAAGCAGCGGTCACTAATCCCGTAAAATCATTGCGTACAGAATAATCATACTGAAGTAAACCGAATAAAAATATAGCCATGCTGTTCAGGAACATACCATTCATACTGCGGAGGTTCAGCCGCCAGAAGCTGACCACTTCATTGCATATCGTCGGGCTGACATTAGGCATTACGGTATGCCTGCTTATCGGGTTATTTATTAAGTATGAATCTGGCTTTGATACGTATGAAAGCAAAGCCGCCCGTACTTACCGCATCAACCACGTATGGGTGGACTTTGGGAAAAAAGAATTTCATTTTTCTACTCCATTCCCTTTGGCTGACCAGGTACGAAAAGATGTTCCCGGGCTTGAGTATGTGACCAAAGTACATCATCCGTTTCAGTCGGTTATACAGATCAATCCCACCAAACGGTTCAAACAGGATCATGTAATGATGACCGACCCCTGAATTCCTGGATGTATTTGATGTAAAAGTGATCGAGGGCAACGGCTATGAAGCATTGCGTACACCTTACCAGGCGTTACTGACGGAGACGACAGCTAAGAAATTTTTTGGCAATGAAGATGCGCTGGGAAAAACATTTACCTACAATGACAGTTTCCTGGTCACGGTAGGAGCGGTCATCAAAGATTTTCCCGGTAATACACATTTACCTGCATCCATGCTTCTTTCTTTTTCTGATAAGGAAAAATATTTAATGACCAATACCACTCACTATGGTTCTGTGTCGGGCGGCTCCACCTTTATCGTTTTACAAAAAGGAACAGAAGCCGGTGCGGGTCTTAATGCGTCGCTTCAGAATATCTATGACAGGCTTGTCAATAGCCAGCCGTGGATGGGAAAGGATTCGCGTGTTGAAATGGAACTGCAACCATTAAGCGATGTACATTTTAATGCCAAATACGCCGGAGGCGGACAATGGGTGCAGGCAGTCAATACAAAATGGCTCTGGTTTTTCGGAAGCGTGGGTCTTGCGGTGTTGATACTGGCCTGTATCAACTTTATTAATCTTTCCACGGCACAGGCGCTTGCCCGCGCCAAAGAAGTAGGTGTACGTAAATCAATAGGTGCGGGAAGATTTCAACTCATCATGCAGTTCCTCAGTGAAGCCTTATTGCTGGTATTTATTTCCGCAGTGATAGCCGTGATCATTACAAAATTCGCATTACCTTATATTAATAACCTTACAGGCAAACAGATCAGTTTTGATATTTTTCATTCTGCTTCTTTATTCATTTCATTACTGGCCGGTATTTTACTGACCGCATTACTCGCCGGCATCTATCCCGCATGGATCATTACCAGGTTCCGGCCGGCCACTACGTTAAAATCAGGTTCTGTAAATACAAACCCGCAATCGGTATGGCTTCGCAAAGGATTGGTGGTAGCGCAGTTCAGCATATCGGTTTGTTTATTGATCGGGTTATTGCTGATCGGTAAGCAGATGAATTATATGCGGCATAAGAACCTGGGTTTTAATAAAGACAGCATAGTGATGCTGGACCTGCCGCCGGGTGGCATCGCTAAAAAGAACCTGTTTGAAACGCAACTCGGAAATATACCGGCAGTAAAAAGCTGGTCTTTTTCAACCAGCCCTCCCAGCGGTGGAGAGAATACACATTGGGGAACATTAATGAGCCTGACTGGCCGTGACGATCCCAATCAAAAGCAGGTAACGACGATCATGACCGATGATAAATTTTGTTCGGTGTATGATCTGCAGTTAAAGGCAGGCCGGTTTTTTACAGCAGCCGATACCAGCGCTGTTTCTGAATCATTACCGCAGGAAGAGCGTTTTCCTAAATGTGTTGTCAACGAAAAATTAGTAAAGGAACTGGGATTCGGATCGCCGCAAGCGGCATTGGGAAAACGTTTCTGGACAGGAATGAATGGATGGCATGCAGAGATCACCGGCGTGGTAGCGGATTTTAATATAGGTTCATTGCACGAAGCCATCAAACCTACCCTGATCACCCAGTATCTTCCTTTCTGTGAAAAAATAGGTATTAGGATCGGTACGGGTGCTGATGTACAGGCAAACGATCAGTAAGATCAATACAAGTTATAAGCAGGTATTCCCGGGCGGGATATTTGAATTTAATTTTTTGGATCAGCAATTGGATGCGCTGTATAAATCAGAAGAAAGATTATACAGTCTTTTCAAAATTTTCTCCGTACTGGCTATGCTCATATCCTGCCTCGGTCTCTGGGGACTGATCACATTTGCTGCGCAACAACGGATAAAAGAGATAGGCATACGAAAAGTGCTTGGTGCTTCGGTGCCCAATATTGTTTCCATGCTCACCAGGGATTTTGTCTTGCTGGTTTGTATATCTATCGTGATAGCAGCTCCATTGGCTTACTGGGGCGTGTATAAATGGTTACAGGATTTTGCATTCAGGATACATATCGGGTGGACGGCATTTGCGATAGCAGGTGGCGCTGCACTGCTGATCGCATTGGCGACCGTAAGTTTCCAGGCTATCAAAGCGGCGATCGCTAACCCGGTAAAAAGTTTGCGGACAGAGTAAGAACAGGTAGTCGCAGGTGCGGTTGTTAAAACATTATTTATTGCCGGTAACTGACAGCTAAAGGCTAAAAGTTTACGAACAGAATAAAACCATGCTTATGTTTAAGAATTATTATAAGATCGTTTTACGCAACTTGTGGCGTTATAAGGGATATACCTTATTAAATATTATAGGGATGGGCATTGGTATCGCCGCCATTGCCTGGGGATATCAAACACTGCGCTTCAGTTTCAGCTATGATAATTTTCATAAGGATAAGGATATCGTTTACCGCGCCCTGAGCTATAAAGCAGGAGGAGACGGTGTAAAAGGAATATTTCCGATGGCTGCGGTAAAGCAGGCACAGAATGATTTTTCCGGGGATCACCGCATCCGCCCGTTATGATAGCCGTGGATTAAGTGTGAAGTATGATAATAATGAACCTTTTGCCGAGCAGGCCTATTTTACCGATCAGCCATTTTTTGAGATGTTCAATTTTCCCGTAGTGGCCGGTACAAATAATATAAAGGATAAGAATACAGTTTTAATAACGGAAAGAACAGCCACTAAATATTTCGGCAAGCAGGACCCGTTGGGCAAATCATTGGTATTTTATTCTGGCGAAACCTATGCTATGCCGCTTACGGTGGTGGGTGTACTGAAAGATGTGCCTGCTAATTCGACCATACAGTTTGATTTTATCTCCAATTTTGACAACCTGTTAAAGGGAGATGGCTCACGCATAGCCGGTGATGACTGGACCTGGTTCCTCGATGCCGCATTTTTTAAAATACCGAATACGGCAGATGCAAGGCGGCTGTCTAAGGAGTTTAATAAGTATATACCTGTTCAGAATAAAGCGAGACCGGACTGGAAGACGACCGGCTTTTCCCTTATTGACCTTAAACAGAATGCGGGCCTGCGTAATCTCAGCAACAATAGTTTCCGCGAAAGACCTGATGATTCTGCCGCGTATGGTCCCCTTAATACTGGCCATACTGATCTTCCTCTCTGCCTGTCTTAATTTTTCCAATACTACTGTATCCCGTGCTAATAGAAGACTGAAAGAAATAGGTATGCGGAAGGTAATGGGCAGCTCACACCGGCAACTCGTACTGCAGTTACTGATGGAATGTGCTGTAATCGTAGTACTGGCGGTATTCCTGTCTGTTGTATTGAATCAGCTATGGCTGCCGTTATTCAATAGTATGTTCACTGATCTGAAAGTCACCGCTGATTATTTTCATGATACCCGTCTCCCTGCTGTTCTATGGAGCTGTGATAGTCGTCACCACATTACTGGCGGGTGCGTATCCCGCATTTTATGTCAGCCGGTTCAATCCTTCCATCATATTCCGCGGCAGCGTAAAGTTTGGAGGCAATAACATTTTTTCGAGAGTAATGCTGGGTTTACAGTTATCCATCGCTCTTATTACTGTCATAGCCGGTATCGGGTTTGCCCGTAATGCAGCGTTTCAGAAGAACTATGATTACGGGTATAATATCGAAAACACCATCGGGGTTGTTGTCAGCGATACCAATACGTTCGCCGCTCTAAAAAATGAAGTGACGGCGATCCCGCAGGTAGCATCACTGGCGGGTACGAGAAATCATATTGGCTATGGCCACAGGAATGTGGTGGCCGAAGTACAGGGTATAAAAAAGGAAGCTGATATGATGGAGATCGGCAGGGACTATTTAAATACGGTAAATCTTAAAGTGATCGAGGGAAGAGCATTTGATGCGCAGATGGAAGGAGATTATGCCCATTCCATCCTGGTCACACAAAAAATGGCGGCTAACTATGGCCTGAAAGATAAAGAAGCGGTAGGCAGGCAGGTATATATTGACAGCACCAGCTATTCGGTAGTCGGCGTGGTGAAGGATTATCATCCCGGGCAGTTATTTGATCCGCTGGAGCCCGTGGTCTTTAAACTCGCTAAGGAAAACCGTTTCCAGTTTCTTGTTGTACAGGCAAAAAAAAGCAGAACTGCTCACTGTTTATTCAAAAGTAAAAGATGCATGGAAGAAAGTGTCACCGATGAAACCGTTTACCGGCTTCTACCAGAACGGGTTGAAAGCCGAATCATACGAGGTAACAACCAGTATCGCTAAAATATTCTTCTGGTTTGCTATTATCTCCATATTGCTTACGGCTACCGGTTTATTTGCGCTGGTATCGCTTACCGTACTTAAAAAAATGAAAGAGATCGCATTGCGTAAGGTCGTAGGCGCAGGCCCGGGGCATATACTTGTTTTAATTAACCGCGGTTATTTCTGGGTGTTCATCGTGGCGGCTTTATTAGGTTGTTATGGCGGATGGGCGCTCACCAAACTTTTAATGAATATGATATTCAGGGTTAACTCAGGTATTGATCTGTCTACGATAGCCAGTTCAGTGTTTGTATTGTTTGTTATTGCGGCTGTCACATCAGGAATAAAAGTATGGCAGGCCGTGAGGGCAAACCCTGTAAAGAATTTAAGAGCAGAATAAAAAAAATCACATGATAAGAAACTATTTCAAGATCGCGTGGCGGAATGTAATGCGTCACAAAGCATATTCCGGTATCAATATCGCCGGACTGGCTATCGGCATCGCAGCCTGCCTGCTTATTTTACAATATGTATCGTACGAACTGAGCTATGAAAATTTTCAAACAAATAAGGATCGTATCTACCGCGTACAGCAGGACAGGTACGATAATGGCAAACTAAGCACGCAATGGGCCGCAGGTGCCTATGCCGCAGGCAATTCTTTTAAAGAGGCTATACCTGAAATAGAGGATTATGTAAAACTGGTTCAAAACGGGCGGGTGACCACTGAAATCAATAACCAGCCGGTTAAGATCGAGAAAGTATTTTTTGCCACGCCTTCTTTTTTCAGCGTGTTTACGTATCCATTGCTGCAAGGTGATCAGAAGACGGCATTGAAAGAACCCTTTACCGCGGCGGTATCTGAAACAACAGCCCGCATTTTATTTGGCAATGCCAATGCGGTGGGTAAAACACTTAAGCTAAACCGCAACAGCGATTATACTATCACAGCCGTATATAAAGATGCGCCTTCCAATACACAGATCAAACCTGATTTGCTGCTTTCGTATGCCACATACATAAAATTCCGCGGCCCTGATGATAATCCCGAAGTTGCCTGGTTCAATGACGGATGTCTTACCTATTTATTATTAAGACCGGGAGTTAATCCCAAAGCGGTTGAAGCAAAGTTTGCTCCTCTTGTAGACAAACAAATCGGTGCTGATTTAAAAACGTATAATTCTTCTGTCAAATACCTGCTTCAGCCATTACCCGGTATTCACCTGTACTCCCATTACATGCTGGAGCCGGAAGCCAATGGCGATGGAAAGACAACGTATTTATTATTAGGCATTGCATTTTTCATAGCCGTGATCGCCTGGGTGAATTATATAAACCTGGCTACAGCCCGTGCGGTAAGCAGGGCAAAAGAAGTAGGCGTGCGCAAAGCAGTCGGTTCGCAACGCAGGCAGCTGATTATACAATTCCTTTCCGAATCAGCGGTGCTGAATGGTTTTGCCTTATTGCTTGCCCTGCTGATAGTGGTATTGGCAATACCGGGATTCAACCGTCTTTCCGGTCAGCAGCTTTCCTTTTCATTGTTCAGCAAAGGCAGTTTCTGGATAGGTCTCGGCGCTTTGTTTGTAACAGGCGTATTCTTTTCAGGTTTGTATCCTGCATTTGTACTGTCGGGGTTTAAACCTATTGAAGTATTGAAAGGCAGAATGGTAACGACCGCAAAGGGAGCGTTATTAAGAAAATCACTCGTAGTATTTCAATTTGCCGCTTCCCTGTTTTTACTGATAGGCACACTTACCGTTTACCGGCAGATACAGTATATGCGAAAACAATCATTAGGCCTGAATATAGATCAGACATTGGTAACCACGGCGCCTATCGTTGGCATTGATTCTACTTATTTGCAAAAAATGACAGCTTTCAAGGAAGCGGTAAAACAGGAAGCGGCGGTAAAAAGCATAGCCATATCAACCAGTATTCCCGGCGACGCAGTAGGCTGGAATGCCGGCGGTATCAAACTCGTAGGAAGTGATGAGGCCACGCAAAAGCAATACCGTGTTATCGGCATAGATTATGATTTTATAAAAATGTACGGGCTCAAACTGATCGCCGGCCGTATTTTTTCAAAAGACTTCGGTACCGATGATGATGCAGTAATATATAACAGGAAAGCAGCAGAACAATTAGGGTTTAATAAACGGAAGAAGCAGTGGGGCAAACGAATAGATTTCTGGGGTCGGCAATACACGATCGTGGGTTGTAACAGAGAATTTTCACCAGCAATCTTTGCGTGAAGCGTTCGAACCGTTAATTCTGCGGTTAATCCCGGATGTGAATGGGTTTGTATTCCATTAAAACGACTTCGGCGCAGGTAAACCAGACCATTGCGAGTGTAAAGGCCAACTGGAATAAATTTTTTCCCCGGCAATACTTTCGAAATATTTTTTCCTTGACGATCATTTCAACGAACAATATAAAGCAGACCAGCGCTTCGGGCAGGTATTCGGTTTGTTCACCACGCTGGCGATACTGGTAGCCTGCCTGGGATTATTCGGACTGGCTTCATTTACTACACTTCAGACGCACCAAGGAGATCGGCATACGTTAAAGTACTGGGGCGCTTCCATAGGCGGCATATTAAGATTGCTGTACCGTGAATTTGCTCTTTTAATTGCTCATCGCCTTTGCGGTAAGCGGTACCATTGGCCTGGTATACGGTCCAACAGTTGGCTGCAGGGATATGCATTCCGCATTAATATACACTGGTCGTTTTTTGTATTGCCCCTTTGCAGCCATTCTTGTCATTGCATTATTAACAGTGAGTTTTCAATCAATAAAAGCGGCGATCGCTAACCCGGTAAAAAGTTTAAGAACAGAATAAAAGTACTACCATGATCAGAAACTATTTAAAGACTGCTCTTCGCAATCTCCGGAAAAATAAACTGTATTCGGCCATTAATATACTGGGGCTGACAGCCGGGCTAACCGCATGCCTGCTGATCGGTATTTATATTACACATGAACTCAGCTATGATAAGTTTCATGCCAATGCCGGCAGGATAGTAAGAGCCACCATGGAGTATAGCCGTGCGGGTGATGTATCTACCGCCGCGACAACAGGTACGAAAACCGGCCCGCAGTTCAAACGGACATTTCTGCTGTGGAAGAATATGTGCGCACTTTATCGGCACAAGGGTGGTAAAAAAGGGAGGATAAGATTTTTGAAGAGAGCCGTTTCCTTTTATGCCGACGAAGCTTTTTTTAAAGCATTACTTTTCCATTGGTAAAAGGAGAGGCTGCGGCTGCTTTGAATGCGCCTGATAAGATCGTGATCAGTGAAGCTATGGCAAAGAAATATTTCGGAACAGAAGAGGCGTTGAATAAAACGCTCACCATTGGCAGCAAGGATTATACTATTTCCGGAATATGCAGGAACACGCCGCAGAATTCACAGCTGAAATTTGATTTTGTCACCCAGTTTTTAAACCTCGGCGACTATATAAAGAAGAACAATGGTGGACGGCCAACTGGGTCACTTATTTACTGCTGAAAGACGGGAATAGTATTCCCCAAACTGCAGCAACAGATCGCCGAGTACATGAATACTGCCGCAGTAAGAAAAAAGAAGCACGTCTTGACCGGCAGTGATTTTTTAAGGTATAACCTGGAACCGCTGACAAAGCGTTCATCTTGGATCTGCACTGGCAGGATTTGAACCTAATGGCAATATGAAGTATATCTATATGTTTGCCATTGTTGCCTTGCTTATCCTGGTTATTGCCTGTGCTAATTATACCAATCTTGCCACGGCGCAATCAACGGGAAGAACCGGCGAGATCGGTATACGCAAAGTAATGGGCGCTTCGGGGCGGCAGGTGTTTATGCAGTTCATTGGTGAATCTTCTGCTATTACTTTCATTGCCGCCGTGCTCGCGCTGGTGATGAGCGTACTGCTTATTCCTTATTTCAATTTAATTACGGGTAAGCAATTCTCGCTGAAGACCTGTTGCAGCCCATGCCTGTTCTTATGCTGCTGATCTTTACCATTATCGTAAGTTTTCTTGCCGGTATATATCCTGCTATGATTTTATCCGGAACAAGGATCATCGGTATCCTTAAAAAAGGGTTCAGTTTTACAGGCAATAATAATCTCTTGCGAAAATCCCTGATCGTAGCGCAGTTTGGTATCTCTATATTCCTGATCATTTATACCATGATCATCATGCAGCAAATGAGCTTTATGAAAAACGAAGAATCTTGGGTATGATAAAGAACATATGGTTATACTGCCTGTTGACGGAAAGATGTTTCGGGATTATGATAATACTAAGGAAGCCATTGGCCGCAGTACCGGTGTACTGGGTATTACTGCCGCGTATGAAACTCCGGAGTTTGTAGAATGGGGTGATGGTATAAGAGCTACGGATGAGAAAGGTGTTCATGAGGTACCACTCAAAGCGATGCCGGTGGATCTCAATTTTACCCAAACGCTGAAGATGACAATGGTAGCGGGGACGTGACTTTCAGCAAAGTGATTTTGCTATGATGGATACCAGTAATAAAAGTGCGAATTTCCGCCAGCCCTATATTATTAATGAATCATTGCTAAAGAGATCGGGTGGACGCCTGAGCAGGCGATCGGAAAGATCATTGAGAAAAATGCGCAGGGCCCTGTAGTAGGTGTTGTAAAGGACTTTAATTTTCAAAGCCTGCATGAGCCGGTAACGCCATTGCTTATCTTCCTGGGGAAGGATTTTTCCAGAACATTTATGGTCAGGGTAAATGGTAATAATATGCAGTCCGTACGAACAGGCTGGAAGTAGTGTGGAAACAACGGGTGCCACATCGCCCGTTTGAATATCATTTCCTGGATGAGGCGTATAATAAATTATATATAGCGGAGGAACGAAGTCTCGCCTTATTTGGCGTATCGGCTATACTGGCGATTCCTGCTGGCTTGTCTTGGTTTATTTGGCCTGGCTGCGTTTACAACCATGCAGCGGATCAAAGAGATCGGTATCCGCAGGGTACTGGGAGCCAATGTCGGCAGTATTATTTTACTTATCTCAAAGCATTTTTTAGTGCTCATTGGTATTTCAATTCTTATTGCCGTGCCGCTCGCATGGTATGCCGGTCACCAGTGGCTGCAGGATTTTGCATTCCGTATTCATATCAGCGGATGGTTATTTGCCGGTGCTGCTTTGACGGTATTGCTGATCGCATTGCTCACAGTGAGTTTCCAGGCCATTAAAGCAGCCATTGCCAACCCGGTAAAGTCTTTGCGAACGGAGTGAAGCAACGAACGGAGTGAAGCAACGAAGAGAATAATAACGAATAGTCACTTAAAACAGGGCCGCTAAAATGTATACAATATGTTCAGAATTATTTCAAGACAGCCATCCGGTTTTTACTGAAGAGCAAGACTTTCAGTTTTATTAATATTATAGGGTTGGCAACTGGTACCTTATGTTGCCTGTACATATTATTATACGTGGATGATCAGTATAGTTATGATAAGCATCATAAGAATACCGGTGATACATATCGTATCACTACTTCACTGGTACTTACCGGCGATAAACATACTAATGCCACCTGTTCGCCGCCTATCGCCCCGGCGCTTAAAAGAGATTTTCCAGAAGTACAGCAATTCACCCGTGTGATAGGTGATTTTAGCAAAAGCCGGCACCTGCTCCGGTATAAAGAAAAATCTTTTTATGAGACGGATGCAGTTTTTGCGGGACTCGACTTTTTTTGATGTATTTACCTATCACTTTGTCAACGGGAATGAAAAGAATGTGTTGTCCGAACCTTATTCTATTGTATTGCTGAAACGAACAGCAGATAAACTTTTTCCCCGGCGAAGATCCAATAGGAAAAAGTAATAGAGATAAATGATAATAATGGCAGGCAGGATTATAAAGTAACCGGTGTAGTAGATGAAAGCCTGGGCAAATCGCATATCAGGGCCCAATATATTTATTACGATGAACAGCGGCGGTGTTGGAGAATATGTGAGGCAAAAACAATTCCTGGGCCGGTAACAATTTTACCAATTCCTATATCAGGCTCAACCCGGGCGCCAGTGCCGCATCTCTCGAAAGCAAACTGCCTGCTTTTTTGCTGAAATACGGCGCGCAGCAATTGAAAGAACTGGGTATGGAAAAGCAGCTGCACCTTCAACCCGTAGGTTCTATTCATTACTACTACTGGCTATGAAGTGGAAATGACAAAAGTGGTGAATCCTTCTTTCCTGTATATCCTGCTGCTGATCGCCGCCGTTATACAGGTAATAGCCTGTGTCAATTTTATGAACCTCTCTACAGCACGGGCGTCGAAAAGAGCCAAAGAAGTGGGCGTAAGAAAAGTAATCGGCGCAGAACGAAAAGACCTGGTCAGGCAATTTCATGAGCGAATCTTTTTTACTGTCATTGACAGGTGTGCTGATAGCGATCCCCTTGTTGCTGGTATTGTTACCCTATCTTAACCAAATTACACAGGCGGATATCCGCGTATCTTTTTTTAATGACTACCGGGTATGGATATTGCTTGGCTCTATTACACTTTTTACCGGTTTGGTAGCGGGCAGTTACCCGGCATTTTATTTATCCGCATTTCCAGGCGATCAGGGTGATAAAAGGAAATTTTACCAGTCATATCTCTGCCGCAGGTATCCGGCGGTCATTAGTCGTATTCCAGTTCACTTTATCTGTTATACTCGTTGCCGGTATTGTTATTATTTACAGCCAGCTTCGTTATATCAACAATAAAGACCTTGGCTTCGATCAGAAACCAAAAGCTTGTTTTTACTTTCCATACAGATGAGGCAGAGAAAAAAACGGCTGCCTTTGCCGGCGAGCTGCGGCAATTGGCCGAAGTAAAAGCGTGTAAGCAATGCCAAATAATTACCTGGGCCAGTTTGTACCGCAGGATCATGGCGTATACCTGGCCGGCGGTAGTATGGCTGCCGCGATAGATGCGCAAAACATGACCACTGATGAGTATTTTGTAAAAGCAAATGGTATACAACTGGCCAGCGGCCGTGATTTCCAATTGTATGATTCCGGGAAGTGCTGATCAATGAAACATTGATGAAGCGGCTGTGATTAAAACCTGCTACCGCGCCCGGCACAAGATTATACACCCGCTATGAACCCGACCCCGCAACATATGTGGAAGTAGCAGGAGTAATGAAGGATTTTAATTACAATTCCCTGCATGGTGAAGTAAGGCCGTTTATGCTCGTGTACAACCCGGACGGACGGAGCCTGTCTACACTTGTCGTAGCTGCTGATAGTAAGAACTATCAATCATTGCTGGCTAAAACAGAAGTATTATGGCATAAAAGTTTTCCGGGGATACCGTTTGAGTATGCTTTTTTAGATGATGAAGTACAAAAGCAATACGAAACAGAGATTACCTTATCACGTATCATCAATGTCTTTACGACGATGGCCATTCTTATTTCCTGCCTCGGCTTATTTGGACTGGCTGCTTTCAGCGCGGAGCAAAGAAAGAAAGAAATAGGTGTACGCAAAGTGCTGGGATCAAGTGTAACGGGTATTGTCCGGTTGCTTTCAAAAGACTTATAAAATTAGTAGCGATAGCTATTGTAATAGCCACGCCGGTTGCCTGGTATGTAATGAGTAAATGGCTGGAAGCATTTGCTTACAGGATCAGGATCAGCTGGTGGATGTTTGCACTGGCAGGCTTTATTGCAATAGCCGTGGCATTGATAACGGTGAGTTTCCAGGCTATTAAAGCGGCGGTAATGAACCCGGTAAAATCAATGAGATCGGAATGAGTTAAGATCACCTAAACTACTATAATATGTTCAGCAGTTACCTGAGGATCGCCTTCCGTAATCTTTTTAAACGAAAAGGGTATTCCCTATTGAATATTTTTGGCCCTTGCAATCGGTATTACCTGTTGCCTGCTCATCTTTCAGTATGTTTCTTTGAAAGAAGCTATGACCAGTTTAATGAAAAAGCAGGTAATATATTCAGGTTACGGCTGGACGAATATCAACAGGGAAAACTATCCTGGCAGTCGGCTACCAGTTATCCCGCTATCGGCCCCGACGATGAAAAAAGATTTTCCTGAAGTGGAAGATTTTTGCCGCCTGATTGACGCGGAACTGTTATTATCTAATGATGAAAAAAATGTAAAGTTTACGGAACAGAAGGGCTATTATACTGATCCTTCTTTTCTGCGCATGTTCAATGTGCAATTGCTGAAAGGCAATGCTGCCAATGCGTTAGATGGCCCGGATAAACTCATGCTTTCCGAAACGATGTCCAAAAAATATTTCGGTAGCGAAGAACCGATGGGGAAGAAATTGGTATTACGCGACCCTGATTATACCCGACTTTCGAAATAACAGGTGTATTCAAAGATTTCCCCGCAATTCTCATTTACAGATCAATCACCTGGCTTCTTATGCTACGCTTGGCGCTATTAACCGGTCTTATGGTGATACAAGCAACGCGACCGAAACAAGTTTTGGGTGGTATGATTTCTATACTACCTGCAACTAAAACCAGGTACTCCCTCCTAAACAATTAGAATCTAAATTCCCGGCTTTCTGTGATCGTTATATAAATAGCCAGGCATGGTCAAAGAATAACAATGAACGGAATGAATTATACCTGATACCGCTTAACGGATATTCATTTGTATTCTAATTATAACCAGGAAGCGGAGGTGAATGGTAATGGGCGTGCGGTTGGGTTTATTTATTTGATAGGATTTCTGATCATGGCGATCGCCCTGGATCAATTATATCAACCTGGCTACCGCCCGTTCTGTAGAAAGGGCAAGAGAAGTAGGCGTTCGAAAAGTAATGGGCGCTTTGCGAACCGATCTTATTAAGCAATTTTTATTGGAGAGTTTGTTATTGAATGGGCTGGCATTTTTAATGGCTATCATATCAGCTTACTTGTTTACTCCTGCATTCAATCACCTTATAGGGAGAGAACAGGCTGCGGCATTACAAATGCTTCCGGAATACTGGATGCTGTTCAGCTCTATTTTTATCTCGGGTACATTACTTTCAGGGCTTATATCCTGCATTTATTTTATCCGGGTATCAACCGGTAAAAGTATTAAAGGGGCTTTTCAAAAACACTTCTGGCGGATTGGCTTTACGCAAAGGTTTGATCATTCTTCAGTTTGCCACATCTGTCATCCTGATCGCGGGTACCATCATCGTATTTCAACAGGTGAGCTTCATGCGTAAACAGCCATTGGGGTGTGAACATCAACCAAACATTGGTGCTTGATGGCGCTGTATCTGTGCAGGATTCAGTATACCAGAATACTTTTCAGCCTTTCAAAACAGAGATGCTGCAGCAACGCGGTATTAAAGCCCGTTACTGTTTCCACCAGCGTGATGGGGAAGGAGATTTATTGGACAAATGGTGTCCGCAGGCTTGATCCGTCAGTACAAGTATCAACGACGCTGTATCATATAGGAATTGATTACGACTTTATTCCCTCTTTTGAAATGAAATGGTGACCGGGCGTAACTTCTCTAAAGAATTTACCACGGATAACAAAGCCGCCATATTGAATGAAACGGCAGTGGCCAGGCTGGGTTTTGATAATGCTGAAAAGGCGATCAATCAAAAATTACTGCGAAACAGGGATACACTTACTATTATAGGAGTGGTTCAGAACTTTCACCAGGAAGGATTAAGAAAAAATATCGAACCACAACTGATATTGCTGCAACCTAATACCCGCAGTGCTTATTCCATTAAAGCGGAAGCGAAGGATATGGCTAAAACAATTGCTGCCGCAAAGTCTACCTGGAATAAGTATTTCCCGAACGACCCGTTCAATTATTATTTTTTAGATGAAATGTACGACCAGCAGTACAAAGCGGATACATTATACGGGAAAGTATTTGGCATATTCGCTTCATTGGCAATACTGATCGCTTGTTTCGGGTTATTGGGATTATCAGCTTATAATATTTTACAGCGTACCAAAGAGATTGGTATCCGGAAAGTAATGGGCGCATCTGTAAGAAGTGTACTGTTTATTTTATCAAAAGATTTCTTGTTGCTTGTTATTATCTCTTTTGTATTGGCAATACCTGTTACATGGTGGCTGATGCATAGCTGGCTACAGGATTTCGCTTACCGGGGTAGATATTAAATGGTGGGTATTTGGTATTGCCGGCCTGGCCGCTATTTTAATCGCCGTTGTTACCATCAGTTTCCAGGCTATCAGAGCGGCGCTGGCTAACCCGGTAAAAAGTTTGAGAGCAGAGTAAATCGTTACTATGATTAAAAATTATATCAGGATCGGCTGGCGGAATATTACGAAACGCCGTTTTTATTCGTTATTGAATTATAGCGGGCCTTTCAACAGGAATAGTCTTTACCCTGCTTATCGGGGCTTATGTGTGGAATGAGTTGCAGGTAAACAGAAAGCTGCGGCATGCCGGTAATCAATACTTTCTTAAAAGTGAATGGAAGGATCCCAACCAGGGGAAGGAAATAACCACGCTTGGCCCTTTATCAAAAAGATTGAAAGAAGATTACCCTAATCTTGTTACCAGCTATTACCGCTGGGATGGTATTACTTCCGTAGTATCAAAAGGAGATAAACATTTACGTGAAGGTATACAACTGGGCGACAGCACCCTGCTTTCCATGTACGGTTTTGAATTGCTGCACGGCGATGCCCGCACCGCGTTGAATGCGCCTTATTCCGTAGTGATAACGAAAGAGATGGCTGTTAAATATTTTGGCAGGCAGGATGTAGTCGGTGAAAGTATAGCCCATACAAAGTTTTTCCGGTACGGATCATGCATTTGCTGTACCGGTGTGCTGAAAGATATCCCCTGAGAATTCAGTAACACAAACTGAATGACGCTAACCGCAATACTTTTTTTATTCCCACCAATACATTTGCTTATTTCGGAAGGTTTGATTTTGAAGCATGGGCCAATTTGTATATACCCTCTTATATTGAAGTAAAAGATGGCGTCACCGCAAAGGATCTTGAAAAACCGATCAACCAGTTAATTCAGCAGAACGCACCAGATGGGGTAAAGCAAAATATAACAGTGCATCCTGTATTGTTAACGGATTATTACATGGAAAAGGACAAAGGTCTCGTAAAGCGAATGCTGTATGCATTGTCTTTTTGTCGGCTTATTTATTTTACTGATGGCGATCATCAACTTCGTCAATATTGCGATCAGCAGTTCATCGGCAAGGATAAAAGAGATCGGTATACGTAAGGTGCTGGGCGGATTAAGAAAACAGATCATCGTTCAGTTTCTTACCGAGTCGGTAATACTTGTTTTGCTGGCTACGCTGGTAGCGATTGCAGCCTACCCTTTTATCCGGCCGTTATTCGGGGAACTGGTAGGCAAAGAAATTCCGGGACTTTCTTCTTTCCCTGCATATTTTATTTTTATTCCGGCTGCACTGGTATTGCTGGTAGGCATCATGGCCGGTTTTGTATCCTGCCATCATATTATCCTCGCTGAAATCAGCGGATTCAATAAAAGGCACATTAAAAGCGGTGAAAGAAAAAGTATGGCTGCGTAAATCACTGGCGGGATTTCATTCTCTATGGCCAGTGTGGTAATGATCGCTGCTTTTATTGTTTCACAACAGGTGTCCTATTTTTTCAGCCGGAACCTTGGTTATAATAAAGAATATGTTGTCGCATCCCAGGTACCGAGAGACTGGTCGCCGGCGGGAGTACGGAAAATGGAAACGGTACGTAATGAGTTTACCGCGATACCACAGGTGAGCAAAGTGACATTATCATACGAGATACCCAATGGTATGAACGGCGGACAACCTTTACTGTATAAAGCAGGCACCGACTCCACACAGGCAGTCGCTATGCAGCTGCTGGCAACCGATGAGAACTACCCCGGTACATACGAAATCACCATGAAAGCCGGCTCTTTCTTAACGACTGACAAAGGATTTGATTCTTCAAAAGTTGTATTGAATGAAAAAGCGGCACTGGCCTTAGGCTGGGCAAATGCGGGACGAAGCGGTAGGTAAACAGGTAAAGTTTCCCGGCAACAACGGCTTGTTTACGGTGAGCGGTGTGTGACCAGTGATTTTCATTTTGCTTCTATGCAGCAGAAGATACAGCCATTCGTTTTTGTGCATGTGCGGCTCACAAATGTCTATCGGTACCTGTCGTTTAAACTAAAACCCGGAAGTACAGGTAATACAATTGCGGCTATAGAAAAAAAATGGGCGGCTTTACTGCCCGGAAGCTCTTTCGAATATAAATTCATGGATGAGACCCTGGAGAATTTATATAAAACCGAAATACAATTGAAGAAAGCTTCTTATACGGCTACTATGTTGTCAGTAATTATTGTCCTGCTGGGTGTTTTAGGGCTTGTTTCACTAAGCATTCAAAAAAGAACAAAAGAAATAGGCATACGGAAAGTGGTAGGCGCTTCCATGCCGGATATCGTTTCTCTTTTTATAAAAGACTTTTTACCCGTTATATTCATTGGTGGCATTATTGCCTGCCCGGTCGCCTTGTTCATTATGCGAAACTGGCTGAATGATTATGAGTACCGCACAACGATCACCCCGCAGCCTTTTTTGATAACCATATTTGCTCTTGGGCTGGTTACGGCTGTATTGATTGTTATACAAACTATCAGGGCAAGCCTGGTAAACCCGGTAAAGAGCCTGAAAACAGAATAGAAGCAAATCTAAATGATCAGTATATGAAACAACTACTCAGTACCGCGTTTTTATTGATGACAGTATGTACCATGGCACAGGACGACAAACAAGGAGTAACCAATGCGGTGACGGATTATGTGGATGCGTTTTACCTGGGGGGATACAACAAAGATATTACGCAGTATTTCTCCCGCAGTAGTAAAATATGGCTATTTCAGGAAGAAAGAGGAAACCGGGTACAATGGCGAGCCGATGTCATTCAGGGAAATGCTGGACTATGCCACCTCTGTCGGAAAAAGAAAACCCAACCCTGATAAATGGACAAAAAAGATCGAAGTGCTCGATTACCAGGATCAAACGGCTGCTGCCAAACTAACGGCCTGGTGGGGTACTGATTATATTTTACTGGCAAAGCTGGATGGAAAGTGGATGATCACGCATGTGCTCTGGCAATCACCACCCAAATCATAAACTACCAACTCACAGCCATTGATAAAACATTATTTCAACATAGCCTGTAAATGGAAAGCTATATAGAAATGTAAGAAAGATAAAAACAGGAACATGATAAAAAACTTATTGCTGATCGCCGTCCGCAATTTCAAAAAAGACAAATGGTACAGCCTGCTGAATGTACTGGGTCTTACCATCGGTATTACCTTCAGCTCTTCCTGATTTTTTATGTAAAGGATGAATTGAGTTATGACCGTTACCACAAAAAGGCTGACCGTATATTCAGGATAGTATCCTATATACAGGAGCCTGATAAGAAATCGAACTGGACCATAACACAGATGCCGCTTGCTGCCACCTTAAAAAAAGATTTTCCTGAAGTAGAAGAAGCAGTAAGGCTGATGAGCAGGGAGCGGACATTGTTCAAAAATGGCGATAACAATTTTTACGAAACAAAGATCTATTATGCAGACAGCACTTTCTTCAGCATATTCACCCACAAGTTCGTTGAAGGCAATCCTGCCAGCGCATTAAATGAACCCAATAGTATTGTTATTTCAAAAACACTGGCCGAAAAGTATTTTGGAAAAAATAATCCGGCAGTTGGCAAAACACTCAGGACCGTATATGATGTATACGTATATGATGTATACAAAGTGACCGGGGTGATAGAAGATGTGCCTAAAAATTCTCATATACTCTTTGATATGCTGATATCGGCATCTACTATTAAGGGTAACCAGGGCGATGGCGACTGGGGCAGCTTTAATTTTTTACTTACGTGCTGCTGAAGCCCGGCACAAGCCCGGGGCCTTTAATAAAAAACTGGTGCCCATGTATGCTAAGTATATGGCGCCGATTTTTGACCAGTTCAATATTAAAATTCAGTATGGTGTGCAGCCGATAACAGCTATCCATCTTCATTCAAACCTGGAGAGAGAGCCGGAAGAACTGGGAAGCATGTCGTATATCTGGATATTTTCTCCGTCGCCTTCTTCATGCTGCTGATCGCCTGTATTAATTATATGAACCTTACAACGGCAAGGTCTGCACGAAGAGCAAAGAAATCGGCATCCGCAAAGTAACCGGTTCCACGAAAAAGCAACTGGTTTTACAGTTTTTAAGTGAGTCATTGCTTACCGCTTTTATAGCCGTGCTGTTAAGTATTGTTCTGCTGGTCCTTTATTGCCTGTATTCAATACTATATCCGGCAAGGCATTCACCATGCAAACGTTGCTGCAGCCATTCAATATCGCCCTGCTGGCAGGCATCGTATTATTTACAGGCCTGGTAGGTGGCAGCTATCCCGCGTTTTATCTTTCAGGATTAAACCGGTGAGTATTTTAAAAGGCGCGCTTTCAAAAGCATCGGGTAATGTAAACCTGCGGCGAACACTCGTGGTATTACAGTTTTCGACTTCCATGATCATGCTTATCTGTACCTGGGTAGTGTACTCACAGCTTTCTTATTTAAGAAAGAAGGACCTGGGTTTTAATAAAGACCAGGTAATGACAGTAACGATCAATACAGGCGAGGACGAACGCAGTAAGATATTCGCCATGACCAATGACTTTCGCAGTATGTCCGGTGTAAAAGCCGTAGGCACCGGTAATTGCTATCCCGGCAATGTAAATATTAACCTGAACCTTTTTAGCGTAGAAAGCAGGAACGGCAATGTTGATAAGGCGATCGAATGCTATGGTGTGATGAACACTACCTCGGCGCGCTCAGTATCCCTATGGCGAAAGGCCGGAATTTTTCAGGACTGCAGGATACGCTGCACAGTATAATGGTGAATGAAGCCATGGTAAAACATTTTGCCTGGGATAATGCCATAGGGAAGCGGGTGAAATTTCCGGGCGACACTTCAGGAAACTATTTGGAAGTGGTAGGTGTAATAAAAGATTTTAACCAAAAATCATTGTATAATCCTATTGCCCCTCTTATACTTTTTTATTCTCCCAACAGTAATATCATCCAGCTAAAGATGGAACCCGGTAACATGGAGTCATCGGTAAAGAAAGTAGAAAGCGCCTGGAAAAAGTATTTCCCCCAATTACCTTTTGAATATAAATTCCTGGACGATGATTTTAATTCGCAATATGCCGCTGACCAGAAACGCGGGAAGATCTTCGCGGCTTTTTCGATACTTACGATCATCATTACCTGTCTTGGTTTGCTGGGGCTTACAGCATTTACTACCCAGCAAAAGCAAAAAGAGATCAGCATCCGGAGAGTGCTGGGCGCAAGCCTGGTACAGGTAGTGACTATGATTACAAGAAATTACCTGTGGCTTACACTGATTGCTGCCGGTATTGCCTTTCCTGTGGCCTGGTATTTTATGCATAACTGGCTGCATATATTCCCGTACAATACCGGGCTGTCTGCCATTCCATTTATATTATCTGCTTTGGTCATTGTCATCACAGCAGCAGCAACGGCCATGTTTCATTCAGCAAAAGCAGCTTTAACAAAACCGGCAAAAGTGTTAAAGACAGAGTAGACAGTTGCCAACCGGAAAACAGGTACCTAACAGAAAAATATTTTTACTATGGGCAGTAATTTTTAAAAACAACTCTTCGCACACTCTGGAAAAGGAGATCTTTTTCCATCCTGAATATTATGGGCCTGCCGTAGGTATTGCTGCCAGCCTGCTGATCTTCCTGGTGATACAAAACGAATTCAGTTATGATACGTATCATTCAAAAAAAGGCAGGATATACCGCGTTGTATCCACGCAGTTAAATAAGAGTAACGGGGAGATCAATGCACAGTATGGCGGTGTGCCGATACCTGTGCCGGATGCCATGCGACAGGACTTTCCGCAATTTGAGAAAATGGGCGCTGCCTGGAATTTGGGGCAGGCGCAAATATATATTCCTGCCGAAGGATTGGGAGAAGAAAAAAGGTTTAAAGAAAATGAAGGACTTTACTGGACCGATGCCGCTGTATTCGATATGTTCGATTTTACCTGGCTTGCAGGAAATGCAAAAGGATTGACAGAGAAGAATACCGTTGTATTAAACGAAAGCCTGGCCGCTAAATTTTTTGATAACCCGCAAAGAGCGATCGGGAAGACCATACAGCTGTGGTCGTTTCGTATACCACTTGTCGTCAGCGGCGTTTTAAAGATGTACCGGCTAATACAGACCTTCCGTTTAAACTGGCCGGATCTTTTGAAACATTGAGGACGCTATCGCCCGGCATGTTTAATAATCCCGATGGATGGGGATACGCCAATAATAATAACCAGTTTTTCGTGATGGCGCCCGGAGGGCATCAACTCCCAGCCATGCGGGCACAGTTAAATTCTTTATAAAAAAATATTTTAAAGACGACCCGGCTTTTCGCTGGCAACTGGATTTTCAGCCGCTGGCGGATATGCATCTTAATAAAGATTTTTCCACCTTTAAGAACAATGCACTTTCCCGGAAAGAATTATGGTCAATGGGATTGATCGGTATTTTTCTCTTACTCGTCGCCTGTATCAATTTCATTAATCTTTCTACTGCTCAATCAGTCAACCGCGCCAAAGAGATCGGCGTGAGAAAGTATTAGGCGGTAACCGTTCCCAACTGATGCGGCAATTCTTACAGGAAACTGCATTGATCACTTTTTTTCACTCATCCTTGGTTGCCTGCTGGCCTTTGCAGGGTTACCGCTATTGAATACACTCATGCACAAAGGTCTTTCGCTTGACCTGCTGATAATCCCATGATCCTTTTTATCTCCTGCTTACAGGCATTATCGTTACGTTGCTGGCAGGCGTGTACCCGGCATTGATATTATCCGGGTTTAATCCAACAGATGTGTTCAGGAGCAAGATCAATGCAAAAGGAACCGGAGGTATTTCTCTGCGCCGTGGGCTGGTGGTCTTCCAGTTTGTGATCGCGCAGTTACTGATCATTGGAACTGTCGTTGTTGTAAAACAGATGCAGTTTTTCCGTAACCGCCCGATGGGCTTTGACAAAGATGGTATCGCACTCATTAATTTACCCAGTGATAGTTCGCTGAAAATAAAGTATCCCCTGCTGAAGAGCAGGATGGAGGCGCTGCCCGGCGTAGTATCTGCCAGTCTTTGTATGGATGCGCCATCAAGTGGCTGGGCCTGGTCAACTGATTTTGTGTTTGATAATGATGCGGAGAAAAAAGATTTTTTTATTACCGGCCAGTTTGCAGACACCGGTTATTTCAAAACATTCGGTATTTCGCTGATAGCAGCCGCCTGCCTTTTCATAGTGATACTACCCGTGAGATGGTGGTGAATGAAGCATTGGTGAAAAAACTGGGTTTACGTTCACCCGAAGAGATCATAGGTAAGAATATTGCTTATGTAGGATGGAACCGGAAAGTGCCGGTGGTCGGTGTATTTAAAGACTATAATAATAAATCCCTGCGGGAAGCCATTATGCCGGTGGCGATCACTACCGAGTATAATACATACGAATGGATCGCTGTGCGGATGGACAGGAAGAGTATGGCAGGTACTATGGAAAATGTACACAAACTTTTCAGCAGTATTTACCCTACGTATATGTTTGACCCGGTCTTTTTCGACGAAAGGATCGAACGGTTTTATGAAATGAAGCGATCACCGCGCAACTGTTCAGGATATTTGCCATCCTGGCTATTTTTATTTCCTGTCTTGGTTTATACGGCCTTGTATCCTTTATGGCAATACAAAAGACAAAGGAAGTCGGTATCCGCAAAGTGCTGGGTGCTTCTGTTCAGAGCATCCTTTATCTTTTTTCAAAAGAGTTTACCCTATTGATAGTTATTGCTTTTTAATTGCCGCACCGGTCGGGTATTATTTTATGCACGAATGGTTATCGGTTTTTTATATCATACCAGTATAGGCTGGCTGGTTTTTGCGATCGCTATTTTCTCATCCATACTTATTGCCTGGATAACGGTGGGATATAAAGCGATAAAGCAGCGCTGGCCAACCCGGTGAGATCATTACGAACGGAGTAAGAGCAGTTTGACTACCAGTCATCATATATAAAAACAAAAGCTCATACCCGCAGCGGGCTTGACATGCCACTAAAATCTGCATTATGATAAAAAACTATTTCAAGATCGCCTGGCGCAGTTTACGAAAAAGCAAAACCGCATCTTTTATCAATATCGCCGGGCTGACGGTCGGGCTTACCTGTTGCCTGCTGATGGTCTTGTACATGCAGCATGAATTGAATTATGATAAGTTTCAGCAAAAAGGTGACCGCATTGTCCGCGTGATCATGGAATATAGTTTTAAACGGAAGCCCTTCAACCAAAGGCAACTTTACGAGTACAAAAGTATTTCCTTCATTTAAGCGGAATTTTCCTGAGGTAGAAGAAGGCGCTAAGGATGTCTGATCCTGACAGGCTGGTAAAATATGGCGATAAGGTATTCCTGGAGAAAAAATTCCTGTATGCCGATTCTACCTTCTTCAGGATTTTTAGTTTTCCCTTGTTAAAAGGTGACCCCGTCCAGGTATTGAAATCTCCAAACATGGTCGTGATCTCCCGGTCAGCAGCCAAAAAATATTTTGGTGATGAAGACCCGGTTGGAAAATTATTACAGGTCAGCAGCAACAGGATATCTATACGGTGACTGGTGTAGCGGAAGATTGTCCTTCTGCATCACAGATAAAATTCGATTTTATCGCTTCATTCTCTTCCTTCGGTACTGCACAGGAAGAAAGCTATTTCGAGGCCAACTATACCACCTATCTTCTTTTAAAAGATAAAGAAGCTATTTCTTCGCTGCAGGGTAAGATCGGTTCTTTCATGAAAAAGGAAATGAGCGATAATGCAGGGGCTTATATTAATTATGAACTGGAGCCTTTTACCCGGGTACATTTATATTCACCGTATGATGGGTTTGAAGCAAACAGTAATATTACATACATCTATATCATTGGAGGAATTGCTTTACTGGTATTGATCATCGCCTGTTTCACCTATATTAATTTAAGCACCGCCCGTTCTATGGAAAGGCAAAAGAAGTAGGCATACGCAAAGTATCCGGCGCTTTCCGGTTGCAGATATTCTGGCAGTTTATCAGCGAATCATTTTATTAACGGCAATAGCGTTGCTGCTCAGTTTTATTTTTATAGCACTTGTCTTACCTTCTTTTAACCAGTTAACCAATAAAAACCTCTTGCTGTCAGATCTATCGTATCCGCCCGTTTTGATAACCGCTTTCGTGATTGCGATAGCCATTGCCTTGCTGGCAGGCAGTTACCCCGGCGCTGATCTTATCAAAATTTCAGCCGGTAAAAGTATTAAAAGGAGCGTTTAAGATACTTCTTCAGGTGCCTGGCTGCGGCAATCATTGATCGTTTTCCAGTTTGTCATATCCGTTTTTTTAATAGTGGCCACCATTATTATAAAGAGCCAGATGCATTTTATTCAGCATAAAAAATTGGGGTATGACCGCGATCATGTGATCGTGATGAATATTGATCAGAAGATCACTGATAGATCAGCCTGTTCAAATCAGAATTAAAACCGACCCGGCGATACTGTCTGTTTCAAAAGCCAACAACAGCCCGGTAAGTATTCCCGGTGGCTATTCGATGAGCCGGGCAGATATGAATGCGGGGCAGGCCATGAATACAAGGGGCAATCCTGTTGATGATGAATATGTAAAAGCAAATGGGTTGCAGATAATAGCAGGAACTGATTTGAGCAAACAGGACATACTGGATGCCAGTAAAGAAGACTATACAAAGAACTACTATCATTATATCATCAATGAATCTGCGGCCAAGCGCTGGGCTGGCAGCCCGGTGAAGCTATCGGTAAAAAAATGTTTCTTGGCGAGCAGCGGCCCGGTGAAGTAAAAGCGGTCGTAAAAGATTTTCATTTTGCTTCCTTACATAATCCTATTGAGCCGCTGGTATTGTTTCCGGGAAGATGGGGCAATATGCTGATCGTAAAAGTTTCAGGACAAACTTACCGCACACTATAGCATTCCTGCAAAGCAAATGGAAACAACTGGCCCCTCACCGGCCTTTTGAATACCGGTTTATGGACGAGGATTTTAATAAGCTATATGAATCCGAATGGCGCACCGCGCAGGTATTCAATATTTTTTCAGCTATCGCTATTGTATTGGCATGTTTGGGTTTATTTGGCTTGTCTGCTTATTCTGCCAGGCAAAGGATAAAGAAATAGGGATACGAAAAGTACTGGGCGCTTCGGCGGGCAATATCACCTTGTTATTATCAAACAGTTTTATACGGCTCGTGTTCGTTGCCTTTGTCATTGCCTGCCCGCTGGCCTGGCTGATAATGGATAAATGGTTACAGGATTTTGCTTATCGCATAAATATCAGCTGGTGGATGTTTGCACTGGCTGGCGTACTGGCATTACTGATCGCCATTATCACGGTTAGTTTCCAGGCGATCAAAGCGGCAGTTGCCACCCGGTGAAGAGTTTGAGAACGGAATAGTGTGGTGAGCGGGGAGTGGAAAATGGGGAGTAGTGAGTTAAGAGTAATGAGTTAAGAGTAATGAGTGGGGAGTAACCCATATGTAAAGATGTGTTTGTTCAGATATGTACAGGTTATTATTCATTTAGTCATATTATTCACTTAATCACTGGTTGCAGGGCTATTCCTATCGTATCAATATCAGTTGGTGGATATTTGTTCTTACAGGATTGCTATCGGTACTGATAGCTGTATTGACGGTAAGTTATCAGGCTATCAAAGCGGCCATTTCTAACCCGGTCGCAGCCTTACGAAGCGAATAAATAATAGCACAACATCCCGGGTCGCAGTAACTATTGGGATGGTAAAATCGTTGGAACAGAATAGGGGAGATGTACGAAAATGTACGTAAACTGTTCGTTTTCGTACACCTGTTCCTGGTTCCTGCATCTTAAGCCTTGTTAGTCAAGGCTTTTGGCCTTGGCATGGGGGGTTG
>JBBCIL010000006.1:0-164941 GCA_037200265.1 Bacteroidota bacterium
ATGGACTTCAAAACCGTGAGCATTATCAAATATCCTGTCAATGAAGTTTGGATCCATTTGCTGAATGGATTGCCCCGGATAGCGAAAAAGATAGAGGACCTTGAATCCATCACTGAAACGGAAAGGCATGTTAACGGCGATGGAAGTATTAAGATCATAAATATCTGGAAGGCAAAACCAAAACTTCCTTCTTTCGTGGTGAAAAGAATTAAACCGGATATGCTCGCCTGGACCGATACAGCAGAATGGATAGAAAAGCAAAACAACGTACAATGGAAAATTCAATCGCATCATTTTGCAGAAGAAATGCAATGCCATGGCGTTACTTCTTTTGAACCTGCGATGGGTGGAAAAGGCTGCCGGGTCACTTTTTCAGGAAATCTTCAGTGGAAAGGAAAAGTGATCTCATCAGGTATCGGGCTGCTTGATGCGACCATCTCCAAAAGCGCAGAAGGCATTTTATCCCAGATGATCCCCTCCAATTTCAGGAAGATCACCGATGCGCTGAGCACATATATCCGGGAGCAGGCATAAACTATTCCAGCTCCAGTGTGCACAAATGTACTCTGCGTACACGAACACGGGCGGCTAAATCAGGGTCAGAAGGAATTGCTATGGTATATATCCTGATCTTTTTCTGATCACCAAATAACTTTTTCAGTTCAGCGGCGGTGACCTGTATACTACGGGTACTGTCTTTTCGCAATACATCATTATCACTATCGCCGTATATAAGAAAAGAACGTGTCCATTCTTTCTCTTTGGCGGGATCGGCTTCCTGGTAACTGATTTCCAGGCAATATTTTTTAGACAGATCGGCCCTTTTTATTTTTTTCGTATTAGCGGTTTCATCTTCCTTACCTGCCTGGAGGATGGTTTTTTTATTCCATTTTATTTTCCAGGAATCTGATTGCGCCTGCGACAGCATATACGTACAGATAAGACTTAATAAGAGAAATATTTTTTTCATGATCAGCTGTAAATTTTCTGCTCTTATGACCACTATATGAAGGGGAAAGTTGCAGCGAAAGTAAGGTAAGTTGTTAATTTGAGCGGGGGCTTTTAGTTATATATCCTTTTCAGCCGGCTGCTGCTGTGCAGATCCCGGTTTTGACCGTGTTCCAAATTAATTAAAAGAACAGAACCATAGGTTTTGCACCGTTATTCAACAATTTGGGCTTTATGAAAAGCGTCGGTGCATTTTCCGTAAATTAGCAGAATGGAACCACGCTACCAGGCTCTTCGCACCCTTTATGATATTGTAAAGAACGACCCGCAACCTACCACCTATCCATGCCGCCCGAGAGAAATTATTCTCCGGCTGATGCTGGACTGGAATATTATCGCGGACTACTTACATGAATTAAAAGAAGAGAATTTTGTTGTCACCAAACAATTAGATACGCTTGTTATCAATATTACTGCGGCCGGTATTGAAAAAGCAGTGGCTTTGACAAGAGAGAAGAAAATGATCTGATGATCCTTTCTTCGTGTTACAGTTAACATGATTTTTTTACCACCTCAGCAATGCACTTCCCCACGTAAACCCGCTTCCAAAAGCAGCCAGGCAAATAAGATCACCTTCTTTTATCTTTCCCTCTTCCCATGCTTCGCATAAAGCGATAGGCACAGACGCTGCAGTAGTGTTGCCATATTTCTGAATATTATTATGCACCTGGTCATCCCTCAATTGCAATTTCTGTTGCACAAATTGTGCAATGCGTAAGTTAGCCTGGTGAGGGATCAGCAACCTGAGGTCGGAAGTCTGAAGCCCGCTTTTATTCAATGCCTCCATTATTACTTCAGGAAATTTCACAATGGCTTTTTTAAATACCACAGGGCCATCCATATTCGGGAATACCTGCGCTTTGTCTATCATCGAATGACTGAAAAACATTTGACCGATCTCTGCATCATCGAAGTCGGCATATTTTTCCTGCATCCAGTGATTGGCATGTGTGCCGGGATTGAACATCGCCAGTATTTCGGCGCTTTCGCCGTCACTATGTAAATGGGTAGAGAGTATGCCCTGGTTATCTTTATCTGTTGGCTGAAGTACTACTGCGCCGGCGCCATCTCCGAATATCACCGATACATTTCTGCCTCTTGTACTGAAATCAAGACCGAAAGAATGTTTTTCCGAACCGACAACCAGGATGTTTTTATACATACCGGTTTTGATGAACTGGTCGGCCACGCTCAAAGCGTAGACAAATCCACTGCATTGATTCCGGATATCCAGTGCGCCGATCTCTTTCATCTTCATCGCCCGTTGCAGCAAAACGCCGCAACCCGGAAAATAATAGTCGGGAGAAAGCGTGGCAAAAATGATAAAGTCAATATCCTGCGGAGTGATGCCGGCCCGTTCAATGGCGATCTCAGACGCTGCAACTCCCATCGTCGTCGTGGTTTCTTCAGTCCGGTGGGCATACCGGCGTTCTTTGATACCGGTCCTTTCCTGTATCCATTCATCACTGGTATCCATATACTTCAGCAGATCATTATTAGTCACGACATGTGCAGGTACATACATACCGATACCGGCGATCTTTGTGCGGGGCATAGCAATTATTTAGAGAAAGATAAGAAATGTGTGAACACGGATGACAGGGATTAGAAGTATAAAATAGGTTTATCTAAGCAGCAGTGTCAACATTTTGAATTAATACTGTTAAAATCCTTTAATCTGTGTTCTGTATTACATTTTTACATCTACCGTCATTCTTTCTTTCCGGCTTTTTTCAGCAGCAAAACCCATGACATGACTTTCTATCGAAGCGTCAATGGTAGAAGTGAGTAACGACGGATTGTGCTGCGATACCGCCTGTATCCAATCCGCCACCAGCCGCCAGTCGCCGCCACCATGCGTATCGCTGTCCTGTTTCCATTCGGTTACTTTACCGGTACGGAAATCAGTATGGGTAAAGGCAGACATATCGCCGACGATATCACCCATACTTCCCATCACCCTTGTTCTTCTTCCTTCATAACTCGTAAAGGCTTCCATTGAAAATGCGGCAGTGGTATTATTATCAAACAAAATATTAGTAGTGTAGTGATCGGGCTGATCATTATCCATACGGTAAGCACACCTGCCGTAGTTGGTCGTCTTCAGGTAATTCATAATAGCATCACCTTGTTTATCCTTCTCTTCAGGCAGATCGAAATGATGCAGCCAGCTTCTGTCGCGGTAATAGATCCTCAATGCGGAATAAGGACATTCGGCTTCTATCTTGCAGCCATCGGTACAGCGTTCGGTGCTTCCGGCAGGCGCATTTTCTTTTTTAAACCATTTGAGATCGCCGAAAGCAGAGATGCTCTTACAATGTTTATCCAGCATCCATTTTAAAATATCGAGGTCATGGCATGATTTGGCTAAGATGATCGGTGTTGTTTCCTTACTGTTATGCCAGTTGCCCCGGACATAAGAATGGCTCATGTGTACATGCATGATCGGTTCAAAATGCTGGATGCTGATCACTTCACCAATCGAATTATTATGCATCAGTTCTTTCAGCTTTATAAAATAAGGCGCATAACGCAGTACATGACATACCGCCACGATCCGGTCGTTCTTTTTGGCTAACGCTAAAATATCACGGCATTCTTTTTCGCTGGGTGAAATGGGTTTTTCCAGTAAAATATCATATCCCATTTTCAATGCCTCCATACAGGGGCCGTAATGCAGCCTGTCGGGAGTAGAAATAATAATGGTATCCGCGAATTTGGGTCTTTTAAAAACATCTTCCCAGGTTTTGAAGCGGTTGGCTTCAGGTATATTATGTTTTTTGGTATAACGTTCATTGCGGATGGGGATAGGCTCAGCCACACCTATTATATCTAACTGGTCGGGATATTGCACTGCATAATTGCCATAGGTATTTCCCCTTGATCCCGCGCCAAGTGTTATGGCTGTAACAGGCTTCGCTAATTTTTTATGAAACGGGTTATCGGGTAAAAGAATCCTTTGTCCTTTTTCATTAACGGCCAAAGAAGAAAATGGTATTGCGGTAGTACCGGCAGCGATACCCATTATTTTCAACCAGTCGCGGCGGGATAATTGATTTGGCATGCAATCTTAGTTTAATCAGGATGTAGATGATCTTAAAGTTACAATTTTTTAACGGAGATAAATTTTTATATTCGGAATATAATTGCCTGTATGAACAGTTCTTCACAACGATTTCTGGCATTGGATGTATTGCGCGGTATGACGATTTGTTTTATGATCATCGTGAATACACCCGGTAACGGCGTTACTGCGTATGCGGCATTACAGCATGCACAATGGAATGGATTTACTCCCACCGACCTCGTGTTTCCCACATTCCTGTTTGTAGTAGGCAATGCGTTGAGTTTTGTAATGAAGAAATGGGAAGGTCTTTCAGACAGCCGGGTGTTTGGAATGATTGTAAAAAGAACGGTGATAATATTTTTATTAGGCTACCTGATGTACTGGTTTCCTTTTGTACACTGGAATGAACAGGGTAATCTCGAAGTCAATCCTTTTTCACATACACGTATAATGGGAGTGCTGCAGCGCATAGCGCTGGGATATTTTTTTGCTGCGCTGATGATAAGATACCTGAAACCCTTTACCGTCATCCAGCTTTCCGGCATTTTCCTTTTGCTTTACTGGCTTATCCTTTTATTATTCGGTGATCCGGCCGATCCTTATAATATGCTCACGAATGCCGGCACAAGACTTGATCTCTGGGTATTCGGTGAAAATCATTTGTACCATGGAGAAGGCGTTGCATTTGACCCTGAGGGCCTATTGGGTACTTTGCCGGCGATCGCCAATGTAACGTTTGGTTATGCAGCCGGTAAGTGGATACAGGAAAAAGGAAATACGTATGAAGGCCTGGCAAAATTATTACTGGCAGGAACGGCGCTGATCGGTCTGGCGCTTTTGTGGGATATCAGTTTTCCTGTTAATAAAAAATTATGGACAGGCAGTTTTGTATTACTCACGGTAGGTATTGATTGTGTACTGATCTCTGCGCTTTTGTACAGCATTGATTTTTTGCAGTTAAAAAGGTGGACATACTTTTTCAAGGTGTTTGGCAAGAACCCTTTATTCATTTACCTGCTGTCGGAACTGGGCGCAACACTGTTATGGTTTTTTCCCGTTGGGCCACACGGCCAGCGGCTATATTCCTGGCTTTTTGATAATGTCTTTAAATATGCCGGCGATTATTTCGGTTCCTTCCTGTTTGCCGTTAGTGTAATGATGGTATGCTGGCTCGTAGGATATTTATTAGATAAACGAAAGATCTACATAAGGGTGTGATGTTATTTTACCAGGGTGGCTACGCACCTGAAGCCAAGCCATATTGCGGGTCCTGTATAATTTTGTTGCATATTGACCTTGCAATTATCAAGCGGGTCTAGAAAGCTTCCGCCTTTCGCCACACCTTTTTCAGCCGTCATTTCTGCTACGTTGCCGGTCATATTATATATACCGTATTTACCGGGATAAAAAGATTGTACGTTAGATAACATCACGTCTGGCAAATAGGCCGTGTGAAGATTTTGTCTGCCGCCTGTTGCCGTAACCCTTTCCAGCGTGTTATAGGGATGCTTTTCCTTTTTATTGAATTTCCTGAAAGTCTTACTGGTCGAATCAATACCGCCTGAAGCGACAAATTCCCATTCTTCTTTAGACGGTAAGCGGTACATAAAATGTATGGGAAATACCTCCCCGGTATAGTATGCCGGATCCGTTATCTTTTTTGCTTTCAGGTAAATAGCCAGGTTAGCCATATAAGTCCGCCATTTGCAATAATCAACAACCTGTTCGTATGAGACACCGGTAACGGGGTAAAAATTAAATGCGGGATGCCGGAAATATGTTAACCTGAGCGGCTCACCATATTCATCATTCTTCCATGCAAGTGTATCGGGAAGCGCTTTTTCATAAGCAAGTGTATCTTTTTTTACAGACAGTAAATAATACAGGTATTCCCGCCAGTGTACATTTGCTGTTTCAGTTTTATCAATAAACAAACTATCATTGATCCGGGCAGTCCCCGGGGGAATGATATGAGAACTGATTTGTTTTTGCGCAGCACAAAAACAGCAAATAATAAGTAACGGTAAAAATTCCAGGCGCATGATAAAATAACGAATAGCCGGTTTCAATGTTGTGCAAGGTTCAGTTTAAGTACCTCTGCCGCAAATTTTTCACATTCATTCTCCACAGACTGCACATCTTTTGATTTGATATAAGAACCGATCACGTGATCGCCTGCATCGGGGATAGCGGCGATTCTTTTTAGATTTTCAGCAGAGCCAAGCTGGGAAAACATTCTTTTTATCGCCGATACTTTTACTACTTTATCCTGGTGATCTTCATCTTTAAAATAATAAAGAACCAGTGCGGGTTGTTTTACTTTTTCAAAAGTGGATTCTTTCATCGTCGTTTCCAGCAGTTCTTCCAATTGTACCGTGGCTTCCATCCGGTATTTATTGTTCCAGTACCGGGCATAGATCGCCGTAGTATCTGACGCTTCATTATATTTCCCTTTTACCAGGTGAGCGATCTGTAATCCCCAGTGATTATTTAAAAGCCATGCATTGGCATCATTGATCGCAATGTTGGGAGACAGCAGAATAAGCCCGGCGATACCAGGATATCCGGCCGCCAGTTTTAAAGCCAGGGTGCCGCCGGTAGAAGTCCCCATCAGTATCACTTTTTTTCCTAACTGTGTACCGATAGCATAGGCTTCTTTTGCTGAATTCCATATCCGGTCAGCCGTAAAGGTCAGCAGCGGTTCCGTAGTATCAACGCCATGGTCTTCGAGGCGGCTGAGATATAAATTGCATCCGAATTTTCTGGCAAAATCAATATGCACGGGATCGCCTTCTTCCTGGCTGGCAGAAAACCCGTGCAGGTATACAACAGCATATTCCGTCTTTTCTTTAGTAGAATCATTAAACCATATGATCCTTGCTTCATTATCCGGTTTCAGTGTATGCAGGGCTTCATGGCCGGCTATATATTTTTCGAGCTGGGTTGGTTCTGCGGGCAAGGCTGGGATATCTTTTGTGAATTTGGGGGAAGCTGGTTTGGGACCGAGAAAGTAAACGACAATCAGTATCAAAACGATGAAGGCAAGCCACTTAAGGAACTTCATATAGCTGGTTTTCATAAAACTAATATAATTCTCCGTTTAAAGGGGGTTAAGTCCTTATTAATTATCTGTTTCGCTTGCTCCCACGGCTGAATTAGCGTACCTTCGCCGCTCGTTTGAAATTGAGAATATGGAAATAAGAAACATAGCTATCATAGCCCACGTTGACCACGGTAAAACTACACTGGTTGACAAGATATTACATACCACCAAAGTATTTCGTGAGAACCAGGATACAGGCGACCTGATCATGGACAGCAATGACCTCGAAAGAGAACGTGGTATCACCATTTTTAGCAAGAATGCGGCCGTGGTATATAAAGGCGTTAAGATCAATGTGATTGATACTCCCGGTCACGCCGACTTCGGTGGTGAGGTAGAAAGGGTATTGAAAATGGCTGACGGCGTATGTTTATTGGTAGATGCATTTGAAGGCCCGATGCCGCAGACAAGATTTGTACTGCAAAAAGCATTACAGCTGAACCTGAAACCGATCGTTATCATCAATAAGGTAGATAAAGCCAATTGCCGTCCTGATGAAGTGCATGATGCGGTATTCGAATTATTCTTCAACCTCGATGCGACAGAAGAACAATTGAATTTCCCTACTTTCTACGGTAGCGGAAAAAATGGCTGGTTCAATGATTCGCTGGAGCAGATAGATAATATCAATCCTTTGCTGGACGGTATCGTTAAATACGTGCCGCCACCAAAAGTGAACGAAGGACCTGTGCAAATGCAGATCACTTCTTTGGATTATTCTTCTTTCCTCGGCCGTATTGCTGTAGGTAAAGTGAGCCGTGGTGTACTGAAAGAAGGGCAGCAGGTGGTATTGATGCAGGCGGACGGATCTATAAAGAAAACGAAAGTAAGAGAGTTGTATGTGTTTGAAGGAATGGGGAAGAAGAAAGTAACGGAAGTAATTGCCGGTGATCTTTGCGCAGTAGTAGGTATTGAAGATTTTAATATCGGTGATACGCTTGCTGACGCAGAAAATCCTGAAGCGTTACCGGTGATCAGTGTGGATGAGCCAACGATGAATATGTTGTTTTCTGTCAACAACTCACCTTTCTTTGGTAAAGATGGAAAATTTGTTACCTCCCGTCACCTTCGTGACAGGCTGATGAAAGAAACAGAAAAAAACCTGGCGCTGAAAGTAGAGGACAGTGAAGAAGGGGACAGCCTGATCGTATACGGTCGTGGTATCCTGCATTTAGGCATTTTGATTGAAACCATGCGCCGCGAAGGATACGAGCTGACAATAGGCCAGCCGCAGGTAATTGTAAAAGAGATCAACGGCAAAAAAAGTGAACCATATGAAGTGCTGGTGGTAGATGTGCCGCAGGAATTTGCCAGCAAAGTAATTGACCTGGTATCCCGTCGTAAAGGGGAGATGCTGGTGATGGAAACAAAAGGAAGCATGCAGCATCTTGAATTTGAAATTCCATCACGGGGATTGATCGGTTTACGTACACAAATGCTGACAGCTACTACCGGTGAAGCGGTAATGGCACACAGGTTTACAGAGTACAAACCATGGAAAGGCCCGATACCCGGAAGAAGCAATGGCGTATTACTTTCCAAGAACCAGGATAAGACAACCGGTTATTCTATTGATAAATTACAGGACAGGGGAACTTTCTTTGTAGATGCCGGTGAAGAAGTATATGCCGGGCAGATCATCGCGGAAAATATCAAACCCGGTGACCTGGTAGTAAATGCAACAGAACCTAAGAAACTGACCAATCACCGCGCCAGCGGCAGCGATGATGCTACCCGCATAGCGCCAAAAACAGTGATGTCACTGGAAGAATGTATGGAGTACATCCAGCAGGATGAGTGTATAGAGGTAACTCCTAACTTTATCCGTATGCGTAAAGTGATACTGAATGAAGATGAAAGAAAGAAAGTGCAGAAGAAGATGGAGTCGCAGGCGGTATAACCCTTCGCTGAAGTAAATAAATAGTGAAAGCACCGGTTTACCGGTGCTTTCACTATTTATAGATATAGCTAAGGGACAAAATAGACATAACTAAGATTGGGTTTCTGTTTTCTTGTCTTTTATGTATTGGTTAAAAAGGAAAAATAACAACGAGATGCGGTATTCCAGAGTTATCCACATTATGTCGATTTAATCGACACGTTTTATTTATATGTTTATATTTTTCGAAAATATAAACATATTGCAGGAACGTGTTTATAATATAAATATGATAATAATATGCCGTGGCTTAGTAATGAATTGCTGTTCAAATAGGTTAAGGTACTGTAATAAACTTTCCTACATCCCATTTATCCTCTTCAGTAAATTAGGAGCGTCCGCCGATTTCAGATCAACCAGTTTCTGGTACATCTCCTGCGCCTCCAGTTTTTGATTCTTACCCACATAGCAAAGGCCTTTATAATAGAAGGCTACGCTGGTCTCCGCCAGTTTTACAGATCTATCTAATTCAACCAGGGCCTCATCATATCTTTTAAGAGAATAGTAAGCATAGCCCAGCTCCGTATAAGCAGCCGTGTATTTGTTATTGATTTCCGTAGCTTTTTTAAGATATATAATGGCGTCCCGGTATTTGCCTTTTTCATTGTAGCACCAGCCTGTGCCATAATTGCAGTTCTGACTTTTAGGATTTGCCTGGATACCTTTTTTGTACCAGTTCAGCGCCTCATCCGTATTCTTTTTAAGATAGCGGTATACGTCACCGAGGCCGCTGCAGGGAGCGCTGCTGGCAGAATCCAATTGCCTGCTGGTCATATAGGCGGCAATAGCATCATCGGTCTTTCCCTGTTTATAATATACATATCCTAATTCGTCAAAAGCGGTAGTATACTTATTGTCAGTTGCGATCGCTTTTTTTAATGAGACCAGCGCATCATCATATTGGTCCAGTTCGATCTCGCTGTATCCTTTTTTGTACCATGTTTTGGCAGCAACATTTTTTTCTTCGCTGTTTTTAATATAAGTATTGTAATAAGATAGCGCTGTCTTATAATCTTTATCAATATCAAAGTATATGTTGGCCAGTTGCCGGTATGCGGCTGCATAGGTTTCACTGACAGCGATACACTTTTTATAATCTTCTATAGCATCAGCCGTCTTTCCCCCGAAATCATTGGCATAGCCGGATTCGTAATACACTTTGGCAATATCTTTCCACCAGGTCTTTGCATTTTTTAATGCAGCAATAGCGTCTTCGTATTTATTCAGTTCATTGTAGCACCAGCCTAGTTCATACCATGCTTCACCATACTGCGGCTTCTGGGCGACAGCATTTTTAAAATGCTCAACTGCCTGGGTATAGTTTTTAACCCCAACCGCTTTCATCCCTTCAGCGAAATGGTCAGCAGTCTGCGCAGATGCAGCCGTAATAGTGGCCAGCGCGGCTATAATAAGAAAGAATCGCATAAACGAATAGTTGATTACTTAAAGGTAGAATAATAGCTATCTAACATCAATAATTAATGATGTTATCAGCGGATAACAAGTTGCCTGGCTATGCCGTCAATTTTAATAATATACATACCGGCGGGTAAATCAGGAAGAGCTACCTCAGCGCTGCTTTGATTGCCGATGATCCTTTTTTGCCAGGCCTGCTTCCCGGATATATCGGATATAATAAGCAGGGAGCCGGGCAAAATACCTGTTATAAGGATCTTGCTATGCGCCGGGTTAGGATAAATAGTAACTGACCCTTTTTTTTCCGGAACATATATCTTGCGGATAGTTGAATAGGCGGTTGCATTATTCTTCTTAACCACCCTGATCCTGTAAAAATTATAACCCTGCCGTGGTGAATTATCCATATCCCGGTAAGTTATTGTACCCGGGTTTGCCGGCTGATCATGGATCGTTTCCCAGCTATTTCCATACGCTGATCTTTCGACCGAAAAATGATCTATTGATTCAGGCCCGGGTATTTTCCATTCCAGCCATGCCTGGCCATTTGTGTATTGCGCATTAAACCATTCCATTTCTACCGGCAATAGGACAGAACAATAAGTATTTGCAAAAACGAGTGAACTCGTATAAGTATAACCCGCGATAATCTCTCCCGATTCACCTGCCAATGAAGCAACAATCGCTGCGCAGGAAGCATCGCGGCCAAGTTCCGGGCCGGCAGGTCCTGCACCGGCAGTCGTGATAACAGGTGCTGATGGAATAGCTCCTGTAAAATAAATAACACCACCGCTGCCACCGCCACCAGCGCCATAACAATAATTGATATTACCACCGTCACTTTCAATCCCTCCCCGTCCGCCGTTGGCCTGTATACTATCAGCATCTGTATAATTATTAATATCCAGTATAACCGTGCCGCCTGCTCCCGCACCCGACGCTCCATCAGAAGCTGCCGGTCCGCCCACCTGCCCATTAGCAGATATCTTATGATTATTGGAGATAAGATTATCAGCCCGGATAAAAACAATACCACCACCATGCCCGCCTCCATTAGATACAGCATACCCATTGTTGACATGGCCGGCCCCACCGCCACCACCCATAAAAATTTTCTGCCCGCCGTAACTGGTCAATGGCTTTCCACCTTTGCCCTGTCTTGCCAGTGTGCAGTTGCCCGAGCCGGAACTGGAATTACCACCGCCATCTCCTCCTGCAGAAAGATTAGCTCCGCCTCCGCCACCATTATTATGATTATTACCGCCACCACCGCCATTGGCCGGTGCGCCACGGCCACCACTTTGGGCCGTTGTTACATCAGCCACGCCCTCTCCTTTCAAAGCGCCGTTTTGAGGAGATAAGCTGGAACCATTATATGCGTAATTACCAGCGCCGGGGCTGTTGTTACAATTGTTACCGCTTAATCTGAAGCCACCACCTCTAAAGCCGCTTGAATCAACCGAAATAGGTGCATTCAATATAAGGTCATTGTCAACATAAATTGCCAGCACGCCGCCTGTACCGTTTGTATTATTCCAGGGAGCGGCTCTTAAAGTATCCACTACTGTAGCATTGTAATATTGCGGGATCTTTACTAATTGTACTTTACCGGCGATAGTATATTGATTAATAAGATTGAAAATAAAGAAAACAGAATCACTCCTGATATAACAGATAGTACCTGTTTCATAGTTGCCCGCATCGTTGAGACTGGTAGTATCACCAAAGGAAGGAGATGCAGCATCGCTTGTATTGATTGAGGCGCCTTTCATCTGGATAAGCAGGGTTTTATCATTAAGTCCTAAGCCAGCGGTCGTATTAAGCCGGACACAGGCCTTTGCCGGTATCACTTCAGTTACCCGGTAATAGCTGTTTACAACGCCACTTATATTTTGTGTATAGGAAAAAGAAGAGAATAACAAAAAGGAGGGAAATAGTATACACCACCGGCTCATCTCCGGCATAGTCTTAACAGGCGGTTTTTCAAAAAATGGGCCCTTCCACATGGAGGTAAAATACTGATTTAATCCAGGTTATGAAAGCGTAAATACTTCAGGGAGAAATCGTCATCCGCTCAGAAAAACAGCCAGATACTCAGGGTTTTGGCTGTTTGCTCAACGGGGAAAGATATGACTGGTGGAATAGTTTATTTTTATAAGAAGCAAAAATTTTAGCTTGTACCGACCCACCCATAAGATAACCTTTATACTACTTTTCGCCTGCTTTTTTGGAACCATTAAAGCAGAGGGACAGTATTTTTCTTTCCATCACCTCAATACCTCCAACGGCTTATCAGAGAATAACGTGCAGTCGGTAACGATTGATAAGAAGGGCTTTTTATGGATCGGCACCGTTGATGGCCTGAATGTATACGACGGGTATTCGATCACTACCTACAAGAAAGAAACACAACGGGCCATTCCTTCCAATAACATCATTCACATGACCTGTGACAACCGCAACAGGATATGGCTGGGAACATACGAAGGGGTAGCCTGGATAGATGAGAACAGGATATTTCACCGCGTAATATTAAATGACTCTGTTTCAAAATTTGTCTGCAGAACCATACAGGATACAAAAGTATACGGCCCTGTTCTGTACACCAGCCTTGGCCAGTACTTTTTTAATGAAGAAAAACAAAAATGGGAAAGGCTCGGCTGGATTCCGCAACAGATAAAATACGAACGCTTTCATGATGCAGAGCCTTTTGATGAGAACCAGATAATTTATGCGACAGACAGCCTGGTCATGATCCTCGATTATGCGCAGCGAAAAGTTGTTTATGAACAACCATTCACAGCCGTTTTTAGTTTGTGCAAGGCCAGTGATCATGAACTGGCGATCGGTTTGCAACATGGAGTAGTGGAGATCGCTGATATTAATACGAAGAAAAATAAACAGGCAATACCAGATCACCAGTGAACTGAATAAAAAGAAGATCAACTCTACGATCACAGAGGTAAGACCCGCTGTTAATGGCAGCCTGCTGATAGGAACAGATTATGCCGGGCTCACCATTATTGATAAAGAGGGAAATATGTCTAACTATGCGCATGACCCGATCAACCCCAATACTATCGGGGCTAATAGTCTCTGGCGCAACGCTCGGAGGCATTAACGGCGAAGTGATAGTGGGATCTAATACTGCCGGGGTCAGCATTTCAAATATCTATAACCGGCAGGCGGGATATACACGCATATTCAGCGATGGCGGGGGAAATTTTTATGATACCTATGTTACCGAAATGGCCGAAGACAGGCATGGTAATATATGGATCGGCGGCCCTGGAGCGGCTCATAAAATGGGATAAGAAAAATAATACATCCAAATTCTTTTATTACTATTCAAAACCAATATGGACAGGAGCGCAAAGCCTGGAGATACGTTCTCTGTGTATAGACAAAACAGGGTCGTGTATGGGCCAGTGCCCTGGGTGATGGCATAGCCATTTTGAATGAATCAACAGGTCAGTTTAAAAAAATTCCCCGTGATACATCTTTAGGTCCTGCGGTAAAAAACGATTATGTTTTTGATCTGTGCCCTGCTTCAGACGGTAATATATGGGTGGGTACCAATGGCGGCGTCTATACTATTGATCCGTCTACACTCAGGATACATTCCTTTACAGATCATCCGTTGTTGAAACAGCTATCTGGTTTGAGGGTGAATGCCATATATGAAGACAGGCAGGGAAAAATGTGGATCTCTACTATCAGCAATGGTGTTTATTGTTACGACCCGGAGGGCAAACCGGCTGGATGTGTATACCGCTAAAGATGGCCTTGCTTCCGATCAATGCTATAGTTTATTCCAGGATAAAAAAGGTGATATGTATGTCGGCACGCTAAAAGGCTTCAGCATCATTTCAAACGGTAAGATCAAAACCTATAATAAGACGAACGGGCTGAAGTATGATTATTGCGAAGGCATTACGCAGGATAACCTGGGCAAAATATGGATCGCCAATACAAAATGCCTTATCCGCTTCGATCCGGAAAATGGAAGCATGCGATATTTTGATGAGAATATGGGGCTTTCCGCTGAAGGCTTTCGCTTTGGCAGTTACCTGAAAAGCAGTACAGGAGAATTGTTCTGGGGGAAGCAGGAAAGGACTTAATTATTTTTACCCCCGACCAGCTGATCAGTCGTCCTGTTGGATTGAAGCTGAATATTTACCAGGCAGAAATGCAGGACTCAACAATCTATCTCGGAAAATCCGCCGATATCTCTTTACAATACAAGGATAATAGTATTGTATTCAGGTTTTCTGCTATTAACCTCCGCGGCTCACGTAATATTCAATACCAGTATAAGCTGGAAGGATATGATAAAGACTGGCAGAAAGGATTTGATGTACGTCATGTACGCTATTCAGCATTGCCGGCAGGAAATTTTATTTTCAAGGTAAAGGCCAGTATGGATGGAATAAACTGGGTGCCTTCCTCCAATGAAGTGAAAGTAATTATCGTACCGCCTCTCTGGCAGAGATGGTGGTTTATCGGGGCTGCGATCGCTTTTTTTACAGGACTTATATACTGGATCATTTCCAGCCGCAACCGGAAAATTGATGAGCAGCGGGAAGAGATAGAGCAGGAACAGGCGATCAGTTATTTTACTTCCAGCCTGTCTGAACAACAGACAGAGGAAAATATTTTATGGGATGTGGCGAAGAATTGCATCGGCCGTCTGCATTTCGAAGATTGCGTGATCTATTTGTTGGATGAAGAAAATGATATACTGGTGCAAAAAGCCGCGCATGGGCCCAAAAGTCCAAAGGAATTTGAGATCAGCCGGCCGATAGGAATAGAAATAGGAAAAGGTATTGTTGGCAGTGTCGCCTTACGCGGTAAAGCCGAGATCATCAATGACACTACTAAGGACGCCCTGTTATATTGTAGATGATGAGCGCAGACTTTCTGAAATATCAGTGCCTATCATCTATGACGGCAAGGTGTTGGGGGTAATTGACTGCGAACACTCAAAAAAGAGGTTCTTTACTCAAAAGCATTTGTCCATTCTTACTACAATTGCGTCCTTGTGTGCTAATAAAATTGTACGGGCCAGGGCCGAAGAAGATAAGAAAGAGGCACAAATGATACTTATGAGCACGCAGCAGAAAATGACGGAGGTGGAGATGCAGGCACTGAGAGCGCAGATGAACCCGCATTTTATCTTCAACTGTCTCAACTCGATCAACCGGTATATCGTAAAAAGCGACCAGACCACGGCTTCATTATACCTCACCAAGTTTGCGAAACTGATGCGGCTGATACTGGATAATTCGAATAGCAAGAATGTATTGCTTAGCAATGAACTGGAAGCGCTGAAATTGTATATTGAAATGGAAGCATTGCGGTTTGACAAGAAGTTTACGTACGAAATAAAAATTGATAATAATCTTGGTGCGGATACGATTGAAGTGCCGCCGCTTATTATTCAGCCCTATGTAGAAAATGCGATCTGGCATGGTTTGCTGCACAAAGAACAGAATGGCCATCTCAGCATCAAAGTAAGTATGGCGGGTGAAGGCATGCTGCAGTGCATCATTGAGGATAATGGTATTGGCCGGGTAAAAGCAAAGGCGCTGAAAAGCAAGACCGCTAACATCAAGAAAATCGCTGGGCATGCAATTGACAGAGAGCCGGCTGGGACTATTGAACAAACATGCTGAATTGAATGCCAGTGTGGAAATAGTTGACCTGCAGAATGAGAACGATGAAGCGGGGGGGACGAAAGTAATATTGAAGATACCGGTATAGTGGTAAGTGGATTTACTCACAACTCACTATTCACCACTGACCACTCACGGTTTTATAACAAGAAAATTTTACTGTTATGATAAGATGTGTTTTTGATAGACGACGAGAGCAACAGCCTCGAAATGATGGAATGGTTGCTGAAGACCTATTGTCCGCAGGTACATATCGAAGCGATGTGCAATGCCGCAAGCAAAGGCATTGATGCGATAAACAAATACAAACCCGACCTTGTATTCCTGGATATTGAAATGCCCCATATGAACGGCTTTGATATGCTGGAGCAGTTTGATAAACTCGACTTTGATGTGGTATTCTGTACGGCATACGATCAGTTTGCCATTAAAGCTTTCAAGTATAGTGCATTGAATTACCTGCTGAAGCCGGTTGATCCGGAAGACCTGAAAGAAACCATCAGGGAGAATAGAAGACAGGAAATCTTCCCCGTCAAAAGAGCAGATAGAATTATTGTTTCAAACGGTAAAGCATAGTACAAAACCTACCTCCCAGCGCATAGCGCTTACTACCGGCGACGGGATGATCTTTGTACCCACGCAGGATATCCCTGTATTGCCAGGCGGAAAGTAACTATACCAGCGTAGTACTGACGGGGGGTAAAAAAGTACTGGTATCGAAAGTGCTGAAAGAAATTGATGAAACATTAAGCGGCGCTGATTTTTTCCGGATACATAATTCTTACCTCATCAACCTGAACCGTATCAAAAAATATGTACGGGGAGAAGGCGGCTATATTATTATGGAAGATGGCGCTAATATCAGCATCTCCCGCAGCAAACGCCAGGAATTTATGGATCAGTTTTCAAAATTTTAGCAGCAATAATGGCAGCGGGCAAGATACGCTGTATGTCTGCAAACAGAATATTACAAGGACGGTTCTCATAACAGTAGGTTTGGTTAAGCGGTGTAACAGCCGCTTTTTTTCTTTTAAAAAATAGGTCCGGGTTTTCAATATTTACCCTGGAAATTTTAAATCAATATTCCCGCAACGGCGCAAAGCCGCAACGGGTGATTTGCAGCGGACCATTCTTTGCGCCGTTGCGCCTTCCGCGGGATTTATTCAGCTTTTGAGATTAGTGACATAAAGATCAGGATCAGAAACATGCGGTACGGTTTATCCGTATCGCTTTTCTTTTTTATATGATCCTGGTCAATTTGTTTTGGTCACAGGGCAAAGGAAACCGGGGAGATCATATTCTCTGCGGCTCTCTTTATCTCGCGGCACTCCGTGACCCCTTACGTAAAACTTATCCCTTACTGCTTTGAATAACCGCTCATTTACTGGGATATACTTTGTAATTTTGCCTCAAACCGCGAAGCAATGAAACAGAGGCTATTGATATACATACTGATTTTTTGTTTATCCTTTTTTATGGCCGGTACTGCATCGGCTCAGTGTGCTATCTGCACTAAAACGGCGCAGCAATTAGGAGAGAAACCTGCCAAAGGACTGAACACCGGTATTCTTTACCTTGCCTTTATGCCCATGGCTATTGTAGGTGTTATCGGTTATCGCTGGTGGAAGAGTAACAAAGAAGCCGGCGGCTACGAGAAATAACGATCATTATTTATCAGCGACAAACTTATACAGGTTAAAATTTCCCTTCGGGTACAGGACTTCAATTTCTTTTTTCAAAACAGCTTTATCAACGCCCTTCATTCTTTTTTGCTGGATAAGATAAAACGCCCTTTCTGCCAGCAACCAGAATTTCTTATCAGTTAAGTGTGCTTTCTGTAGTTGGTGTAAAACAATATCTACTAATTCTTTTATGCCTTCTTTTTGCGAGGCGATCGTTTTTATCACCGGCACTTCGTTGTAATGACGGCTGAATGCCGGGGCCATCATCAACCGCAGGTTTTTTTACAAACATATCCGCATCAGGTCGGTCTGCTTTGTTAACGACGAATATATCAGCAATCTCCATCAGGCCTGCTTTCATGGTTTGTACTTCATCTCCCGCCTCGGGCACCATTACCACGACAGTAACATCGGCCAGGCCTGCAATTTCAATTTCACTTTGTCCTACGGCCTACCGTTTCAATGATGATATGATCGAAAGGAAAGGTTTTCATCAGGTCGCTTATCTCAATGATCTTCGGGTGCAGGCCGCCCATCGAGCCTCTTGTCGCCAATGAACGGATAAATACATTTGGATGAGTGTACCATTCGCTCATGCGGATACGATCGCCAAGCAGGGCGCCAAGGTTAAACGGAGAAGAGGGATCAATACAAAGAACCCCTACTTTTTTCCCGGCATTCACCAGCAGGTCTATCAATGCATCTGTCAGTGTGCTCTTACCGGCCCCGGGCGGCCCGGTGATCCCGATTATTTTAGTAGTATTTGCAGAAAGGGATTGGAGTAATGCATTATACCCCTCATATTCATTTTCTATTAATGAAATGCCCCTGGCCAATGCTTTCGCATCGCCTTGTTTAACCTTGTTTAATAATTCCTGCCACTCCATTAATAAATCGTTTCGGGCAAGATCAATTTCCCCATCCAACATTCCAAAATAAATCTTACCGGTTTCTGATACAACTTACATCTTTATTCTGTACCCTGTAACTTGCGGCAACAAAAATAGGACAAGCAATACATGCAGGTGACGGCAAAACCATATCATTTTTTTCAGCATCATAGCGATGATGATCTCCCTTTTTGTATCGAGAGTGGCATTGTCTGCCTGTATCGTTGTTTTTACAGTGCTTTGTTTTTTTCACCCGTGTGTAAAAGGGCATATAAAAAAATTTTTTCTCATCACCCTTGCTCTGGAGTATGAGCCTGTTGTTTATTTTACCACTGATATCAGGTATATGGAGTGAAGACAAAAAGGAATGGCTGAATATTTTACGTATCAAACTGCCTTTGCTGGTATTGCCGCTTGCTTTTGCATCGCCGTTTATTTTCTCCCCAAAACAATGGCAGGCGCTGGCGTTTATTTTTATTGCATTGATTACTGCAGGTACTGTATGGAGCATGTTTCACTATGTGCCTGATATGGCTGCCGTGAACGAAGGCTATCTCCGCGCCAAGACGATGATCACTCCGCTGGAAGACGATCATGTGCGGTTTAGCTGGCTGATAAGTATGGCTGTTTTATTCACCGCATGGTTATGGTGGCAGCAAAAAGAGCAGAAGAATGTTTCCCCGCTTGCTTATGCTGATAATGGTATGGCTGATCCTGTTTTCTTCATATCCTTGCGGCCAGGACAGGTTTGCTATGCTTTTATATCATTCTTATCACAACAGTTGTATGGGCAATCTTTAAAAAAGCAAAACCGGTATACAGTACAGGTTTATTCTTTTTGGTAATAGGCTTTACCGCTTGCTGCTTATTTTATTCTTCCTACTTTCCGTAACCGGGTAAAATATTTCAGGTATGATTTTGAATACGTCAAAGATGCTCACTACCTGCCCGGCGGAAATGATGCGACAAGGATCATTTCCATAAAAGCCGGGTGGAACGTAATGAATGATAATGCAGCCCGGAGGAGTGGGATTTGGAGATATTTTACCCAAAACAAGAGAATGGTATAATATTAATTACCCGCAGATGTCGCAGCAGGACAGGATACTGCCTGGCAGTGAATGGCTGATCTACGGGGCTGGTTGTGGTATACCGGGTTTCCTGATCTTTACATTTGTTTTATTAACGCCTTTTTTTGTGAGGGTTAAAAATAAAGAGCGATGGTGGTTGCTGAACGGGCTTGTGGCGGTCAGCTTTTTGTTTGATATTGGTCTTGAAGTGCCAGTTTGGCGTTTTCATTTATTCCTTTGTTGTTTTGCTGGGCTGGAAATGGTTTCGCAATGAAGCCCGAAATAAATTAATCTTTGCACCTGTTTATGCAACCGGTTTCCATAGTCATAATATGTAAGAACGAAAGCGCTGTTATCGGCGCTACGCTGCAAAGCCTGCAGGGAGTATCTGATGATATCATTGTGTACGATAATGGAAGTACAGATGATACGGTAGCTATGGCAGGGGAGTTTTAACGTCCGTGTTCACCAGGGAAGCTGGGAAGGATTTGGTAAAAACAAAATCAAAGGCCAATGCGCTGGCTAAATATGACTGGATACTGAGCCTTGATGCTGATGAAAGAATAGATGAGCAATTAAAGCGATCGCTGCTGGCATTTGAACCTGTCAATGAAAAAACGGTATATAATCTGCGGTTTAAGAATTTCCTGGGCGACCAGCTTTTGAAATACGGGGAATGGGGATATGATTCACATATCCGTTTGTTCAACCGCAACATTGTACAATGGAATAATGAACCGGTGCATGAAACCCTGATGATGCCTCCGGGTATTAAAGTGCTGAAGCTGGATGGTTTTGTCCTGCATAAGACCATGAAGGATCTTTATGAGTATGCACATAAAGTGGTACACTATGCTATGCTGAGCGCCGATAAGTATTACCAGCAGGGAAAAAAACCATCCTGGTTTAAGATACGGCTGTCGCCCGGTTTCAATTTTTTAAATTATTATATTTTAAAACTTGGTTTCCTCGACGGGCATGCAGGATATGTTTGCGCTAAAATGACAGCGCATTATACTTTTCTTAAATATGCAAGACTGAGAGAGCTTTGGAATACCCCCCGCCAAAAGCAAAGAATAGGGAATGATGAAATAATCTGCTGTTGTTCCCTGTTCAAAATTCCTTGTTCCTTGTTCGATATTCAATAATTTGCAGTAAATGCATTAGTAAGGTGACGAACTTTATTCCCATATTTCCACTCGGTATAGTGGTGTATCCCGGTGAAAATCTTAATCTGCATATTTTTGAACCCCGGTATAAGCAACTGATCAGCGAATGCCATGAGCAGAAAAAACCATTTGGCATTCCTACTGTCATCGAAAATAAAATGCAGGATATCGGCTCGCTGGTAGCCATAACGGAAATATCCAATGTAAATGATAATGGCGAAATGGATATTAAAACAAAGGGTGAAAAAGTATTTCGTATACTGGAAGTGATAAAGAATATACCGGATAAACTATATAGTGGTGCGATCGTCAACTACCCCGATACCTATGAACAGGGCAATACAGAGCTGATGCGAAAGGTAATGACCGGTATCCGCGACCTGCACGAGTTGTTGAAAGTGACCAAGGAGTTCAACAAGCCGGCGAAACAATCAAATGTTATGAAGTAGCGCATCATATCGGGTTGTCGCTGGAAGAAGAATATGAATTGCTGGGCCTGCTGGACGAACGCCAGCGGCAGGAATATGTAAAACGACACCTGACCAAAGTAATACCCATGGTGGCCGGTATGGAGCAATTAAAAGAGAAAATAAAACTGAACGGCCATTTTAAAAACCTGCCGGGATTTGAACTATGATAGTTTGACCGGCGTACCATCCAGGCAACTGAAATACAACACATGTCTACCACCCTCTGTTTCGATTTTGGCAATACAAGAAAAAAAGTGGCCGTTTTTATTGACGGACAAATAAGCAAATCTGTTGTGCTGGAAGATGATTCAACAGACACTATTCAGTCGCTGATCAATACTTACCAACCCCAAAAGGCCATCCTGTCTTCTGTTATTGATCATAATACGGCCATTGAAGAATTGCTGGCAGGCAAAACAAAATTTCATAAGCTTAATCATTTAACGAAACTGGCTTTTACCACTCCTGTTGGTAAGCCACAAACGATCGGCGCTGACCGCCTGGCATTATGTGCCGCCGCTGTGCATTATTACCCGGAGAAGCATAACCTCGTTATTGGCATGGGATCCTGTGTTTACGTACAACTTTATTAATAAGTATCATGAGTTTTTAGGCGGCGCTATTTCGCCGGGTATGGAAATGCGCCTGAAGGCCATGCATCACTTTACGGCCAAACTTCCTTTGGTACAGGCAGACAGTAATGTGCCGCTGATCGGGTATGATACCACCACTAATTTGCTTACCGGGGCGGTATTGGGGCTGGCCAAAGAGATTGATGGTTTTGTGGATGCTTACAAGGAAAAGTATGGCAACTTTAACGCCCTTTTAACCGGGGGTGATTTAGTGCATTTGGCTCCCCACCTTAAAAACAAGATATTTGCAGACCCTGATTTAATTTTTAAAGGTCTTTATGCTATTAGCGAAGTTAATAACCCCTAAGAGAACCAATCTGTTAGGCGTTTCCCGGTTCTTGTTTTGCCTTATACTAATTGCTTTCTTTTCTCCTGCTTTTTCACAGGATAACTCTCCCTATACCCGTTATGGGCTGGGTGATATAGTCCCTTCCACTAATATTAATGCCCGTGGTATGGGCGGTATTTCTGCAGGATACAACGATTTTCTTTCTATCAATTTTAATAACCCGGCGTCCTATGGATCATTCCAGGCATCTCGGGAATCAAAATCAAAGAAACTGCGTTCGGGAAGAGCCATCCTTGACCTGGGAGTGAATCTCGAGAACCGTACATTAATAGACCCTACGAAGACAGGAAGCTTTAAAGCCAGCAATGCTTTGTTCTCCCATTTGCAGATAGGCGTTCCGCTTAAAGTAAACTGGGGTTTAAGTTTTGGCCTGCGCCCTGTTTCAAGGATCAGCTATAAGATCAACAGGAATGAAAGATTGTATGATCCCATTTCGGAAATCCTATAGACAGTTCCGTTACATTAAATGAAGGCGATGGCGGATCTTACCTCGCATCGGTGGGTATAGGTCACAGGATCGTGATCAATGACAAACAAAGCATAAGCTTTGGCGCGAACGGCGGATACCTTTTTGGTAAAAAAGATTACAGTTCCCGCCGCACTTTTATCAACGATACAATAGCGTATAATAGCGGCAACTTTCAGACAAAGACAACGTTTGGAAATCTTTACTTTAATATGGGAATGCAGTACCTCGCACAACTCGATTCCTCTACTTTTATTACATTCGGCGCTTTTGGTAACCTGAAACAAAAATTAAATGCTTCGCAGGATATTATCAGGGAAAACATTTTTTTATGATGCCAATGGAGGCAATGTCCGTATAGACAGTGTATTTGAGAAAACCGGTGCAAAAGGCGATATACAATACCCTTCTTCTTATACCGCAGGGTTTACAATACAGCGGATACCCGGAAATAAAAAGGTGGTTGGCTGATCGGTGTTGACTTAGCCAGACGAACTGGGAGAAATACAGTTTTACGGGCAAACAGATTCAGTACAGAATAAATGGGAACTGCGTATAGGCGGTGAGTTAAGACCTTCGATGAGCGCCGCCAGGAAAAGCTATTTTGGTAACGTAGCTTACCGTGCAGGATTTTTCTTTGGCCCCGATTATATAAAAGTAAAAGAAAAGCTCCCTGTCTGGGGCGCAACATTCGGTCTCGGATTGCCATTACGGAATTATAACCGTCAAACGCCATGGCAGGCGACGATGATCAACCTGGCTTTTGAATATATCAAAAGAGGAAACGATCAGAACATACTGAAGGAAAATATGTTCCGTATATCAGTAGGTTTCTCTCTCAGCGACTTCTGGTTTATCAAGAAACAGTATGATTAAAACCCGCAGGGGAATAAAATTCTCTCTGATGCGATTTGTCTCTGCAAATATTGGTGTACTCTTTATACAGCAGCTTTAACCCTGAGCTGCTGTTTTGTTTGTGGTTGTGAAAATGATCTCCAGCGGATAAATGAATTAACGGGCAAGGTCACGGAAGTAGAAGAAGCTAAAACGATTGAAAGCTTCATGAGCCAGGATGGCAAAATGAAAGCAAAGCTTACAGCGCCGCTTATGCTCCGCGTACTGGCAGATACTTTGTATGTGGAATTTCCCAATAGCCTGCATGTGGATTTTTATAACGACAGTACGAAAATAGAAAGCTGGCTCGACAGCAAATATGGAAAATACTTTGAAACGCTGGATAAGGTCTACCTGCGGGACAGTGTAATAGTGATCAATATAAAAGGTGATACGCTTAAATGCCCCGACCTGTGGTGGGATCAGAATGCCAAACTCTTCTACACGGATAAGTATGCTGAATACCACGCAAAAGGCAAAAACATATTCGGAGGCAAGGGCTGGAAGCTACACAGGATATGAGCTCAGTTACTTTTAAACAGGCTACGGGTAATGTAAAGGCTTCAGACCAGGGTATTGTCGAATAAACAGTAAACTATTTTCCTTCTTTTCTGTTTTATTATCCCTGCTATCAACTGGTCGTTCATCTTCAACGTAATGACAATCACAAACGTATTAACCATACACACTAAAATATACACCTCAAACTAATAATATGGAATATCGCCGCATGGGTAAACCGGCCTGCAACTAAGCGTAGTTTCTTTCGGATCATGGGTAAGTTTTCACAAACAGATAGATGACAGCGTAGCGGATGAACTGATGGGCATCGCTTATGATAACGGATCAATTTTTTTGATAACGCAGAAGCATATGCATTAGGGAAAGTGAAAAGATGATGGGCCGGGTATTAAAAAATAAAAACTGGGATCGCAGCTCCTATATCGTCAGCAGCAAAGCATTCTGGGGATGGAGGGGCAAGGAGAATAAACCCAATCAATCAGGACTTAGCCGCAAACATTTGACCGAAGCCTGCCATGAAGCCCTGCAAAGACTTCAGCTGGATTACCTTGATCTTTATTTCTGTCACCGTCCTGATAAGAATACACCGATAGAAGAAGTAGTATGGACATGCACCAGCTTATACAGCAGGGAAAGATATTATACTGGGGTACGAGTGAGTGGAGCGGAGTCGAGATCATGGAAGCACACCGGTAGCACAGCAGTATGGTTTGATCGGGCCATCGGTGGAGCAGCCGCAATACAATTTATTTGAAGGAATAAACTCGACAATGAGTCCTGATGATATTTAAAACCGTAGGAATGGGTACTACGATCTGGAGCCGCTGGCTTCCGGTCTGTTGAGCGGAAAGTATAATGACGGTATTCCCGAAGACAGCCGGTTTGCTTTAAGCGGTTTCGACTGGCTGAAGGACCGCTGGATAAAAGAAGGGTTTTAGAAAAAGTAAAACAACTGGCCACGCTTTCAAAAGAGCTGGATATTTCTTTGGCAGAATTAAGCATTGCCTGGTGTATCAAAAATCCTAACGTAACAACAGCTATACTGGCGCTACCAAAAAGGAACAATTAATACAAAACCTGGGATCGGTAGAGGCCGCTGAAAAACTTACTCCTGTTATTCTTCAGCGGATAGAAGATATTGTACAGACCAAACCTGTATTACCGGAGTATTAAAAGACAAACCATCCCGCCTTAGGCGGACGGGTTTGAATTACTTTGAGGGGCAAACCATGTGTTTTTCAGTAGTTGGTTTTTGGCTCAAGGTTGTTTTCTCAAAAAGGATATTAGGATTTAAACGGGGCTTTGAACTAAAAAGGAAAGTTGGCCGGCGATCTGATTTAATTTTTAATTTGATTTAATACGGGACGGTTTGGTTTTTCTTTCGTGATATTGGATCTATCGTCGCTCAGCCAACTTCTGAATCAAAAGTAGAGTTCTCCTTCATTTGTAGTTAGAGGATATTTAACCTTTTCTTTTATCACTGAAAATACTGGTCTGCCCGTAGAACTACGGCGAGAAAAACGGGCTGCTATTGCCTGATTTCCTACCTTCCGTTTTCAATACAATTGTATGTCATTGAAAAACAAAACAGTTTTCATTACGGGCGCCAGCCGGGGTATCGGCAAAGCCATCGCATTGCGGCTGGCGGGGGAAGGAGCCAATATAATTATTGCGGCCAAGTCGGTGGAAGAAAACCCCAAATTGGGCGGTACGATCTTTCCGCGGCCGGAGAAATAGAGAAAGCGGGCGGCCAGGCACTGGCGGTACAATGCGATATACGCTTTGAAGACCAGGTACAAAATGCCGTTGATAAAGGGGTAGAGAGATTCGGGGGCATTGATATCCTGCTGAACAATGCTTCAGCTATTGCATTGATGCCTACGGAACAAACAAGTGCGAAACAATTCGACCTGATGCATGATATCAATGTGCGGGGAACTTTTTTGTCACCAAAGCCTGTATCCCGCATTTGAAAAAATCTGCCAATGCACATATACTGACTTTATCTCCGCCGGTGAACCTGAATCCAAAATGGTTTGCAGGGCATGTTGCTTACACATTAGCTAAATATAATATGAGCATGATGGCGATGGGCTGGGCGGCAGAATTTAAAAGGATAATATCGCTTCCAATGCACTATGGCCAAAGACAACAATTGATACAGCCGCGGTAAGAAACCTGTTAGGCGGTGATACATTAGCCAAAATGAGCCGCACACCGGCGATACTGGCTGATGCTGCATTCTATATATTCTCCAAACCTGCAGCCGAATGTACGGGCAACTGGTTCATTGATGAGCAGGTGCTGGCGATGGAAGGTATCACTGATCTTGAGAAATACTCAGTAGTGCCCGGTGCGAAATTGTACAGGGATCTTTTTGTGGATTGATACGAATTATCGAAGCATTTACTCTTTGGTGCTCGTCATTGAGGTATGCCGGGAAAAAATTCTGAGATATAGATGTTCTTATGCGGCATACCGAAGTATCTTTTCTGTTACAAATGCTGGTCATTCGGTATGTATCAGAACAGCTTTTTATACAGGCGGGAGAAAAATCTATTTCTTATTATTCCCGATTATCAGCGCACACATAGCAATCGCCACATCTTTCAATGCGCCAGAAGGATTTGTATTAAAATATTTGAAGTGAATAGTGAACACAAAAACCAGCAGCATCGCCGCCAGTAAATAGCAGGCCAGTGTTTTTTTAATATCAGTAAGTATACCAATAGCCGCTAATAAAAAAGCGGCGCCTGTAATATATATCCATAAACTGCCCGGGCCGGGAATAAAATACGGCACTCCTTTGCCCATAGTATCGGCATGTGCAAAATGCCAGTACCCGAAATAAGCAATGATCAGCGCAAATATCACCTCTGCGAGTTTAGATGGAATAAAAGCTTTCATGCAATTTGTTTTGTATAGGCCCGGGCTATATATTTTACTATGTACTTTGTATTATAAGAGAATAAAACGCAGATAAAATGCTAAAAGATCTCAATCATCTGCTCTTTTCTGCAATCAGTGTTAATCCATTCAATCTGTGTCATCCGTGTTCCATTTTTCCGGTCTCATCTGCGGAAACAACAGCACATCCTGTATAGAAGGCTGGTTGGTGAGCAACATGCATAACCTGTCAATACCAAAGCCGATACCTGAAGTAGGCGGCATACCATATTCCCAGCGCCCGGAGAAAATCATAGTCAATGAACATCGCTTCATCGTCGCCACGCTGCATCAACTTTACCTGGTCTTCAAAACGTTCACGCTGATCAATGGGATCATTCAATTCAGTATAGGCGTGGCAATTTCCTTTCCATTGATTATTAATTCAAACCTTTCTACCAGGCCCTGTTTGTCGCGGTGCTTTTTGGTAAGCGGGCTCATCTCTACCGGGTAGTCAATGATAAAGGTGGGTTGTATATAATGTTGTTCGCATTTACCGCCGAATATCTCATCTATCAGTTTGCCCTTGCCCCATTTTTCATCCGCAGGTATATGCAATTGTTTGCATACCGACCTGATCTGTCCTTCATTCATCCGGCTGATATCAAAACGGTATGTTCTTTTATCGCATCGAAAATACTGATGCGTTTAAAAGGAGCTTTGAAAGAAATGGTCTTATCACCAACAGGGGTGCCGGTACCGCCGGTCACATCAATAGCTGCTTTTTCCAGTAGCTGTTCTGTTGTTTCCATCATCCACAAATAATCCTTGTAGGCCACATAAAATTCAAGGATCGTAAATTCAGGGTTATGTGTCCGGTCCATTCCTTCGTTACGGAAGTTGCGGCTGAACTCATATACCCAGTCGAAACCGCCGACGATCAGTCTTTTTAAATACAATTCATTGGCGATACGTAAATAAAAAGGAACATCGAGGGCATTGTGATGTGTAATGAAAGGTTTTGCCGCAGCGCCACCCGGAATGCTTTGTAACACGGGGGTATCTACTTCCAGTGCATTTCGCTGGTTGAGAAACTCACGGATGGAATTGATCAGCTTTGTTCTTTTTACAAATGTTTCTTTTACCGATGGATTAATGATCAGGTCAACATACCGCTGGCGGTATTTGAATTCCGGGTCGGTAACGGCGTCAAATATTTCACCGTCAGCTTCACGCACCACCGGCAAGGGCTTTAGTGATTTGGAAAGAATGGTCAGTTCCTTCACATGAACAGATGTTTCGCCTGTTTTTGTTATAAAGGCATAGCCTTTTACGCCGATGATATCACCGAGGTCAATTAATTTTTTCCAGACAATATCATAAAAGCTTTTGTCTTCCCCGGGACAAATATCATCCCGTTTTATATATAACTGGATCTTTCCCTTTGCATCCTGTATTACGGCAAAGTTTGCTTTTCCCATATCACGGATGCTCATAATGCGGCCCGCCAGGCACACATCTTCGAACTGCTCCTTTTTTTCCGCAGTATAATTTTCTTTGATATAAACGGAATAGTTGTTAACAGGATATAAGGGAGCGGGGTAGGGCTCAATGCCCATGATGATCAGCTCAGCTAATTTTTCCCGGCGCAGTTTTTCCTGTTCAGACAAATGTGGTGTGCTCATTTCTTTCCTTGTTCAAAATTGCGGCAAAGGTACTTGTTGCAGGGCAGGGTAACAACAATTTGCTGAGTGCTAATGGTTCATTTGATGATATTATACGCCCTGCTGTTCAGGGTATACCTATTGTTATAGACTATTGCCCACAACCAACCCCGGAGAAAAGGAGAATCACAGACCATCTTCCAATCTATTGCTCTGCGGTCCTCCCTTTCTCCGGGGTGCTCTGGGGTCCCAAAGGTAAAAACCCCCAATATTTCAGAAAATCTCCCCGATCTGCAAACGAAAAGGCTTAAAGTATCGTCAAACTTCAGGCAGTTATTGTTTTATTGCTTTATGGCCACTAATTTGGCGCCTCAGTTAAACTAAATCGTATGATGAAAACCTTTTTTACCGCCTCGCTTATTTCATTGCTGGTCTTATCCGGTGAAGCATTTTCCCAGATCAAATTACCCAAGATATTAAGTAAGAACTCCGGCTCGGGTGTTACCGAGAATGAAGCGGGTATGGGGATCAAAGAAGCCCTGACACAGGGTGTGACCAATGCTGTTTTGAACCTGAACAAGACAGATGGTTTTTTTGGCAGCGATATTTATAAAATGCTGCTGCCGCCGGATGCGAAAAAGATGGAAGCGACATTGCGTAAAGTGGGTATGGGCGCCCAGGTAGATAAAGCTGTACTCGCTATTAACCGCGGTGCGGAAGACGCGGTAGCTTTTGCCAAACCCATATTTGTTGACGCTATCAGGGAAATGACGCTGACTGACGCATTAAATATTCTAAAAGGAAATAAAGATGCAGCTACACAGTATTTTAAACAAAAGACTTCTGATAAATTAACTGCGGCTTTTTCTCCATCGGTTCAAACTTCACTGGATAAAGTAGAAGCGACAAAATATTACACAGATATAGTTACTACGTATAATAAACTGCCCACTACCTTTAATAAAATGAATCCAGACCTTACATCTTATGTGGTAGGTAAAGCGGTAGATGCATTGTTTGACCAGGTAGCAAAGGAAGAAGCGAATATCCGCGCCAACCCGGCTGCCAGGGCTACAGATATATTAAAGAAAGTATTCGGCGGAAAATAAAATAATTTGCCGGTATGAAATGTCATAAGGACCGCAACTGCGGTCCTTATTCATTTACGGTATTCAAATAAGATAAAACGTTTTTGCTTTGCCTGGGTATCAGTCTCCCGCCAGCAATACCTGCCAGGCTTCTTTCACTTTTCCTTCCTGTAACAATTTTTTTGCATAGGAGTGTAATTCCTTTTCCATCTCATCGGGATTGATACTGTAATATTGGATAATTTCCTTGAGATGCGTATCATCAAAAGAGGGCTCTATCACCGGCATTGCATGTACATTGGCTAACTGACCTAAATTATTACCGGTAAGTATCTTACTGCCACGTATGGCCGGCGGTAATGAATCCACGCCGATGCCGATCTGCGTATTCGGCTTTTCTACCTGGAACAGGTTGGTTTCGTTAACGACACAATACCAGTCACCTCCTAACCTGGCTACATGGTTGATCCTTCGCTGATCCAGTTTTTTGTTCTCATCTGCCAGCGCATCGTCAATATGCATACGCAGTACTTCACAGATGACCAGGTTGCCGGCGCCGCCTTCCGTGCCCAGTGGTTTTATTTCGATCACGTTGCATTCCATCTTCACTTTACTTTCTTTTACCATCGGCGGTTTTATGATAGTAGCCGGCTCGGGTGTAAAACCTGCTTTGACGAACTCATTCATCCCTTTGACAAATTCGCAACTGGCCAGCGATGTTTGCTGAACCATATCGTAGGTGACGATATTGATCACTACCTCCGGAACTTCCAGTACATTTTCCAGCGTATGCTTGGTGGTATTATCTCTTATTCTTCTGGCCGGTGAAAAAACAACGATCGGCGGATTGGAAGAAAAAAGATTGAAAAAACTGAAAGGACTCAGGTTCACTTCCCCTTTTTTATTGATCGTGGAAGCAAAGCATATCGGCCGGGGAGCCACCACATGCTGGAGGTAATATTGTTTTTCGGCCGGCTTCAGGTCTTTAAGGTCCAGGATCATGTTTAAAATATTGATGGTAAAGCAAATATCAGTAAAAAATGGAAAGAAGAAGGAACACCGGTCTGCAGATAACAGGGAGTTTCAGTTTTTTTTTCATTTCTATGTAACAAAGTTTCCTGAACTTACGTTCTACGAAATATTTCGTCTTTTTGGACACTTGTAAACCATTTAAATCAACTAGTCATGAAAAGGATTTTTTTGTCTCTTTTAGCCATTGCCACAGTTTCTGTCTTTTCCGTACAAAGGCGCTGCGACAGCAAAAAGAACAGAGAAAGTAAAAATATAAGCCAGCGACATAATAAAGAGGCTGCCCTGCCAGTGTTACTAAACAGTAACTGGCAGGGCAGTCTCTTTATTATTACTCAGAAATAGAAGGGAGTTTGATGTAAGTACATAAATAGAAACGGGCATCTGATCTCATACTTCCGGCCTCTTACTTCTTTACGTTCAAAATACTCCAATCGCTTTCTTCCGCAACTATAGTATTGCTGAGTTTTCCGAGGTTATCAATATCCATTTCTACGATATCTCCCGCTTGCAGCCATTGTTCTGCATAAGCAGGATCATTCAATTTTCCTGTACCATTCAATTCAAGAAAACAACCTGTACCCACCGTACCACTGCCGATCACATCACCGGGATAGAGATCTACACCATAGGAGGCTCTTTCAATGATCTCTGCAAAGGTCCAGTCCATATCGCCGAGATTTCCTTCGCTCACCTGTTTGCCGTTTACCGTACAGATCATTTTCAGGTTCCAGTTCTTACCGGTGTGATTTTCTTTTGCGGGAATCTCGAACGCGGCAAGCTCATCCGGTGTCACCAGCCAGGGACCTAATACCGTGGAGAAATCTTTTCCTTTGGCAGGGCCGAGGTTCAATAGCATTTCTTCCATTTGTAATCTTCTTGCACTCATATCATTCATGATCATAAAGCCGCCTATATGATCGTCCGCATCTTCTGCTTTTATATTTCTTCCGTGTTTGGCAATAACAATGGCGACTTCCAGTTCAAAATCCAGTTTCTCAAATGATCGGGCATACATTTTATTTCACCCGGTCCCTGTATGCTATGATGGTTGGTAAAATAAAAAACAGGATACTGATCAAATTCCGGGATCATATCCACTTTGCGGTTTCTCCTGGCGGCTGCCACATGCTGGCGAAAAGCATAGGCATCCCTGCAGGAAGTAGGGAAAGGAACCGGCGCTAATAATTGTACATCACTTAATGGAACACCACGGTTACTGGTTCTTGTTCCTTCTTTCAGCATCAGCTCTCCGGCCTGCGCTATTGGATAAGTATCTTCCCAGTAATTAAGGAACATACTCATCGTTCCCGGCAGGTCGGGATGCAATACTTCCATGTCGTAGATAAACTCATTGACCAGCACGCCTAATTGTTCACGTTCGTCTTTGATATAAGAAACCAGTTTCATTAGTAATGATTTAAAGTGCCGCGAAGTTAACAAGGTTGTTTGTAACTTAAAGCCATGAAAAGATGGCTGGCTATATTACTCATCCCGGTGATCGCTTTTACAGAGAAACAGGAAACAAAAAGCTGGATACGCATCAATCAACTGGGGTATACGCCCGGCGGAGTAAAAGTAGCCGTCTGGTGCAGTAAGGAGCAGTCAGCAACGGAGAGTTGGCAACTGGTAGCGGCTGAGACGAATACCGTTGTTTTTTCCGGTAAAACAGGCAAGACCTTCGGCGCCTATGGCCCGTTCACTCAAACCTGCCGGTTGAATTTTTCTTTATTTAAAAAACCCGGGCGCTATTATTTACAGGCCGGCGAAGCAAGATCACCGGAGTTTGAGATCGGTGATAATGTATATAAGGGTGCTGCTGATTTTTGTCTGCAGTATATGCGGCAGCAGCGCAGCGGGTTTAATCCTTATTTAAAGGACAGTTGTCATACGCACGATGGATATGTACTTTATGGAGAGAAAGCCGGTATCAAAGACAGTACAAGAATTGATGTAAGCGGCGGCTGGCATGATGCCAGTGATTATTTGCAATACTCCACTACTTCCGCCAATGCCACGTATCATTTGCTGATGGCTAACCGCGATTTTCCCGGCATATTTACGGATGAGAAACTGGCGAATGGCCTGGATGGAAAGAATGGAATGGCCGATGTGCTGGATGAAGCCAAATGGGGACTGGACTGGCTGCTAAAAATGCATCCTAAAGACGACCGGATGTTCAACCAGGTCGCAGATGACCGCGATCATATGGGCATGCGCATACCCAAAGAAGATAGTTTTTATGGACGGGGATATGAACGGCCGGTATATTTTGTAAGTGGTGAGCCGCAGCAAAGAGGAAAGTTCATGAATAATACAACTGGGACAAGTTCTACAGCAGGCAAATTCAGCAGTGCTTTTTCGCTGGGAGCCCGGTTGTTTGAGAAAATTGACCAGAACTATTTTTTAACGCTTTTGGAAAAATCAAAAACAGCCTATTCTTTTGGTTTGAAGAAACAAGGCGTTACGCAAACAGCTTCTGTCAGGTCGCCTTATATCTATGCAGAAGATAACTGGACAGATGATATGGAACTGGCATCAGCAAATATCTACTGGCAACAAAACAGAGACAAGTCGCCGGTAGCGCCTGTTACATTAAATGTAGCCCGATCCTATTCTATACTTGAAAAGATTACTCCATGGCTTGGAACAGATACAGCCAAACATTATCAATGGTATCCCTTTATCAATATCGGTCATTACGAACTGGCTAAACAATTAAAAGGTAAAGCAAGAGATACGATCACCGGTTATTATAAGGAAGGAATACAACGGGTATGGAATAAAGCAGCATCAAATGCATTTTATCGTGGTGTTCCGTTCATCTGGTGCAGTAATAACCTTACTGTATCATTTGCTATTCAATGTTACTGGTACAGGCAATTGACCGGCGATAAATCTTTTTCAGAACTGGAGCAGGCCAGCTTTGACTGGTTATTTGGTTGCAACCCATGGGGTACAAGTATGGTGTATGGCCTGCCATCATGGGGTGATACGCCGGTTGACCCGCATTCTGCCTTTACTCATTTGAAAAATTACCCGGTTGATGGCGGACTGGTAGACGGCCCGGTATACGGTAGCATTTATAAAGGCCTTATCGGTATACAATTAAAAGATGCTGATGAGTATGAAGGATTTCAAAGTGATCTTGCCGTATACCATGATGACTATGGTGATTACAGCACCAATGAACCAACGATGGATGGAACGGCTTCTTTAATTTATTTACTGGCGGCGAAGGAAAAGGAGACCTCACCACAACCCTCTCAAAAGGAAAAGACTTTCGGAAAGCCTTTAAAGAAGAACTTTTCCTATAGTCATGGTGCTATTATCCGTGGTGACAGTACTCAGAAAAAAATAGCGCTGGTTTTTTACCGGCGATGAATTTGCGGATGGTGGCAACTTTATCGCGCAGACTTTACAACAACAAAAAGTAAAGGCTTCTTTCTTCCTGACGGGGAGGTTTTATGCAAACACCACTTTTAAGGGTATCGTTCAGCGATTAAAGAAAGATGGTCATTACCTCGGCCCTCATTCCAATGAACATTTATTGTATTGCGACTGGAGCCGGCGGGATAGTTTACTGGTATCAAAAGAAGATTTTTCTGCTGATCTGCTGGCAAATCTTGATATCATGCATGGCCGTGGAGTCAATACTTTTAAAACCAGTTATTTTTTACCTCCCTATGAATGGTATAATGATACGATTGCCGCCTGGACAAAAGAGCTCGGCCTGCAGCTTATCAATTTTTCTCCGGGTACAAGAAGTAATGCAGACTATACTTACCCGGCACTGAAGAACTATCAAAGCAACGAAGTGATCTATCATTCCATTATTGATTATGAGCGGGCAAAGCCATCCGGCCTCAACGGTTTTATTCTTTTGTTGCATATTGGTACTGATCCGAAAAGAACAGATAAATTTTATAGCCGGTTACCCCGGCTGATCAGTTATTTAAAGGCAAAAGGCTATCATTTTCAGACAGTTGACCAGCTCTTGCAGGCTAACTAAAATCAGGTTAATCCTGCTTTATGCTCACTTTCTCTCCACTTTCCTTTCCTTATCTTTGCGCCATGGAATTCGAGAAAATTCATAATAAGGGCCAGGCGCGGTTATTTAAAAATCCGTACCTGGAGATGCTGACCAAAACCCATCCCCTGGTGATCTGGGGTATGTACCTGCCTGTGATCGGCTACATGCTTTATTATAGTAATGTGAAGCTTGATTATAGCGTATTACGTGTGGTACTTACATTCATCGGGGGTATATTCTTCTGGAGTCTTTTTGAGTATATAGCTCATCGTTTTATTTTTCACATGATAGCCCGGAGTGAAAGAGCAAAAAAATTCATTTATACATTACATGGCAATCATCATCATTACCCGAGAGATAAGCAAAGATTGTTCATGCCGCCTGTTCCAAGCCTTCTCATAGCCTCAGCGATTTTCGGACTGATGTATCTTTTTATCGGGCAAATTACTTTCATGTTCTTCCCGGGTTTTATACTGGGGTATTTGATGTATGGTACCATGCACTATGCTATCCATGCCTGGAACCCTCCTTTTAAATGGATGAAACCTTTGTGGCGTAATCACCACCTGCATCATTATAAGAATGAACATAATGGTTACGGTGTTAGTTCTACCATCTGGGATCATGTATTCGGAACCATGTTCGACCTGAAAAAAGAAAAAGAAGATAAAGAGAAAGTGAAGGAACTCATGTTCGATAAGAAGAAATAGATCGGATGCAGGAGGTAAGAGGTATGCAATCTGAAGACTATCCTGATTAAGTATCAGACTTTAGGTCCATTCTTTCCAGTTAAAAAATCAGGTAATCTCTGCCAGTTTTATAGCGAAGGTTATAGCACGAAACGTTCCTACGGAACGTGACGTGAGATAACACCAACTGGTACTACCCATAAAAGGTCCCGCCGGGACATGGGACAATCCCCTAACTATATATTTATACAATATCAGGAACTTTTCAATCATCATTCTTTCCCGTGTTCAAGAGGAACATTTGGTGGGTTGACTCCAAACCAATGAATTTTTCATGAGGCTGTCTCCAAAAGTCAAATAAATCTCTCAACGACGCAAAGAATGTTCTATCAAAAATCAGTCGTTGCGGCTTTGCGCCGTTGCGAGAGCATTGATTTAAAATACCTTTGAGACGGCCGCATCGTGCAAGACCCATTGAATAAAAGTTTATAAAAAGAAAAGCAGGTGAGAGCTCAATAAAGTCCAAAAAGCATTTTATTCGGGCAGCAATACCTCAGATCTCAGACTTCTTTCTCTCCTCACCACTTTTCATTTTCATCAATATTATCATCCCGCTTGCTGAACTGCCGGCGGGATTTTATTTTCTCAGCCTGCCGTTCGATCATCAGGGCGGCGATGATCCTGGCGGCATCTTCCGCGGGGTTGTCTTTTAATAGTTGTTTCAGTTTTACTTCGCTCACATCCATCCTGTACAGAATAGAAATAAGCCTGTCAAAATCAGTTGCCAGCAGCGCATTTATTTTATCCGTCAGTTGCTGTATATTATCTGAATGACTTTTATCTGATAATACCAGTCCCATCTCATTGGCTATCACTTGTATCACAGCTTCATTTTCCATTTTGTAAATGTCAAGAAAAAGTTAAACCAAAGGTCGGACTTATTTCGTACGAACTTGATCGTATATTAGCGGATCATTTTATACCAGAACCATGAGACGAATATTACTGATCATTTTGACAGGCTGCTTTTTATGTTATCAATCCTTTTCGCAGGGAACTTTAAAAGGTAAGATCATTGATTCCACGGCCAAAACACCGCTTGGCTATGCTACCGTTACTGTTTTCAAAGCTGCGGATACTGTTATTATTACCTATCGCCTTAGTTCGCCGGACGGAGAATTTAGGGTACCCGGTCTGCCCTTCGGACTGAATTGCCGGGCGGTCATTTCTTTTTCAGGATATGGCGTTTATCGTAAAGAGTTTACGCTGGCAAGCGATCAGCCGGCACTTGATCTCGGAACGATCTATATGATGCCCAATACAACATCACTGGATGAAGTACTGGTGATCGCGGAAAGGCCGCCGGTCTCTTTCAAAAAAGATACACTCGAATTTAATGCCTCCTCCTTCAAAACATTGCCCAATGCATTGGTGGAAGACCTGCTGAAAAAAATTACCGGGAGTAATGGTAGACAGGGATGGTAATATTAACGTAAATGGTAAGCCGGTAAACCGCATTCTCGTAGATGGAAAGACATTCTTTGGTGACGATCCGAAAATGGCGACAAGAAACCTGCCGGCCAATATCATTGATAAAGTACAGGTAGTAGACGATAAAGAAGAAATGATGCGTAATGGCGACGATAATCCAAACAATGTGGGTAAGGTGGTGAACATTACATTGAAGAAGGGAATTAAGAAAGGATGGTTTGGAAAATTGTATGCGGGTGCGGGTACAAACGGATTATATGAAGCAGCGGTATTGCTAATATTTACCGCGATACGTTGCAGGTAAGCGTGTTGGGATATGCGAATAACCTGAACCGGACCGGGTTCAGTTATTCCGAACTGCTGTCTGCCGGCGGGTTTGACCGCATAAGAAGCAATAGTAATGGCACCAGTACCAGTGTCTGGAACAGTAATTCAGGCAGCGGCGTTTCCATCAACGGAATCAACTTTGGAGGATCGCAGAGCTTTGGCGGTATTTCTACCAGTACAGGAGGAGGATTTAATCTCAATCATGCGCCAAACCAAAAGAGATCGCTGTACTTACAATACTTCAATGGGAATGTAAATGCAGAGCGCCTGACCTTTACAGATGTGAACCAGTATACCGGTGATACCATTATCAATAACAATACAAGGCTCAGGGGAAATATGATCACTCACGGACATAATATCGGGGCCGGTGCCAGGTTAAAACCCGACTCTGTAACCAATATACTTATCAATGCCAATTACCTGATCGGTATCCAGGAAGAAGACCGGATCAATAAGATAACAGGCAATAGTAATAAGACCGGTCCGCTGAGCGAAGGAGATGTAGTGCAGAACAATGACGCCAATACTTACTGGTATCGTCACAGCGTCAGTATCAGCCGTATGTCCAAAATGAAAAAAGGAAGGCGGTTTAATACTATGCATAACCTGGACATCAACAACCGCTACAATGATTATACTTCAGAGTCTGACATAAGTTATCTCTATCCTCTTATGTACGACAGCCAGTATGCACAGCTGAGAAAGGAAAGAATACCCAGAACAGATGCTGTTACTACGTTTAATTACAGCGAACCTATAGGAAAGAAATTTACAATCCGGATCGGCGGGCGCTATGAGTACAGTAAATTAAACAATGGAGTAAGCACTTATAACCGGAATGGGGCGGGCGATAAATTCGAAGTACTGAATACATTGCTCAGCAGCGATTTCAGGAGAATAGGCCACCGCTTTTTTATCAGCCCGGCTCTTGAATATAAAGTAAAACCGGATTTTACCATCTCACCTTCCTTACGTTTTTTAGACCAGCATGTGACCAACAAACTGGTTTCATCGGCAATACTGCTGAAGCAAAAGCAATTCGATGTATTGCCGGGCGTGTCGGTTGTTTATAAAAAGTTATCGCTTAACTATAATAAAGATGTCATTTTGCCCGGGTTTAATTACCTAAATCCGGTGACAGATATCAGCAATCCTTATTTCGTCACGAAAGGCAATCCCACTCTTTTGCCAGCCAAAAGAGATAATTTCTCCCCTGAATTATTCTTTCAATGATCCGAAACGTTATATCAATGCCGGTGGTTTTTTCAATGCAGGGTTTACCGATAATGATATTGTGCAAAGTATAATCGTTGATGACAGGGGTGTGCAAACAAGTATACCGGTAAATGCTGACAATACCCGCAACTACAGCATGAACTGGAATGTTAACAAACAATACAGGAGCAAGCAGAATACTATTTCTCCTGGAATACAGGTAACTGGATGAACCTGACCCGCAGTCAGTTATTTTTTAATAATATATCGAGCCGGCAAACGACATTCATTTACAACCACTGGTTTGGCGCGGGAATGAACCTGAACGATAAATTTGAATGGAATATCAATTATAGCTTCGCTAAGAATTTTACAAGATATACCAGCGACCGGTTTAAAGAATTAAATGTCAACAGCTACGACCTGGGCAATGAATTTGTACTGCGCTGGCCGAAACATCTTATATGGGAAACACAAATATCCTATTCCTACAACGGCAATATTCCCGCAGGCTTTTCCAAAAGTGCTGTCAGGTGGAATGCTGCACTCAATATCACCATGCTGAAAGACGAAGTGGGCGTACTGAAACTGGCTGTTAATGATATCCTGGACCGCAACCAGAATATATCCGTGAACGCCAACAGGAATATGATCACCACCACGCAGAGTAATATACTCGGCCAGTATTTCATTGCCACTTTTAGTTATAATGTAAGAGCGGCCGGCACAAAGAAAAGAGTGGGTGGCAGGGAAAAGTTCTTCCTCTTCTGAGCTGAGAGGATGAAAGAATAGTAAAAGAGAAAAGAGTTGGTAGAAAATTTTCTATTGGTATGAAATAACAAATTATTACATGACTGTTCAGTCACACTCTTTTTCTCTTACTACTCTTTGCTCTTAGTCAATATCTTTCAGCCACCCCCAAAGCAAACAACGCGAAATCATATTTTGCCGGATCGTCTTTGTCAAACTTTCGCAGGTGGGTGGTTAATTCAATAGCAGCGCCCCAGTCCGTTTGTTTTCGCTGAAGCAAGCCGAATTTTTTAGCTACCCTGGCTACATGTACATCAATGGGGCAGATCAGTTGCGAAGGAGAAATTTTTTTCCAGATACCGAAATCAACGCCATTATTATCCCGTCTTACCATCCAGCGCAGGTACATATTCAATCGCTTACAGGAAGAATTTTTTGCAGGAGAGGAGATATGTTTCTTTGTACGGTTGGGGGCATCCTCCAGTGAAAAGAAATAATAATGAAAACCGGTGAGCATTTCCTCAACAGAGCGCCCATGCATGGTGAAGGCGGTTTCAAGGCTTTTGTGATTGGAATAATGATATTTAAAGAATTCAATGAAATATAAAAGATCAGTGGGGTTGAAGGTCCGGTGTTTAAAGGCCAATAATTTTTTTAGATCATTGCTGGTATGGTTCAGGCAAAAATCATAAGGCTGCATATCCATCAGCTGCAGCAACTCTTTTGATTTTTTAATAATGGTGGTGCGGTTGCCCCAGGAAAATATAGCCGCGAAAAAACCGGCGATCTCTATATCCTGTTTTTTTGCAAATAAATGAGGGATGCAAACAGGATCGTCCTTAATAAAAGAAGGTTGATTATATTGATCAACCTTCTTTTCAAGAAATTCTTTCAGCTTTTCTTTATTCATTCTTCTGTCGTCATAAGGCTCTGTCGCCCCTGATCAACCGAAGCAAGATCGCAATAATTGCGATGACCAGCAAAACATGGACAACCTGTCCTAATGAAAAGACGAAAAATCCAAGTATCCAGCCAATAATCAAAATAACGGCTATGAGGTAAAGCATGGTAAATGATTTTTAATTTGGGCAAATTCCTCTGTTTCTTTCACAACTACATTTTGCCAATTCTGTGCCAATAGTTGAGAGAGCGAAAATTAATGCATCTATGATCTAAGTGACAGCATTTTAGAGGAAGTGAAAAATGTATAAAGGGAAATTCCGGCAAATTATTTTACCGTAGTGTTGAAATGATTCTTCACTTATTCACCGCTTCAAGCTTGCAAATAATTAATTCATTTTTCTTCCTTCTGCATCAGTACAGAACTGGTACAACTATAAGGTTATGAGCGATCAAAAGAGATATTATTACTGTTACCCGATAGCCTTATTAAGATCTTCTACCAGGTCATCAGCATCTTCGATGCCAACGCTTAATCTTATCAGTGAATCAGATAACCCGTTTTTGATCCTTTCTTCCCTTGGAATAGAAGCATGGGTCATCGAGGCGGGATGATTGATAAGTGACTCAACACCTCCGAGACTTTCCGCTAATGAAAATAAATGTGTGGAAGAAAGTACCCTCATGGCATTTTCCACGCTGTCATCTTTTAATGTAAAGCTGAGCATACCGCCAAAATCACGCATTTGCTTTTTGGCGATAGCATAGCCGGGATGATCTTCAAAACCCGGCCAGTACACTTTCCCGATCTTAGGATGATGACGCAGCCAGTTGGCAATGATCTTTCCATTCTCGCAATGCTGTTTCATGCGTACATGCAATGTTTTGATGCCACGTAATACTAAAAAGCAATCCATAGGCCCGGGAACAGCGCCACAGCTTTTTTGGATAAAATATAATTGTTCACGTAATGCCGGGTCATTCATCACCAATGCTCCCTGTATCACGTCGCTATGGCCACCGAGGTATTTGGTAGAAGAGTGCATAACTATATCGGCGCCAAGATCAAGCGGGTTTTGCAAATAGGGAGAGGCAAATGTATTGTCTACACATACCCATATCTTTTGCGGCGCTGCGATAGCGGCAACAGCGGCGATATCACAAATATTCATCAGGGGATTGGTAGGCGTTTCTGCCCAGATGAGTTTGGTATTTGCCGTAATATATTTTTTTATAGTATCAGCATTCTGCATATCAATATAATGAAACCTGATACCGAATTTTTCAAATATTTTGGAGAAAAGCCTGTATGTACCCCCATACATATCATTACCGGCAATTACTTCATCGCCCGGCTGCAGTAATTTAATAACAGCGTCTGTAGCGGCCACGCCACTGCTGAATGCAAGTCCATATTTTCCATTTTCAATAATAGCTAATGCATCTTCCAGCGCTTTACGGGTAGGATTTTGCGAACGGGCATACTCATATCCCTTGTTTTTGCCCGGAGCTGCCTGCACATAAGTAGATGTCTGGTATATCGGGGTCATAATAGCGCCGGTAGAAGGATCTGGTTCCGAACCTGCGTGTATGAATTTTGTAGCAATCTTCATGTGTATTTATCTTATAGTTAGTTGCAAAGATGTGAAATATCGGTCAATTAATGGGCCGGGCGATTACCATTCATCCCGGAGGCTTTCCTGCTTAACAGAAGCTTAACGGGGCTGCCTTATCATGCTTTGTGGCAGGAGAATGTTTTTTCGGGATAATTTATACCGGCTTCAGGAGGCTTTCACATTTATTTACTGCCTGCCAAATTTGTTTGCACTTAACCGTCCGGCTTCAATCTGCTTGACTCCGGTCACTAAGGAATCTAATTTGGAGCAATCAATCATTTGTAATCTTAAACGCAAAGCCATGAAAAAATTAATTCTTTCTTTATCCCTGCTGGTTAGTCTTATAGCCGGCGCTGCTGTATCTCCTTCCGAAGTAAATGAAAAGATCCTGAAAGCCTTTAATGAAACTTTCCGCCAGGCCAAAGATGTTGTCTGGCATGAGTATGATAATGTTTACCAGGCCAATTTCAGCCAGGATGAAATACAGGTACGTGCACAATATGATGAAGCCGGTACTTTATTGAAAACAATGCGGTATTACGGGGAAAAGCAATTGCTTCCCAATATCGTTTCCAAACTGAAAAAGAAATATACAGAAAGGGAAATATTTGGAGTGACTGAAATTACGTCACCGGATGAAGTAAATTTCCTTGTTACATTAAAAGATGATAAGAACTGGTATGTAGTAAAATCAGACGCTTACGGCAATCTTGAACAAACAGAGAAATTCAAAAGAGCCGATAAGTGATCATATAATAGTGTTTTTTGTCCGGCATTAAATGAAAACGGTCCAGGGAACCGTCCGCCTCAGGCAGGACGGTTTTTCTTTATAAGTAAAAGGCAGAAGCAAGGTATCGCCAGTCGTAACTGATGCCATCGTGTGAACCACTGGCAGTTACCGGTCTTTTAAGTACTGCAGGGTTCAATATTTTTTCCTTTACCAGCTTTTTCCTGGATTCATGGATCATATCTTTTACACGATCATCCTGCATCCATTCTTTTTGCGGAGGTTCAAAACCGATCTTATTCCTTCGCCACACGATCTCCGCCGGCAGTTGCTGCGACATGCTTTGACGTAACAACCATTTTGTCCATCCATTACGTATTTTGAAATCCGGCGGCAGCGAAAAAATAAACTCCACCAGTTCATGATCAAGAAAAGGTAAACGTATTTCCCTGCCATGCGCCATAGAGTTCCGGTCTGCATGACGGAGTAATTCTTCTAACCCATGCACACAGGTATTAAAATATAAGGCGCCGTTTAGATTGAAATTAGCGGGGGAACTATAATAAGCCTCCTTGCTTTGCAGACGGACAAACTCCTTTGACAGATCTTCCTGCCGTAATGCATTAACCAGGTATTGTCTTTCAAGAATGACAGAGGCGATATCCGGAAACAGCGCGGCAATAACGTTCTTGTAGTTAAATCTTTCGGGTATACCCAATTCTTTCGCAGCCGCCAGTTCTTTGCTTCTTACCAGTTTTCTTTGCTGAAATAATTCCTGCCAGTACCATTTATAGTATTTATGATAACCGGCCAGTGTTTCATCGGCACCCTGGCCGTCCAGTAATACTTTTACATCATGCTTCTTTGCCAGTTCAAATACTTTATACTGTGCATAGGCGCTGGCTGAGCCAAAGGGCTCTTCCTGGAAATATAAAAACTTTTCCCAGTCATTTACAAAATCAGTAGCCGTGATAGCTATGGTATGTTGCCGGCAGTTGAACTGACTGGCAACCTGTGCGGCAAACGCAGACTCATCTTTATCAAAACCGGGAAACAGGGCGGTGAAAGAGGAAAGGGGTGAGCCGGGAGTGGTGAGTGAGAAAACAGTTGCGATCACTGAAGAGCTGTCCAGTCCGCCACTAAGGCTTGAACCAATAGTTACATCACTTCTTAATCGTCTTTTTACTGAGCGGGAAAAAAGAACGCTGAATTTTTCGATAGCTTCTTCATTGGTAATTTTTTCCTGCTGCACAGCAGGATCAATATCCCAGTATTTTTCTATCACCAGTTCGTTCGAAACAGGTGTATAGTACAATCCTGATGCGGCGGGCAATTTAAAAATATTTTCAAAAAAAGTCTCTTCCGGCCGCTGCGGATTATCGGTATAGCCAATGGTAATGAAATTAAAAAGCATCTGGAGATTGGGCTTTCTTTCAATGCCTGCAGCCCACAGCGCTTTCATTTCTGAAGCAAAAATAAATTCGCTGCCGTTATATGCATAGTAAAAAGGCTTTTCACCAAAACGATCACGGGCGGCAAATAATTCCTGCTCCTCTTCATCCCATATGGCAAAGGCGAACATGCCGTCAAAATGCTCAACACATTCATCGTTGTAATGATCGTATGCGGCGAGTATGACTTCGGTATCGGACGAGGTATTGAATAAATAGCCTTTTTTTTGCAGCTCTTCTCTCAGTTCGATGTAGTTATATATTTCACCATTATGAATAATGCTGTAACGGTCGCGGTAGTGCATTGGCTGTGATGCCGCATCACTCAGGTCAATGATGGAAAGACGGCGATGACCCAATAGCGCTTTCCCCGTTTGGATTTTCCCAAAGACGTTCTCCATCCGGCCCGCGATGGGCCAGCGAATCAGTCATTTTTTTAAGCTGTTCTTTGCTGAATAGTCCCGGAACGGGTTGTATGATACCTGCAATGCCACACATGTTGTAAATATCAAGAATAATTTCAGGACAACGGCCGCATGACAGAAATAGTTATCAGAAGCTGACAGGGAGTTTAGCGATTACATCGCCCCAGGCCATTACCAGGTCAGCCCCTTTTGTTGTTTTTTCAAATATAATGGTGAAATATTCCAATGAGGGGCCATTGTGATCGTGTACGGCAGGAATACTAAAATGCTCAATGTCTCTGGCAGGTTCCTGTTTCAACCCCCAGGAGTCAATATTTGAGTTTAGTACGATGGTCCATTTGTCTTCTTCAGGAACGCAATACAAAATATACCGGCCTGCTTTGATCTTTTTATCCTGTATCATCAGGTCGCGGTAAAACTGTATCTCCGTTGATTCATTGGCGCCCAGCCGCCAGGGTTCCCCGTATTTTAAAACATCATTGAATAAATGACGGCCCTGCAGGTGAGGACGGCTATACACAACTCTTACCACAGGCGGCGCAATATTAATGTTAGCCATTTTTAATTTTGGATAATCAACAGGATAATAGCTCATATCCATGGGGGAAACATCCACTCCCGCATAGGGATTGACGGCTGTAGCAGGGCTTACGTTTATATTGGCAGTGGTTAAAGTATCTTTTACCGTATCCGGCTTATCTGCTGCCTCTTTTTCTTTTTCCTTGCAGGAGAAAAAAGAAAAAGCCAGCATAATTATTAGCAACTGTCGTCTGCGCATTTTCATATAATGGTCATTAAAGTGTGATTGGCAGCGCTACTTTTACATTTTCCCACGCAACAATAAGATTGATCGTACCATTGACTTTTTCAAATGCCATAGCCAGCGATTCTACCGGTTCACTTATTTTTTGTACCGGGGCATCTGTACGAACCACATCTTTGGAAGGATTATATTTAAAAGATCCCCAGGTATCCGTTTCTTTATTCAGGATAAAGGTCCAGGTGTTTTCGTTCACCGCTGCATACAGCGTATAACGGCCTTTTGGAATTTTTTTGCCGGCGATATATACCTGTTTATAAAATTCAACTTCTGTAGCTTCATTGGCGCCCAGTCTCCAGACCTTTCCATATTCAACAAGGCTTCCAAAAATGGTTCTGCCTTCTTTTTTCGGCCTGCTGTACACCACTCTTGCCACCAGCGGCTCCGTTGCTTTGTCCTGTATCTTAAGTACGGGATAATTGCCGGGATAATAACTGATATCCATGGGTGATTTATCAATAGCAGGAAGGGCGGATTGCGAGGTAGCTGCCAATGAAAACAGGACGACTACCATAATGGAAGAAAAATATCTTTTTCATAAATGTATCTGCAAAAATAATGGATTCGGCTATTTGACGGCAGTCTTTATATATTACCTGCTGTTGTTAAAAGATCAAACTGTTTCCGTACAAAGGGCAGTGCATCTTTCCAAAACTGACGATAACATTGCTGTAAAGGTTGGTAGTGCTTTTCAAATAAAAAGAAAGCAGTATCGCTCTCGGTAAGATAAGCCGCCCTGCGCACGACACCGCCAAGGCTTTTTGCTGTACCGGCGCGGGTGCTGTAATTATATAGCCAGTTTTGTTTTTTCATGTAGGGAAACATACCGGCAAAACCTTCAGGCATCCATTGCCGGTAGTTGTCAAGCGCAGCATATACTTCATTTGAAAAATCAAATAACGAATTGCCGGGAAACTCATTTTCATCCGTAGCTAAAAAATGATCATAGAGTACATCTACGAATGCGCCGCTGTATAAACGATAATGAGGGCGGAATATTTCTTTGGCTTCTTTTGTCGCTTCGTGTTCGTCGGTAAACGAATCTATCAGGCGGTGTAAGGTGATGCCTTGCTGAATAACGGCCGGGTAATCAAATTTCTTTTTCCCTTTTACAAAATCGCTGATGAGGTTTCCCACCAGTATTGGGGGATTATTGAATGAGAGGTATGCATGGGCCAGGTAATTCATTGATCAATTTTTGTCTTACACATCATTTAATTCTGTTTCTTTTTTTGTTTCAGGTGCATGAACCATTTCACTATTTCATCCACTACTGCTGCATTCAGTGAATAATAGACATACTGACCGTCTTTTTCGGCGCTAACGAGTTTTGCCTGTTTAAGCAGATCCAGGTGATGTGATATACTTGGGAAGGAAATCCTGAATTGTTGCGCTATTTCTCCTGCTGTTAGGTCTTTTTCATGCAGCAATTCGAGTATTTTCCTGCGTGTGGGGTCATTAAGCGCCTTAAATGCAATATTCATATATGCAGTTGACTCATTGTATATTTAGGCAAATATCTAAATATTAAAACGTTTTCACAAATTCGTATTTGTACGACATGCTTTTCTGTTACAGGCGGTTATACAGGCAGGTTGTATGGTTAACGCTCATTAGTACGTGTTAACCATGTTTAACAATGTCACCCATCCGTCACAATTCACTTGTGAGCACCTGTAACCTGATCTACATTTGCATCGTCTTATTGAGCAAGTGGAAAAATTTAAAAAACCATAACCAATTAAATAATTACAAAATGAAAAAGATCATCATCACACTGGCAGTAGCACTGAGCACATTAAGCTCATTTGCCAGGGAAGCAGAAGTAAGTTCAAGAGTACTTGACGCATTTAAAAATGAATTCGCCGGCGCAAAAGAAGTGGCCTGGACATCAGGAGACAATTTTTATAAGGCAGAATTCCTTTACAACGATCAGCATGTGTTTGCATTTTACAGCACAGTGGGAGAATTACTGGGAATGACACGTTATATCAGTTCACCCGATCTTCCGCTGGCCCTGCAATCAGGTTTGAAGAAAGGCTACGGCAATTACTGGATATCCGACCTGTTTGAAGTATCAAACGCTGACGGGACCGGTTATTATATCACAATGGAAAATGCAGATTCAAAGGTGGTGCTGAAATCAACAGGCGGCGGTAACTGGGATGTGTATAAGAAAACAGCTAAAGCATAAAGCAGTTATATAAGCAGTTAGTTTTGGTGTGTGGTAAAAACGGCCCCGTTATCCTTCCCAAAGGAGACGGGGCTTTCTATTGGCATCAGTTAATCATTGTTATTAGTTGTTAGAGTCTTTAACAGCCATCTCCATCAGTCATAATATGCTTGCTGCATACTGTAACCAATAATACTTTCGCAGCGTCTTATTAAGTATCATAAAATCATTAAACATTAAGTCATGAAAAATTTAATTGTAACACTATCAGTAATGGCCGTCACAGCGCTGACGCCCGTACTTGCCAACAAAACACAGGAGGATCCCCGTACAGAAACTGTTTTTGCAAAACAATTTTCCGGTGCGGAAAATGTAAAATGGACAAACCTGGAAGATGGATTTCAGAAAGCTTCTTTTACGTTAGGTGGTATAAGAGTAGAAGCTTATTTCAACAGTGAAGGAGAATTAGCCGGTGCGGTTCGTAATCTTTTTTACAGCCAGCTCCCGCTGACTATCATACAGTCTGTCAGCAGCAAGTTTGCAGACGCTGTCGTTACTGAAGTAAGAGAGATCAGTAACACCGAAGGTACCAGTTACAGGATCGTATTAGAACAGAAAGATAAAAAATACAGCCTGAAACTGAATAGCCAGGGAGAGATCATTGAGTCAGTGAAGACGAAAAAGAAATAAGAAGTCTTATGATAAAGGACCCCGCTCACAAGGCGGGTTTTTTATTACCCTGCAATCAATTAAAATTTCTTTTCACTGTGAGCAAAAGAATACAGGGTCACAGAGCTGCGGAGAAAAGGAGGGCCCGGAGATGGTAGCGATTTAATATTCTCCTGTGGCCTCTTTGTCCCTGTGCGCTGAATATATAATGTGTTCATACAAACTATTTCACTTTAAGGTATTTGGCCAAGGACTACTGTGGAACAGGAAAAAATTGAAACGGATATACTACTGAAATAATGGAGAAATAAATTCTATTACAGCATTAACGGTGAATATTTTATTTTTGCGGCTCTTGCCGGTTTTACAGAAGATATGCCCGGCGAACCGCATTGTCTCACCGTATTGTGATCTGAAGGCGGTCTAAATATTTTGTCATGAACAAAGGGCCCATTTCACAATTTATTCAGCATCATTACCGCCATTTTAATGCTGCCGCATTGGTAGATGCTGCTAAAGGTTATGAAACACACTTACTCGAAGGCGGTAAAATGATGATCACGCTGGCCGGCGCTATGAGTACCGGAGAACTCGGTATATCGCTGGCTGAAATGATACGCCAGGGAAAAGTGGATATCATCAGTTGTACCGGCGCTAATCTTGAAGAAGATGTAATGAACCTTGTAGCTCACTCCCATTATAAACGTATTCCCAATTACCGCGACCTGACACCACAGGAAGAATGGGATTTGCTGGAGAATCATTATAACCGTGTAACAGATACCTGCATTCCTGAAGAAGAAGCATTCCGCCGTTTGCAAAAACACCTGGTAAAACAATGGAAAGATGCGGAAGCAAAGGGGAGAACGTTATTTTCCCCATGAATTTTTATATAAAACCGTACTGAGCGGTGACCTGCAACAGTATTACGAGATTGATCCAAAAGATAGCTGGATAGTAGCTGCAGCAGAAAAGAATCTTCCGATCGTAGTACCGGGCTGGGAAGACAGTACTACCGGAAATATCTTTGCCAGCTATGTGATAAAAAATGAATTGAAAGCAAGTACCGTTAAGAATGGTATTGAATACATGGTGTATTTAAGTGAATGGTACAGGAAGAACAGTGGTGGTAAAGGGGTTGGTTTTTTCCAGGTCGGGGGCGGTATTGCAGGTGATTTCCCGATCTGTGTAGTGCCGATGATGTACCAGGACCTGGAATGGCACGATGTGCCTTTCTGGAGTTACTTCTGCCAGATAAGCGATTCTACTACTTCTTATGGTTCTTATTCAGGCGCAGTGCCCAATGAAAAAATTACCTGGGGTAAACTGGATATCAATACGCCTAAGTTCATTGTAGAAAGTGATGCAACGATAGTAGCGCCATTGATCTTTGCGTGGATACTCAACTGGTAAAAAATATAGCCGGGAAGGCGGTAAGATGGTAATTGATCTGTTACTTCTCGTAGTGCTGTCTTCCCGGCAAAATACTCCTTCTTTATCCCTGTCGTTTAATTTCTTTTTTTAATCTTTCGGTTTCCCGTGCATGCTTTAGCCCGGTAACAAGGAAATAGATAATAATAATTTTAAAGAGAAGTCCTTTTATCACCTCATCTGCACCGAGTACAACGATGTCAAATATCCATAGTCCTGCATAAATGACCAGCCCGATCATTATCGCTGTAAACGGTTGTTTTTTGGTCATGAAACCAAGCGCTGTAAAAATCGCTGTCAATACAAGAATGACGATCAATGATGCGGTGTCAAGTGTATGACTACTCATTAACAGGAACAGGTTTACTACTAACGTAAGGCCGGCCACTACAAAAAGTGTATTTCTTGCTTTTTTTACCTGGTTTTCCGCAGCCTGTAGTTCCAGTTGCTGGTATCCTTCCAGGTAATCAGATATAACATTCCCGGTATCATTTTTTTCCGGGGAAGGAGATGCAGGGCTCATATTATTTATTTATATAAACAAAATAAGAAAGGCAGTGCAATTTTCATACACTGCCTTTAAGATAGTTAAATGCCGGGTCAGAAACCTTTAGGCTTTTCCAGCTTGATGTCTCTTTTAAGCATTTCGTCCCTGTTGGCCATTTCCCAGGCGGTAAAGAATACAAGCTGCGCTCTTCTCGACATTAGTTTATAATTGATCTTATCAGGCGTATCTGTAGGCTGGTGATAGTCGGCATGTGTGCCGTTGAAATAGAAAATAACAGGCACTCCTTTTTCAGCAAAATTGTAATGATCGCTCCTGAAGTAAAAACGATTGGGATCATTGGGGGTCATTGTATTTCCTGTCCAGTTTCAGTTTCGCGTACTGGCTGTTTACCTTTTCAGTGATGGGTGTAAGATCGGAGCTTAGTTTGTCATCACCGATCACATAGAGATAGTTGGTGGAATCTTTATCCTTCAGGTATTCCCTGCCAATACGACCCACCATATCTATATTCAGGTCCACTGATGTTTTATCCAACGGATAAACCGGGTGGTTGCTATAATATTCAGAGCCCCACAATCCTTTTTCTTCCCCGCTCACGGTCATAAATATAATCGTGCGTCTTGGGCCTTTGCCCGCTGCTTTTGCTTTTGCATAGGCTTCAGCCAGTTCAAGCACACTCACCGTTCCGCTGCCATCATCGTCTGCGCCATAATAAATAGTCGTATCATTTTTTTTGCCTAGATGATCATAATGTGCCGTGATAAAAACATATTCATCTTTCTTGTCTGTTCCTTCCAGCTTTGCCAGTACATTGGACGCAGACGCTGTTCGGGTCGTTTTAAAATAACCAAGATCAATGTCAGCTTTGTATATTTTAGCGGGTAAAGGAGTTGTTTTCATTTTTTCAATGATACCCTTTCCGTCTGCGCCCATTATTTTTTCAGCGACAGTCTCTGAAACAGTGAATATTTGCGGAAGCAGGTTTTCTTCATAAGTGTTTAATGCATAAGCAGCAGCCCTGTTAAACGGTGTTGTACGGGGATAATTGCCATAGATTAATAATACAGCCACCGCACCGCGCTGCTGCGCTTTACTGATCTTTGTAAATGTACTTGCCGGCGAAGCAGGTCCTGTTACCGAAGATTTATATCCTGCCGGGGAACCCTCCAGCAATAAAACCAGTTTGCCGGCCACATTTATATCTTTATACGCATTGATCTCTCCGTCCACTATGCCATATCCTGCAAACACTACTTCCGAAAAACGCATCTCCGCCGTATGATTGATCGAAAGATTGGGTTGAAAGTCTTTTGTCAGTTCAAAAGAAACGCCATTCACCATTAAATTGGTGCTGGTCATAGAATCTTTGTAGATAGGGTAGCGCTGGCGGTAGCTATCGCCATTGCCCGGTAATAAACCAAGCGACTTAAAATGATTCTCAATGTAATCAGCCGCTTTTTCCAGTCCCGGTGAAGGAGTATCCCTTCCTTCCATTTCTTTTGCTGGCTACTGTATATAAATGTTTCTTAAGATCTTCTGCCGAAATAGTGGCGGCGAAAAAGCAGGGGTATTTTTCTTCTGGGCATTACCGGCTACAGAAAGCAGTATACCTGCGATCAGCAATAATTTTTTCATGTGTGCGTATAGTTTTAATAAAAAAAAACCCACCCGTGTCAGGCAGGGGCAGGTTCAAACTTAAATGAAAATATTCTTTTATGCCTAAACTTATGATGAAAGGAGTAAAATGTTTTTATACCGCGCAGGCGATCTTATTTACACGGTTGCTGTGACGGCCACCTTCAAATGCTGTGAACATGAATACCTGCAGCATTTTTTCTGCCAGTGGTTCACTTACAAAACGTGACGGGATGCAGATGATATTGGCATCATTATGCTGACGAACGAGGCTGGCTATTTCTTCACCCCAGCAGATCGCAGCCCGTATATGCTGGTTATTGGCAGTAATGGCTACTCCGTTTGCACTGCCGCACATAAAATGCCAAAAGCGAAATCACCGGTTTCAACAGCAGTTGCCACGGATGAGCAAAGTCGGGATAATCCACGGACTCCTTTGAGTCGGTGCCAAAATCTTTAAAGGATAATCCTTTTCCTTCCAGGAAAGATATCAGGCTTTCTTTATGATCATACCCTGCATGGTCGCTGCCAATGGCTATCGGTTTAGTAAGATCAAACGGAGAATGCATACAATAAGTTTAGTGTTATGAATTCAGCTTTCAACACAGTAATAACAAAGGTATATAACTCTTAATTCATAATACCGTACTATTCTTTAGCTCCATTCCTTTTTTTCTGCATCCTGTCTCCGGTTGATGCGGGAAGCGATAATAATGCTTGCTTCAAATAATAAATAAAGTGGAATCGTAACTATCGTAAGACTAAACGGATCGGTAGAAGGAGTGATAATAGCCGCAGCGATCAGGATCAAAACAAAGGCATGGCGGCGGTACTTTCGCAGGAACTTGCCTGTGACAATACCAATTTTGGCCAGCACCATTACTAACAACGGCATTTGAAATAAAACGCCGATACCTACCGTAGTATAAATAAGATTTTCCAGGTAATCGGAGAATGACGGCATGATCTCGATCTGCGCACTCAGCCTATAATTGAAATAAAAACTAACCATGAACGGGGTGAGAATAAAGTAACCGAAGGCAACGCCTATAAAAAATAAGATGGATACCCAGAAAATAACGCCTCTTGTTCTTTTCCGTTCTTTATCCGAGAGCGCAGGTTTTACAAACCGCCAGAATTCCCAGAATACATAGGGAAAAGCAATAATGAATCCGCCGACAAATGCCAGGGTAAACGAAGAAATGAACTGACCTGTCATCGTAGTTCGAGAAATTTGGCTTTTACATCAGCAAAACAAAGAGCATCACCGGCGTGTATCAGTTTACCAAGTTTGCACAGCCATTGCGAAGAAATGAAGTCGGCGCGGGTGGGAGCAAATAGTACTTTGTCTACTATAACATCTACGTAAACGAAAACGGATGATAGCGCCGATTATTATCGCGATGACCATCCGGATGATATGCCAGCGCAATTCTTCCAGGTGGTCAATGAATGACATTTCTGTGGTCGCATCTTTCTTCCTTTTAGCAAAAAATCCAGTAATGCCATCAGCTGATTTTATAAAGTGTTGTAAAGATAGGAAGGTGGGTGTTGAATCGTGAATCGTGAATTTGTGCAGCCCCGGCTTCGTTCTCATTTTAATTTTTTCATTTTGATCATCTCGATCCTTGTATCGCTTACGCTGACAATATCAAACTCATAGTCATTGATAATGATACGTTCTTTCTGGCGCGGTATTGTTTCGTGGAAATTGATGATATAGCCGGATAAGGTCTCTGATTCATTTTTAGGGAAATCAAATCCATATTTTTCTTCCAGGTAATCCCAGTTCCAGGCGGCCGGAAAAATATATTCATTTTCAGAGATCTGTTTTTCAACAAACTCTTCGGTATCATACTCATCCTGTATTTCCCCGAACAGCTCTTCCAGTACATCTTCCATGGTAATGATACCGGCCGTACCGCCAAATTCATCTACTACCCAGGCTATGCTCTTCCGCTCCCGGCTGAATTTGCTGATAGATCAGCCGCACTCATACTTTCCGGCACAGCAGGTATCGGTAATAAGATAGACTGCAGGCTATCCGGTTTTTAAAAAGATCAAGCTGGTGAATATAACCCATGATATGATCTATATTATTATCAAACACTACCAGCTTACTCAGTTTTGTTCTACAAATTTGCTTTTTACCTGTTCGATGGTAGCATTACTGTTTATGCCAATGATCTCTTTTCGTGGCACCAGGCATTGCCGGATCTTTACTTTGGGCAGTTCCTGTGCGTTTGTCCCAGTAATTGCGTATTACGTTCCTGCCGCTCATCATCAATATTCTGCTGAAAAAGATTTTTCAGGTCGTTGCGTTTGAACGGCTCTTTTAGTTTATCAACCCGTACGTTGAAAACATATTTCAACAACCATTCTGCCAGGTTGATAAGGCCGTTGGCGAGAGGTGAGAACATCTGGTAAAAAATATCCGTTACAAAAGCAAGGCCGTAAGCAGCGACAAACTCCTTGCCCTGAATATAGCGCGGGGAATGAACTCTGCGAAGATCAGCACAACAAACATCGCCAGTATGATCTCGGTAATGATATATACGGAGCCGGAACCTGCCAGTTTATTTTCTGGCCTAAATAAGACCAGGCCGCTTCATTACATTGTCAACCTGCAGGCTGAAAAAAACCATGAAGATGGTAAAACCCACCAACGTCATGCCTAAAAAGCTGGCAGGAGAATCAACAAACCGGCCTAATAAATGCCCGGCTGTGCCGCCTTGTTTTTTCTTCAACTCAATACTCAGCCTGTTGGCGCTGTAAAAAGCCATCTCAATACCGGCAAAAAAACCCATCAGCAGCAGGGTAAGCAGGAACCATACTATGGTCTTCCATTCCATCATGCAGTAAAGATAGAAAAGAAGCCCCACCAAACCTTCCCCGGAGGAAAAGCGGTAGTAAAATTTACTATTGGCAGAAATATATCACGGGGTGTTTCGCAGGCTATCTTCAGGGCAGGGGCAGGTTCAGGAAATCCCTGACAATATTTTCCGTTTCGGTACAGGCTTTTCCAAAATCATCGTTTATGATGGACCGGTCGAAATGGTCCTTGAAAGAGATCCTCATACGATGCTTTATTGATCCTTGCTGTAATGATTCGGCAGTTTCCGTACCCCTTGATTTCCAGCCTTCGCTTCAGCTCTTCAATGGAAGGAGGTTCGATAAAAAAGAGTAAGCAACGATTCGGGGTATTGCTGTTTTACATGAATAGCGCCTTTTACATCAATATCCAGTAAAGGTACCTGCTGATTGCTCCAGATACGCTCTAATTCGCTTTTCAATGTGCCGTAATATTTTCCTTCATACACCATTTCCCATTCGGCAAACTCCTTTTGCTGAATTTTTTGCTGAAAATCCTCCAGCGGGAGGAAATAATAATCTATCCCGTCTGTTTCATAGCTTCTTGGCTGGCGGGTAGCGGCTGAAATGGAAAAGGCCAGTTGGGGAAATGTCTTTAACAGGTACCGTGTAATGGAAGTTTTACCGGCACCGGAGGGAGCCGTGATTACAATGAGTTTGTTGTAGGAAGCCATGCGCAAAGAAAGGAAAATTATTGTTCACCCCCTGCAGCCGTGTGTAAGCTTTATAGCTCCTTGTTTTTAGAGAGCCATTCATTGTACCGGATAATATAATCTATCAGCTCATCCGCGTGGATTTTCCCATCTTTTTTTGTCCTGGAGAATAATTCAGGATAGTCAGACAGTTAAGGTCGTAATGTTATTTCCCAATTTGTATTCTGTATAGATAATATAAGAATTTCATGAGTCTGTTGACGGTATTCCTGCATAGGCCTTGGACATTTTTTTCTTAGATATAAAAGAAAGGGGTGTCAACATTATTTTATATTGTCACATCTTATTTATAATTGGCGTTTGTGATGCATAAATTACCAAAGCTTGTAATAATGCGTGACAGCTAGATTACCATTTCCAGTAGGTTGAGTAAGGCATGAAATCCCGCCTAAAGGTTGCCACGATGTTTTTTGTGATATTAAATTTTGTACTTCCCTTATCAATAAGTTTACATCGTTAGAATGAACAACTGTATAATGAACGACGAAATCCATCAATTAGGTTTTTAAGTGCTTTAAATAAGTCTTTAAAAGGTCATTTTATAGCTAAGAACTCCTTTTTCTTCAGTGTCTTTTACCTTTTGCTGAACTTAAAATTACGCCATTTATCCAAATGCCCTGCGCATTTTATATATAGTTGGCTTATTTGTTTAGGGGTTAACCTTCTATCCTTTTAATATCAGCTCCCAGTTTTTCAATCTTCCGTCAATATCCTGGTAGCCCCCTGTCTATCTGTTCAATATTCTGAATAGTACTTTTTCCTTCCGCGCTTAATGCGGCAATTATAAAGCGACACCCCGCACGTATATCGCGGCTGCTCATGGTGATACCGCGAAGCGCCTGCTCTCTCTCCAGCCCAATTACCACAGCGCGGTGCGGATCGCAAAGAACGATCCTTGCGCCCATATCAATCAGTTTGTCTACAAAGAACAAACGGCTTTTCAAACATTTTCTGGTGTACCAGTACAGAACCTTTTGCCTGTGTAGCCGTCACCAGTACAATACTTAAAAGATCAGGGGTAAAACCCGGCCAGGGATGATCATAAATAGTGAGTATGGAACCATCGAGGAAAGTTTGTATCTCATAACTCTCCTGCGAAGGAATATGAATATCATCGCCATTTATATTCATTTGTATGCCGAGCTGCTGAAATTTTTCAGGAATGATACCGAGATGTTCAATGCCAACTCCTTTAATGGTGATATCGCTTTGCGTCCATTGCTGCCAGGCCGATAAAAGAACCCACTTCGATCATGTCCGGTAACATGCGATGCGCTGTTCCACCGAGATACTCCACTCCATCTACGATCAGCATATTACTGGCAATACCACTGATCTTTGCGCCCATACGGTTCAGCATGTTGCACAACTGCTGAATATAGGGTTCGCAGGCAGCATTATAAATAGTCGTTCTTCCTTTGGCCATCGCCGCCGCCATTACAATATTCGCAGTGCCTGTAACAGATGGCTCATCGAGCAGCAAATTATTTCCTTTTAAATCAGGCGCTTCGAGATGAAAAAAACCATCTTCTGCATGGTAATTAAAAGAAGCGCCCGAGTTTTTCAAAACCAATGATATGTGTATCCAGTCTTCTTCTGCCGATCTTATCACCGCCGGGCTTGGGTATAATGCTTTTCTGAATCTCGACAGCATCGGGCCAGCCAGCTAACGGAGCCGCGCAACCTGCCGCTTTTCTTTTTAAAAGCTTCGCTGTGCAGGTAATCAATATTTACATCATCGGCCTGGAAGATGCAGGTATCACGCTGCGGTCTTTCGATCTTCACATTCATTTCTCCGAGCAACTCAATTAATAAATTCACATCAAGTATATCGGGGATATTGGCGACGGTCATTTTTCGGGGGTAAGCAATACGGCGCTGATGATCTGCAGGGCTTCGTTCTTGGCGCCCTGGGGAATGATTTCACCGTTTAATTTTTTACCGCCGCGTACTTCGAAGGAATGCATGTTGGTAAGTTGACTGGTTGAAAGGTTTACAGGTTCATAAGTATGGCTGCAAGGTAAATTTTTAGCTGATAAGGCGATAAAAGAAAAGGTTGAACAGAATACCTGTCAACCTTTATACGTATAAACTTTTTAACCCGGAAATTAATATCTCTTCTTCTTAAAACCACCGCCTCCGCCACCACGGTTGTCACGGCCGTCGTTTCTTCTTCCACCACCGCCGCCGCCGCCACCATTATTGCGATGCTGGAATTTCTGACGGGGTTTGCCATAACCGCCGCGGTCACGATCGCGGTTATCCTGCGGGCGGAATGCTTTTACATAAGGTGTATTGGTAAAGGTCAGCTGACCATCCGTGATGCCGCTTAATTCACTTTGAATAGCATCATCATGTACTATTTCCTTGTGCCAGTTATTATAGGCAAGCTTCATATAATAAGCTACCGCATTGGCAAAGCCAAGACGTTTATCCGGGTCTTCTTCTTTAATGCCTTATTGATGATCACTTCAAGTTTTTACCCAGGTGTGCATGTTTGGGATGACGCTTGGGATAAGGCAAAGGTGCGGGCCTCTCACTTAATGATTCGCGTGTCGGGATCGGGTAAGGCGACTGAACTTTTAGTTTAAAATCAGATATGAAGAAAAGGTGATCCCATAATTTGTGGCGAAAATCCTCTACATTTTTTAAATGGGGGTTTAAAAATCCCATCAGTTCGATCACCGCATAGGCGTTCCGCTGCCGGCGTTCGGATCCTCAATGGTCAGCACGTGTTCGATCATCTTTTGAACATGACGGCCATATTCACGCATCATCATGCCGTTTCTTGTAGTATTATATTCCATAAATAAATAAACGTGTAGGTAACAAATGTAGGCAAAAGTTTAAAAGGAAGGCTAAGTGGTTGGGAGAATTGGCTTTCTGTACACTGAAAGCACTTACCAGAACGGGTTCTGAGCGGCTGAGATACGGGCAAAAAGAAAGGGGCCCCGAACCAAGGCCCCTTTTACAAGCCACCATCCTCTTCCACCTAAGAGGTCATTTAATTAAAAGTTGATTGACGCAGGTCTTCTGAGTGTTTACATCGGTCAATCTCATCCAATACACACCACTCTTCAATGTAGCCACCTGCGCATATGACAAACCATTTGCCGCGATATCTTTTGCCGCGATTGTTTGTCCCTGTGAATTATAAATCTGGATATTCAATGTCCTGTGTAAATATCATCAAATTTAATACCAACTATGCCAGTGGAGGGGTTGGGATAGACACTAAATATTGGAAAATCGGAATTTTTCAGATCTACCCTGCTTAGTATTACTATACTTACTGTAACCGCCTGGGTAGGTTTGCTTTATCCTGAAGTAGTAAGTACCGCTTTCCCCCGTTAACAGCCCTGTAGGTAAGCCGGTAAGGATCGTTGTTGGATGTATTTTTAGGTACTGATCCGATACTTGTAAAATTATAGCCATCTCTACTTACCTGGGCTTCATAATAGTAATCAACATAAGGATCATCAAAGCCTGACCATTTTAATTCTGCTTATCGGTGCCCAGCTTTGTTACCGCAAACTGGGAAATATTTATTGCAAGCACCATCGGCGGGCAGGTGCAATATTCAAAATGGAAATTGACCTGGGCCGAGCTAAGAACAAAAGCTAATGAGCTGCCTCCTGATACAATACCCACGGCATCTGCATCAATAGCATAATTATAGCTTACGCTGTCATTTACTCCATAAAACTGTGCTATAGTCGTAGAGTCGCTTACATTGAGGCAGATAGTTCTGGTTAAAACAGTATCGGAACCATGAGAATAAAAATCGGGACCGGAACCAAAAACACCATTCGTAGCTGAAAGGGAAATGGCCCGAAGGTCAAGTTGGTAGGGGTACTGGTAAGATACGTGGAAATACCGGGCCCCCTGATCGTGTCTTTCCGGTTGTACGTATAGCTTCCGGTTTGGGCAGCATTAGTAAAATTCTCTAACGCGACGGTATCAATTATTCCCCTGATCGTAACACAAAGCCTTACACAGGTAACCATTCCGCTGGAAGGATCGAATTTCGGGAACTTAACATTGGTTGATACGATACCAGATCCGAAGGCAATCGTAGTGTCATAAGCCGCCAGCCCGCCGGGATTACCGCCGGAACATTGACCATAACTCAGGTGGTTGCCAGCCCGCCGGGATTACCGCCGGAACATTGACCATAACTCAGGTGGTTGGTGAAAACCAGGAAGAGAATGAGGGTTGTAACGCTAGAAATGCGAAAGTAAACAGGTTTCATAGGTTACACTTTTGGATGTTCATAAATACGGATGTACATGATAAAAATAGCCCCGTTCATTATGGGATACAATTGTATTAATGCTCGTTTTACTGCACAGTATTAAGCGAATTACCAGCAGGGTTTGCACGGAGTTATTCAACGAAAAAGAAACGGAGAAAAACTTCGTAAAACAGGCAGGATGGTTGTATTTTTTTACGATCCCGGCCTGAATTTTTTCTATTCCGCAGCAACAGCGCCGGGTGAAATCATGCGGTCAACAACTACATTTGCAAACAGGAATGAGAATAGCTGTTAATACCCGTTTTTTATTGAATGATTACCTGGAAGGGTATGGTTATTTTTTTATATGAGACCTTTCAGCGCATCACAAAATCATACCCGGAACACCAGTTTATCTTCATCTTCGACCGGCCCTTTGATAAAAGATTTGTATTTGGTGATAATGTGACCCCGGTCATCGCCGGCCCGCCGGCCCGTCACCCTATATTGTGGAAGCTATGGTATGATGTAAAGATTCCGGCCGTACTGAAAAGCATAAAGCAGATGTATTTGTTTCCTGCGACGGTTTTTGTTCACTCACCACCCGCGTACCCCAGTGCCTGCTGGTACATGATCTTTCTTTTTTACATTACCCTTCTTTTATAGCAAGAACCCACTATCTTTTTTATAAATATTATACGCCCCGGTTTTTACAAAAGGCAAAAAAGTATAGTTACTGTGTCAGCATTTTCCAAACAGGATATCTTGTCGCAGTATAAAATTGATGCAGGGCAAAATAAACATTGTGCCCAATGCTGTTAAGCATATATTTCAACCGGTGACAGATGCGGAAAAAGAGGCTGTAAAAAATAAATACACGGAAGGCCGGAATATTTTATATACGCAGGCGCTATACACCCGAGAAAAAAACCTGATGAACCTCCTGAAGGCCTTTTCTATTTTTAAAAGGAAGCAGAAAAGCAACTGGAAATTGGTACTGGCCGGCCGGCTTGCCTGGAAATATAAAAGCTTTATTGAAAGCCTGAAAAGTTATAATACAGGGATGATGTAGTACTGACCGGTTATCTCGCAGAAAATGAACTGGCAACAGTCATAGGATCAGCGTATGGTTTAATATACCCCTCCCTGTGGGAAGGGTTTGGCGTACCTGTCCTGGAAGCTATGAAATGCAATATACCGGTGATCACTTCCTGATCATTCTGCCATGCAGGAGATGGCCAAAGAAGCCGCGCTGTATGTAAAACCTGGTGATCATACTGATATAGCAGATAAAATGATGATGTTGTATAAAGATGAAAACCTGCGCAGCCTTTTAATTCAAAAAGGAAAAGTGATCAGTGACGGGTTATAGCTGGGACAGGTCGGCTGAACTGCTCTGGCAATGCATTATAAAGGCGGTAAAATGATTTATTTAACTTTGCCTTCTTTCAATTAAAAAATTATGAAGAAATCAACGATAACAATTAATGTAGAAACGGATGAGAACCGGGTGCCTGAAGGGATAACCTGGCATTCAACAGACGCCGTATCCGGCAAGCCGCAAAAATCCAAAGCGATGATGCTGTCATTCTGGGATGGGGAAGAGAAAACAGCCTTACGTATTGACCTCTGGACAAAAACAATGATGGTAGATGAAATGGCGGATTTCTTTTACCAGACCATGATGACCATGGCGGATACATACGGGCGGGCTACCAATCATGCCGATATGGTGGATGACATGAAAAAGTTCGCACATGAGTTTTATCATAAGTTCAGGGATAAACAGTTGAAGGAAAATAAAGCATGAGGAAAGTCGGGAAGACCGGAGTCGGAAAATCCGGAGACGGGTCTTTCAGTTTGAAGATTCTTCCGGACTTTCCGACTTCCGGTCTTTCGGTCTTTCGGTCTTCCGGACTACACTCAAAAATTAAAACACTATACTATGGCTCTCGAACAAAAAATAATGGGCGAACTGAAAACAGCGATGCTGGCGAAAGATGAAGCGGCATTAAGAAGTCTGCGGGCTGTTTAAAGCGGCAATACTGTTAGCCAAAACATCTGAAGGCAGCAACGGCGAACTGAAAGAAGAGGATGAAATAAAATTGTTGCAAAAGCTCGTGAAGCAGCGAAAAGATTCGCTGGAAATATTTCAGCAGCAGAACCGGGCCGACCTGGCAAAAAAAGAAGAAGAGGAAATCGCTGTAATAGAAAAATTTTTACCTGCACAACTTTCTGCAGAAGAACTGAAGGACTGATAGCCGGGATCATTACAGAAGTCCGGCGCTTCCTCACCGGCTGATATGGGAAAAGTAATGGGCGCTGCTACCAAACAACTGGGCCGGTAAAGCTGACGGCAAAACTATTTCCGCGCTGGTAAAGGAAACTGCTTGCCAAATAAAACGCAGAATTTAATGTTTGTTTAAGAGAATCAAAAACACCATCTATACGGCATTGAACGTTTAGCGGTTTAAATCAACCAAATGATCCTTGACCTGTTTTTTGTGGTCATCCTCGTATTGGCCATCTTTAAAGGATACCGCCGTGGATTGATAGTCGGGCTGTTTTCTTTTGTAGCGATCATTGTCGGGCTGGCAGCAGCGATAAAGCTTTCAACCCTTGCGGCTGATTATATCGGCAAAGCAGTAAATGTATCAGACCGGTGGCTGCCCATTATTTCTTTTGCGGTCGTATTTATCATCGTGATCTTATTGGTGCGTCTCGGCGCTAATGCTATACAGCGTACTGTTGAAATAGCCATGCTGGGGTGGGGTAAACAGGCTTGGGGGCATTATCCTTTATGCCGCCTTGTACATTACGGTATTCAGCGTTCTTATTTTTTATGCAGAACAGGTACATCTTATAAAACAACAAACCATAGATAAGTCCGCCACTTATTCATTTATTCAACCCTGGGGTCCTAAGGCGATCAATGGGTTTGGGGCGGTTATTCCTGTCTTCAAAGACATGTTTGCGGAGCTGGAGCAATTCTTCGGCGGTGTTTCAGATAAAATGTCCTGATTGTAAATTTTTGATAAGGCGTCTCAAAAGTTTGGATACCCGGGAAGGATGGAGTACTTTCGTAAGTCTATTTTTTAGTGGGCTAATATTAACGCTATGAAATTAAACTACTTAGCATTAGCTGTACCCCTCTTTCTCTTCTTTATCGGGCTGGAATATTATTATTCCAGGAGAAAGGGGAAGAACTTTTTTCAATACGCAGAATCTGTGGCTAACCTGAACGTGGGGATAGCTGAACGGCTGCTCGATGTCTTTACCACAGGCTTATTCTTTTTTTTCTTTGATTATATCTATCGTCATTTCGCCATTTTTGATATAAAGGCCAGTGTATTCACCTGGATACTTTTATTCCTTTTAACTGATCTTGTCTGGTACTGGTATCACCGGCTGGCGCATGAGATCAATGCCTTCTGGGCCGTACATGTAGGCATCATCAAAGCGAAGATTTTAATTATACTGTTTCTGCACGCATCACCGTATTCCAGGCAAGTAGTAAGATGCGGCTTCTGGTCGGTATTGCCGTTACTGGGTTTTTCACCATTGATGGTATCCACATTTTTACTGGTGCATGGTCTTTACCCGTTTTTTATATTCATACACAGGCATTGGGTAAATGGGGATGGTTTGAAAAGATAATGGTCACCCCTACGCATCATGGCATTCATCATGCGTCTAATCCTGAATACCTCGATAAGAACTACGGAGACGTACTGATCATCTGGGATAAATTATTTGGCACATTTGCACAGGAAAAGAAAGAGGTAAAGATCGTTTATGGGCCTTACCAAGCAATTGAACAGCCATAGTTTTTTGTGGCAGCATTTTCATTTTCCCCTGGAGATAGCAATGAATCTTAAAAAGGCGAAAGGATAAAAGCAAAATGGAAAGTATTGTTTGGCAAGCCTGATGACCTTGATCCGAGATACCGTTCAGTGCTGGAAAGAAAATTCCTATAACGTAGAGCCACAGCGCAAACCGACACTGGCTATGCGGCAGTATGTTACTGCACAAACTGTTTTTACCTGCGTATTGCTGTTTGTCGTCGCCTTATTCGAACATTACCTGTCGGTAGTGCAATTAATTCTTTTATCACTGTTTATTATTGTAAGCCTTATCAACAGCGGTGCTATACTGGACCAGCGAAGATGGATATTCTATCTGGAATATATACGTGTCATACTGGTTTTGATTGCGATAGCTGTATTTTATCCTAACAACTGGGCCTTCAGTGCCATCATGGGTGTGTTACTGGTAATGATCTGGTATTTCAGGCCTATGCAGCGGTATTACCTGCATCTGCTGTATACAAATTCACGGTCATAAAGCCCATCCCGCAGCAAACTTATCTTTTAAAGTGGTCTTCAGTCTGTTATCTTTGCATAGTCAGGGCTTTAGGTACTTTTACAGGATTTTTTTTGCAGCAAAACGTTTATTTTAGCAAAAATTAATCGCCACCGGGAAAATATGAATTACGAGATAAAACAGCACGATAAATTCAAATACATTGAAGAAGGTGATGGGGAGCCATTGGTGCTGCTGCATGGGCTGTTTGGCGCATTGAGCAATTTTCAAAGTCTTATTGAATATTTCCGCAACTATAATAAGGTGATCGTACCGATGCTTCCCTTATTGGAGATGGATATTTTGCATACCAGTGTAGGCGGACTGGCTAAGTTCGTCAACCGGTTTTTAGAAGCCAGGCAATTAAAAGATGTTCATCTTCTTGGAAATTCTTTAGGCGGGCATGTAGGTTTAGTACATATCCTCAAACATCCCGAAAGAGTAAAATCGCTGATCCTTACAGGCAGTTCAGGTTTGTTTGAAAACGGAATGGGTGACAGTTATCCCAAAAGAGGCGACTACGAGTATATAAAAAGAAAAACGGAACTGACCTTTCACGATCCCCAGATGGCTACTAAAGAACTGGTAGATGAGGTTTATAGTATTACTAATAACAGCTGAAGGTCATTAAAAATAATCGCTTTGGCTAAAAGCGCTATCAGAAAATAATCTGGGCGAGGAGCTCAATCAAATCAAACAACCTACGTTATTGATATGGGGAAACAATGATACGATCACCCCCGCCATTTGTGGCCAGGGAGTTTAACAGGCTGATCCCCAACAGCGAACTCTATTTTGTTGATAAATGCGGCCATGCCCCGATGATGGAAGTTCCGGATGAGTTCAATGCGATACTGCATAAATTTTTGAAAAAAGCTCAATGAACCTGCAACAGTTGCCTGAGCGTTGGGGTCTTATGAAAAACTAAACGCCGCTATCCATGTTAACAGTTGATCTCACATCACAATCGCTTCCTTACCTGCGGCTGCAGGATAAAGTGTACCAGGCATTGCAATTAATGAATGATAACCAGGTCACGCATCTTCCTATTGTAGACGGAGAAAAATATATTGGCCTTATCAGCGAAGATGATTTGCTGCTGGCGGATAATGAGAATGCGCCACTAAGTGAATTGCAGGCATCTTTTTCAGCTATCGCTGTAAAAAGTGATGAACATTTTTTAAAAGCAGTACAGGTAGCCGCGGAAAAACGGGTTGAGCGTAGTGCCTGTTGTAGATAATGATAATGATATTGCCGGCGCTGTGGTTTACACCGACCTGCTCAAACGTGCTTCGGAGTTCATGAGCCTCAATGAACCCGGCGGACTCATTGTACTGGAAATGCCGAGTAACCAGTATTCATTCAGCGAGATATCCAAGATCCTGGAAACAACGACGCCCAGATCACACAGCTAAATACGCTTAATAACCCTGAAACAGGTATTATGCGGGTTACTATCCGCATCAATAAACCCGATATTTCAGATATCGTAGCAGCTTTTCAACGGTATGAATATGATGTAAAATACTTCTTTGGAGAAGAGCTGTATACAAACGAGCTGCGCAGCAATTACGATAACCTGATGAATTACCTGAAGATCTGATCAATTATTTACCTGCCTTTGTTTGTAGATGAAAAATTGCGGTTAATTTAGTGGGCACCGCGATCTATGTTTTGATGCTGAGGGAAAAAAAATATTGTCTCTGGCTCTTATTAGCGATTACTTGCTGTCATGCTGCTTTAGCGCAGGTGCCTGTCAATAAGAATACCCCTTTGCCCCCACTGGCGGCGATTGATTCATTACCCCCCCTCCATTGATTCGTCTAAATTGCCTGCAGTTGTTCCGCAGGTATTGTTCAAGGTGCGTAAAATTGTTATTGAAGGGAATAAAAAAACAAGGCCTGAGATCATACTCCGGAAATCCCTTTTAAATCCGGCGAGTCTTTTTTATTACAGGTACTGGTCGAAAAATTTGAAGGAGCACGCAAGCAGCTGATGAACACTTCACTGTTCCTTACTGTAGTGGTAGCCCTGAAAAGTTTTGACGGCTATAATATAGATGTGCTGGTGCAGGTAAAAGAGCGCTGGTATATCTTCCCGGTCCCTTATTTCAAACCGGTAGACAGGAATCTCAATCAATGGATTGTAGAACAGAAAGCAAGCCTGAGCCGGGTGAATTATGGCGCCAAATTGCTATACTATAATGCAACCGGCAGAAATGATAAGCTCCGGGTTTCGGCTATCATGGGATATACAAAAGAGTTGTCCTTTGGATACGGCAGGCAGTATATTGATAAAAAGATGAAGTGGGGTATGAATTTCAATTTCAGCATGGGTAAAAACAAGGAGCTGAATTATAATACGATTAATAATAAGCAAAGCTTTATCAAAGACGAAAATTTGTCAGGAACTATAAAAACTTTTCGTTGGAAGCTACCTACCGGCGGGCTATCCGTACAAGGCACCGCATTGGTTTTGCCTATACGATGGAAGAGGTAAGCGATACTATTGTAAAACTAAACCCTGATTATTTTTCCTCTTCGCGCAACAAGATCGCTTACCCGGAAGTGTATTATACCATGTCTTATTTCGATCTTGATTATAACCCTTACCCGACCAAGGGATATGCCGCTGAAATAAACGTGGGTAAAAAAGGATTCAACAGTATGATGAACCTGTGGTTCCTCGGTGCGAAAGGAATGGGAAGCTGGCCAACGGGAAAGAAATCATTCTTCAGTGTAGCGGCAAGCGGCGTGATCAAAGTGCCGTTCGAGCAACCGTATTACAACCAGCGGGCGCTTGGATATGGTAGTTTATCCCTGCAGGGATATGAATATTATGTGATAGACGGGGTGGCCGGTGGTTTCATGAGAAGTACGTATACCAGGAAGCTGTTCACTTTTAATATTAAAACGCCACGGGTGAAAAAAATACAATCGCAGCGTATTCCATTCACCTTTTTCGGAAAAGTATATGGCAATACCGGGTATATCTATAATCCCGAACCCGGTAATAATTTCCTGTCAAATAAAATGCTTTACAGCGGTGGCTTTGGTATAGACATATTGAGTTTATATGACATCACTATAAAGCTGGAATGGGTCCTTTAACCAGTTAGGACAAAACGGTATATTTTTACACAGAAACTCTATTTTTTTAAATATGAAGGCAGCGATATACAGCAGGGTAATGGAAGAAGGGCAGCAGGCGGAAGTGCAGGTTTTTTTTGATGAACTCGCCAAACAAAAAATAGAACCCGTTATCTGGCACTATTTCTTCGAACAGATACAAAACAGGATCACTCTTCCCGGGAATACAAAGACCTTTTTTTTAGCAGAAACAACTGACCGATGAGATCGAATTCATCATCAGTCTGGGGGGAGATGGTACCTTACTCGATACCGTAACGCTCGTCAGGAATAAAAATATTTCTGTAATGGGTATCAATTTCGGAAGACTGGGTTTTCTCGCAAGCATTGGCCGTGATGAAGTAACGACAGCCGTAAAAGCTATCGCTCAACGATCCTATATCGTTGATGAAAGAACAATGATACATCTCGATGCGGATCTTCCTTTGTTCGGAGAAGGTGCCGTATGCATTGAATGAATTTTCGGTGCATAAAAGGGATACCGACCCGATGATCAAGATACATACTTATCTCAACGGTGAATTTTTGAATACGTACTGGGCTGACGGTCTGATAGTAGCTACGCCGACCGGCTCGACAGGTTATTCGCTAAGCTGCGGCGGCCCGATCGTATTTCCGGAGTCAGGCAGTTTTGTCATTACGCCGGTAGCTCCGCACAACCTGAATGTGCGTTCTATCATTGTACCGGATGATAATATCATTTCTTTTGAGGTAGAAAGCCGCTCCGATAATATTATCTGCGCCCTCGATTCGAGAAGGGAGATCGTTGGCAAAAACGTTCAGCTGGCTGTTCGCAAAGAAACGTTTCCGGTCAACCTGGTAAGACTCAGCGAGAATAACTTCCTGCAAACCATACATAATAAGCTGACCTGGGGGTTGGATAAGCGGAATTAGGGAATAAGTCAATAGGTCCGGAAGACGGGAAGTCCGCTGCGTAAAAAGCACGAGATTATTGAATGAAAGTCCGTAAGCCGGCCCTGGTATAGAAGCATCCTTCAACTTTAGCGAACGTCTTTCGGACTTCATTAAATAAACCGTTCAATTAGTTACGCAGCAGACTTCCCGTCTTCCTGTCGGTCTTCCCAACTACATAATTTAGTCCCTGTCGAATGAAAGAAAATGGCTATTTTCCCGTTATAATTTAATTCCGGACTATTATTACATTTCTGATCTATGAGGATGAAGTTTTTTGCAGTCATTGCATCTGTAGTTATAGCTTTTGCAACCCCGCATTATACAGCCGCCCAGGATGCTATCGTTCAGGAAGGTGAGTTTGGTGTAGGGATCGGCGCCGCCCATTATTTTGGTGACCTCATACCCGCGCACGTCTTAACAGGACCAAACCGGCCGCTACTATTTTCTTCCGTAAAAATTTTGGCAACTATATCGCCGCACGTGTCGGCGCTACTTTTGCGCAGGTGGGCTACTCTGATATTTATAATACACATAATGAATATATGTATCGCCGCAACCTGAGCTTCAACAGTAATGTATGGGAGCTGTCGTTGCAGGGTGATTTTAATTTCTTCCGGTTTATGCCCGGTGAGCCCCAATATAGTTTCACCCCTTATGTTACGTTTGGCGTAGGTGTATTCAGTTATGATCCGTATGCTTATTTAAGCGGGCAAAAATATTTTTTACGCCAGGAAGGAACAGAAGGACAGGCAGCAGCCTGTATCCCGACCGCAAACCATATAGTACCATGGCGCTTAGCTTTCCTATCGGTGCAGGAATAAAATATGCAATCAATGAGAGGATAAATATCGCATTCGAGATATTACATCGCCTTACCAGTACAGATTACCTGGATGATGTAAGCACTACGTATGTGAATCCGCTGGCCTTTTGGGATCCGACCTCACAATTACCGGCGCCCCCTGCCTACTACCTGCATGACCGTTCTTACGAAACCGGTGAGCCTATTGGTATTGAAGGACGCCAGCGGGGCAACAGCAAGCAGAAGGATCAGTTTATCACAGCAATGATTCACCTTACTTTCAACCTGCAGTCTTACCGCTGCCCCACTGCTAATTAATCATAGGTTATTGATGAAAGGATTTTGGATGCTGGCTTCCGCAAAAGGGATCAAACAGCCGGATTTTTCATGAAAACCTTGCCCATCCTCAAAACGGCGATAAAATCTGCTTAAATCCCATTAATCTGCGATACCTTCGCTCCCCTGAATTTTACTATGTCCCAGCTATTGGAAAAGGTAGATAAAAGCCACTTACCACGACATATTGCCATCATCATGGATGGAATGGCCGTTGGGCAAAAGAACAGGGGCAGGATCGCCTGTTCGGGCATTTCCATGGCGTAGAGAGTGTACGCAATATTGTAGAAGGCTGCGCCGAACTGGGCATTGGATATCTCACCCTGTATGCTTTTTCTACGGAGAACTGGGACAGGCCCGAGTATGAAGTAGTTGGTTTAATGGAGCTGCTGGTAAATACGATCAGGCAGGAAGCGGAAACGCTTAATAAAAATAATATCAGGCTGCGTGTAATCGGCGATATGAGCATGCTGCCGGAATATGCCAGGAAAGAACTGGATGAAGCGCTGGAGATCACTAAAAAGAATACAGGATTAAACCTTGTGATGGCCCTTAGTTACAGCGGAAGATGGGAACTGCTGAATGCGGTTAAGAATATCGCCCATGAAGTAAAAGAAGGGAAACTGTAAATAGAAGCCATAGACCAGAACGTTTTACAAAAATTTCTTACGACCAGCGATTTTCCGGACCCTGAGCTGATGATCAGAACCAGCGGGGAGTACAGGATCAGCAATTTTTTACTGTACCAACTGGCTTATTGCCGAACTGTATTTTACCAACGTTCGCTGGCCGGATTTCAGGAAAGAAAACCTGTACGAAGCAATTGTGGATTTCCAGGCCAGGGAAAGAAGATTTGGGAAAACCGGGGAGCAGGTGAATACGGAGTCTGTGAGTTAGTAGATATCGCCGGGATGACTTTTATGACTTCTTTGACAGTCCTGGCCTGAACACTTTGAATATTAACCGTTAATTTGCCGCGGCAACAAAGCTTGCGGCTTATTTGTAAGGATCACCTGACAAGCTGATTGTACCTCCGCTACAGGCGGAGTTTGACTGACTGAATTATAAAACATGCGACAATTTTTACTTCGTATCAGTGTTTTTTTGATAGTTGTGGTTGCATCAGTACTTGATGTACGTGCACAGGATGACACTACAAAACCTACTTCTGTAGATCCGATCTTTAGCCCTTGAGAATGCCCGTATTCCAAAGGAATATACAGTAGCAGGTATCAATATTACCGGCATTCACCACCTCGACACCTCCATTGTTCTTTCCATTTCTGCTATACAGGTAGGGGATAAAATAACCATACCCGGCAGCGATGTTTTTTCAAAAGCGATCCAGAACCTGTGGAGGCAAAAACTTTTTTCCAACGTACAGATATTTATCACCAAAGTACAGGACGACAGGATATGGCTGGAGATAAGCGTAGCCGAGCGGCCGCGATTGGGCAACTTCAAATTCATCGGGCCCAAAAAATCAGAAGCAGAAGAACTGCAGGGAAAGATAGGACTCGCCAAGCAGACGATCATCACGGAGAACATGCGGCGGAACATTACCGAGATCACTACTAAATATTACCGCGATAAAGGCTTTCAGAATATAACAGTAAGAATAGAAGAGAAGCCTGACCCTACTTCGTTAACTCCAATTTTATCACCATTTACGTAGACAAAGGCGGCAAAGTACGCATTGACCAGGTAAGGATATTCGGAAACGAGAATGTAGAAGAGCTGAAGATCAAAAAGCAGTTGAAGGGCACCAAAGAAATGAGCAAGCTTACGCTGAAGCCCACCACTATTCCAAGCCCTTATGGTGAAACAAAGAAACTTAGTTTTAAAGAATATGCAAATGACTGGGGTTTCCTGTCGCTCAGCAAAACGAAACAATTACTCGATCCTTACTTCCGGTTCAAATTATTCAGTTCGGCCAAGTTCAATCCGGTGAAATTTGAAGAGGACAAGGAAAAGATCTTAAAATATTATAAACTCTCTCGGGTACCGCGATGCACAGATCGTGGCAGATACTATCGTATCAGATACATCTGTCAGCCGCACTAAAATAAACGTTGACATTAAGTGAGTGAAGGAAGGCGTTACTATTTTGGCAATATCGCCTGGAAAGGTAATGCCAAGTATCCCGATTCATTATTGAATGTGATTCTCGGTATCACTAAAGGAGATATCTATAATTTGGATATCCTGAATAAACGCCTGGGCAAAGAAATGACACAGGAAGGCGGTGATATCAGCGGTTATTATATGGATGACGGATACCTTTTCTTCAGGGTAGAAGCCGTAGAGGACCGCTGTATATAATGATACTATTGATCATGAGATACGCATTACAGAAGGGCCGCAGGCAAGGATCAGCAAGGTCACGATATCCGGTAATGACAGGACCAAAGACCATGTGATACGCCGTGAGCTGCGAACCGTTCCCGGTGAATTGTTCAGCCGTACCGATCTTATCCGGTCACAACGTGAACTGGCCAATCTTAATTATTTTAACCAGGAAACGATTAACCCCGTGTAGTACCCAACGCGGATGATGGTACTGTTGATATCAACTGGAAGCTGGAAGAGAAATCATCTGATCAGCTGGAGTTATCTGCCGGCTGGGGTGGTGGTATCGGGTTAACGGGTACACTTGGTGTAACGTTCAATAATTTTTCCATTAAGAATATCTGGAAAAAAATCCGCCTGGGATCCGCTGCCTACCGGTGACGGGCAGAAACTGAGCATCCGTGTTCAGTCAAACGGTAAGGCGTTCCGTTCGTATAATTTCTCCTTTACCGAGCCATGGCTTGGAGGTAAAAAAAGAAATTCATTTACTATCGGGTACAACAACAGTAAATACTCTAATGCATTCGATCCGTATACCGGTCGCCCGGATACAAGAAAATCAGATACGCAATACCTGAAAGTAAATGGCTTCTCCGTTGCACTGGGTAAACAATTGAAATGGCCGGATGATTATTTCAGCCTGGTATATACATTGAATTTTACACAGTATAAAATGCGGAACTATCCCATTTTCGAAGGGATAAAGGATGGTACTTCCAATAACTCAGTATGAAGATCGCTTTACAGCGTTCTTCAGTATTTGATCCTATCTTCCCAAGAAGCGGGTCTAACTTTTTAGCCAGCGTTCAGTTCACGCCGCCATATTCACTGATCAATCCCGATCTTGTCAATTCCAGCAATCCGTATAAGAATCCGGAGTATCATAAATGGCGTTTCAATGCAGAATGGTATGTGCCGATAGGTAAGCCGATGGGGGCAGAAAAGAACCGCCAGTTCGTACTGAAGATGGCGGCCAAGTATGGCTTCATGGGCCGCTACAATAAAAAACTGGACTATTCACCGTTTGAAAGATTCCAGGTGGGTGATGCCGGTCTGACCAATAATTTCGGTTTATTGGGATATGATATTGTCGCACACCGCGGTTACCCGGTGTATGAATCATCTGATCCTACGGTGAATCCTGATCAGCAAAATGCCAGCAGGTTCTTTACGATCTTTAATAAATACCAGTTGGAAATGCGTTACCCGCTGGTAACAAATCCAGGCAGTACCATTTACGGACTGGCATTTTTTGAAGCTGCAAACGGGTGGTATAATTTCAAAGAATATAACCCCTTCAGGTTGCGCCGCAGTGTCGGTGTAGGTATGCGTTTCTTCCTGCCGATGTTTGGTTTGTTAGGCTTCGATTATGGAATCGGGCTTGATCGTATCACACCGGGCGGCGGATTGAAAAATGCTTCACGCTTTACATTCATGCTTGGCTTTGAGCCTGAGTAATGAATGGGGTGATAATGGGTAAGCGGGAATACCGGGAAGGGTTCATCTGCCAACTATTTAAAATCATTCATCATCTTTTATTAATAAATAAAACGTTTAATAATGAAGAAGATACTATTTATAACCTTCAGCTTTATTCTTATAGCCTCCGCTGTTATGGCGCAGAAATACGCCATCATTGATACAAGATATATTCTTGACAAAATGCCTGACAATTCCAAAGCACAGAAGCAACTGGATGCTATTGCCGCCGACTGGCAAAAAGATATTGATGCAAAGCAGGTTTCTCTCGATAAAATGTATAAGGATTATGAAGCTGAGCAGGTAATGCTGAGTGATGATCTGAAGAAAAAAAGAGAAGACCAGCTTTTCCTGAAAGAGAAAGACCTCCGCGATCTTCAACGCCAACGTTTTGGTTTTGAAGGTGATCTGTTCAAAAAAAGGCAGGAATTGATAAAACCCATACAGGATAAGGTTTATAACGCCGTTCAGAAGATATCCGTTACCCGCGGCTATGATTTTGTACTGGACAAAAAGTGAGGGAATTACTATTATCTTTGCCGACCCCAAATTAGACAAGAGTGAGGATGTATTAAAAGAGCTGGGGGTAAAGAATTAGTGCTGAATAGCCGCTGATGTTAAAGAAAACTAAACGGGCAACTATTTTCTTTCAAAACGAATCTTTTCAAAGCAAACTTAAATAAAACAAAACAGCGCTCCTGTATTGGAGCATAAGGAAAGAAAAAAAACAGTTTATGAAAAAATTGAAAGTTCTTGCGATAGTAGTTAGTTTGTTAGTAACAGGCAGCGCTATGGCTCAAACAAAATTCGGTTACATCAGGGTAGATGATGTAGTGGCGCTTATGCCGGGTACTGCCAAGCTTGATTCTTTACTTGAAATTTACCAGAGAGATACTATCCAGCCGGAATATGCCAGCATAGTAGAACAGTATCAATTCAACGATAGTCTTTACAGGGATTCAACAAAAACACCTCCTTCTGTCCGCGCAGAGATCGCCAAAAAATTACCGGGTTTGGTATACCAGATCCAGAACTGGCAACAGATATCACAGCAGGCAATGGAAGCGAAGCAAAACCAGTTGCTGGCGCCCATTTATAGCGAAGTGTATGCTGCGATAAAAAACCGTGGCTAAGGAAAAAGGCTATACACATGTATTGAATAAAGAGGCTTTTTTGGTGGCGCCTGAGGGAGATGATATGATCGTAGCCGTGGCCACAAAACTGAAACTAAAACTACCGCCACAGTTGCAGCCGGGCAATAAACCTGCACCGGGCATCAGATAAACTGTCGCTAAAAATATCCGGGAACCCTGTCTCATTAAAAGATGACAGGGTTTTCTCTTAACATGAACGGCGTACCGGTTTACAGGATAAATGCTATTTCACGGGCACATTACCGGTATCATTTAATAAATAAAAAATCAATTACTAAAATCAACTGTATACGTTATGAAAAAGAACCTGCTTGCAATACTCTGCCTGGCTGTTTGTATCATTACCGGCGAAAGCATCAAAGCGCAAACATTTAAAGCCGGTGTGTTTGATATAGACCTGATGGTACAGGCAATGCCCGGTTACCATACGGTGGACAGCCTTGTTCAGATATATGAAGCAGATTCACTCGGGGCGCAATACCAGATCTACGAAATGGAATACCAGCGCCTCGACAGTACGTATAAACTTGACTCTGCATTATACGCGGCGGGAAAAAAATCAAAAGCAATGTTTGATTACACCACGGAAGAACGCAGAAAAATGGGCCTGAACCTGGTGTACTGGCAGCAGATCGCACAGAACAAATCGAACAGTAAAAGAGGCCAGCTGGCAAAGTCTTTATACCAGGAAGTAGCAGAAGCCTACAAAAAAGTAATCATCAGGAAAAAATACAATCTCATTCTCAAACCCCAGACCTATGAGGCAGGATTTCCTATAGAGAATGTTTTCCTCGCAGTAGCCAGGGAATTGAAACTTTCACAATTGCCGCAGGAACTTTTATACCTGGGCGATGATCCGGATGTATCTTCTAAACCACCTGCAACAAAACCAGGAACGGGTACAAAGCCTAAAACAAACTAGTATTTGTTTGTCAATACATGGAGCTTTGAGCAGTGTATCAGTTCATATTTTCCCGCAAAGGCCTAAGGTCACAAAGGGCTTATAATTAATTAAAACCTCTTTGTGTGCTTTGTGCCGTTGTGGGAAACATTGCTTACATCAAATTGAGAACACTACTTAGCTTTGATGATGTAAATGATAAACCATGCAAAACCCTATCGGTGTATTTGATTCCGGCTATGGTGGGCTGACCGTATTGAAAGAGATCGTCAACAAGCTTCCGCAGTACGATTATATTTATCTTGGGGATAATGCAAGATCGCCTTACGGCAACCGTTCTTTCGATACAGTGTATCATTATACACTGGAATGTGTAGAATGGTTTTTCAAACAGGGCTGTTCACTGGTGATCCTTGCCTGCAATACAGCTTCTGCAAAAGCATTACGCACTATACAGCAAAATGATCTTCCCAAAATTGCACCCGGTAAAAGAGTATTGGGGGTGATACGGCCTACCACGGAGATCATTGGCAAACTTTCTGAAACCGGGAGTGTAGGAATACTGGCAACAAACGGAACGGTAGCTTCCCAGTCTTACCCGGTTGAGATCGCTAAGTTTTTTCCCGGGTTAAGAGTTTACCAGGAAGCCTGCCCGATGTGGGTACCCCTGGTGGAGAATAATGAATATGAAAGTCACGGTGCTGATTATTTCATCCGGAAAAACCTGCAAAGCCTTTTGAAAAGGGAAATAAGATTGATGTGGTGCTGCTGGCCTGCACACATTATCCTTTATTAAAAGCAAAGATCGAAGAACATATCCCGGTAGGTGTTAAGCTCCTCTCGCAGGGAGAGATCGTGGCAGATAGTCTCGTTGAGTATCTTAGCCGTCACCCGGAGATAGAAAAACTTTGCAGTAAAAAGAGCAGCCGGGTATTCTATACTACCGATGCTACCGAGGATTTCGATAACCATTGCTACCACTTTTTTTGGAGAACCTGTGGAGTCAATACATCTGGATCTAGGTTCTCAATAAATTGATGCTCAGTTACCTGGAAGCCGGGTAATACGCATTACCAGGCCTGCAGTAAAGCAGCGGCAGAAGCGGGCCTAACAACGGCCCTTATATCCAAATTTTCTCTCTTCCGACTTCTTACTTCTGGCCGCCAACCCTTACCTTTGCCGTCCTTTCATCCCGCCTGAGGCGGGAGGTGTGGTGACCTCCTGTTGGCGAATTTGAAACCGGCCCGCTTTTCGGGGCTTATTGAAACCAGCCTTAGCTAAAAAACTCCGGCAGGTAAACAGTGAAAAAAAGATAAAACAATGAAACGTACATTCCAACCTCATCGTAAGCGCCGTAAATCCGTTCATGGTTTTCGTAAGCGCATGCAAACAGCCAATGGCCGCAAAGTACTGGCAAGCCGCCGTGCAAAAGGCCGTAAGAAGCTGACTGTTTCTGATGAAAGTAAACTGAAGTAAAATTCCCTGCCTGATGTTTGTGCTAAAGTTTAGCGCGGCACAAAGGGCCAGGAATGATTCATATAATTTAGCTCTGGTTTAATCACCGGAGCTTTTTTATTCTTGTTCGGGTAAAGTCAACCTATTGTGGCCAGACAATTCACACTTGGAAGAAACGAACGGCTAAAAAGCCGTAAAAGCATTGAGCAACTGTTCAGTGAAGGAAAGAAATTAATGGTGGCTCCCTACAGGGTATTGTATATGCTGACAACAGGTGGCGGCGAACCATCATTGCTTTTCTCTGCGGGCGTTTCTGCAAAGAATTTTAAAAAGGCAGTTGACCGCAACAGGATAAAAAGATTATCAAGAGAAGCATGGCGCTTGCAGAATAGCGAACTGAAAAAAAATAGTAACGTCCAGCAATATTCAACTGAATGTGTTCTTCATCTATACGGGTAAAGGACTGCCTGAGTATGATGAAGTGTATAAAAAAACCGGGCAGGCATTAAGCAAACTGGAAAAACTGGCGGCAGAATGAAAACTTTCTTACGCATATTAAGCCTTCCTTTTATCGCATTGATAAAAATATACCAATGGGTTATTTCTCCATGGCTGGGTCCTAAATGCCGCTATACGCCTACCTGCTCGCACTATGCGGTAGAAGCGTTAAAAAAACATGGTGTATTCAAGGGTCTTTGGCTGGCTGTTAAAAGAATTTCCCGTTGTCATCCCTGGGGCGGCAGCGGCTACGATCCTGTTCCCTGATCTTTTCTTACTTCGGCGATATAACACTGGTACACGGCATTGCGGATATGAATGAATGCTGTTTGCGGGTCCTTAAATAATGCTTCAATATTATTTTCCACCTCCGCATTGTTTTTTACAAAGCTGGCCAGTATCATTTTCTTTTGTTTATTATAACAGCGCAGCACTATGTGAAATGGGGCGGCTCCCGTTCTTTATCTCTTCCGGAAATGTTATTTATCCCGTTATATGGCGGGCAATTATCATGAATGTACACAGGCCCCACTTCGTATATAAGGATTATCGGCGCCTACCGGTGCATACGAAAACAATAATCTTTTTTCTCCTGTGCGAAATTGTTTTAAGCAGCAGCGGCAGGGTCCGTAGCCGCTTTCCTCCTGCCATGCTCATTTCTACGGCATGGCCGAAATCATCTTTCATCGTACTGCGTATGCTGTCAGCATATTCTTTGGGTATTGGCAGGTAAATAAAATTCATGGTAAATAATTCAGGAGCAAGTTCCGTAACTGCCTGAAATATTTCAAACCCGCTTCTTGCGCAATTGATCAGACGGCTTCACCCAATAACCGCTTTGCTCCCACCCGATCATAGAAGTTTTGCGGGCAGTTCCCCAATGATATTCCCCGATAATACCGGTAGATTTTATTACACGATGACAGGGAATAAGGTAAGCAATGGGATTATCTCCAATAGCTGTTCCCACGGCGCGAAAAGCTTTGGGTGTATCAATCCTGCCGGCAATAGAAGAGTATGTGCTTAATGAACCGGCAGGTATCTTCAGTAAGGCTTCCCAAACTTTTAACTGGAAAGGAGTTCCTTTTAAGTGCAATTTTATTTTAGATAAATTATTCCAGTCCTGCTGAAAGAAAGCGATCACCGGTTGATGATGTTCATTCTTTTTTTCGGTTATTACAGCATTGGGCCATAATTTTTCCAGGTCAGTAACAGCTATATTGCTGTCTTCTATGAAATCAATCTTACAAACTCCCTTGGAAGTCGCAGCGATAATAATTTTTTCCAAAAACGGTTCCTGTAAACGTGTAATCAATTTGCATCCGCCGTTCCTGAATTCACCCGGGGTCATTGCCTCAATGGAGACAAAAAGATCATGCAGGCGGCTGGTGCCTGATAAGCCGGTTTCAAAACTCGCATCAGCGACCGTATGATCACTTTGCAATAATTGCCGGGCATGCTGTACGCTGATATATTGTAAAAATTTCTTGGGAGATACCCCGCCCATTCTTTGAACATACGCTGAAAATGAAAGGGGCTCAGGTGTACATGCGCGGCTATTTCTTCCAGCGAAGGTTGTTTGGTACTGTGTTCCCTGATATAAGTGATGGCTGAAGCTATGCGCTCGTAATCTATCATACAATGATTTCACACCAAAGGTAGAATACAGCCTGCTGACAAGCGACCCGTTTCTTGCTGAAGTATTGGCTGCTGTCTTAAAATGATGATCCCACAAAGGCGCAAAGAACACTAAGAAATGCAAGTACTTAATACTTCGTGTGCTTTGTGTCTTTGTGGGACACCTGGTTATAATATGTAGCTTATGCCTTACTGAAATTTTCTTCTGCTTTTTTCCAGTCAATGACATTCCAGATTGCTTTGAGGTAATCGGGGCGTTTATTCTGGTATTTCAGGTAATAAGCATGTTCCCCATACATCAATACCAAGAACTGGTGTGCCTTTTACTTCGGCTACGTCCATCAAAGGGTTATCCTGGTTGGGAGTAGAGGTTACTTCAAGTTTACCGTCTTTTACGATCAGCCATGCCCAGCCGGAACCAAATCTCGTTGTTCCTGCTGCATTGATCTTTTCCTGCAGCGCTTCAAATGAACCAAAAGCAGCATTGATGGCATCTGCTAATTTGCCGCCTGGCTTACCGCCTGCATTGGGTCCAAGCAGGTTCCAGAAAAAACTATGGTTCCAGTGACCGCCGCCATTATTACGGACAGCAGGAGAGATATTGCCTGCATTTTGCACTAATTCTTCCAGTGATTTATTTTCATGTTCGGTACCGGCAATAGCTTTATTAAGATTGTCAACATAAGCCTGGTGGTGTTTGCCATGATGTATTTCCATGGTCTGTTTGTCAATATGCGGTTCCAATGCATCGTGTGCATACGGCAACGCAGGTAATGTAAATGCCATAATTATTCTATTTTAAATGTTGAAATGAATTATCTATAGGTTATACGATACTAACAAAGCTACGTTCCAAAAGTTGTTTGCTCAAAGAAAAGTGGGGAGGAAGACCGGAAGACGGGAAGTCCGCTGCGTGGTGAGTGGAATAGTATTTGAATGAAAGTCCGGAAGACGAGTATTAAAAAAGTAATTGTCTAATAGGATCGGCAATATTTACGTAATCGTCTCCGGACTTTCATCTAAGATCATTTCTGCTCACCACGCAGCGGGACTTCCCGTCTTCCGGTCTTCCTCCCCCTATGCCGGTTTTTGCGGCTTAAATCTTTAATCACAGCGCATTTATTTTTTATATTTTTTCTTATTTTAGAATTAATAACTGCAAAAGACTGCTTTGGATATCGGGACTGGTCATAATAATGAGAAAACACTGGAAGTGTTGTTTTCGGAAATATTCCGGCAACACGAACACGGCTCTATACTCTTGCGCTACGGCTTACCAAGTCCGACCAGGTGGCCAAAGACATCATCCAGGAAGTATTTTTAAAATTATGGGACCAGCGGATGAATATCCGCTCGATCATCAATATAGAAGCCTGGTTGTACAGGCTTACTGAAAATAAGGTGATTGATTTCTTACGCAAAGCCTCTGCCGACAGCCGTTTGAAGAGAATGATATGGGATCATTTGCAGCAGATCGTAAATGAATCAGAACAATACCTGGCCGCCAAGGAATATAATGCCATCATTCAAAAAGCCATTGATCAGCTGCCTCCCCAGCGTAAACTGATCTACCAGCTGAATAAAGAAGAGGGAAAAGATTACCGCAGATCGCTGCCGAATTGCACCTTTCAAAGCATACTGTAAAGAACCAGTTATCTACCGCTGTTCAGTCTGTTCGCCGTTTTTTGGCGAAACATGCAAAATTTTTCTTCTTTTTTTGAACAGGCAATAGGAATATTACCGCTGAGCTTCGTCTGTATCTATAGAGGTAATTCCTCCCCGCCATTATGGAAGACAGATTGCATTACCTGTTCAAACGGTACCTGGATAATACCTGCTCTCAGAAGGAGCTGGAAGAATTCTTTAGCTATGTTCATAAAGCTGAACATGATGATCAGTTGCGCCAGCTCGTTAAAAAAGTATACAACGATCTCCAGGCTGGCGGATCCAATACCACCTATGTAGATGAGAACGGACGTTTGGTATTGACAGAGCCCGAATGGCTTACCGTATCATCACCTGAAACAAAGATCAAAAAGCAAAACCCTATACCCAATACCTTGTTGCGGCGCTGGTGATAATACTCGCAGGCATTATCTGGACCCTGCAGGGAGCAGACCGGGTAAAGAATAAAGCCACCCAGCTGGCTTCCGTGACCAGAAAGCTACTAACCGTTCTGAGTCAAAATTCTTTTTACTGGAAGATAGTACACAGGTGTGGCTAAATGCCGCCAGTTCACTGGAGTTTCCCGATAAGTTTGATAACAAAAAACGGGAAGTGTTCTTATCCGGCGAAGCCTATTTTGATGTGAAGCATACCGATAAAATCCCTTTTATCATACATACCGGTGATGTATCCACGATGGTATTGGGTACTGCTTTTAATATTAAAGCCTACCCGGGACAAAAGAATATCACTATTTCCGTGAGCAGGGGAAAGGTTAAGATAACGCGGAAAGACGGATCGGAAATAACATTGACAAAAGGACAGCAACTAAAACTGAAAGAAGATAACCAGGAGGCGTATGAAAAAAATATACCTGCCGACCTGGTAGCGGGATGGCAGCAGGGAAACCTGGCCTATGATGATGAGACGTTGACAGATATCATAGCGGATATGCAACGCATTTACAATGTAAACATCCGCATCAGTAATCAACCGGTGGGCGAACTGAAAATATCTACTTCTTTTAAAAGAGAGATCGGCATTGAACAGGCATTACAGGTATTATGTAAACTGACAGATACTGAACTGGCCCAAAGAGAGGGTATATATATTATTCAATAACTGCTAAAACTAAAACTACCATGCGCATCAATCAATTTTCACCAACGTAAAATCATATAAAAATGGCCGTTCCGGTTGCACCCGGAAACGGCCTGTTTTTAAATAATCCCGTTTATGAATTATTAAAACAATCAAAACTATGAATTTGTATGTAAAAAAGCACGGCCATACCATGCTGTGCTTTGTAAAAAGGCAAAGACGCTTTTTACTGACGCTAAAACCAAAAGCATTACTTATGAGAGCTTCAATACTGGCGTTACTACTTTCTGCAAACGGGTTATTACTGGCCGGTACCGGCAATAGCCAGGACCTGGATAAAGTGATCGTATCGGTAGAGTTCAGGAATGCGACGCTGAAAAGCGCTTTGCATAAGATCGAGAAGCTGACCAAACTGCCGTTTGCCTATAAAACAAATGATATATCTCCTTACGGAAATATCAATTACCAGGCTACAGGCATCTCACTGACCAAATTACTGGACGATCTTTTGAAGAGTACAGAACTACAATACGAACAAGTGAATTCCAATATCATCATTAAGAGGATCAGGAAAATGGAAAGCAGCCCCGTCAGCAAAAACGAAACAGGCAGCACTACTCCGCGTTTCGACGGTGTAATAAGGGGTACGATAACTGATGATAAAGGAGATCCTGTTCCAAATGCTTCTATACAACTGGTAGGTACGGATAAAGGTACTGCTGCCAACAGCAGAGGAGAATTTGTGATCACAGGTGTAAAAGCCGGTACCTACAGGCTGCAGATATCAGCGGTTGGTTTTGATGAAGACATACTGGAAGTAGTTGTAAGAGATAATGAAGACGCACAGGTGAATTTCCAATTGAAAAATAAAAATAACAACCTGAGTGAAGTAGTGGTAACGGCATTAGGCATTACCCGTAAACAAAGGTCAATAGGCTATGCTACCCAGCAGGTAAAAGGGGGATAACCTGACATTGTGCTTTATGCTTTATCAAGAAACTCTTCAATTAAATCAGTCGCATTGAACTTTGTCCAGTTACCATTATCCAGCGATTCTATTGCTCCTAAATAAGCCCCGTGTGCACCGGGGAAAATGGCTAATTCGCAATTCGGAATAGTGCGGTACATTTCCACCGCATGTTCCAGGCTACCGACGTCTTTGCTGGAGTTAATAACCAATGCCGGCGCTTTTATCTCTTTTATCTGCCCATCGCTCCAGCCTTTAAATGTTTTCATTCTTTGTACATCTTTCCGGAACATATTCATTAATGCTTCAGGATTATTATTTGCTGTTAAGTAACCTTCTCTTAACACCTGTGGCATATCATTAAGCGTTGCCTGGTCAAACCCATCCCAAAATGGGGGGAACAGCCGCACTTCGTTTATAAAAAGCAGAAGCTAAAATTATTTTATTGACCAGTTCAGGATGGCGAATAGTCAATTCTATTATGGTCTGTGCGCCGTTACTAAAACCTAAAAAATCTGCTTTGGATATTTTAAGATTACCTAAAAGGACTGCAATATCGTCTGCATCTTGTTCGAAGGTCAGGTCTGCATCTCTGTCATTGGTATGCCCGTGGGCCTGCAATTCAACAGCAATGATTTGCCTGTGCTTTGCAAGTAACGGGATAATTCTGCCAAAAGATGTTTGTATGGTAGAACCACCACCATGTATAAGTACAAGCGGTTTTCCGTGCCCGTGTATTTCATAATACATGCTCAGCCCGTTGACTTCGGAATACCCGCTTTTGAAATTATTGGTATTTGCCATATTTTATTGTTGTTAGAGACAGTGTTTTTAAGATACTTCAACAAGAATCGTTAAAGATTGACCCAATTAAAGCATTCGTACCCCTGACCTCATACTGCAAGCCCTATCGCTAATCCATCACTTCATAAACAGTCATCGTATTCGATTTATTCTTCAGGCTCACTTCACCGACTTTCCGGCAGTTAAAAGACTCTTTTACTTTTTCATACGTGGCTTCGCTGATGATGATCTGGCCTTCCTTTGCGGCGGCCTGCAACCGTTGCGCAGTGTTTACTGCATCACCGATCACGGTATAATCGAGACGACGGAGATTAACCGAACCAATATTACCCGAGATCATTTCACCGCTGTTGATACCAATGGATACCCTGGGAGTAAAGGAAATATTGTCTGAACTGGCAGGCAGATTATCTATCTGTGTTCTTACTGCCAGGCAGGCGTCAATCGCCCTGTCGAGATGATAATTGCCGCGGAATACGGCCATGATAGCATCACCGATAAATTTATCAATATAACCACCCTGCGCAATGATCTCTTTTACCATCACATCGAAATAATTATTCAGCAATTTTACTACTGTGTCAGGTGATTCATTTTCACTGATAGACGTAAAACTGCAAATGTCTACAAATACCACGGTAGCATCTACGGTTTCATTTTCCATCAGTGAAGATTCGAACTCACGGCTTCCCATAAATTTCAGTACCGTTTCATCCACGTACATCTTCAGGATATTATTCTCTTTGATCGCTTTCAGTGTTTCCCGTATCTGTACAACATGGCTGATCGTTTTTTCCATCGTTAACGACAGGTCTTCAAATTGATGGGCTTGGTAATAAAATCAAAAGCGCCGCGATTCATGGCCGTACGTATATTCTCCATATCACCATACGCGGAAACGATCACCGATTTTATCAGCGGGCTCGATTCACCAAGGCGGGTTAATAAAGTAAGCCCGTCCATTTCCGGCATATTAATATCACTCAGTACAATATCAATATCAGGATGCTGCTGGATCTTAGCCAGTGCATCATTGCCGTTAATAGCGAAAACAAATTCATACTGCTGCTCCCTTATCTTCTGGCGAAACTTTTGTTTGATGAGCATCTCCAGGTCCGTTTCATCATCAGCGACCAATATTTTTGTCATCAGTGCAAGGGTTTAAGTTTTTCTTTTAATAAAGTAAAATCAACAGGCTTTGTTAAAAAATCATCGGCTCCCAGTTCTTTGGCCGTATTATAATTTTCCGCATCCCCGTATGCTGTTATCATCATGACTACCGGCGGAGGCTTGTGGTATTTTTGTTTGATATGTCCCAATAGTTCCAAACCGCTCATGCCGGGCATATTAATATCGGATAATATTAATACAGCTTCATGTTCATGCTGGTTAAGATAGGTTATTGCATCCTCTCCGGAGGAAAGCAAAAACAAAATTCATTTCACCATTTTTGATCTCTTTTCTGAACCGTTGTTCAAAAAGAACCTGTACATCTTTTTCGTCGTCAACTACTAAAATTTTCATCATTATTTATTGTGGTAAAGTAATAATAAACTCTGCGCCTTCTCCTTCTGTTGTATTCACTTTCAATTCGCCATTGTGCATTTTTGTAATAATATCATAACTCATGCTCAGTCCTAACCCTGTACCCTCGCCGGTAGGCTTGGTAGTAAAGAAAGGCTGGAATATCTTGTCCAGTACTTTCCGGGGAATGCCATTGCCATTGTCTTTCACTCTTATTTCAATCCTGTCCTTCAGTTGTTTTGTGCTGACTACAACAGTGGGTTCATATTTATTCTCCGGAGTCTGGGGGTGAGTATTGTTTCTTCTTTTCTGTAACGGCATAAAATGCATTGGTGATAAGGTTTAAAATAACCCTTCCCATATCCTGGGAAACAATGTTGACATTGCCGATGTTCTCATCAAAATCCGTTTTCATGGTCGCGTTGAAAGATTTATCTTTTGCTCTCAGGCCATGATAAGCCAGCCGCAGGTACTCGTCGGCCAGGGCATTGATATTTGTCAGCTCCTTTACACCGTTGCTGCTCCGGCTATGCTGCAGCATACCTTTTACAATCGCATCTGCCCGTTTGCCATGGAAGATGATCTTTTGTTCATTTTCACTGATATCTTTTGCAATATTCTTTACTTCTTCAAAATTTCCATTATCAATTTCCTGGTTCATTTCTGTTATCAGCTCGCTGTTCACTTCGGAAAAATTATTGACGAAGTTCAGCGGGTTTTGAATTTCATGGGCAATACCAGCGGTGAGTTCACCCAGCGAAGCCATTTTCTCCGATTGCACCAGTTGTGATTGAGTACCCTTTAATTCTTCAATGGTTTGTTTTAACTGCGCAGTGCGGAGTGAAACTTTGTCTTCCAGCACGCGGTTTTCTTCCTTTAACCAGCGGGAACGGTACAGGCCGATAAACCATACGGCCCCGGAAAAAATAAGGGCATATAAGATATAGGCCCACCAGGTTTGCCACCAGGGCGGCAGGATAGTAAAATGCAGTTCTGCAGCAATACCCCATATATCATTCATTCCTTTGCTCCGCACTTTGAACGTATACTGACCGGGAGAAAGATTGTAATAATTTTTTGTAATCGTTTTGTCAGTGATATCAGACCAGTTTTTATCATCTCCTTCCAGTATGTAGCGGTAAACAACCTTATCTCTTCCGATAATATTACTGTTACTATAGGAAAAGTTGAGTGAATTCTGGTTGTAGGGCAGCTGCAATCCCAGCGGTAATTTAAAAAGCGCGGAAAGGCTGTCATACCGGATATGATTATCCGCGAGGTAGCCTGTATTTGCCGGTAAGGTTGTTGTATTATAATAATTATTTCTAGATTCATCCCATATTGTATCACCCCGCTGCAAATGATCTTTCAGTGGTGATAATCAGCGGTATTAAGATCATTGTCCATTATCCTGATACCGGTGATAACAACAGGGGACGATAGAGAATCTGGTGCCAAAGGAAGCTGCGTAAGTATAGTCAATGCCGGTGTTATGCCCCACCAGAGTTGCCCGTTACGGGTAGCGATAGCTGTCGCCTGGTTGTAATCATTATTAGGGAAGCCATTGTTTTTTCCATAATTCACAAAACTCCATTTACTGCTTTTATTGGCGCTGTCAGCTGTATTTTGCGGGCGGGGGTAATGGCAATCATCCCATTCACTGAACCAGCGTACATCTTATTATCCTTCTCAACGAGGTCATATATTTCATCCGGCACCAGTCCTTCTTTAGCCGTTAGGTTTGTAATCGTATTTTTTTCTGTGTTGATTATTGAAATACCTTTCTGTGTAACGATCCATATTTCTCCACTGCTGCTCAGCAGTATTTTCATGACATTGTTGTTGCCAAGCCCTTCCTGCTGACGTAAGGGTCTGTATGTGCTGTTGACAGGATCTATTACCATGATGCCGCTGTCTGTTGCTGCCCAGAAACTGCCCTGCCGGTCCTTTACTATTTCCCATACCTGGTTAGAAAGGAGCCCACCGGCTTTGCCTGATCTTCTCAGTGATTTATTTTCCAGGTTATATAAAAAGACGCCGGCATTTGATGGTAGCCATAAATTACCTGTCTTATCTGCCATGCCATTCCAGATGATATTGGGTATACCCTGCTCTTTGCTGAAATTAGTCAGGGTATTCTTTTGCAAATTGATAATGGAAAAACCGGTAGTAGAACCTACCAGTATATTATCGGCATCTAATCGCCTCAATCCCTTAAGTTCATTACTTACCAGCCCCTGTTCTTTTCCCAGCAACCTCACTTCGTTCCGGAGAGGGTCATATATATTAAGGCCTTTGAAGGTAGCTATCCAGGTATATCCATTTTTATCTTCCAGCAATCCCCATACATTATTATCTACCAGGCCGTTTTTACTATCCAGGTGTTCAGGTAAAGGTCCGCCTGCATCAATGATGATAACTCCTTTGTCTTTGGAACCGATCCAGAGATTGCCAAACCTGTCTTTTGTTAAACCCGCTTTATTTGACCGGAAAGATCTTGCATTGGTGATGATCGTCCTGGTCGCGGTCCGCTCTTTGTTAAGCACAGTGATAGAGTCGTTTCGTATGATCCATAGCTGGCCTCTTTTGTCTTCGCAATATTCAAACCCGTTGCCTGAAATGCCATTCACAGCATTCAGTGTGGTGATCGTTTTGTTTTTTAAGGAAATAGCATTTATTTCCCCGTCTATTGCTCCTGCCCACACGCTGCCTTGTTTATCTTCATACAATTCAAAACAAAAGCTGAGCAGGATACCTTCTTTCTGCCCCAGTTTTTTTATTTTTTTCCGGTCAGGATCTATGATACTGATATGATCACCGTTGCCGAGCCAGATATTATTGTCACGGTCTTCGAGCGCGGCGTACACCAGCTCATCATTTTTTTTATCATCCTGCCATTGTATGGCTTTTATAGATGTCATTTCTTTATCAACGATAAAAAGCCCTTCCCTAAAGCTGATCATCCACATATTACCTGCATGGTCACAAAAGATATCTATCCAGGTAAGGGGCGATTCATAGCGGGATAAAATTCCATTTTTTATATCTATTATATAAATGCCGCTTTCAGCCGTAGTGATCCAGATCCTTCCTGAAGGATCTTCCGCCATATCAAGGATAGTGGTAACCGGGCGCGACAGCAATTTATTTAAGGGGAAATTGTATAAATAGTCTCCTGTATACGCCACACAAACCTTTATCAGTAGCCAGCCACAGCGTACCGTTTTTGTCTGTGAAGGAAGTAAAAACGTCTGATCCGGACAGGCCTTCTTCCGGTCCAAACTGTAGTATTCCTGAAGTGGTATTGGGTAGTAGTTTAGGGATGCCCGCTTTTGTTACTACAGGCCGCGGCAAAACAAATTGCTGCAGTTTGAATGGCCTGCCCGTAATGGTATCCAGGTTAATAGCGCTGTCGGGTATATGATCCCAGTCTAATTTTTTTGGTTGAATAGGATTTTTAAGCGGTTTAAAATCATTTATCCTGAACGGAGTGACCGGGGAGTTTATGTATGTCAAACTGTGTCGTTGTGGGTGGCTGAATGCTGTCAGGATTTATTACCTGCCATCGCAGGGGTTGTACAGCGCCTAATTGCAGCGGCTTGCTGACCGGCGCCGCTTCACCGGACGGAAAAGGGATATTCTTTTATTATTACATGAAGCAACAAAAAGAAAAGCAATCAACGCCAGGATATAGTTATGGGCGGACATGGTTGGTTTGCTCATGTAACAATTAATTTGGTTTAAATTAAAGAAAAAAGAATAATAAATTCAGCGCCTTCATTTTCCTTTGTTTCTGCTTTCAGTTCACCGCCATGTGCTTTGATGATATCATAGCTTAAAGATAACCCTAAACCCGTTCCCTGCCCGGTGGGCTTGGTAGTAAAGAAGGGTTGAAATATTTTGTCGAGTACTTTTTGCGGAATGCCGTTACCATTGTCCTTTACACGCAGTTCCACTTTTCCGTTTATTTTTTTTTGTACTTATTGAAACAGTCGGCTCGTATTTATCCGCCGAAGCTTTGGCCAGCACGGCTTTCTCTGTTACTGCATAAAAGGCATTGGTAATCAGGTTCAGGATCACTCTTCCAATATCCTGCGGAATGATATTGATGTTGCCGATGCTTTCATCATAATCTGTTTTCAGGGTGGCATTGAAAGATTTGTCTTTGGCTCTCAGACCATGATAGGCCAACCGGAAATATTCATCCGCCAGTGCATTGATATTGGTGGGTTCTTTTTGCCCGCTGCTGCTGCGGCTGTGCTGCAGCATGCCTTTTACAATAGCATCCGCCCGTTTGCCATGGTGATTTATTTTTTCTTCATTCGCTATTACATCATTGGCTAATGCTATTACTTCATTCATGTTTCCCTTGCCTGCTTCTTCTTTCAGTTCGTCAAGCAATTCTTTATTGACATCGGAAAAGTTATTGACGAAGTTCAGGGGGTTTTGTATTTCATGTGCAATACCCGCTGTCAGTTCGCCGAGTGAAGCCATTTTTTCAGACTGGATAAGCTGTGATTGGGTTGATTTTAATTCGTCAAGAGAATTTTTTAGTTCGGAAGTGCGTTGGCTGATCTTATCTTCCAGTTCAATATTTTTGTTGCGCAGGTTGCGTGACCTGTATTGGGAATAAGCAGTAATAATAAATACGGCGGCCAATACATATAAAAGGTATGCCCACCATGTTTGCCACCAGGGTGGCCTTATGGTAAAATCAAAACCGGCTGTTTTACTCCATTGACCGTTGAAATCTTTTGTACTTACCCTGAATGTGTATTTTCCCGGAGCAAGATTGTAATAAATTTTTGTACTGTTTTTTGGATCGGCATTGCTCCACTTATTGTCAATGCCCTCCAGGATATAGCGATACATTATTTTATCACGCCCGCTTATATTCATATTGGCAAAAGAGAAACTAATTGAATTTTGATCAAATGGAAGAGTTAAACCGACCGGGATATTAAAAATTCCTTCTGTACTGTCCCAGTGTATATTATTCTTTGCCGGGTACGATACAGCAACGGGAAAAGTATTTTTGAGATAATATTTATTCTTTGATTGATCCCATATAGAATCGCCTGCCTGTAAATGATCAAACACAGATGCACGATCGGTAAAAGAGGATGACTGATCCATGATATTGACTCCTGTAATATAAACCTGCGGTTTTACAGAATCAATGAGCGGCGGCTCATTTATAATGTTAAGTTCCGGTATAGCGCCCAGCCATATTTTGCCGCTTTTTGTGATGGTTCCTGCATTGGTATTGTAATTATTAAACAGGAGTCCTTGTCTTTTTTCGTAATTGAAAAAGTTCCAGTGTTGCTTGTTACCATTGCCTGAAGGTCGTTTCACCATCACCAGGCCGTTGCTTGTGGCAGCGTATGTGTGACCATTCAGTTCGAGAATATTGTAAATAGCATCGGGTACCAGGCCCTCATTTGCCGTAAGGTTTGTAATTTTTGTTTGCCCCGTATCTATAATGGAGATACCTTTTTGCGTGCCAATCCATATTTCGCCATTGGCAAATGTGCCGATCGTCCATACCTGGTTATTTACGAGTCCTTCTGATTCACGGAGGTATTTTACTTTTGTTCTTCCCGGGTCTATGATACTGATGCCGCTGTCAGATCCTACCCAGATATTGCCATACCTGTCGGTTTTTAAATCCCAGATTTTTGTTGATAATAACCCCCCTGTCTTATCCAGTTTCTTTATGGTATTTTCATGCAGGTCATAAATTATCAAACCCTGGTTTAATGCGTCAACCCATAATCTTCCTGTGCTGTCTTTTAGAAAGCAGTAGGTATAATAATCTTCGGTAAGAAATTGTGCGCTGCTATAGCTGGATAAAGTTTTGGCGGGGATGTTAACTACCGCAAACCAGCAGCTGTTGAAATGAAAATATTGTGCTGGTCATCCTCCATGAACCTGCCGGTATTATTATTGGGTAGGCCCTGCACATGGGTTAACTGGGCCATTGAATTTTTACCGGGCTGGTATATGTTCACGCCGTTTTCTGTTCCTATCCAGATATTGCTTTGCTTATCTTCCAGTATCCCCCAGATATTGGGATCTGTTAATCCATTTTCTTTTCCCAGGTGTTCGGCTCCTGGCGCTTTGTTGTTGATAAGTATCATCCCTTTATCAAGCGTTCCTATCCATATATTTTCATTCTCATCCTTCATCAGGGATCCCTTTAGCTGGTTAATGGCGGTTGCGTTGGTGATAATATTTTTTACTGAATCCCTGGTTTTATTGATCACGCAAACCGTATCATTTGCAACGGCCCATGTTTTTCCCTGGTTATCTTCCGTTACGAGCCATGGCCGGAGAGAAAAACCATTGTCTTCACCAAGTGTACTGATGGTATTATTTTTAAGCGAAATAAAATCTATGCTACCGGGCAGATTGCCTACACATATTTCCCCGTCGCTGTTTTCAAAAAAAGATATAGCCCTTTTTTGATGGCCCGTAATTAGTTTCAGGCTGGTTCTTGCCGGGTTGATGACAAGGATATTGTTTGCAGCGTTATCAAATGTATTGAACCAGATATTTTTATTCCTGTCTTCGAGCAACGCCCCGATCGAGTTGGCTGCAATTCTTTCGTTGTATTTCTTTATGTTCTTTATGGTTTGCTTTTCTTTATCTATAATTAATAACCCTTCGCCCCATGTGCCTATCCATATTTTGCCTGCATGATCACAGATGATATCGAGGCCCAGTATGGCAGAACCGTCATGATATATAATGCCATGAGCAATATCTATTGTATAAATACCTGCCTGTCGGTGGTTGCCCATATATTACCTTCTTTATCCAATGCCATATGAGTGATGACGGCACTGCCTGATTCCGCATTTTTATTCGGGATTTGGTAGATAGCAATGTTTTCACCCAGATAGCGGCAAAGGCCTTTGTCGGTTGCCAGCCATTTTGTACCATTTTTATCTATGATGGAGGCCGTAATTTTGCTCCTGGTAGGCCTTCTTCTTCGCTGAATTGCAGTAAAGCAGCAGTAGTGCCCGGTAAAGGTTTAGGCAGCGCAGTTTTAACAATAACAGGATCGGGTAAGAATGTTTTATTGGTGAGGTATGGCTTTGCCGGACGTTTATTAAAATCGGCTAAACTATCCGGCAACTGATCCCAGTTTAAACTTCCTGTCTGAACCTTTTTTTTCAAAGGCTTGAAGTCATTAATAGTGAAAGGCTTCGCTGGCAGTTTGTCCAGTTCAAACGGAATGGTTTTTACCGGTCGTATATTATCCGGCTTATCCGTGTATATTAGATCAACTGTTTTACTAAAGGCAAATTCTTTTGTTACTGGTTTTGCAAATTCGTTTTCATCTTCCGCGAAACGGGATTGATTTTTTCTTGTTGCATGCTACAGGCAATACAAGTATACATAATAAAAACAGAATGCCATCTCTTACACTCTTCATGAATTTTTCATTTAAATTACTTTTGAACGCACTTCTGTAAACCTGCTGATGATAAAATATTTTAAACGATTAAGCTTATAATAAATACCGAACCCGGCTGTTCGCCGGGCAGGTGTCCGACCGGGTCATCCGGGCGGGCCTCTTTTGTTTCCACTTTCAATTCTCCGCCATGGGCTTTTACAATATCATAACTTAAAGATAATCCTAAACCCGTTCCCTGCCCGGTTGGTTTGGTGGTAAAGAAGGGCTGGAAAATCTTGTCCAGGACTTTTGAAGGAATGCCGTTGCCATTATCTTTTACTTTGATCTCTACTTTATTACCTATCTTTTTTGTACTTACTGAAACAGCAGGATGGTAGAGGGTTGACAACCTTTCAAAGGTTGTCAACCCTCTACCATCCTGCCTTTTCCTTTCATCAACTGCATAAAACGCATTGTTGATCAAATTGAGCAATACCTTCCAATATCCTGCGGGAATAATATTGATGTTGCCGATGCTTTCATCATAATCCGTTTTTAATGTGGCATTGAATGATTTATCTTTTGCCCGCAGGCCATGATAAGCCAGCCGCAGGTATTCATCTGTCAAACCATTGATGTCAGTGGGTTCTTTAGTGCCGCTGCTGCTCCGGCTGTGCTGCAACATGCCTTTTACAATAGCATCGGCCCGCTTTCCATGATGATTTATTTTTTCTTCATTGGCTATTACATCATTGGCAATTGCTTTTACCTCATCTATATTCCCTTACCCGCTTCCTCTTTAAGTTCTTCTAGCAATTCTTTATTGATATCGGAAAAATTATTGACGAAGTTTAACGGGTTTTGAATTTCATGAGCAATGCCAGCTGTGAGTTCACCTAACGAGGCATTTTTTCTGATTGGATAAGCTGGGCCTGGGTAGCTTTTAAATTTGCCATTGCAGCTTCCAGCTCAGTATTCTTTATTATAAGATCAGCAGTTCTTTCCTTCACCAATTTTTCCAGGCATCTGTTTTTTGTTTCCATTCCTCCACGCCAAACGTATCTACTTCTGATTGCACTTGCTCAGGTTTCGATACGTGCCAGTGAATTAATTTCCATTGTTCATTTTTAAATTCAAAAATAGCTGAAGCCCTCATGTCGAACCCCGTTGACTCGTTGTTGATCTTTATTGCCAGCCGGATATCTTCTACAATAATGGCGACGCTGCCATCTGCCGGCAGGTCACGGTACACTTCTGTCCGTGTAAAACTCAATTCCATTCCCTGGCTTTGTTCCTGCTGCAGCTGAATCAGCTTACGCAGTCCATCCAATGATGTATATTTTTCTTCTACAGCTGTGCCAATGACCATCAGCTTTTCAGCAAAATAATCTTCCAGCAGTTCGGCTGACTCCAGGCCAAAGCCGATGTTTGTGGCTTTTTCAAGCGCATCGTTCAGTAGTTTTCTTTTTCTTTAGTCATAGTAATGGCCCTTATTCTGGTAGTGTTATTATAAAAACAGAACCCTCGCTTTCTTTCGTCTCCACTTTCAATTCTCCTCCATGCGCTTTTATGATATCATACGCCAATGATAAACCCAGGCCAGTTCCCTGGCCGGTGGGCTTGGTAGTAAAGAAGGGTTGGAATATCTTATCAACTATTTTTTGCTGGATTCCATTGCCGTTGTCCTTTACGTTGATCTCTACTTTATTACCTATCTTTTTTGTGCTTACTGAAACAGCAGGTTGGTACAGGGTTGACAACCTTTCAAAGGTTGTCAACCCTGTACCCTGCCTTTTCTTTTCATCCACCGCATAAAACGCATTGGTAATTAAATTTAGCATCGCTCTTCCGATGTCCTGCGGAATGATATGGATGTTGCCAATACTCTCATCAAAATCAGTTTTAATAGTAACATTGAAGGAATTGTCCTTTGCTCTTAATCCATGATAGGCCAATCGCAAATATTCATCCGCCAGTTTATTGATATCTGTTGGTTCTTTTGCCGCGCTGCTGCTTCTTGAATGTTGCAGCATACCCTTTACAATCGCATCGGCACGTTTACCATGATGGTTATTTTTTCTAAATTTTGCGAAATGTCATTTAACAACTCTTCTTCGAGCTGGTCATTGCGATTGCTTTGGGGTTTTGACTTTTCAGCTTTTAGCTCTTCAATCAATTCATTGCTCACTTCCGAAAAATTGTTGACAAAGTTTAACGGGTTTTGAATTTCATGCGCTATGCCTGCGGTGAGTTCCCCAAGCGAGGCCATTTTTTCAGAGTGGATAAGTTGAGATTGGGTAGATGTCAGATCAGACAATGTGCTTTCCAATAGCTTATTTGCTTTTTGTTTCTGCCGGTTGTTGCGGTAAAGAATTGTTGCAATCAATAAAAATACTCCCAGGCCTGCCAGCAAAGCATAAGTCCTGATCCTGTTTTGATAAACGGTTTTTTCTTTTTCCAGTTCCTGTAACCGTTGCTGCTCACGTAAGGACAGGCTTTGAAATTCGGCTAAACTGGTCATCCTTTTTTTACTGATACTGTCCTTGGCTGCCAGGGATAAATTAGCATACTTCAAAGCGCTATCGTTCTGTTGGCCTATCTCGTAGCTACGGAACAAAACTTCATAAGCTGTAGCATTATTGATCTCCGTGCTTATTGCCGGCCCTAAAAAGTTTACAGCTTGTTGCATTTTTAGAGCATATAGCAAGGCTGAATCCTTTATTCCTTCGTTGATATAATACCGGGGATAAATTAAGATAGACCCTTGACAAAGAAGATATATTGCCCTGCTCAGTAGCTGTTTGAAGAGCTTGGTCATAAAATTGTTTCGCTTTTACTTTATTTCCTTTTGCCAGCCAGGTATTACCTAACCTGATCAGGATAAATCCCAGGTATTTCTTATCAGTCTGCTGTATGGCAAGATCCCTCGCCTGGCCAAGGAAGAACAAAGCGGAATCGGCTTATTTAATTCCAGGGTAAATGGCGCCCAGGTTCATGTTGGCCAGGAAGACACGCTGCTTTCCCGGAAACCCTTCTACCTGCTGCCCTGCTTTTATAGCTTCTGTATTATGAAAGATCACTTGCTGATTGTTTTGGGTATATCCCATCAGGATGGCAAACATGTGATGGGTAAATGAAAGGATCAGCAACCGGGATTGTTCGGGGCTTAAAGCAATATTGAACCAACTATTATTTTCATTTCGCCTGTCTTCAGTAATTTTAAACGCCTCCAGTAAACAAGGTAACGCTTCCGCATATCGCCCCATAACCGATAATTGGTATGCCTTCCTGTCTAAAGCCGCGGCTTCCTGCAGTTTGATATTATTTCTTTGTGTTAGTAGTATGCATTCTTCTGCATAGTAAAGTGCAGAATCACGGTTTCTTTCCTCAAAAAAATTATAGGCCTGGCTGATGGCGCGGTAGCGTATGGAGTCGCTGGAAGCATTTTGCAAAAATAACCGGATGCTATCAGGCAAATGCAGCTGCGCTTTTATTAATGCGGGTAAGAATAATAACAACAATACTATTTTTATATACTTCATTTCCCGGATATTAAGTGATGGGTATTTGTATGGAAAATTCTGATCCCTGTCCTTCTACAGTATCTGCCTTCAACTCCCCACCGTGCGCTTTTACTATATCATATGCCAGTGATAAACCTAATCCTGTTCCCTGCCCGGTGGGCTTTGTTGTAAAGAAAGGTTGAAAAATCTTGTCCAGGACTTTTGAAGGAATGCCGTTGCCGTTATCTTTTACACTAATCAGGATTTTACTTCCTTCTTTTTTTGTGCTTACCGAAACAGCAGGCTGATATAGGGATGACAACCTTTCAAAGGTTGTCATCCCTATATCAGCCTGCCTTTTCTTTTCATCCACCGCATAAAATGCATTGGTAATTAAATTGAGCATCACTCTTCCGATATCCTGCGGAATGATATTGATATTACCAATGCTTTGATCATATTCCGTTTTCAGCGTTGCATTAAAGAGTTTATCCTTTGCCCTTAGTCCATGATAAGCCAGTCTCAAATATTCGTCGGCCAATGCATTGATATCAGTTGGTTCTTTTTGCCCGCTGCTGGTCCTTGAGTGTTGCAGCATTCCTTTTACGATTCCTTCGGCGCGCCTGCCGTGATGCAATATTTTTTCGAGATTCAGTATCACATCATCGGCGATATCTTTTGCATCACCGGTATTGCCCTTAGCTAACTCTGCCTTCATTTCATCCAATAACTCTTTACTTACATCTGAAAAATTATTAACGAAGTTTAAAGGGTTTTGTATTTCATGGGCGATGCCTGCGGTGAGCTCTCCAAGGCTGGCCATCTTTTCTGACTGAATAAGTTGCGCCTGGGCCGCTTTTAACTCTTCCAGTGATTTAGTAAGCGCGGCATTCGTTTCTTCAATAGATTTTCTTTTCTGCTCCAGTTCTTCGATGGTTTCTTCAAGGAGAATAGCGGTGGTTCTTTTTACTTTCTCCGTTCTGTCAAGTTTGAATACTGCTATCTCCAATTCCTTATCAGCACTTTTAATGAGCTTTGAAATAGCTGTCTTCTGTTCGTCCGTTAACCCTTCATGCTCCTGGATAATAGTGGTTATATTTTGCAGATGCTGGTTCATTCTTTTTCTTTTAACACTACACAGCAAGTGGTCAGGTTATGCATCTCTAAATTTCCACCATTTGCCCGGCCCAGTTCTGCGTTGGAAAAAAATCCGGCCATTGGCACTTTCCAGATATTTTTCAATCGTTCAATCTCCTGTTGTATCATCGGTCCCAGCGCTACCTGTCTGCCCGCACAACTAAAAATGACCACCGCGTCTGCATCCGGCATTTCACTGGCCTGCAGTTCTTCGCAATTGCTGATCACTTTTTCGACCACATCAAAATCGGGTGGCAATGAAAACCGCACCTTGCAGCCTTGTGGTACCGAGCCACTGCAATAAAAAGAACGATCACTCCAGTCTATCAGTAAGCCTGGCCGCATGACCGGGTCTCCCTTCTCCCTTTGCATCTGGAGTGGAAAGGTAGAAGCGATCTCCAGTATCAGGTTCTTATTGTCGGGTGAAACATTTTGAATACCGCCATATTTTGCAGTGAGGTCCAGCACGGGGATATCATCTACAGTATATACATGGTTGCCTTCGCTTTTCGTAACGGTTCTTACCGTACCCACGGCATTCCACCCACAGGTTGCGCGGCCTTTAATTTTTATTTTGTCCTCATCCAGCACCAATACAACCATGCCCCGATTACTTTCCCGTGAGTTGGTTAAAAACCAATTGCTCTGAAAAAGAATAATCATCTCCCGCCGCTCCTCCGTACACATTTACCTGCTTGCCCACGACATCTTCAAAGCCCAGGAGCAACTGCTCTGCATCTGTTTCTATATGGCTGCAGGAAATAAGAAAGGCCGGGTGAGCAAATTGTTCCAATGCGTTTTTTGCCATCCTACCGGATTTTTTCACGATAGTTTTTACAGGAAATTCGTCAAACAGGACAGTAAAATATTCAGCTTTCATATCCAGTAACAAGATCGCTGCAGACCCACCTTGTGTTTGTTCATCAATGAATTCGCCGTTGGTGGTGGCTCCAAAAATGATAATACTTTCCCCCTCCAATACCCGGCAAATGGCCTTATGGTCTTGCTTAATAGAAAGAAAAACGATAGCTAATGTTGGTGTAAAACCATCTGCCATGCTTTGTTCCAGTAAGTCTTTTATTTCTTCTGTTGAATTTCCTTTTATTGATTTTGCTATCATGATAATGCTTAAATAGTGTGTGATTTATTTTTCTTTTATCGCTACCCAGCTGCAGGTGGTAGAATGAAATTCATGTTTGCCATTGACAGCCTTGCCGAATTCTCCATAAGTATAAAAGCCTGCCATCGGCGCTTTCCATACATTATATAGTCCTTCGTTTTCTTCCTGTGCCATTGGTCCCAGTGCACTCAGTCTTCCTGCACAGGAGAAGATCAGCAAGGCTTCCGCTTCTGCATGGGTTTCGTTTTTTAAACCGGTTGCTTTTGCCACTACTGTTTCAACGATGTCAAAATCGGGTGGTGTGGAAAAACGAAACCTGGCGCCCTGCAGTACAGGGGATTCACATATCAGCGCTTTCTTTTCCTTGTCATACCCGATAGGGCTGCACATCATGGGTGCCCGGTCTTCTCTTTCTATCTGGAATGGATAGTGAATGCCAACCGAATCGAAGAACCGTACCTGGTCGTCGGCTGAAGAAATGTCCATCCCCAAAAAACGCAGGTATATTTCCAGTGCAGATACTCCGTCAATAGTATAGATCAGGTTGCCTTCCGTCTTAGTCGCGATCCTGGAAATTCCCATCGGCTTCCAGCCGGAAATCGCCATACCATATAAACTTATTTTCTCTTCATCCAATACCAATGCGGCTATGCCATAATCTGTAGATCGTTCATTGGTAAAAACGTACGTGCCGGTAAACCTGATATCATCGCCTGCCATACCGCCATACATACTTACGTCCGGGCCGGTCACTTTTTCAATACTGCGAATCAGGTTTTCGCCATCTATTAATTTTCCGTTTACCGATATCATAGTACTGCACAGGATGAAGGCAGGTTTATTAAATTCCTGCTGTGCAGCCTTTGCCATACCAGTCACGGCATCCGTTAAGGATCTTTCACCTATATCTTCAAAAAGAATACGGTAATCATTTTTATTTATATCCAGCAGCATGATCGCTGATTCACCTTCACTCTGATGACCATTAATGAACTCACCGGAAGAAGTAGCGCCAAGAATATCTATTCCTTCCCGGTTCAATATGTCGCAGATAGCTTTCCTGTCCTGCTTAACGGATACAAATACTATAGCGACAGTGGGCCTGAATCCATCTGTCAGGCTTTGCTGTAAAGCCGTCTTGATCTCCTCTGCAGATGCTCCTTTAATGGACTTAGCTCTCATAATTGCAGTATTATAATAGTTACAGGGGACGGGGTATATTTCGAAATGGAACGATGACCGTTCAATGATTACTTTCTTATTTTAAAACAAATATGCGATATTACTTAGCATGCGCTTTTGCTTTCAGGATGCCGCCACTGGCTTCCTTTATGCTTTGCACATACACAAAGGCATTGGGGTCAATGGTCAATAAGGCATCCTGGATCTGTTTTATTTCCAACGGGTAACGATGGTGACGATGATCTCACAATCTGTTTTGACGTCAAAACTCCCGGGGAGATAACCTCTTTCTCCCTTATATACCGTGATGCCTTTGCCCAGGTCATTTACCAGCAGGCTTTTTACTTCTTCCTGCTGGGAGGTGATGATGTTCATGGCAGTATATTCTTCTATTCCGTCTACCACGTAATCGGTAGCGCGGGTAGCCGTGAAATAAGTAATGATAGAATACATGGCTGTTTCAATTCCAAATTGTAAAGCGGCGACAGCGAAGATGACCGTATTAATCGCCATAATAATTTCACTGTTGGAAAAACCGGTTTTTCTTTTGGTAAACACAGCGATCACTTCCGCGCCGTCAATCACACCACCTGCCCGGATGACCAGGCCGATACCCGTACCGATGAGGATACCGCCAAAAATGGCGATCAGTAATTTATCGTTGGTGATGGAGCCGATATTGATAAAGATCAGCCCGAGTGAAAGCAGGATCACGGCAATACTGGTCTGAACAGCAAAGGTCTTTCCGATCCGTTTATAACCCAGGTAAATGAAGGGCAGGTTAAGAATAACAGCCAGTATACTGATATTGAAATGAAAGATTTCATGCAGCAATATCGAGATACCGGTCACCCCGCCATCGAGAAACCGGTTGGGGATCATAAAGCCTTTCATAGCGACTACCGCCACCCCGGTACCGGCTACTATCTGTACCAGGTTCTTCAGGTTCCAGACATGTTTCCACTCAACAGCGGTAGTTTTATATTTTTTTTGCCATACAAAAGCAGTTTTATTTGGGTTTGCTAAATGTAGGATAATGATTTTATATTTCATGTAATTGGTAATCACCAAACAACACCCTGTCCATAGTATATTATATCCCGTTTTTTTTCCAATTGCGCTATCGTCTTTTTAGCTGCCGCCAGCCGTATCTGCTTATTCTTCTCCACCAGTTTAGCGGTTGCCCATTTTTCTACCTTATGATGAAGCGGAACCAGCAATGCCGCTATGCAAACCAATGCCAGCAGCATCAGTACCGGCGAATGATGTGTTACCCGTTCCAAAAATGGATGCAACAATAAATTGAGAAACTCAAATACGATCAGTAAAGCGATCACGCCAAAAAATTCTATCAGCTTTGTATTGGTAATAAAACTCCGGCTGAGCAACAGGTAAAGCGATAGCAAGATAATAATACCAAGAGCAATCAGGGCGTATTGAATATTTTGCTGACGTTCTTCATTGGCTTTTATTTTTTCAGCGGCCAATTCCTGCTGCCGCAGATCTTCATCAAATGTCATTAATAATATTTGCTGGTTGGCCTTGCTGCTGTTTAGTGAATCATTGGCAATCTTAAAAAGCCGGGCATATTTCAGGGTGCTATCGCAATTATTGTTCTCATACAAGCCCGCAAGTAGTTGCGCTGGTTTATTGCTGAGGTAAAAGAAAGGGCTTTGGGTTACCACATCAATAGCTTTCCTGGCATATAATTTACAGGAATCGGTTTGTTGAATGCCCTGGTAATGCTCTGCTAGGCCGGTGTACGCCATATTCAGGTACCTGATGTTAGAATTGCCTGCACTTTCCTGTACGGCCATATTATAATAAGTAATAGCTAAGGGCCCATTACCCATTTTGCTGTGTATGCCGGCTAAATTTAAAAAAGTAAGCACCTTTAAATTTTTATCTTTTGTACGTAAAGTGCTTTCATATATTTTTTGGGAATATATCAAAGCCGAATCTAATTTGCCGGTAGCAAGATATACGCTGCCGAGATTAGGGAGGGCCCCATGTCTTTACCAATTCGTTCTTTCCCTTTTCAGCGTCACTTAAAGATGAATGATATATTTGAATGGCCTTGTCATATTCTCCCCTGTCTTTATAAATATGCATTTGTAGTTTGGCAATGGATAGCAATGAGAAATTGCCACTGCCTTCTGCCAGGGTGATAGCTTTGTGGTGATATTCTAAAGCCTTGATATTATTTCCCAACAGGCGATACCCATGACCCAGAAAACTATAAGCGGAAGTTTCTTCAATAATATTTCTATCCGCCTGTGACTGCCTGAGCAGCTTCAGTCCGATCTCAATAGGGTAAGCCGGGTCGTTGTTGATACCGGGAGTATAAAAAGCTACGGTCAGATCCAGTTTTTTATCATTGTCTTTTTCTGCAGCGATCTTTTGTATAAGAGAATCTGTATTTAACGTTTGAGCAAAAACATTCCCGGTAGTTATTGTGAGCATACTTACTACCCGGCAAAAAAGAAATACCCTTTTTTTCATATTAGTTAGTTTGACTGTTCCCAGGTTTCGATTTTTTGTTGCTGCTACCGTAACACCTTATTTTTCTCCACCAACTTCTTAGTTGCCCATTTTTCTACCCTATGATGCAGCGGAACTAATAATACCGCTATGCAAACAGGTTATTCTTCTTCTCATGGCTCTTTTTTGATACCCCGGAAGACTTCTAAAAGCGATACATTCCTTTTACTGGTTATTCAGCATCATATTTTTCTTCCAGGTATTTTATCAACTCGGTTCCCGCAGTTTTCAACTGTTCGTCAACACCCGGACTTCCTTTCTTTGTACCATGCATGTATACAGCAAATAGGGAGAGCTCCTGCAGCATTTCCCTGTCTGTTGTTCGTAAATGGGGATTTTCATTCGGACTCAGAAGTAGTTGGTTCTACAGACGACACATTTTCTTCCGGACCCGCCTTATATCTTTATCCTCTTCCATCCTTTGAATTTTACAAAGCTTATTTTACTGAATCGCATTATTTGTCTCAACTGGTTTTGATCGAACCCTTTTTTTCTTAACGAATTTCATGAATAAATAAATAACAGAGAATGCGAGTATGAAAATACCCATGCCAGCCAGTTCCGCCTGCTTTAAATTGGATAGCAACCAGAGGATACCGGCTATTGCAAACAAGGGTACGATAATACCGCCGGGCACTTTGAATGTTTTTTCAGTGGCTGTACTTTTTTCTTTCCTCAGTTTTATACTTGCCATCACTACACCGAGATAGATGATTAATATGGCCGCGCTGGCGATAGTGGCCAGTTGTTTGAACCCTCCTGAAATAGCCAATAAAAATCCGAATGAGGCATATATAGCAATAGCGATATAGGGCGTACTGAAGAGTGGGTGCACTTTTGCCAATGGCTTTGGCAACAGCCCGTCTCTTGCTCCGGCAAACAATATCCTTGGAATGGATAATATCTCACCACCGAGTGCACCCAGCATGGAAAGAGCGGTGGCCACAATAATTAAAATCGCCCCGGTCTTTCCCAATGAGATATTGGCCACTGCCGCCAAAGGGGCCTCTTTGTATTGCCCGATAGCAGCACCCAATACTCCCTGTGTTACTAATTGGATAGAAATATATAAGACCAGTACCAGGAGTATTCCGAAAAAAATACCCAGCGGTACAGTTCGTTTGGGGTTTTTTATTTCCCCGCCATTGCTGAGCGGACCATCCAAACCAATGAAAGCAAAGAACAATAACAGCGAGGCGGTCCCGATATTGGTTACCGTAGGAGTGATTTCCCAGGCCAGGTTTGAAGGCACCACAAATCGGGCTGCTACAATCACCAGGATGATCATCGGGATCAATTTTCCCAGTGTGGCGAATTCAATAAACCGAACACTGTTTTTTACACTCCGGATATTGAGCATTGCCAATCCACTGAACACCAGGAACAGAAATAACATCCGGTATGTATCAATACGCAATGCGGGAACAAAATATTTTAAGGTATCTGCCAGTGCATTGGCGATGGCCGCGTCGGACATAATACATCCACCGATCCAATAAATATTGTTGGCCAAAAATCCCGGATAAGGCCCAAAAGCTTTCTCGATATAAGTATAGACACCGCCGCTGACGGTTGTCTTGCTTCCCAGTTCGGCAAAACAAAGCCCGATCAGGAAGATCAATAACCCGCAAACAAAATAGGCAAGTATAGCGGTGGCACCCAGTCCCCCGGCAATAATAGCCGGTATGACAAAAATTCCTGAACCTGCTGTAATATTTACAATAGCCAGAACAAGGGAACGTACCCCGATCTCGCGTTTAAGATTCTCCTTACTTGAAGCAGGTGTCATGTGTTGGGATTGAACAATAGTGATGTTGCCGTTTTTCTGGTTCATTCTATTTCTCCGGAATGTTTAGTGACTGTTATTTTTGAATAGCAGGAAGCGGAAATTTTTTCTGAAAATTTCATGATTGTTTTTTAATAAATAATTATTTCGTGATACGAAGGAAGAAGAAACGGATATTCTAAAGTTCTGTTTAATAGTCAATTTTTGTGAGTACATATACACCATTGTATTATACACTCCTGCCTTTCAACCGGACAAATTGTGCAGCGGTAGGATTAATTCGTCATTTGTAAAACAGGGGTCTGATTTCTTTTTAATCAATGCGGTAAAAAATGAAGGCGGAGTTATCTTTAGCAGGAAATGTACCTGTCCCAAACTAAGCTTCGAATACTATGTATACTGGCCATTATTTGCTGTGGACAGTTCGTGGCTGCACAAAAGCTCCCTGACCATGAGACCATTTCCACAGCCCAGGGCCTGTCACAGGGAATGATCTTCTCGATGTTGCAAGATAAGGAAGGTTTTATCTGGATCGGCACCAAAGAAGGACTCAACCGTTACGATGGTTATAATTTTAAAGTCTTCACCAACGATCCCTACAATCCAAATTCGATAAGCAGTAATAATATCCGGACGCTGTTTGAAGACAGTAAAGGAAGAATATGGGCCGGCGCCATGGACGCAGGTATGAACGTGTATGATAAAAAGACCGGCAGGTTCCGGCGTATCATGCACCGGCCTGGTGATCCGGCCAGTCTCTCCGGCAACCGCATATTTACCGCTACTGTCGAACTGCCCGACGGACGAATTATGCTGGCGCCGGGCAATAATAGCATCAATATAATTTCGCTGCCCGACGATTTTTTTGAAAAGGATACGCCGCCAGTAATAACCCGGCTGGATATTCCGGATAATAACCGCACCTATGGTATCGGTAAGGATGACAAGGGAAATATCTGGATAGGATGTGCAGATAAAAGGATTTATCTCTTTGATCCCGCGACCAATACGTTTGAGCTGCTCTGCGATGGCAAAATTTTTACTCCCGTATTGGCAAAGGCCGGTACAAAGTTGTGGGGGAGCCGTGATATCTTAAAACTGGATTCGTCCTTTGTGATCCGCCCTTTCGATACCACAGGCCAGATGGTACCCGGCGCACTCACAAGAACCCCTGCAGGCAAAATATTAATCGGAACATTCGGTGATCCCCCGTTGGGTGTGGGACACAGTTTTTTTTACGATATAAAAAAATGGCGGCCGGGAATGCCGGTACGCGAAGCTATATCGAACACATTTACCGGGGCTCTTATCAACCTGCAATTGGTAATGGTAGACCGTTCAGGTATTATCTGGTCAGGTACCAGCGGATTCGGGCTGAATAAATATAACCTGGCAGCCAGTCGCTTTAACCACCTGTGTCCTGATTTCAGCGTCCGCAATATTTTGCCGGTTGGAAAGGAACTGCTTTTTCTCGGGGGCTGGAAAAATGATCTGTGGGTTACAACAAACGGCCAGTTGGTAAGAAACCCATTACCCGGGGACTTGATTACTAACTGGTATATGAACTTTCTTATTTCAAAAGCAGGTGATTACTGGATATGGAAGGGCCGGCCGAACCTGGAAAAACAGTTAAGCACATTAGTGAGATATGATCGAAATGGTAAAAGAATCGCTGAGTACCCAATCACCCTTGACGGTGGTAATGATGAAAAACCCATGCTGGAAGATAGTCGCGGCAATATCTGGATATGCGGCGTCAGTGGTTCCTTTGGACGTGTAAACCCGGCTACCGGTAAGGTTTCCAATTTCAGTATCAATAACGATGCGAAAAGACCTATGCTGCAGCTTGCACTTAGTACAGCATTTTACGAGGATGGAGATGGCATTTTATGGATGGGTACCGAAGAAGGCTTTGTGCGGATACAATTCAATGATAATAATAATGACGAGCCAATTATAAAATGGTACAGGAACAATGCTTCGAGCAGCAATTCGCTTAATTATAGTTATGTATCCTGTCTCCTTGATGATCCGTCGGATAAAAACTACCTGTGGATCTGCACCAAGGGTGGCGGATTAAATCGCCTCGATAAAACGAGCGGCAACTTCTTTCACCTTACTACCAAACAAGGTTTGCCCAACGATGTAGTATATGGCGTAGTCGCAGACAGTGCGGACAATATATGGGGCAGTACTAACAAAGGCATTTTTTGCCTGCTCCTAAATAAAGATAAAAATGACAGGAAATGGGTGTTCCGGAATTTCACCAAATCGGATGGATTGCAGGGCGAGGAGTTTAACACCAACTCCTATGCAAAATTACCGGATGGAAGGCTGGCGTTTGGTGGCGTGAACGGGTTGAACATTTTTAACCCGGCAGAAGTACTCTCGGAAGGCTATACCCCCAATGTTTTTATTACCAATATCCTGATAGGTAATCAGCCGGTCGCGCCGGCTGATAAATCGGGCGTATTACAACAGACTATTGAACAAACCAAAACGATAACACTTTCCTATTTGCAGGATATCCTGACGCTGGAGTTTTCATCCCTTGACCTTACCGCACCGCTGCAGAATAAATACCGCTATCAAATGCTGGGCATAGATGATGATTGGGTAGAAAGTGGCACACGCCGTTCGGTTACTTACCTGCATTTACCAGCCGGCAAATACACGTTTAAAGTACAGGGGAGTAACAGCCAGGGTGAGTGGAGCGATAAAATTACAGAACTACAGGTTAGGGTATTACCACCCTGGTGGCGAACCTGGTGGGCTTATGCCGGTTATATACTGTTATTGTTATTAGTGATAAGAGCTTATTTTAAATTTTCCCTGAACCGGGCGAAACTCAGATCACAATTAAACTTTGAACAACTGGAAGCGAAAAGAGTAAAAGAACTCGACACGGTAAAAACACAACTCTATACCAATATCACCCATGAGTTCCGGACACCGCTCACGGTTATCATGGGCATGGCGCAGCAGGTGATCAATAAACCCGAAGAACATTTCAAAAATGGCATGGAGATGATCCTGCGCAACGGGCAAAACCTGTTAAACCTGGTGAATGAAATGCTCGATCTCTCGAAACTCGAAACGGGTAAAATGCAACTGCAGCTGGTAAATGGAGACATACTTAATTTCCTGCGGTATATCGTCGAGTCTTTTCACTCATTAGCAGAAAGCCAGCAGAAGCAACTGCATTTTTTGACAGACATGGATGCTTTGCACGTAGCATACGACCCGGAGAAGATCAGGCAGATCGTAGCGAACCTGTTGTCGAATGCATTAAAGTTCACTCCTGAGAAAGGCAATATATATATAACTGTAAATAAAAACGTGCTGCCAAAAGATGAACCGAATGTAACCCTGATCATAAAAGTAAAAGATACCGGCATTGGCATACCCGAAGAACAGATGCAGCATATTTTCGACAGGTTCCATCAACTGGATAATAGTCATACCCGGAAAGCAGAAGGCACAGGCATCGGACTCGCCCTGACAAGAGAACTGGTGAAATTAATGGAAGGGGAAATCATGGTAAAGAGCCCGCCTTCAGGCGCCGGTAAGGGAAGTGAATTTACCGTGATACTGCCGATGATAAAAGTGGCGGCGACAGAAGAGCATCCCCTTTATCCCGTAGCGGAGGAAGTCTATCCATCAAAAATGAATGAAGCGGTGACCCATGCTGTCGCTACACCTGGCGAAAAGCGGGGCGCAGATCATCCCATGATCTTATTGGTAGAAGATAATGCAGATGTGGTCGCTTACACTGCTTCCTGCCTGCCCGATTACCGGCTGGCGGTCGGACAAGATGGGAGAGAAGGTTTTGAGATAGCGAAAGAAAAAATACCTGACCTGATCATTACAGACGTCATGATGCCCTTCGTGGATGGTTTTGAACTGTGCCGCCTGTTACGTAATGATGAACATACCAGTCATATACCCATCATCATGCTCACCGCCAAAGCCGATATGGAAAGCAAGATAGAAGGTCTGCAGCAGGGTGCTGATGTATACCTCGAAAAACCATTTCACCGGGAAGAATTGCTGATACGAATAAAGAAATTGCTGGAACTCCGGCAAAACCTGCAACAGTATTATCTTAAGAAGGCCGGGCTTACTGCTTATACTGCTCCCTTAGAAATAACTGCTGAAGTGATAGTTAATGAAAATAAAATCGAAGATGAGTTTGTCAGGAAAGTAAGAGAAGCCGTAGAAAAAAACCTGGCAGAACCAAATTTTACAGTGGAGCAATTGTGCAAGCTGGTATTTATGAGCCATTCTCAACTGCATCGTAAACTGGATGCGCTCACAGGCTGCTCTCCCAATAAATTCATCCGCATCATCCGGTTGAACAAAGCGAAAGAACTGCTTAAAAAATCAGCCGACAGTATTGCTTCTGTTGCCCTCGAATGCGGTTACAACGATCCCGGCTATTTTGCACGGGTATTTAAACAGGAGTATGGAATAACGCCGCAGGAATGGCGGACGAATAATTGACCAGGATTTTGCAGGAGCTATAAATTTATTTTTACAATTCATGTTATTCAGCCCCGCCTTTTTCTCCCACAAACCATTGTTCCTTATTCCTGAACAGTACATTGAATGTGGTGAGTGAACCATAGCAGCGGGTGATATATTGCTGCATGTTTACCTTATCCTCGTCACTCAGTTTTTTATTGCTGTTGATGTTCTGCTCAAGCACCCGGAGCCGGTCGCGGAGCATGACTATCTTGTGAAAGAAATCATCAATCGGGATCTCTTTTGGTTTCAGCGATTTGTCAAAAGGCTGAAGCAGCAGCATTCCCTTGCTCCATTTTTCTCCCAGCGGAACATTTTCTGTAATGCCACCCCATAAGCGAAGTATTTTAAGCAATGATTTTTCTACTTCGCTGTGTGTCTCTATTTCTTCGGTTACATTTTCAGGGATGATCTCATCCAGCTTTTCATCCGTCTTATCAATTTCTTTGATACCATGATTGATAAAAGAAATAAGATAGGTGGCGAAACGGATACCGACGATCACGCCGGGACCGTATTGGGTATGCTGTAGTCTTGTACCGATACCAAGTGTTGCCTGTTCCATACGCTGTTGTTTATGCCCGTAAGTTATTTAAAAAACTATTCCTTCTTTTTTATAGCGCAAAAAAAGAAAGGATAACTTATTAAGCTATCCTTTCTTCAATAAATTATTTTGATGCAATGATTATTGTACCATTATTTTATTGGTCAGTATTCCCTCTTCTGTCTTCAACCGGATAAAATATAACTGGCGGCTGAGACCTGCCGAGCTAAGGGTAACCTGGTGTGTGCCCGCTTCACCGGTCTTGTTCATTAATACCTTTACTTCCCTGCCGGACATGTCTATAACACTCAATCTCACTTGCTGCTCTTTCGGCAGATCAAAACGGATGGTTGATGTTTGTGCAAACGGGTTAGGATAGTTCTGGTATAATGATACCTGTCCTCTGCCGGAAACGGAAGCCGTAACAATAGAAGAGTTCTTAGACTTTCCGTCAATATCTACTTGTTTCAAACGATAACGGTATACACCCGGAGCTAATCCTTTATCTGTATACGTATAATTTTTTATAGTAGTGCTTTCACCGGAGCCGTTTACAAAGCTGATAGCATACCAGTCGGTACCATTGTTACTGCGTTGTATTTCGAATCCTTTGTTATTGCTTTCGGAACTTGTTTTCCAGCTTACCGCTACATCCTTGCCGGTAGTTACTGCTTTCAGATCAGTAAGCGTAACAGGTAATGAAAAATCGGGCTGAAACCTGACGTCTATCCAGTAATTCGGAGCGCCGCTGTTTGAACCAGGAAAAGTACCGTTTACGCTATTGGTATAATTATATACACCGTTGTGTGCAGGATCATTGTTCCAGGCCAATACCATTATCGGGGCCGTGCCATAGTCAGCACCACCCTGGTCCTGCCAGGTATCACCGGGTTCAACCGCATAATCTCCCAGGTTATTAAAAACAGAAGCCACATAATTGGTTCCTGGTGTAATATGAACGGATACAGCTACTTCCTGCCAGCCGTTGGCTGTTTCTGAAAATGTCGCTTCTGCCAGCTTTGATGATCCATCGTTGTTCCATAAATGACCGATATGCGTACCGAGAACGCCGGTGCCTTTATAAAAACGGATACCGGTTATCGTACCTGCCTGTGTGACCCTGAACCTGACACCGGTTTCTATTCCCTGGCCATTCAGATCATTCTGATCAACGGATGGGTCTGTTACAGCGGGCGGTGAATTAGGAAAATTGATGGTATAGGTCTGGGCATTGACGATCGCTGCGCACAACAGCATAAATGCAAGAAGAAGAGAAACAGTTTTTTTGCTGGAAAGAAAGAAAGGGTAAAAGTTCCTTTTCATAAACGACAGATTTTAAAATATAAAAAATTATTTGTGCTTCTCCAGGATATCATCATAGATTGTTTGGGAAGGGAATTGGATGTCTTGCCAGGTTATTAATAATATTATCAGACATCTGAGCTACTAAGAATAACCGTTGACAGATTTGTAAAGATATTCAGAATTGTTGGTCTTGTCAAGATCATTTTAAGTGGTTTCTTCCTGCAGCAGATGAATGGCAATGGTTTTACTTTTATAAAATTCATGGGAATTAAATTCCCCAAAACCGGCATGGAACGGTAGCCAGTTTTCAATCAGTAAACTATTGATCTTCCTCTTCGGGTTTGAATACCGGCATTGGCAAAGGAGGCAATCCAACCAGGAAACGACGGTAAGAATCCTTGATGTATTCCTGGAAGTCGTAGTCGTTTGTGAGCATGGTGAATTCATAAGGTGGACGGAATACGTGCATGAAGCTATCCAGTTCATTACCGGTCAGCCCCGTCAGCCTTCTTACCAGGGCTTTACTAAAACGATGGTCTACAAACTTATCCCTTTCCTCCTGCAGCAATCTTCGCTGGAAAGAAAGCATGCTCCTGTTCTTTTTGAAACGGAACATGTTAATGATCTCGTTCACATCGAACCCCACGCCCATATTGGTCACACTGGGTCTGAGCCCCGGCTTCCGGTAGTTAAAGACTTTGGCATAGTCTTCCCGGTTTTGAGCAGAGTCCTGTTTGTAATTTCTTTGGCGGACTTTTACTTCTTTCAATACCGTTACATTTATCTGTAATGATATATCGAAAGCAAAAGGATTAGCGATCTTCAGTACCGGGAATTTTTTGGTGGGTTTACCGAGATAGCTGAACCAGATAGAATCTTTTTCGGCTACATCTATTTCATAGTGACCATCGGCATTGGTAAAAGCTCCTTTACCGGAAGTAGATAATACGGTAACCAGTTCGATAGCATAATTGCGCGAACTGTCATACACGGTTCCTTTTATTTTAAACCATTGTGCTGATGCAGGCCTGGCCATAGCAAAGAGCAGTATGAATAACAGTATTTGGGTAAACCTGCGGAACAAAAGCATTTGTATTGGCAGCAAGTAAGGCAAAAAAGTCAAAAGTCAAAAGTTAAAAGTCAAAACGGCATGCTGCATTTTGAATTTTATTTATATCCCCTGCTGATTAATTCCTCGATTGTTTTCGGAAAATGCTTATGCTCCAGCTGATGAACCCTTTGTGCGAGGGTTTCGGGAGTATCGCCGGGCAATACGGGGCATTTTGCCTGGAAGATAATATCCCCGTTATCATAGTGTTCATCCACGTAATGGATAGTGATGCCGCTTTCTTTTTCCCCGGCTGCTATTACGGCGGCGTGCACATTATTGCCGTACATACCCTTGCCGCCATAATTAGGTAACAATGCGGGATGAATATTAATAATGCGGCCGGGATATGCTTTGATAAGTGCATCGGGTATTTTCCATAAAAAACCGGCTAAGACGATAAGATCAACCTGCTTGTCTTTCAGCTCGCTGGTATAGCCATTTCCGTGAAAGAATTTTTCTTTCTCTGTTAGTAGTACCGGTATATTCTCTTTTGCTGCAATGTTTATCACCCCGGCGCCGGGTTTATTGCAAACGATCAGTGAAACCACTACTGATGCGGCATCCCTGAAATAGTCAATGATCTTTTGTGCATTGGAGCCTGCGCCACTGGCGAAGACGGCGAGATGAGTGGGGAGGGGTGAGTGATGAGTAGTGAGTGGTGAGGGCATGCAGGTTTTGGGATCTTTATTTACTATTTGAACTTTTGGTTGTTGTCTCCGGGCTCCTATCTCCTAACTCCTGACTTTCATCTCCCAACTCCCGGCTCTCTTTCTCCTGTCTCACCAACCCCATCCTTTTCCCTATCTTTTTCAAATACCCGGTAAAAAAACGGAACTGCCCGAAAAATACACTTACTAATAATACGGCAACAGGCCAGAGAATGGTAATGACGATAATATATATGATTACCCACAGCCATTTTTGCTCTATACCCAGGCTGTTCATAAGCCTTTTGCCGGCATAGCCCGTCAGGCTGCCGCCAATAGCGAACGTGCAGAGTATCAGCAACAACTGAAGGCCGTTCACCTTCCATTTCTTTTGTAACCGGTCAAACATTTGTAGGGGATGAAATTGTTTCAAAAAGGAGTTAATAACGGCAGAAAAGACAATCAGCGGGAAAGAATTATCTATTACTATTTGTCTTGTCTTACCGTCTTACCGTCTTACCGGCAGGAAACACCCTTTGAACAACCTCTTTTATTTTTTGCGTCGCAAAAGTCAGTAAAAAACAGGCAACCTGCGTTTACATCTTCACATTTAATAATAAAAGCAGAAAGGTTTACTTATTTATGACAAACAAAATTCAATAAGGATAAAAAATCATTATAAATCCTCTGAAATGCAGTCTGGTAGCGGGTTAAAAAATTTTAGGAACTGTTGTCATTTTGTTAAGTTCCTGACTTATTTTTGCAGCCAATCGAAGGTTTTATCCACATTTTTTCAGATCAATAGCGTCTATGATTTCCTGTAAACCAATAACTCAGAAGCTAACGCTGACACTTCTTTCTCTTTTTATTTTTTCCGCTATAAAAATATCTGCACAGGATGGTAAAGCGCTGTTTCAAAGCAAATGCGCTCAATGCCATAACGTGTTTAAACCGCTTACCGGTCCGGCTCTTGGTGGCCTGACAGAAAGAGGCCCATGGGGCGATCGCCAGGAACTGTACAAATGGGTACATAACCCAACCGGGTATATGGCCACGAATGATTATACCAAGGGACTGAAAGCGCAATACGGATCGGAAATGACGGCTTTCCCGGCTCTCAGCACGGCAGAGATAGATGCTATTGTCAGCTATATTGAAGCTACGTTTAAGGCTGGCCCGGGAGATGTGAAGAAAGATGATAATGGCGGCGGCGCTCCCGAATCCAATCAAAACGCAGTCATTTTCGGCGTCATTTCTCTCATACTCGCTATTATCGCGCTGATCCTCATGCAGGTGAACAGCAACCTGAAAAAAATGTCAGACGATGCCGAAGGTATCAATCGCCCTGAGCCGGTTGCCTTTTACCGCAACAAAGTATATATCGCCATGGTGGCCATCATATTTTTTGTAATAGGTGGCTTTTATATAACCAAAGCCGCTATCGGACTGCAGAGACAAAAAGACTACCAGCCAGAACAGCCTATTTTCTATTCACATAAAGTACATGCCGGCATCAACCAGATCAACTGCCTGTACTGCCATGGCAATGCCTGGGAAAGTAAGAGCGCAGCCATCCCTTCTGTGAATGTGTGTATGAACTGTCATAAGTCAATTACCGAATACACAAAGGGACCAAAATTATATAATGGTGAGGGCCAGGAAATAAACGGAACGGCAGAGATCGCCAAACTGCATGAGTATGCCGGCTTTGATCCCAAAAAACCAAATGCATGGGATCCTTCTAAGGCAAAACCTATTGTATGGACAAAGATCCACAGCCTGCCTGACCACGTTTACTTTAACCATAGCCAGCACATAAAAGCCGGTAATGTACAATGCCAGACCTGCCATGGTGAAATAACAGCCATGGATGAAGTGAAACAGGTGTCTGAATTAAGCATGGGCTGGTGTGTAAACTGTCACCGCCAGACAAAAGTTAATTTCAACTATAGCGACAGCACCGGTAATAAATTTTACAGCATTTACGAAAAATTCCATAATGATATCAAGTCCGGCAAAATGGATAGTGTGACCGTGAAAGATATCGGCGGACTGGAATGTCAGAAATGTCACTATTAAGATAAGATGTGCTGATTTACAATGTGCAAATGCCCGGATGAGGATCTTCAAATTCACAAATTTCAAATTGAAATAAATGAGCCAAAAAAAGTACTGGCAAAGTTTCGGAGAGGTTAATGACCCGGAAAATTTTCAGAAGAAAGAGCAGGATGAATTTCGTGAGGAATTGCCTTTTGAAGATATTGACGGTAAGGGATTAATTGATGCCAAAGCTCCCCGCAGGGATTTTTTGAAATACCTTGGTTTCAGTACAGCAGCGGCTGCATTAGCGGCGAGTTGTAAAGCCCCGGTACGCAAAGCGATCCCGTTTGCAAATAAACCGGAGAATATCATTCCCGGCGAAGCAAAATACTATGCTACTACTTATGTGCAGGATGGCGATGTGGTGCCGATCCTGGCCAAAGTAAGAGATGGCCGCCCGATCAAAATTGAAGGCAACGATCTTTCTTTATATACCAATGGCGGTACTACTGCCCGTGCGCAGGCTTCCATCCTCGATCTGTATGATACGCACCGTAACCGCTTTCCCTCAAGAAAAGTGGGTGACAAAAACGAAGAAAGTACCTACGAATTTTTAGATAAAACAATTGGTGAAGCATTGGCTGGCCTGGGCGGCAAATCTGTTGTTTTCCTCTCCAGTTCCATCGTTTCTCCTTCTACAAAAGATATTATTTCCAAATTCCCGAACCTGAAGCATGTGCAGTATGATGCCGTTTCTTACGGCGGTATGCTGCTGGCCAATGAGGCGAGCGGGTACGGAAGAAAACTGCCTTCCTACAATTTCGGGGAAGCAAAAGTGATCGTAAGTATCGGCGCTGATTTCCTGGGTACATGGCTCAGCCCGCTGGAGTTTGCCAATGGTTATACAAAGGGTCGTAAGATCAATGAGAAGAACCCGGAAATGAGCAAACATTACCAGTTTGAATCTCACCTGAGCACGACCGGCGCTACAGCTGATGAACGCTTCACACATCGTCCTTCTGAAACAGGCGCTGTGGTACTCGCATTGTTAGCAGCTGTTGACGGATCGGTTACTGCACCGGCTATCGCTGATACAAAGCTGAAAGCAGGTATTGCGAAAGTAGCGGCCGACCTGAAGGCTAACAGTGGCAAAGCCCTGGTCGTGTCCGGCAGCAATGACGTGAATGTGCAGACCATTGTCAATGCGATCAACAATGCAGTGGGCGCTAATGGTACAACGATAGACTGGAGCCGACCCGTGAATTATCGCCAGGGCACTGATAAAGAAGTGAATGACCTCGTAGCAGATATGGAAGCAGGTAATGTAGGCGCTTTATTTATCTATGGCGCTAATCCTGCGTATGATTTTCATGATGCGGCTAAATTCAAAGCAGCACTGGTCAAAGTAAAAGTGACCGTTTCATTCACCGAAAGATGGGATGAAACCACGGAGCTGTGCGGATACAATCTTCCCACACATCATTACCTGGAAAGCTGGGGCGATGCGGAACCAAAAACCGGTATCACTGCATTCCTGCAGCCAACTATTTATCCTTTATTCAAAACACGTCCTTACCAGACTTCATTATTGAAATGGAGCGGTAATAACACGGATTATGATACTTATATAAAAACATACTGGTCCGGCAGACTGGGTTCAGAAGACGCTTATACCAAAGCACTGCAGGATGGTATTGCAGAAACACCGGCCGCGCCTGTCGCAGCCGCGTTCAATACAAGCGCTGTTGCTACAGCAGCTACTGCTATCGCTGCTGCCAAAAAAGGCGGTAAGACGGAAGTAGTATTGTATCAAAAAGTATCAATAGGCACAGGTGTGGGCGCTACCAACCCATGGCTGCAGGAATTACCTGATGCTATTACCAAAGCTACCTGGGACAATTATGCCATGATCTCTATGGCAAAAGCAAAAGAACTCGGCGTGAAGCTGGATATGGATTATGAATATTATCCAAAAAAACCGGTGTTTGAGTTTGCAGTAGGTAATGATAAAGTGGAACTGCCGATACTGGTGATCCCCGGAATGAATCCCGATACTATTGCCATCGCTGTTGGTTATGGTCGTGGTGAAAAACTGGGAAAGACCGCGGCGAATGTCGGCAAGAACGTTTACCCGTTTGCTTCCTTCAATGGTACTACTGTTGATTACTTCGCTGCTGATGTGGCTATTACCAATAAGAACAGGAAAGAAAAGATCGCCCAGACACAGATACATAATTCGTACGAAGGCCGTACAGAGGTAGTAAGGGAAACTACCATGGCTACGTTCAAAAAGAATCCCACTGCTATTGCTGATTACCGCCAGAAGCTGGTAGATGATTTTGCACACAAGACCAGCGATTTTCAAAAAGAAGCGACATTATACCCCGATCCTGCTACACGTCACAATGAGATCAAATGGGGAATGACCGTTGACATGAATGCCTGTTATGGTTGCGGCGCCTGCGTGGTCGCCTGTCATGCAGAGAACAATGTACCGGTTGTGGGTAAAAGCGAAGTACTGCGTTATCACGATATGCACTGGTTGCGTATTGACCGCTACTTTGTATCGGATGAAAAAAATCCGGACGATCTGAAGGGCGTAGTGTTTCAGCCGATGATGTGCCAGCACTGTGATAATGCGCCTTGCGAAAATGTGTGCCCTGTTGCCGCTACCAATCACAGTACGGAAGGTATCAACCAGATGGCTTATAACCGTTGTATCGGTACAAGATATTGCGCCAATAACTGCCCGTTCAAAGTCCGCCGCTTTAACTGGGCTGATTATACAGGAGCAGACAGCTTCCCGCATAACCAGGATCAGCAACTGGTTGGCAAACTGGATGATGTTATTTTCCAGATGAATGATGAACTGACAAGAATGGTATTGAATCCTGATGTAACCGTTCGTTCAAGAGGGGTGATGGAAAAATGCAGCTTCTGCGTACAGCGTACACAGGCGGCTAAACTGAAAGCCAAAAAAGAAAACCGTATGCTCGCAGACGGCGATGCAAAAACCGCCTGCCAGCAGGCTTGCGCAGGTGATGCGATCGTATTTGGAAACGTTCATGATAAAGCAAGCCATGTAAGCCAGGTACGTGAAGATAATAAGCTGCGCAGTTATTATGTGCTGGAGCAATTGCATGTGTTACCAAATGTGACTTACCTCGCTAAGGTTAGAAATACAGAAGAGATAATACCGGAAAAGTACCCAATTGAGCATGAAGAAAAAGAAGAACACGGTACGGAGAAGAAAGAAGAGGCGCATCATTGAGGATGGAAAGTGGAGAATGGTGAGTGGTAGGTAGGGGTTCCTGGAAAAGAAATCCACTACTGGTAAGGCACAAAAGAATTGAAAGTTGACCAACTAAAATAAAGCTAACAGCTAAGAGCTAACGGCTAAAAGCTAAACTAATATGGGATTACTCAGATATGAATCACAGGTAAGGCCACCACTGGTAGATGGCGATAAGGACTATCACCAGGTGACGGAAGATATTTGTCGCCCGGTAGAAGCAAAGCCTTCTAAACTCTGGTGGATAGGTTTTATCATTTCTGCATGCTTGCTGGTGTTCGGAATTGTTTCCGTAACGATGGAGGTGATGTATGGTACGGGCCAGTGGAACCTGAACAAAACAATTGGCTGGGGATGGGATATCACCAACTTCGTATGGTGGGTCGGTATTGGTCACGCCGGAACGCTGATCTCTGCGATCCTTTTATTATTCCGCCAGGGCTGGAGAACAGGGGTGAACCGTGCGGCAGAAGCGATGACGATCTTTGCGGTAATGTGTGCGGGCCAGTTCCCGATCTGGCATATGGGTCGTGTATGGGATGCCTTCTTCGTATTACCTTACCCGAATACACGCGGCCCTTTGTGGGTGAACTTCAACTCACCGCTTCTCTGGGACGTATTCGCGATCTCTACTTATTTTACTGTATCATTATTATTCTGGTATTCCGGTTTATTACCTGACCTGGCTACACTACGTGACAGGGCCAAACTGAAATGGCGCAAAATGTTTTATGGTATCGCGGCATTCGGCTGGACAGGAAGTACCAAACACTGGCAAAGACATGAAGCGCTTTCATTAGTATTGGCGGGTTTGAGTACACCGCTTGTTTTATCAGTGCATACGATAGTATCCTTTGACTTCGCTACCTCGGTCGTTCCGGGCTGGCATACTACGATCTTTCCTCCTTACTTCGTAGCGGGTGCGATCTTCTCAGGATTCGCGATGGTGCAAACGCTTTTGCTGGTAACAAGAAAAGTGCTGGCGCTGGATGAATATATTACACTGGAACATATCGAGGTGATGAATAAAGTAATTGTACTGACGGGTTCGATCGTTGGTATCGCTTATCTCACCGAGTTGTTCATGGCCTGGTACTCTGCCGTGGAGTTTGAACAGTTCGCCTTTTTTGAAAACAGGCTGAACCTGGCCAGCCCGTATGGCTGGAGCTACTGGATCATGATGGGATGTAACGTATTGTCACCGCAGATATTCTGGTTCAAGAAAATGAGAAGGAACCTGGTACTGACTTTCTTTATGTCTATCCTGATAAACATCGGTATGTGGTTCGAACGTTTTGTGATCATCGTCACCTCCGTGTATCGTGATTACCTGCCAAGCTCATGGAGTACTTATTATAGTCCTACTATCTGGGAAGTTGGTTTCTATATGGGCACATTCGGGTTGTTCTTTACCTGTTATTTCCTGTTCTCTAAATTCTTCCCGGTTATCGCATTGGCAGAGATCAAGCATATACTGAAAAAGAACGGGAAGAATTATAAAGGAAAGATGGATGAAGTAGAAAGAGAATCTATAACAGAGTTCAATGAGAAGCACGGGCATGATCATGGAGCGTAACGGTGAGTGGTGAATGGAAAGTAGTGAGTGGCAAGGGAAACTGCGGGTCGTGAGCTTTGAGCTACGGGCTTGTAGAAAATAAAATGAATAAATGATTTTGAGTTCCGGGCTCACAGCCTGTAACTAATAGCTAAAAGCTAAAATAATGGGAGTTAAAAAGTTCATTACAGGCAATTTTTACGACGAGGAAGTATTGTTTCCCGCTGTCAAAAAAGTACGCCGTGCAGGATATAAGATCCACGAAGTGTTCACGCCTTTTCCTATTCATGGCCTGGATAAAGCGATGGGACTTCGGGATACCAGTTTGCATACTGCCGGGTTTATCTATGGCATTACCGGTACGGCGACCGCGGTAGGTTTTATTACCTGGGCGTTGTCGGTAGACTGGGCCATCAATTTTGGTGGTAAACCATTTTTCTCTTTGCCGGCATGGATACCTATTACGTTTGAGCTGACGGTTTTGTTTGCGGCAGTAGGAATGGTATTGACATTTTGTTACCTGTGCCAGCTGGCCCCTTTTGTAAAGAAAGATCATTTCAACCCGCGTTCTACAGACGACACATTTGTCATGGCGCTGGAAGCAAACGATAAAACAAGTGATGATGAAGTGATCGCTTTCCTGAATAATATCGGGGCGAAAGACGTATCAGTCCAATACAGGGAAACAGGCTGGTGGCTGGGCCGGTATGACAAGGATACCATGAGATTCGCGAAAAAAGATTAATAGTTATTGATCATTTAACAGAAACGAATGAAAAAATTTTGGATCATAGCAGGATGTGTAGTGACAGGGATCGTGATCATGAGCTGCAATAAGACACGCCGTAATACAGGCAGGGCTTATATGCCGGATATGGCCTATAGCGTAGCGTATGAAACCTATGCGCCTGCTGCAGAAAGATTAAAAGCTTCCGGCGCTACGTATAACGCCCGCCCGGTAGAAGGAACTATTGCCCGTGGTGATATGTTTCCTTACGCATTAAAAAATGACTCTTCAGGATATGCAGGTTCAGTGAATGTGACAAACCCATTGGCTGCCGGATCATTTGATATGAAGGAAGCGGAAAGATTGTACCTCGTCAATTGCGGTATTTGCCATGGATCAAAATTGGATGGTAATGGACCTTTGTATAAAGGCGGCGACGGACCTTATCCTGCCAAACCGGCTACATTAGTGGGCGATGCTGTGTATGAAGCCATGCCTGAGGGAAAAATGTTTCATTCGGTTACGTATGGCAAAAATGCCATGGGAAGCTATGCTTCACAGCTGAGCACAAAGCAACGCTGGATGGTCATCGCCTATATAAAATCGAAACAGGCTGCCGGTAAAAAAACAACTACGGGAGCAGCAGGTGACAGCACAGCGGTAAAAACGCCGGTAGCTGATACTACGGCAACAGCTAAAAAGTGACAGGAATTTTTTTTGTAGAAATTATAAACGAACAAGATGTCAAGTTCAATCAGGGAACAGTTTATCATACCCAAGCGATATAATACGATCTCCATCGCATTAATGGCGATCGGTATTATATCTATCGGAGTTTTGTATGCTACACACGGAGCCAGTAAGGATCCGCATGAGCAGGCAAGGTTCTGGGCCAGTTTATTGCAGAACAGTGTTTATTTTCTGCTGGTGGTAAACGCCGCCATGTTCTTTATGTGTGCGACGACTCTTGCATGGGGCGGATGGACATTGGTATTCCGCCGGGTACCCGAAGCGATATCAACAGTAGTGCCGGTGATCGGTGTTATTTGTTTTGCTATACTCATGGCGATCACATTTGGTGGTAACGATGTCATCTATCACTGGACGAATGAACATCATGTAAAAGCCGACCCTATATTATCGCATAAATCAGGTTTTTTAAGCAAAGGCTTTTTTACAGTTACTACTATACTCACAATAGTTCTATGGTCTTTCCTCGGATGGAAAATGAGAAAGCTGTCCCGCAGCCTTGATCAAAACCCCCTTCCAAACGTAGAAGAAGCGAAAAAATATATATGGAATAATACTGTATGGGCAGCTTTGTTCCTCGTTGTATTTGCGCTCACCGTTATGTCAACTATTCCCTGGTTATGGCTGATGAGCATTGACGCACACTGGTACAGCACTATGTACAGCTGGTACACATTCGCCAGTACGTTTGTAGCGGGAGTGGCACTGATCACTTTATTCGTGGTGTTCCTGAAAAATAATGACTACCTCGAATTAGCCAATGACGAACACCTGCATGATTTGGGAAAATTCATGTTTGCGTTCTCTGTATTCTGGACCTACCTGTGGTTCTCCCAGTTCATGCTGATCTGGTATGCAAACATTCCGGAAGAAACCATTTATTTCAAACCAAGGGTAGAAGGGGCATACAGCGGTATCTTCTGGATGATGTTCATCATTAATTTTATTGCCCCGCTGCTGATACTGATGAGAAGGGGATCCAAGAGAAATTATACTACTGTTACATTCATGGCGTTACTGATCATATTCGGACACTGGCTGGATTTTTACCAGATGGTATTTCCCGGCCCGATGACCGATCCGAAGACAGGCGATACGCATGTACCGATGATCTTATATGATTTTGGTGTGGCACTTGGTTTTGTAGGAGTGATCCTGTTTGTAACAGGAAAGGCGTTGAGCAAAGCACCGTTGCTGGCAAAGAATCATCCTTTCCTGAAAGAAAGCGTGATACATCATACGTAATAAAAGGCCCCTCCAAACCTCCCCAAAAGAGAGACTGATGAAGAGCCTTAAAAAATGTTAGGATAGAAAAAAGATTTTTCAAAAAGCTGGCCTTGTGCCTTGAAGGCCTCCTCCTCACGGGGAGGTCGAAAGGAGGCCGATAATTTATAGAATATGCAAACTGTTTTCATTGTAGCGATCCTGGCACTGGGCTTTCTGATCACTTTTCAGATAGCGAAGGCCAGTGAATACGTGGCTGTATTGCGCGGCGAAGAAAGATCAAGAAAGCAAACCAATAAAGTGAACGCATTTATGCTGCTGGCCTTTATGGTGCTTGGACTGATCGGTGTTTACTATTGCAATGAGAACCTGAGAGGCAAAATATTAGGCACCGCAGCTTCCGATCATGGAATACTGATAGACAGGATGCTCTATATCACTATTATCATTACGTTTATTGTTTTCGTGATTACGCAGGTCGCTTTGTTTTGGTTCGCCTTATAAATACCAGCATTCTGAAAACAGGAAAGCATATTACTATCCGCATAATAATAAACTGGAACTGATCTGGACCGTTATTCCGGCGATAGTTTTGACGGTACTGGTGGGCTTCGGCATATTCTACTGGTATAAGATAACCGGCGATGCACCTAAGAACGCGATGCAGGTAGAGATAGTAGGCAGCCAGTTCAAATGGGAGTTTCGCTACCCGGGCAAAGACGGTATAATAGGAAAGAAATATTATAAAAATATAAGTGGTGATAACCCGTTAGGACAAATATGGGAAGATCCCGCAAATCATGACGATGTATATATTACAGGAGACGCTATGCACCTGGTAGTAAATAAACCTGTAAAACTTATTATCGGCGCTAAGGATGTAATCCATGACGTAGGTCTGGCCCATTTCAGAATGAAGATGGATGCCGTACCGGGTACGCCTACCACTATGTGGTTTACGCCTATGAAGACGACGGCTGATATGAAAAAAGAGACAGGCAATCCTGACTTTGTCTATGAAATATCCTGCGACCAGATGTGTGGTAAAGGTCACTGGAGTATGCGGGGAGAGATAGTGGTGGAAACACAGGAAGAGTTTGATGCTTGGATGGCAAAGCAAACACCGAAATACTACGCAGTATTTCCCAACGAAAATCCGAATAAACCCAAAGCTGATACAACGGCCAAACCGGCTACAACCGGCGCTGTTGCAGGAACAAATTAACTGATAAGAATCCCGTATACCGGGAAGATAAAATAAAAAGATTATGAGCGAATCAATCCATGTACATCCGGGCTCAGTGGGACACGATGTGGCGCATGATGACCACCATCATGGACACCACGAGCAGTCGTTTATTTCAAAGTATATTTTCAGCCAGGATCATAAAACGATAGGCAAACAATTCCTGATCACCGGTATCATCTGGGCGATCATCGGGGGATTGTTTTCGGTGCTGTTTCGTTTACAATTAGGTTTTCCGGGCCAGTCCTTCCCTATTCTCGAAACATTTTTCGGGCATTGGGCAAAGGGCGGAACGATACAACCTGAGTTTTACTATGCGCTGGTAACGATGCACGGAACGGTGCTTGTATTCTTTGTATTGACAGCGGGCCTCAGCGGTACGTTTGCGAACCTGCTTATTCCGCTGCAGGTAGGCGCCCGTGATATGGCTTCTCCTTTTATGAATATGCTGTCATACTGGTTCTTCTTTATGGCCAGTGTAGTAATGGTAGCTTCTTTGTTCATTCAAACGGGTCCTGCATCAGGTGGCTGGACGGTATATCCGCCGCTCAGTGCATTGGGGCAGGCATCGGATGGATCTAAACTGGGTATGGATCTCTGGATAGTCGCGATGGCGTTATTCGTAGTATCATCATTACTCGGTGGTTTGAATTATATCGCGACCATCCTTAACATGCGTACCAAAGGCATGAGCATGACAAGATTGCCATTGACCATCTGGGCATTGTTCTTTACCGCGATATTAGGCGTATTATCATTCCCTGTTCTTTTATCAGGCCTGATACTTTTATTATTCGATCGTAATCTTGGAACGAGTTTCTATTTAAGTGATATAGTAGTAGGCGGAGAAATATTACCGAATGAAGGCGGTAGCGCAATATTGTTCCAGCATTTATTCTGGTTCCTCGGCCACCCCGAAGTATATATCATTCTTTTACCCGCCATGGGTATGGTGTCGGAAATACTATCGGTCAATTCACGCAAACCGATCTTTGGTTATATGGCGATGCTGGGTTCATTATTTGCGATCGCTATCCTTGCCTTCCTGGTATGGGCGCACCATATGTTCGTGACCGGGTTGAATCCTTTCCTTGGTTCAGTATTCGTGTTGCTGACATTGCTCATCGCTGTGCCGTCGGCTATTAAAGTATTTAACTGGCTGACGACATTATGGAGAGGTAATATCCGCTTATTCCCGTCAACATTATTCGCTATCGGTTTTGTAAGCTTATTTATCTCCGGTGGTTTGACGGGAATATTCCTGGGTAATTCAACCATTGATATTCACCTGCATGATACGATGTTCGTGGTAGCTCACTTCCATATTGTAATGGGTGTGGCATCCATGTTCGGTATGTTCGCCGGTGTGTACCACTGGTTTCCTAAAATGTTTGGTCGTTACCTGAATATGACCCTGGGTTATATCCATTTCTGGGTAACGATGATCGGCGCTTATCTTATCTTCTGGCCGATGCACTACGAAGGGCTCGCAGGTATGCCCCGCCGTTACCTGGATAAGAGCATCTGGAAATCGTTTAACCAGTTTGGCGATCTCGATAAAATGATCACCGTTGTATCCATCATAGTATTTGCCGTTCAGTTAATGTTTGTGTTCAATTTCTTCTATTCCATTTTCAAAGGAAGAAAAGTAACCAGCACAAACCCATGGGGCGCTAATACACTGGAATGGACAACACCGATCAATCCCGGTCATGGTAACTGGACAGGTGAGATACCTGAAGTACATCGCTGGGCATATGATTATGGTAAAGACGGAAGAGAATTCATTCCGCAGACGGAACCGGTAGGGGCGAATGAGAGCAAGCATTGATAAATTAAAAATTCAAAAGGAAAAATTTAAAACAGCAGCCAATACAGGTAGGAAAGCCTTTCCAGATAGAAGTTTTTTGACTTTTTAATTTTGACTTTTTTATGAAACACGCGAAAGCTTGATGAATAAGATCAAAGATTTTTTGCAGTTAATAAAGCCTTCGCTCAGTATCATGGTGGTGTTCAGCAGCGTGATGAGTTTTGTGCTGACACCGGCTTTTGGAAGTTATGAGGATAAATGGAAATGGGTGTTATTGCTCTTTGCAGGTGGGATGCTGGTCACAGGCAGCGCAAATGCCATCAACCAGGTAGTTGAAAAAGATACCGATGCCTTAATGAAGCGAACCGCTAAAAGACCGGTAGCATCAGGAAGGCTGAGTGTACAGGAAGGATGGGCTTTTGCCGTTCTTACCGGTGCGGCAGGCATTTTTATCCTGGGTAATTATTTCAACTGGACGGCAGCCGGACTGGCCGCTTTCAGTTTGTTCCTGTATGCATTTATCTATACGCCGCTGAAGAAAGTAAGCTCGATCGCGGTGCTGGTAGGTGCGTTTCCGGGAGCCTTACCTTGTTTGATCGGCTGGGCGGCGGGAGATGAAAGATTGTCAACAGGAGGATGGATATTGTTTGGTATCCAGTTCTTATGGCAGTTTCCGCATTTCTGGGCCATTGCCTGGCTGGCGCATGCAGATTATACCAGGGCGGGGTTCAAATTGCTGCCTTCGGATAAAGGGCCAACGAAATTTACGGCATTACAAACAGTGATCTATTCATTGTTGCTGCTGCCGGTAACGCTGATACCCTATTACACGGGAATGTGCGAAATGGAAAGTATAACGGGAATAGCAGGATTGGTATTGATAATGCGGCTAATATTTTTATGATCATGCGGAGTGTGAAGTTGTACCAGACAATGGAAGTAAGCGCCGCGAGAAGAGTGATGTTTGGAAGTTATATATACCTGCCGGTGGTGTTGCTGGCGTTATTGATGAGTAAAGTTTAAAAAGCTGTGAGCGGATAGCTATGAGCTGCGGGTCAACGTCTCGCAACTCAAGGCTCGTAACTAATAAATAAAATATAAAGTGTGATGGAGATTGTGAGTAATCAACAACGAAAAAGAATACATCCCCATAAGTTCACCTTGTGGGTGGCGATCGCAAGCATATTGATGATGTTTGCAGGATTGACAAGCGTTTTATTGTAAAAAGCAATTTGACAGGCTGGAAGAATATCAACATGCCAAAGTATTCTGGTATTCAACGGCGGTGATATTGATAAGCAGCCTGACGGTACAGATGGCATTGCGTTCTTTTAAAGAAAGGGAAATGCGGAAATACCGGTCGCTGATCGGGTTAACGCTGGTACTCGGAGTCGTATTTGTGGTATTGCAGTGGTTCGGTTTTAAAGGTCTCTGGGATCAGAATATAAAATTCACCGGGTCGGCCGGAGCAGGGCAGTTCTTATATGTGATATTCGGGTTACATGCTATACATGTGATCGGCGGGATCATAACATTAATAGTAATGTTCCTGAAAGCGTTCTTTGGAAAAATTAAATATATAGTTCAGTGCCGGTAGAAGTGATGGCTACGTACTGGCATTTTGTAGACATATTGTGGATCTACCTTCTCGTGTTTTTTATTGTAATAGGGTAGAACGAAACGTTTAATGGTTTAAAGTTTAGCGGGGTTTAAAGGTTGTTTACTGCTGAAACGACTTAAATTTTTAAAACCAATGAAACCTCTGAAGCTTAAACCAGGTAGTCATCCTGAATGAAATGAAGGATGGAATTTTTTAATTTGGAATTTTATAAACATGGCGACAACAGCAACAACGCATCAGACAAAATGGTGGAGCGGCGGTAAAAGCCCTTTCAACCTGGAGTATGGAAAACTGATGATGTGGTATTTCCTGATGAGTGATGCGTTTACATTCGGTGCATTCTGATTTCTTATGGAACGATACGTTTCAGCCAGAACTTCTGGCCCGACCCGAACGTAGTGTTCAATGCATTTCCCGGTACAGGACATCTTAACCTGCCACTGGCCTTCGTGAGTGTAATGACATTCATCCTGATCATCAGTTCTGTTACCATGGTGCTGGCCGTACATGCCGGTCATAAAGGAGACAGGAAAGCCGTGGCAAAATGGATAGCGTGGACGATTGTCGGCGGTCTGGCTTTCCTTGGTTGCCAGGCATGGGAATGGCATCACCTTATTACCGGTGAACATGCAGCATTGATTGACGGACAGATACAATTAGTAGGACAAACAACCACGGTCAATCCATGGGGACAATTGGTAGACCCTGCTCTTATCCGGACGCTTTGAATAAATCGTCTACAGCCACATTAGCGCATTTGGTACATGAACATGATCATACACATGCATTAAATGAACTGAACGGTATGTCTAAAGAAAAGCTGATCGGTATGCTCAATGTAGCGGAACTGCATATTCGTGAAAAAGGACCGGTTGCATTTGGCGGATACTTCTATGGTATTACCGGCTTCCATGGTTTCCACGTTTTTTCCGGTGTTATTATTAACCTGGTGATGCTGATCATGACACAAAAAGGGGTGTTTGACAGGAAAGGACATTATCTGATGATAGAAAAAGCAGGATTATACTGGCACTTTGTTGACCTGGTATGGGTATTTGTATTCCTCTGTTTCTATCTGATCTGAAAATATAAACTATAAATTCCCGCGATGGGAATATGATCTGAGATTGTAAAATTTGTAATTAATCATTTATTATGCAACATCCGGCTTTTGAAGAAGTAAGTTTTCACCATCATACCGAAGATGCTGAGTTTAAAAAAAGGGTAAGGAAAACAACGATCCTTTTATCCGTTATTACGGTTATTGAACTGGCAATAGGATTGAGCATTTATACGATACATAAAGGTGAAAACCCAAGCCACCTGCTGGTACTATGTTTAAAGGGGTGGTGTGCATTTTAACACTGGCCAAAGCGTATTATATCGTTTCTGTTTTTATGCACCTTGGTGATGAGATCAGGAATATGATCATGACCATTATAGTACCGTTATTATTATTCGTTTGGTTCATTGCCGCGTTCATTATTGATGGTAACTCTTATAAGAACCTGCGCAATACGTATGACAAGCATTTCCAGGAGTCAACCATGCCAAAGGAACATAAGGCACATGAAGAAAAAACGCCTGAAAGCAAATCAGAAAAGCAATAAGCCAGAACCTGCGGCACGCAGGGATCAATAAATTTTAAAGAGAAAGAGAGAAAGCTGCGGCTGCTCTCTTTTCTCTTTTGGACCTTACTAACATTTCATTTGCGGTAAACCTTCTTTTTCTCTTAGCTTGTAATGGCTTAGAGAAATCAAATAGAGAGATTTTAAAGAAAGAGAGAAAGCTGCGGCTGCTCTCTTTTTCTTTTTTAGGGCCTAAACAACATTTCATTTGCAGTAAACCCTCTTTTTCTCTTAGCTTGTAATACCTTCGCATCCCGTGACAAGAACTGCTTTATATGCTTTGATCCTGGCTTTGCTGGTGCCGCTGGGTAAGTTATTTTATCGTAAAGCGTACCAGTGAAGAGGCTGTGCAGATGCCTCGCCATTACCTTTTGATTCAACAACTACTACTGTTAAAAATGGCAAGAGATAATTGACACGGTCTGGCACCGGTTTGCCGGAGTTTTCATTGACCAACCAGCTGGGTCAAAAGGTTGCCTGGAAAGATATGCATGGTAAAGTGATAGTAGTTGATTTCTTCTTTACGCATTGCCCTACTATCTGCCCCGCGCTTACCAAAGCATGAAGCGGTTCCAGGATGGTGTCACCAATTCCAAAAGAGTGGGCGACAGGACACCGATTTCCTGCATCTTCTTTCTTTAAGCATTGATCCGGAAAGAGATTCGGTAGAGCGGTTGAAAATGTGGGCTGATCGTTTCCAGGTCAATCCTGATCAATGGTGGTTGCTGACAGGGCCAAAAAAAGAGATATATGATATGGCCATACAGGAAATGAAGATACCGGTTCAGGATGGCGATGGTATTGACACCAGTTTTTTTACATACCGATCATTTTGTATTGATAGATACCAACCGCTATGTCCGCGGTTATTATCACGGCCTTGATTCGGTTTCCATGGCAAAATTGTCAGAAGATATCATCTGCTCACGCTGGAAAAAGACAGGACGAAAAAAAGTTTCCTGGCAGGCAAACTGCAATTGCTGGCCATCGTTATTTTTAATGGCTATCGGCGCGGTAGGTATATTTTTATTTATATTCAGAAAAAAAGGGACACATGTTTAAAACCGGTCTGGAAGAGAAATGATAAGAAGGCCAATATCCTGATCCTTACTTTCTCCTTTGTTGTTTTCGCAGCTGTTGTTTTACTGAGCAGGGTTAAGCTGGGAAATAGATCCTGGTTTTGACGTGCATCTTTTTGCTGTGATCAATGCCATGATCAATTCATGTGTAGCCATCTTACTGATAGCCGCTTTAGTCGCCGTAAAGAACCGAAAGTATGAAGTGCATAAGAAACTCATGCTGACAGCCATGGTGCTTTCAATGCTTTTCCTGGTTAGTTATATCTGCCATCATTATTTGCCGGCGATACAAAATTCGGCGACCTTGATCACAATGGTATTGTAACCGATATAGAAAAAGCAAATTCCGGATCACTGCGGATTGTTTATTATATCATACTGGGTACTCATATTCCGCTGGCAGGCATCATTCTTCCCTTTATCTTGTACTCTGCTTACAGGGCGCTTATAGGCGATTGGGTTAAACATAAGAAGCTGGCCCGTATCACCTGCCCATCTGGTTTTATGTGGCGGTGACCGGTGTACTGGTATACTGGCTGATCAGCCCTTATTACTCCTAGTAGTAAATTGGGAGATTTAATACAATGAAGAAAGGTTTTATTTTTTCCATTCACAGTATAGCCGGTCTTTTATCCGGTCTCTTTATCCTGCTGATGTCGCTGTCAGGAGCTGTATTGGTTTTTCATGAGGAGCTGGATAGTTTGAGCTATCCAGCTGTAGTTACCGAAAGTAATAAAGAGCTTATTTCAACGGATAGCGGGTACAATAGTTTGCAAAAACATTATCCTCATGCGCAAATAAGCAATGGCCATATTCCTGAAAGTATTTCAAAACCATTCATATTCTCTGTTTACGATTCCTCCTTCAGGAGCGGAAAGGAGGTTATGCAGGTTTTTATGCATCCGCAAACCGGGATGATATTGAAGACAAAAGGAGGCAGGGATGGTTTTATGAGCTGGGTTGATACATTGCACGGTTCTCTTCATCTTGGTAAGAAAGGGGAATGGCTGCTTGGTTTTTTTGCCATTGTATTTTTGCTCAGCATCATCACCGGCATTATTATGTACCGGCGAAATGTATGCTCAGTATTGACGTTCAGAAAAAGAGTATTTAAGAAGAATAACCTGCACCAGGTAATTGGCGTCTATGCTTTATTATTTAACCTGGTGATAGGAGTTACCGGCTTCTGGATGCAGCGGTATGTTTTTAAAAAGGAATTTTACCAGTCATACGACTATACGCCTGTTCTCAAAACATCGCCGGCCTTATTTTATTCCCTGGATCATTCATTTAAAGAACTGAAAGAAAAGTATCCTGCATTTACCGGTTACGTTGTTTATTTTGCCCAGAGCAGGAAAAGTAAGACAGCCATTTATGGCAGTCAAAGCACTAATTCTTTTATTCATTCAAAAAAATATGCGGATGCTGTTTTTTTAGATAGTACAGGAAAGGTATCTTCTACCCGTTTTATAAATGAAATAGATCCGGCTGACCGTTATGATATCATCAATTCACAAATACATTATGGGAAATACGGCGGCTGGCCGGTAAAGATTATTTATTGTTTATTGGGACTGACAGGTGGTTTGCTGAGTATTACGGGATTTTTATTATGGTATAGAAGAAAAAAACGATCATCCATCTGATCAGTTATTGACTGTTTCAATAATCACATTTTCCTTTCTCACTTCTTTCTGATGCCTTTTGATCATACTGCTTACCCGGTATAGCATATAAATACTGATAATGGTCAGCACAATGATCACATATCCCAATGTATTGTAATGTTCCAAGGGACTGAATTTTGTTTTTTGAACAACGATCATACCGCCTACAGCGGCGGCCAATCCACCAGCCATCTGTTGCAAAGATGAATTGATGCTCATAAATGCACCGCGGTCCTCCATTTTTGGAAGCGAAGAGGTTAGCGCCATGGCTGGTACCATGGTACCATACGGCTCATAATGCCGATCATAAAAAGAATATTCATCACCAGCACGAACCAGAAAGGTACATTGCTGAGATTGGTATAAATAACAACCATCACAATCATCCAGACAGAGGCCAGGGCAAATATTTTAAACTTATCCGTTTGGTCACTCAACCTTCCGATCAATGGCATAATGATGAGTGAACTGATACCCGCCACCATGAACAGGATGGGCAACTGGTACTCCGTTACATGAAGATTATTTATAGCAAAGGCGCTGCCCCAGGGCATCATCATAAAACCGCCTAATGAAAGCATGGCTGTTGCAAGGAAACCAATCCGGTAATCACGTTTGGCGATCGTATGCCACAAATGGGTGAAAGCCGAACGATCTTTTTGTAAGGCCAGGTGTTTATTTATGGGCTGCATCCTGGCAATAATGAGCAGCCAGATAATCGTGGCTAATCCAACGATCATTAAAAAAGGCGATTGCCATCCCCAGACATTGGCGATATACAAACCGATAGGGATGCCTAATACCTGGCTGGCGCCAAAGCCCATTTGCATAAAACCCATTACACGTCCGCGTTGTTCCAGGGGAAATAAATCAGCAACAATGGCCAGCGAAATGGATCCTATCACACCGCCAAACAAACCCGTTACAATACGGGCAGCGATCAGCATCACATAAGAATTGGTAAGACCGCAAAATAAAGTGCCGCCGATAAAGCCAACATAAAAAAATAAAAGAAGCTTTTTTCTATCGAACCTGTCAGCAAATCCTGCTGTCAGCAAACCAGAAATACCTGCGCTGAATGCATAGGCGGATACGGCAAAACCAAATTGTGCGGGCCGCAGGCTCATTGATTTCATAAGCATATCCCCCAATGGTGACATGACCATGAAGTCGAGTACCACGGTGAACTGGGTGAGCGCAAGCAGGCCGATTACCAGTTTCTGGTAGCCGGTAAATTTTATCGGGGATTTGATTGTTGTTGATGCCATTTGTTGTTTTTATCCTGGTAATTTTCGCAGCGATATCTAATTGCCGTATGTCTAAATTATTTCTATTTTTTTTTGATTCAATTAAAACCCCAGTTCTTCTACTGGGTTCCAGAATAATTTTTCAAAATCTACTACAGTATCATTCTTTACTTTGACCCCTTCTTTCTTTAACAGTTTTTCCATAGCACCGGGTGGCGTAAAATGATGTTTACCGCTTAAAATGCCAAGGCGATTGACCACGCGATGTGCAGGCACTTTAGGCCTGACCCTTCCGGCGCCATTCATGGCCCAGCCCACCATGCGGGCGGATAGCTTTGTACCAAGACTGGCGGCAATAGCTCCGTAAGAAGTTACGCGGCCTTTGGGTATTTGTCTCGCTACTTCATATACCAGTTCAAAAAAATTTTCATCTTTTTTACCGGATGGTTTTACAGACTTTAGTTTAGCTGAAGATTTCTTTGGAGGCATTTGATAAAAATAGTTTATTCGGAAGGCTTTTCCTTTTGTTTCAATAATTCACTTTTTCGCGGCTCCGGCACGCTTTCATAATTAAAAGGGCAATGCAGGCAGCCATTACCGCAACAATACCCTCTTTCCATATGATATTGTTTTGTCAGTACAACGAACCCGGCAGCATTCATATAATAATGAATGCCTTCAATCAGTTCCTGCATGAGCTTTCAATAATTGTTTTAATGCTTCGTCTTTTTCTTTGCCCGGAAATTGTGCAGGTAAAGTAAAACTGAGATAATGTATACGGTTGCTTCCGGCAATATCCAGTGATTCGTAGTGTGTTTTAATTTTCAACTCTCCAGGAATAATGGTCTCGGCATATACATTATCAAGATCTGTATATGTTTTGCATCCATACATGTCAATCACTTCTTTTGTAAACTCATAAAGATCGGGACTATCCGTTTTCAAATGTATCAACCCGCCGGGGACGAGGAACTGCTGGTATAGCCTGAGAAATTTCGGATGTGTCAGTCTTTTCTTTGCTTTTGACATCCGCAGCTGGGGATCCGGGAAGGTGATCCATATTTCTGCTACCTCATCTTTTGAAAAATATTCGTTTACCTGGTCAATCTGTGTCCGCAGAAAAGCGACATTATGCAAATTGTTTTGCAATGCTTTCCTCGCGCCGACCCAGATACGGTTGCCTTTCAGATCAACCCCTATAAAATTTTTAGCCGGGTATAGCTGTCCAAGCCCTACTGCATATTCACCTTTACCACAGGCAAGTTCGAGGATAAGCGGGTTTTCATTTTTGAAAAAAGCATTCCATTTCCCGGCTATTTCTTTAGGAAACTGTAAGACATTATGGAATGTGTCCAACTCAGCAAAGCGTTCTAATTTTTTTTGGCCCATCAGGTGGCAAAGGTAAATTATGGGCAGATTACGCCGCTTATAAATTTAAGAAAGCCCATGATATATAATCCCGGCACTGCATTTGGATTATATAAGGGAACAAATCACTCATTTAAAAGTAAGATTATGAAATTCAAGAGCTTAAAGTTTATCACAGCGGGCGTTATCACAATGGCTGCCTGTGTTTTTTTATCTGCCTGTAATAATGAGGCGGAAAATAATTCCACATCAGTGCCCGCTAATGGGGCTGATACCACCGCTGCTGCTGCTAATACCGGAACAAATTCCGGAACCGCTGTGAAGAAAAAAACAGGTAAAGCGTCTGCATCCATGACAGCAGAAACGGATGCCACGGCGAAGATTGAAAAGGACAAGATGGGATATTACAATCGTACCGAAGTATTACCGGCTTATAAAGGAGGCCAGAATGCATTGGAAAACTATATCAACAACAATATTGAATATCCGCAGGATGCCATTGATAATAGTATTGAAGGAACGGTAAGCGTTCAGTTTGTGGTAGATGAAGAGGGAAAAATATCTAATGTAAAGACAATCGGTAATAAAGTAGGTTATGGATTAGAAGAAGAAGCAGTAAAAGTTGTTTCAAATATGCCTAAATGGACAGCAGGACAGGTAAAAGGAAAGAATGTAAAAACCTGGAGGATACTTCCGATCACTTATAAGTTGGAAAGCTGATCCGGCGATCTTTTTGTGAGTTAAGGTTTTGGTTGAAGCCCGGTTTTTAGGAACCGGGCTTTTGTTATTATAAAGGAGGTTAGAATTTTAGCAGTATACCAATGCCCACAATGGATTTTACCTGCAGGGCAGGTGATGATTTATTAGCGCCAAACAGTTTTGCATCATCGTCATAGATCAGGTCAAGACCCCAGCTGGCGGATAGTACTTTTGAGATCTTTACATTTAAAGAGTTGCTCATATTGAGATCTATGTTTTGAGCGTTGTGGCGGTAATTGGAAAAGAGATCAAGTCTGCCTTTATAGGTTAATAATTTATTTATCTCTTTCAGGTAGTTAATGGTTGCAAATGCACCAAACTCAAGGATGCTTTTCTTTCCCGGCGTTACACCATACAGGCCCTTATTGGATAATGCAGTATCCCTTACAATGACCAAACGGGCGGTGGCGGGTGAAAAGAAAATAGACAGATCCTTATTCGGTTTATAGTCAAGACCGGCACTTAACAAAAGATAACCCGGCGCCATGAAGGCAGAAGAAAATGTTTTTACATTATCGGGGTAGGTATATCCTTTGAAGAATTGTGAACGGATATTGAAAAGACCGGAAACGCTTATTTTATTACCGATGCTATAGCCGTATTTGGAAAGAAGGTCAAAACGGTCATCGTTTTTGCGGCTGCCGAGACTGGTTGTTTTTACATAACCAAGGTTAAAATCAAATGTGTTGTCCCAGCTGTGTTTGCCTTTCTTATAAAAACCGTAAAGGCTTACCTGTGAATTTAATGCCAGTGAGAAATCTTCGCCGCCGGCTGCCCAGTTGCTCAATGAACCCTGCGAAAGGTTAAGGCTGAACAATCCGCCTTTTCTCCATGCTTTGGGAATGGTATCGTTAGGATCTTTAGCGATTTTACGGTCAGATTCAGAGCGAAGTTTTTTTACGGCTTCATCTTGTCCTGAAGCGATGAATACAGAAAGGATGCCGGCAATAAGCAGCAGTTTTTTCATACAAGGGTAATTTTAGTTGATAATACGAATGGGTAGTTCGTAATAATTAATAATCAAAGCTAACACCATTTCTTATTCTCGATAACAACTGGCTGTAACAATTGTTGATGAGCCTTTCAGCGATTTCGTTGTGTGAAGGCGGATTTCGGTTACCGCTGTTATTGATAATGGTCCAGTCAGATGCTTCAAGGGCGCGGTTATCACCTGTAAAGCGGCCATTTTCTTCCTGCCAGGCATAATCATCATGGAAGCGGTCGGATAAGATGGTTCTTTCAGTAGCCCGGTCATAAATGCGGCAATCTAATGATGCGCGGCTTTGCAGCACCCGCCTGTTTACATACACTGTAGCATATACGATGGTATAAATGGGCTTCGGCGGATCCGTTTTTGTCTGGCCGGTTTCTATTTGTTTGGATCGTTTGGTGGAATAGTTATCACTGTATACCTGGCCGATATAAAGATCATTAAAATTAAGGTCAACTATCCTGTCTACCGGTATTCGCTTTGAAGCAGCTTCAGCTTCTGAGTAAAAACGGATATTCTTATACGATGAATTATTGAGGTCATTGATCAGCTTATACTGCATGTAGTCGGTATTAAAGCCCCAGTAGCTCCAGCCATAGTTATAATAGTTTACGGGGCGAACGACTACTTTAATGGTAGCGACATCCAATGCCTGCTCTATCTGTATTCGTACATCTTTATAATTAGGATAAGCGTCATTGGCTTTTAAAAACATATCATAGGCTTTCAGTGCATACGGCCGGTTATTGTATCCCATGTACTGCACGCCCTGGTTATAGTATTCTTCGGCGGCTTTTTGTTTTGCCTCCTGTATTTTCAATGTGGGGGTCCCATGGTTCGGGTACAGCTTTGCGGGCAGCAGGATTAGCTTTGATATCAATGTACATCTGCTGGGCTACCAGCAGTTGTTTGGAGATCTCGATCCAGCGGTCTCCTTCACTCATGTTGTTGTAAGTATTCCTGTTCATGCTTTTGCGGATCTCTGCTGCCTGCTTGTAAGCGTCGGGCAGGAGTTTGGCCGCTTCCGCGTCATTGGGATTTTTCTTCAGCCGTTCAATAAGGTCAAAGACTGTTTTATCATCCAGGGTATACCTTTGTTTGATCTGGGAAGTGGAGGAACAGCTATAAATAAAGATGATGGAGAGCGCGCAGACGAGCAGTTGTTTCATAGATGAATTTTATGCGAAAAAGATACAAAAGATTTTTTGAGAAGATAAAAATGTCAGGTTGGGAAAATACAAGCAAAAATCTATAGATCAAAATTGATAAAGCTTATCAGTGTGCTATTTATTTTTATCGTGAACATCAGTTCGGTTAAATTCTGCAAATAAGGAATTAGTTATATTTGTTTCACCTATGTAACAGAAATCCCTAAAAATTACGGTGAAGCATATAACTAATTGATTATCAATTTGTTCTTATGTAACTGTTATGTAACTGCTTATGAAATACTGGGAGGAAAAAGCCAAAAAAGTACTTGAGAAAAGTTTAAAACCCATTCCTGCCGAGGTAAATGAACTGGACTGGAAATCAATGCTATCAGATAATAGTGAAAGATTGGCCAAACATCTATCAGCCTTTTCGCATTTACCGGGTGGAGGTTTTATGGTATTTGGAGTTGCTAATGATAGTTCATTAAGATCGGTATTAAAACCGGAAATAGATGAAATAATTAAAAAGCTTGGAAATATTGCCAGAAATAACCTGGCACAACCAATTACAATTGACCATACGGTCATTTCATATAACGGAACGATTTACTTATTGTGTTTGTTGCTGAGAGCCATTACAAACCAGTTCACCTTCGCGGCTCAGATATTTTTGATTGCTATAAAACGGTCTGCGGGACAGACAGTAAAGATGTCACATCAGGAAGTAAAGACATTAATAGCCCAGTCTCAAAATTTGTACTTTGAAGATCTTATAGCTTTCCCACAGGCTTCGATAGATGATATTATAAAGCTGCTTGATTACGATTCATATTTTCGAATGTCTTCCCGGCCACTCCCTGATCAAAAGAAAGCTATACTCGATGCATTAGAAAATGAAGCTTTAGTTAAGTCAAATCTGGATGAAACCTGGAATGTGACTAATATAGGAGCTATATTATTTGCGACTGATCTAAAACAGTTTAAGGTGATAAAAAGAAAGGCCGTACGGGTTATCGTTTATAAAAGTAATGATAGAGTGGAAACTCATAAAGAGCATGAAGGTATTAAAGGTTATGCATCAGGATTTGAAGCACTGATAAAGTATATACTGGATCAATTACCCAGTAACGAAATAATCGAGCATGCATTAAGAAAAGAGGTGAAAATGTATCCTGAAGTGTCAATAAGAGAGTTTGTTGCTAATGCTCTTATCCACCAGGATTTTACTATTACAGGCTCGGGCGTATTAATAGAAATTTTTAATGACAGAATTGAAATTACTAACCCCGGTGTTCCTTTAATTCATATTGACAGATTCATTGATACTGCACCAAAATCAAGAAATGAATCTTTGGCTTCCCTTTTAAGAAGATTAAAAATTTGCGAAGAGCGGGGTAGCGGTGTTGATCGTGCAATAAGCGCTATTGAAGTTTATCAGCTTCCGGCACCAAAATTTGTAAAAGAAGCTGATTATACAAAAGTTATTATTTATGGGCATAGGGCATTATCAAAAATGGATAAGGAAGATAGAATCAGAGCCTGCTATCAGCATTGTTGCCTTCATTATGTAAGCAATCAAAAAACAAATAATCAATCTATAAGGAAACGATTTTCGATTTTAGAAAAAAATTATCCAATGGCTTCACGTATTATTTCAGATACAATAAACGCGGGATTAATCAAAATTGCAGACCCTGATAGCGGATCTAAAAAGCACGCCAACTATATTCCCTATTGGGCATAGTATTAGTAATTAATAACTTTCTTTTTATTGGCAGATTTCACAAATAAAAAAGCCTTCATAATTATCTAACATTATAAAGGCTTAAAACTCAAATGAGAAAAATAGCTGTAGGGGGAGGAGTCGAACCTCCACGAGGCAGTTAGCTATAACACAAACCGTGGTGGTCAACCCCGGTCGGTCCCGATTTGCATCGGGATCGGCTCTATGTTACGTTTGTCCTGTTATCCCCACCCCCGAGACGAGAGGGCATGTCTGCCGAGATTTCATCACCCCACAGTATATTTGGGATTACGTAGATTGTAGAAGATTTCACCTGGCTCCTGTGATATCTCCTTCATTCCTTGCCATCCCTTTTTTAAAGAACTTGATAAGACAAATTTAGGCTTATTGGCCTTTTCATTCCAATTTTATCAAAGATTATTTTAAAATAATAGAAAATATTCAAAAATATACTAGTTTTAGTAAATAAATTAAAAAATGGCTTTATAAAATGGCAGCTAAATTAAATCTCGACAAACTCGACCTGCAGATCATTCACCACATGATGGAAAACGCAGAGATATCGTATGCTGACCTCGGCAAAAAACTATTTGTATCAGGCGGTACTATCCATGTCCGTATCAAAAAGCTGCAGGAAGCCGGCGTGGTAAAGGGTACAAGATTAAGCGCTGACCTTAAATTATTAGGGTATGATGTTATCGCTTTCATCGGTATTTACCTGAAAGAAAGTTCACTGTACGATACAGTGGCTAAAGATTTGCAGAAAATGCCTGAGATCGTCAGGCTCAATTATACAACCGGTAACTACAGCATGTTTGCTGAAATTGTCTGTAAAGATATTTCCCAGCTCAGATCTGTATTGCACGACCAGCTGCAAAAGATCAAAGGAATTGAAAGAACCGAGACCTTTATCTCCCTGGAAGAAAGTTTCAGCAGGAATGTAAAAGTGGTAAGCTGATATATTTAAGTACCGGATACTACTGTACTGCTACCGGCTATTGTTATATTTATCCGGGCAAAGAAGACACCGGTAGTTACCCGGTCATCTTCATCTTCCTGCCCGGCTATTAAAAGCAGTCAGAGACCTTATTTACACGATACGATTGATGATGAAAGAAACATCCCGATTTTATTCATCGCTTAGCTTGCTTATACTGCTTAATGCTGTTATTAAACCCTTATGGATATTTGGCATTGACAGGCGCGTGCAGAACGACGTGGGGGTGGCTGCTTACGGCACTTATTTTTCTATATGGAATCTTTCTTATGTACTTCTCTTCCTTCTCGACTGGGGACTTACGGTTTTTTATAACCGGCAGCTATCTGCAAAAGACAGCAGTATAGCTGAGCAGGCCGGCACTTTCGTTGTGGTGAAGCTGGTGTTTGCACTTTTGTATACAACGATCGTTTTTGGCGTTGCTTTTTTCTCTGGTATAGACAGTTGGAATATCATAGGCTACGTTGTATTCATCCAGGTGTGTTCATCCATGTTTGTTTTTTTCAGGGCTATTATTACTTCGCAGCAATGGTTCAGGACCGACGCATGGCTCTCTGTACTGGATAAATTGCTAATGATACTGCTATGTGGCACCCTGTTGTATTTTCCGTCAATAATGGGTGGTATCAGCATTGAACGGTTTTTACTGTTACAGGCAGCCTGCATGGCATTTGCAATGATTGTGGCATTAACCCTCCTGGCAGTCAAAAAATTTCATTTCTCCTTTAAAAAACGATGGCCGGATAATTACATTTTTAAAGCAGCCCTGCCTTTTGCGATAATAGTCCTGCTCATGTCTTTTCATTCACGCATAGACGGCTTTTTGCTGGAGCGGATCAGCGGCCCCGAAGAAGCAGGCAAATACGCCGGCGCATTCCGGTTGCTCGACGCTGCCAATATGCTGGGATTTTTATTCGCTTCTTTTCTCCTGCCTTATGTCGCCAGGCAGTGGAGTGAAGGAAAAGAGATCGCCGGCGTTGTTTTGACTATCCGTCATTTATTATTGGTGGCCGCTATCTCTCTTTCGTGTATTGTTATTTTCCTGGCGCCCTGGATACAGCAGGCATTATACCATCATACGGATAGCCGTTCAATTGAAATACTGCAATGGTGCTTGCCTGCATTGATCGGCTATTCTCTTGTGCAGGTGTATGGTACAGTAATGGCCGCTACGGGTAATATTGTCGCCTTCAGTTATATTATACTGATCTCAGTTATACTGAATGTGCTGATTAATATACTGCTGATCCCTTCATGGGGAGCCAAAGGAAGCTGTATCGCTGCACTCGTCAGCCAGGCATTCAGTGGTATAGCTACAATGTGGTATACCCGGCAAAAAATAAAGATCGGGATAGATATTCGCTCAGGGGTAATATATATTTTTATAGGCGGGCTGATATGCGGATTTTTGTATGTGAGCGATAACTGGCCCGTAAATAAATTGCTGATACTGGCCGGTGCGGGAATGATTGCTGCGATCATGCTATGGATCACCCGGCTCGTTGATCTCAGAAACTGGAAAATATCCGCCCATCAATAATCACATATAAAGAAAACCAATGCCAGATCTTTTTTATCTCGTGTCAAAATGGTGGAAACAAATGGTTGCCATTGTGGCCATATCGCTCGTTGCCGTAAGCATAGTATTATACCTGAAACCGGCCCAATACCTCTCCACCACTACAGCGCTGCCGGCCAGCACTTTTGCCGCCGACAAGGCAAGTATATTTAATGATAATATACAACAACTGTATCCCGCTATGGGATCACCGGGCGACCTGGACATGATAATCGGAACAGCACAATTGGATACGGTCTACCTCGCTCTGGCTGACGAATTTGACCTGGCCGGTCATTACAAAATAAGGGAGCAGGGAGACGCTGCAAAAAGAAAGGCCGCTAACCGCCTCAAAGCAAATACCAAAGTGACCAGGAGCGATTTCAGCGAACTGAAAGTAAAAGTATGGGACGCGGATAAAACATTTGCCCCGCAAATGGCCAATGCCATCACGGAGAAACTGCAAACCATTCACCAGGATATTCAGAACAGCAATAATATTTCATTGATAAAAAAACTGGAATCCGGTGCAGAAAAGTTACAGGCCGATATAGATAGTTTTGATTTTAGAAAAATGATCGCCGACAGCTGGGGCCCTTCTGAAGCACAGGAAGCCACCCGCAAAGCCAAAGGTGAACAGGTGCAGCAATATGAAAAACTGATCAATCAATACCAGTTACTGGTTGACAGCAAACAACCGGTATTGATCATCATTGATAAAGCAAGAGTTGCCGACTGGCCTGATAAGCCGAAGAAATTACCAATACTGCTGGCCACCTTGGTATTAAGCATATTGTTCTCCCTGTGTATCGCCTTATTGCTGGAGAAAAGAAAAGTAATGAAACAGTGATCGCAGCAGCACATAGTAATAAAAGCCTGTTTGCTTTTTTTTCAGCATTGTTTATACTTTGCCTGCTGGCTGCTGTATGGCTGGAAGCATATTATTTTATCGCTGTTCCGTTTGCTGCTGTATTTTTTTATACAGGCTGGCAATATACAAATGCGGTTTTCTTTTTATTATTATTTTCCCTGCCGTTTTCTGCGGAAATACAGGTCAGTTCCACACTCGGTACAGACTTTCCTGATGAATTGCTGATGTTATTTACAGCAGGTTTATTCTTTTGCTACCGGGTTTATTCACCCGGAATTTTACCCGGCAGAATGATCAGGCATCCGTTAATAATAACCTTGCTGGTTACTTTTATATGGTCAGTAGTTACCGTTTTATCTTCTGCGGATGTGCTGATCTCTGCCAAATTCTTATTAGCAAAATGCTGGTATCTTGCCGCATTCGTGTTAGCTCCGCTGATCGTTTTCCGTGATAAAAAAGCCATTAAAACCGCTGTGCTGGTGATGGCGATCGCTATGCTTGCCTTGACACTGATAACTATGGTAAGGCATTACCAGTACGGTTTTTCTTTTGCCGGTATCAATGATGCGCTGCAGCCATTCTTTCGCAACCATGTGAGTTATTCGGCTATGCTCGTTTGTATCATTCCTGTTTTTTTTGCTTTTTATAAATTAAGTGAATCAAAAAAGGTCAAAAATATATTGATAGTTGTAATAGCGGGATTATTCGTTGCCTTATTCCTTTCGTATGCCCGGGGTGCATGGCTGGCGTTGGTCACCGGCCTGATTGCCTGGTGGCTGATCAGGAAAAAAATGATGGTCAACATATATTTAATAACCATCATTGTCGTAGTCGCCTCTTTGTTTTGGATAAAGGCCGGTGACCGTTATCTCGAATATGCGCATGATTACCGGACAACCATATTTCACCAGGATTTTCGCGAGCATCTCCGTGCTACCTATGAATTTAAAGATGTATCAACAGCAGAACGTTTTTACCGCTGGATAGCAGGCGTACGAATGATAAAAGATGACCCGCTGACCGGCTTTGGCCCCAATACTTTTTATGATAATTATAAACCCTATGCTATTCCCGCTTTTAAAACATGGGTAAGCGATAATCCTGAGCATTCCACTGTACATAATTATTTTTTAATGATCACGATCGAACAGGGCATCCCGGGTTTATTGTTTTTCCTGTTACTGGCAGGCGCTATGTTATACTATGCGCAAAGGCTTTATCACCGGGCGGAAGATCCTTTTTATAAAATGACGGCTATTACCACAGGTGTGATAATCGTGATGATACTGACAGTAAATTTTTTAAGCGATATGATCGAAACCGATAAAGTCGGCAGTCTTTTCTTTTTGTGTTTTTCTATGCTGATCGTGACCGATATTCATTCAAGGCTAAGAGAAAAAGAGAAGGTACTACCAATAAATTAAATCATGTTCAATATTCAGCAACTACTCTTTTAACCTCTTAGCCCTATATTCTTCCCCTCACATTCAACGCATCCCTTAATCCATTTCCCAATAAATTAAAAGCAAGTACCAATAACATAATGGCAAAACCCGGGGCCAATGCCAGCATAGGATTTTGGGTAATTATAAAATTGTAATTCTCTTTGATCATCAATCCCCAGCTCGGTTGCGGAGGTTGTACTCCCACTCCTAAAAAGCTCAGACCGGCTTCTATCACGATAGCGGAAGCAAAGTTGGAGGCCGCGATCACTATTACCGGTCCCATGATATTTGGCCATATATGACGTACGATTGTTCTGATATTGGAAAATCCCAATGCTCTCGTAGCTTCCACATATTCCAGTTCACGAACACCCAATACCTGTCCTCTTACCAGCCTCGCTACATTCACCCACATGGTAAGACCTACGGCAATGAATACCTGCCAGAAGCCTTTACCAAGCGCCAGTGTGATCGCAAACACCAGTAATAAGGTGGGGATACTCCATATCACATTGATGAACCACATAATGATATCATCTGTTTTGCCGCGGAAGTAACCCGCCAGCGAGCCAAGGATCAAACCGATAGAAAGAGATATGATAACCGTGATCAGCCCGACACTAAGGCTTACTCTTGTACCGATGATGAGCCGGCTTAAAATATCCCGGCCGTATTTATCCGTGCCGAGTAAAAATTTTTTCGTTGTGATGGGTGATTTATCTGCCATGCCGAGGTGATACGCCTGTCTTTCTGTTAGACCCTCGTCAATATATTTTTGAACAATAATACTATCCCCTTTTATTTCATGACTTGTTACAGGCAGGTAATTGTACCGGTCGCTGGTGCCGGACATTAATTGTGTAAAAAAAGATGAATGGCCAACAATGCGGTTATTCTTTACTTTTAAAAAGGTTTGCTGATGACCCGGTTTTTCTCCACCGATCTCTAAAATGATACGGTTAGCATAGGGAGATGAATCAGGAGCGATAAAATAGGCGAACAAGGCAACGATCACAGACAAAGCGATCACTACAAGCCCCGACATAGCGCCTTTATTTTTCCTGAGCCTCCGCCAGGCAGCTTGCTGAAATGAAGTAGACGCTGTGGTCATGAAAATGGAAGATATAATAGAATTGGCAATGAACAATGATTAGTGGTGAGTAGTCAATAAGCAATGGACAATTGACAATAGCGAATCCGTAATCTCCTGAGCTTTGCCTATTGGGTATTCGGACTACCTCACTTTCCTTCCCTTCCATTCATATTTTCCGAATTGCCCGAATAAGCCGGATATGATGGTATAAATAATATGTACCGGCTGGAAAAGGAGAAACCATTTAACGGCCCATTGTTTATTGAAATAAACCGTCAACGAGTAGAAAAAAGGCAGTTCTACTATTGTTTTCAGTAACCACATTAACAATAGGGTTAGCCAGTAACGATGATCTGCGAAGCCGGCAACCACTAATACAATAAATGAAAGATTGAAAAAGTAAACAAGTAGCAATACCGGTAAGATCCTTTTATCCTCATATTGTTTCGCCTTGCTGGCCCAGCGGATACGCTGCTGAAAAAAGGCTTTCCATGTTTTCACCGGCCGGGTGGAAACAATAGCTTCTTTCGACTTCAGGTAATGAACGTTGGCAGGATATTTCTTCCATATCTTATGCATCAGCAGCATATCATCGCCCGAAGCGATATGGTCTACGCCGGCAAAACCATTTACTTCATAAAAAACTTTTTTTTCATACGCCAGGTTGGCGCCATTGCACATAGTTAATTTCTTTTTGTAAACGGCAGCGCCTGTAATTCCCTGCAATACCATAAAATCAAGCGCCTGGAAGATCTGCACAATGGAGGAGTTGCAGCTAATCACTACAGGCGCTGCAATAAGGACTGCCTGTTTTTCTTCCTGGCAGGCGGCGATTGTCTGCAACCAGTTTTCCGGCGGCAGGCAATCCGCATCAGTGGTCACGATCCATTCGCCGGTTGCAGCAGCAATGCCGTTTTCGATCGCTTTCTTTTTAAAAGAATTGGTCGTATCGTCTTTTAGCTGAAGCAGCTTTACATTACTGTACTGCTTTACTATTGCTGCGGTACTGTCTTCTGAATCATCATCTATGACGATGACCTCAAATAGTTCTTTCGGGTAAGTTTGTTGCAGTAGAGCTGTAAGCAATGCGCCGATATTATTTTCTTCATTCCTCGCAGGAACGATAACAGATATTTTTGTTTGAAATCGCTTTTGGGAAGGAATGAAGACAGGAATGGATAACCAGCTTTGCCAGTAATAAATAATAAGAATGCTGTAAAGGATAAATAATGGTATGATAATCCAGAGTAAGATCATGCAGGGCAACAAAGCTAACTAATGAAGGTCAGTACAACAAAGCAGGAAGGATATCCGCTACATGTTTCTCCTGTAATACCTGGTGACCGGAATGAATGACTGATAACGTACAATATTGCTCCACTCCTTTTATGAAGTTTTCACCTCTTGACGGCAGTATGATACGGTCGTGCCTGCCATATACCAATCGTACAGGAGTTTTAGCAGTCCGTATATGCGACCTGATCTGTTTTAAACCAGGTTTTAGCTTTCGCAGGGCCGTCCAGCGGGCATATAATAAGCGCCGTACCTCTTTATCCCCGATATAAAAATTGACGAACTTAAAAATGCTTGTATTGACCAGTTTAAGTGTATTCAGCCATTTCAGCAAGCCGAAGAACCATCGCGGCTTTTTCATTGTGAAGGAAAATAATGTATTGCCAGCCCATGTTTGCGTAGCCAGCCAGTACCATGGATTCACCACTAAACCATCAGGAGCTAATAAGACAAGCTTTTCAATTTGCAAAGGTATTTTTTCATAAAGACTCAAAGCCACTCTTCCTCCCAGGCTGAAACCAATAAGTGTAAATTGTTCGCTATCTCCTGATCGTTGATCGCCTTTCCTTGTATTATTTCTGTTATGATCTGCATAATATCGCTTGTTGTACAGTTCAATCCCTCATTCCATATAGTTTGTCCATGAAAGGGAAGGTCAATAGCAAAGAAGGAATACTGGTCACCTGCGTACTTCTCTAAAAACGAAAAGGAAGAGGCTTCTTCACCATAACCATGGAAACAGAAAGCCGTTTTCGGGCCTGAACCGAATTGCAAACAGCTGATCCGGGAGCTTTTATATAATAGGGGGTGACGTTCCAATTTAGCTGAAAAAAATCCGGTGAGAAATTGCGCTGATTCAAAAATAAGATTAATTTTACTTAGTTGCACAAACAACTATATGTCAAACAACCAATTTAAGAAGGGGGAGCTTTACAGCTTTGTTACAGGCAAGGCCTCCACTGCCATTGCGAGACGTTTGCAGAAAAAATTCAATACAGCCGGCCTCAACCTGACCATTGAGCAATGGAGTGTATTGTATCATTTATGGAAACAGGAGGGGATCAGCCAGCAGGAACTTTGCAACGCAACATTCAGGGATAAGCCCAGTATCACCCGCCTGGTGGATAATCTTGAAAGGCTGGATCTTGTAAAAAGGGTGGCTTCGGAAAATGACCGGCGCATCAACCTGATCTATCTCACCAAACAGGCGCAGAAACTACAGGAGCAGAGTATGGGGCTGGCAGAACAGACATTGAATGAAGCCCTGGAAACGGTACCGGCAGAAAAGATAGATGTGTGCAAGGAAGTATTGCAGATCGTGTATGATAATTTGAAATAGTGAATGGTGAGTGGTGAATGAGAGTGCTTGAGACAGCAAGAGCTATTTCATATTTGAAGAACTTTAAACCTTTAAACTTAATACATATGAGCGCTGCCACAGAAACGAAAAAACTGTTGAAAGGAGGAGAATGGCTGGTGAAAGAATCATCTCCTTTTGACACGTTTACCGCAGAAGATTTTGTTGAAGAACAAAAAATGATCCGTGATATGTGTGATCAGTTCCTCGATGCAGAAGTATACCCCATACTCGATCGTATTGACAACCTTGAACCGGGATTGATGAAATCACTGCTTACCAAAGCAGGTGAACAGGGATTATTATCAGTTGCTTTCCCCGAAGAATATGGCGGACTGGGAAAAGATTTTATTACCGCTACCATTGTGAATGAATACCTCGGCGCCGGCCACTCATTTTCGGTGGCTATTGCCGCGCATACAGGCATCGGTACCCTGCCTATTTTATATTTCGGTACGCCGGAACAAAAGCAGAAATATATTCCTAAACTGATCACCGGCGAATGGGCGGGAGCCTATGGACTGACTGAACCAAATAGCGGGAGTGATGCATTGGGCGCAAAGACTACTGCCAAACTCAGTGATGATGGTAAATATTATTTACTCAACGGGCAAAAATGCTGGATCACCAACGGTGGCTTTGCGCAGGTGTACACGGTATTTGCAAAAGTGGATGGTGATAAGTTCACCGGTTTTATTGTAGAAAGGGAACCGAAGGATTTACCCAGGGACCGGAAGAGCACAAGATGGGTATCAAAGGTTCTTCTACTGTTCAATTGTATTTCCAGGATGCTAAAGTACCGGTGGAGAACCTGCTGGAGAGATCGGCAAAGGTCACAAGATCGCTTTCAATATCCTGAACATAGGCCGCTTGAAATTATGTGCAGCAGCTATCGGCGGCGCCAGGAGAGCCCTGAGCAATACCATTGAATATGCAAAGACAAGAGAGCAGTTCAAGCAACCGATATCCAATTTTGGTGCGATCAAGCATAAACTGGCAGAAATGGCGATCAGGATATTTGTTGCCGAATCTGCTTTGTACCGCACTGCGAATGGATAGATGCGAAAGAAAGAGAATTGCTGGCAGCCGGTAAACCTTCAATGAATCATTACTGGGCGCTGCGGAAGAATATGCTATCGAATGCGCTATGCTGAAAGTATATGGCAGCGAAGTATTGGATTTTGTAGTAGATGAAGGAGTACAGATACATGGCGGTAATGGTTTCAGTGCGGAATATAATATTTCAAGGGCCTACCGCGACAGTCGTATCAACAGGATATATGAAGGCACCAACGAGATCAACCGCCTGCTTACACTGGATATGACATTGAAGAGAGCAATGCAGGGAAGGCTTGACCTGATGGGCCCGGCCATGAATGTGCAGAAAGAACTCATGAGCATTCCTGATTTCGGAGCAGAAGATGATGCGCCTTTTGCCAAAGAAAAGAAACTGATTGCCAACCTGAAAAAAGCGATACTGATAACCTCCGGCGCTGCGGTACAAAACTGATGATGAAGATCGAAAGCGAACAGGAAGTATTGATGAATATCGCTGATATGGCTATTGAAACATTCAATGCCGAAAGCGTATTGCTGCGTGTAATGAAAATGGTGGATAAACAGGGAGAAGCGGCCAGCGAACTTCACCTCAGTATAATGCGTACATACCTGTACGATGCGGCTGATAAAGTAAATAAATCAGGTAAGGATGCGATCAATTCATTTGCAGAGGGAGATGAACAGAGAATGATACTGATGGGATTAAAACGTTTTACCAGGGCAGAGCCGTTTAACAGCAAGGCTGCGAGGAGGACTATAGCAGATGAGATGATCAGTAAAGGGAAATATTGTTTCTAAAAATTCCGGTAACTATTTTTAATATGGCTGCTTCCCCGGAAGCGGCCATATTCATTTATGTTCTTCCGTACACTATTCTTAACTCTTCGCGGGCGACTTTCAATTCGGTCAGTTGCTTTACCCGTTTACGTTCAAAGAATATTCCCGCAGTGAGCAGGAAAGAGGAGCAGGTGATTACAAGATAATAGACAAATAAAGTATCTGCCTTGTAAGGAGTTTTTAAGAGGTAATAGACCACGTAAATAAAACTATAACCGCCGTAGGCGAAAAGTAATGAGGCCGAGATCAATGCCTTGCCGACTGCTTTCTGGTATACCACGGTGATCTTTGCCTGGTGAATAAAGAACAAAAGGGAGAAGCCAAGGACCAGTAACAGGCCCGGCGCCAGGCAAATGATAGCTGCTTTAACATTAAACCCGACTGTTGCGATCACGATAAGTTCAAACAAGATCAGGGCCATCACGATTATCTTCATCCTTTTCCTGAACAGGGCCGTCTTGCTGAAATAAGTCATAAAAGTGAGCATAAGAGGTGCATCCAGGAGATTATTAAGAACGCCGAGATAATAAATGAAATCCCTGTCTGTTTTGACAAAACCAATGGAAAGAACATTATGACAGGAAACAAGAAAGTAATAGACCAGTAGAGCCGGAAAGCTCTTATACCATGACAGGCGCAGGAGTAATATGATACTGAATGGGCAGAAATAAAGTAATTGCTGAGATCAGACCCATCATGTTTAACCAGGTCATACGGAATTATGTTTTTCTTCAGGATAAGGAATAAATACAAGTCATCTGCACGGTTCATCTTCTCAATACAATATTAACGAAATATATATCCGCATAGTGCTAGCCACTAGGAGATTACAGTAAAATTCAGTAAAACTGTAGCTCCCTTGCGTATTAATACGGAAATACACCTAAGGGGTTTTTATGCTATCTTTCTGTTATGATACGATTAGCCCTGTTTTGTTGCCTTTTTTACGGGTAAAAACCACCGCTCTGGCTCAGCAAAACGGATTTTTACCGGGAAGGACAATTGGCCCGCTTCCCTATCTTGAATATGGCCTTGGTGACGACCGCCTCGGTGGCGCTAAACTGACCTATCTCGACACAGCCATTGCGGTAAAAGTGGTAGACAGCGCCAACAGCGATTATAAAGTTCAGTTGTCAAGAAACCATGTTGCCTGGATGCCCAAAGTGAATTTTATAAAGGATAGCCTCCTTGTCCTTCAGCCTTATTACCTCACCGGAACTGGAAGGTGCATGGGCGATGATACGGCTGATTACGTAGCTGTAACGCTTGATGAAAGATTACCGTATAAAAGCGTCCAGCAGATCAACCCTTCAAAGATCGTCGTGGATATTTATGGCGTTACCAACAACACAAACTGGATCACCCAGCTGAGTACAGTAAAGGAAATAAAGAATGCATATTATGAACAGCCGGAAGACGATCTGTTCCGCGTGATCATTGAGCTGAAACATGAACAGCACTGGGGATACAGCATCTATTATGAAGGAAAGAGATTAGTTATTAAAGTAACCGTCAGCCTGCTGTGCTGCGCTTAAGTAAATTGAAAATAGCCGTTGATGCAGGGCATGGCGGTGAGAATACGGGTGCAAAAGGTGTTTCGAAGCGCACAGTGGAAAAGGATTATACATTGAAATTCGCGAAGGAATTAGAGAAGGCGTTGAAGAAAGAAAAGGCAACAGTGTACATGACGAGAGTAAAAGATACTACACTGACCATGGCCGAAAGAATAACTATGCTGAGAGAAGAGGCGCCTGACTTATTGATCAGTATTCACCTTAATTCTTCGGACAATGATACTGTCAGGGGTGTAAGTACTTACTACCGCTATATCGGTTTTCGCCCGCTCACGCAAAATGTATTGAAACGCATGCTGGAATTAAAGCTGATGGAGTTCGGCAATATCGGCGCTTTTAATTTCGCACTCAGCGGTCCTACCGAATACCCAAACTGCCTGGTAGAAGTAGCTTTTTTAAGTAATAAGCAGGATGAGAAACGTATCCGCGATCCGGCATTCCAAAAACTCGTAGCCGCAAAGATCGTAGCCGGGATAAAAGACTGGCTGGTAAAATGCAACAGGGATAACTATTTCAGATCTGCCGGAAACGCATCACCCCGATGACAGGTATAGCAGGTCACTACTTTCAGGTATTCGGGTCTCTGCAACGTATCAAAATAAAAATAGTCCTTATTGAGCTGTATCGTCAGGCGCATCATCCTGCGTGCTTCTTCTTTCATAGGTTTTTCATCAGACGCAATAGTTAAGACCGTCAGAAGATTTAGCGCCGAGAAAGGGAGAAGGCGTAGCAGTGGCGGCACTATGACAAAAATTGCAGCTAACGCCCAGGGCCCGGTTATAGGCCTGCATAATGCTGTCGAGCTTTTGATCACTGATATCTGCGGGTAATATTTTAAATTCCGCGGTGTACGGGCGGGCATCCGGATAGCGGCTATACCTGAAATGACAAGCACAAAGAGGACGGCTATGGTAATAAATTGTTTCCTGGCGATCATAAAGCGGTGTTTAACGAGTACAAAATACAAACTCTATTCAAAGCAGACGCTTTTCTGTGATGATCCGTGGCATATTATTGATAAAATGCACTATACAAGAGGTCTGTTAAATAAGGCAACAAGGGCTGTCAAAATGATTTTTATCGCAGAAAAAAGCTACATTTATTACCCTTTTGTAAATAAATTTGTAGTCAATCATTTTTATGGCAGAAACATTAACAGCACCACTTACCGCCAAAGATTTTTCAACAGACCAGGAAGTGCGCTGGTGCCCCGGTTGCGGTGATTATTCTATACTTGCACAGGTACAAAAAGTAATGCCTACGCTGGGTATACCCAGGGAAAATATTGTGATCGTATCAGGTATCGGCTGCAGCAGCCGTTTTCCTTACTATATGAATACGTATGGTATGCATTCGATCCATGGCCGTGCTACGGCGATCGCATCGGGCTTAAAAGCCTCAAGGCCTGAATTAAGCGTGTGGATAGTAACAGGCGATGGCGATAGTTTAAGCATTGGCGGCAATCATACCATTCATTTGCTCCGCAGAAATTTTGATGTAAATATTTTATTGTTCAATAACCAGATATACGGGTTGACCAAAGGACAGTATTCTCCTACGTCTGAGGAAAACAAGGTTACCAAGTCAACACCTTTTGGAAGTATTGACCATCCGTTTAACCCGCTGGCGCTGGCGATGGGTGCAGATGCTACGTTTGTAGCCCGTACCATGGATCGTGATCCCAAGCATATGCAGGCCATGTTATTGCGTACCAACCAGCATAAAGGCGCTTCTTTCCTGGAAATATACCAGAACTGCAACATCTTCAATGACGGCGCTTTCGAAGTATTTACAGAGAAAGGGACAAAGCCACAGGAAACATTATTCCTGGAGCAGGGTAAACCATTGCGGTTTGGCGCTGCCGGTGATAAAGGGATAAAGCTGGATGGCTTTACTCCCAAGATTATTAACATGGAAGAAGGATATAGCGCTGATGATCTCTGGATACACGATGAAAAAGATATCTACAAAGCACAAATACTGACCCGCATTTTTGATGATCCAAAAATTGAAGGACACCTGCCAAGACCTTTTGGTGTTTTCTACGAACTGGACAGACCCTGTTATGAAGAAGTAATGGCATTACAGATAGAAGATGCCAAAGCAAGAAAGGCAGCCGATCTCGATAAGTTACTAAGAGGTAACGAGGTCTGGACGATCCAATAATAAAAGATTCAGTAAGAGACTGTCGTAGAAATATTTTAAATCAATGTTCCCGCAACGACTGATTTTCAGTAGGCTATTCTTTGCGCCGTTGCGTCGTTGCGAGATTTATTTGACTTTTGAAACAGCTTCTTTTTTAATTCAGGGTTGTTGCAACTCCTTTTCTGCATTCTCAAAGATCTTCTTCTTCTTACTGTCATACCACCATTTAGGAACGGTCTTTTTCATCACCGTATCAATGCTGCGCATGCCGAATAAGTTCCAGGCGCCTTTTAATTTGCCACCGAGAGATGGTTGTAATGCGCGTAAGCTCATGGCAAAACCACTGTCTAAATATTCCATATGATGCCAGTAACCGGCGGGCATGAATAATGTATCGCCATGGTCCAGTATGAAATCATAGCCATTGGCCAGTTTCAATGCCGGGAATTGTTTGTAATCCGGTGTACCATTGCCCTCATGATAATGGGAAAAATCGGCAAGGCTTAATACTTCAAATGGTTTACGGTAAAGCTTATGCTGCTCGGAATGGGGAAACAGTAATACCCTTTTTCTACCGGCAAACTGTGTATGCAGGATATGTGACAGGTCAATATCAAAATGCATGTGCGTAATGGATGTAGCACCTCCTGTAAAAAGCATCGGGTATTTTTTTACAAAACCCTTCATCAGGTGATCGGGCCAGGTAAAATCATTGATCAGTTGTGGTGCATGATCAAAAATATTGAACAGGAAGATCCGCCAGCCGGCCGGGCCTTCGCTGATCATATCAATGTATTCGCCAAAGGTCTTATAGTCATCCGCTTTGTTGATGGGTGTATAAGCATCGCTTTTCACATTGTTATAAAGCGGCACTTTCTTTTCTCCGACGAGGGATTTAAAATAGCTCCAGTCCCATTTGTTATAAGCTGGCCAGGTTTTAGCCAGGTCCTTTATAATAACAGGGATAGAGGGATCGTAAAATTCCCTCTTGAAAACGGCTGGCTCTATCGAATCAACTGTAATTACCGGCTTTAATTTCATAGCGGCAGTTTGTGCAAATATAAATCATAGTGGAAATACTAATTGCCCGGCAGTGGCTAAACGCAGATAGTTTTTAACAAAAGGCATGTAGTTTTATGCCTAAAGGAAATGGCGCCCTTTCAGCAGCGTTGAAAAGAAATTTTTGCTGCTTCCGTACGTTTATGTTATAATTAAACATGTTACTGCATATTCATCCTGATGATCCGCAGCCCCGGCAAATAAAAACCGTGGTTGAAACGATCCGGCAAGGCGGGGTGGTCATTTATCCCACTGATACCATCTATGGCCTCGGCTGTGACATTTTTCAGCAAAAAGCCATCGAAAGGATATGCAGGATAAAGAAAGTAGACCCAAGAAAGGCCCAGTTGTCATTTATCTGTTCTGACCTGAGCCACCTGAGCGATTATGCCAAGCAACTGTCCACGGCTACCTACCGCCTGTTGAAGGAAAACCTGCCCGGGCCTTATACATTCATTTTGCCGGCCAGTAAAATGGTCCCCAGGATCCTGCAAAGCAAAAAAGACACTATTGGTCTACGCATACCTGATAATAATATTGCCAGCGCCATAGTCAGGGAACTGGGCAACCCTATTCTCAGTGCTTCACTGCCCGGCGAGCTTATAGAAGATTATACCGATCCTGAGATCATGTATGAGAACTTCAGGAATGAAGTAGATATTGTAATAGATGGTGGTATCGGCGGCACAGTGCCTTCTACAGTGATTGATTGTACCGGTGATGAATATAAAGTGATCAGGATGGGAGCAGGAGAATGGGATGAATAAATTCCTTTTCCGGAATCGCATACCTGAAGCAGTGTTACTATTCGTTGCATAGTCTTCACCTGATCATGAGAAATGCCTCCCTGTTCCTGCTCGCCAGTATCATTTTTTTTACCTCCTGCAATTCGCCGAGGTATATCTATACCCCCTCTCCTCCCAACAATCCTTATTTTACTGAGAAAGGGCAATCAAAACTGGCGGCATATTATTCTTCAGGAGGTGATGATAATACAATAAGCGGTGAAAAGAATAATGGACTTGATGTACAGGGCGCTTATGCCATCAGTAACAACTGGGCATTGACCGCCGGTTATTCCGGCCGGAAGGAAAGAGGTGTTTATTCTTATGCGGAATATAATTTTTTCGATAGCTCAGTAGTTGATTACAAGAGGAGTTTAGTGGACATGGGTGGAGGTTATTTTCTCGCTTTAAACGAAAGACGTACTGTTTCTTTTAATTTGTTTGGCGGACTGGGTTTTGGCAAGTTCTCTTTTACAGACAAAGGGATAGATAAAATGAGAGCAGGTTACAACAGGTTTCACAGCAGCAACATAGTAAAATGGTATGCCCAGCCTTCTTTAAATGCTTTGCCGGGCAAATATTTCCGGGCTTCGTTTATTTTCAAATTCTCTTTTCTTCACTATGGTAATATATCCACTTCTTATACCAGTGATGAACTGCAGTATTTTTTCCTGGATAAAATAAATAATAAGACCCTGTTTTTCTTCGAGCCTTCTTTCAACATGCAGATAGGTATACCGAAATGCGACTGGCTGAAAATAGATGGCGGATTTACTTTTTCCACAGACCCTTATGATAATAATTCAAGGATAGAAGCCAGGAGCTTTAATGCTTCGGTAGGTCTGAGTGTTGATCTTTCGCAGCTAAAAAAATAAAGCACCACTTTTGCAAGTGATGCTTTTTGAAACCCCAACTGCGGATTCTATATATCTGATGGCTGACGGATTATTTGCCTCTTCTATGACCGTTATGTTTCATGCGGAATGAATGGTGACGGTTATGACGTTTCATCTTATGCAATTTTCTTCTTTCAGTATGAGATACTTTTCCATCGCGGAAGGCTTTGCGTTTCTCGCCCTTAAAACGCGATTCATCTTTGTGCTGGCGAAATTTTTCAGGACGGCTAAGTTGTCCCCTGTCAAAAACTTTTTCAGTACGTTCGCGGCGAACATTGTCGCGCTGACCCTGTGCAGATGCGGATATGATAACAAATGTTAGAAAAGCTCCGAGTACGATTAATTTTTTCATGGCTTATTTTTTTACTGTTTAAAACAAATTGTTTGGGAGATAAGACAGTAAATGATAAACCGGGTTTAGCCGCTAAGAAAACTTTAACAAGGGGAAACTACATCTGGACAACATTGGGGGTAACAACGGTAATATTGACGCCAATACCTGTGTCCGTGTCCGTTTCGGACGTAAAAAGACTGATCTGTTTAGGGAGTATATTAAAGCTTTTGCGGTGGTGCCTGCAAAGCCCATGCGCTGCAATGGCATTGCGGTGCTCTTCCGTACCATACCCTTTATTCCGTTCCCAGTTATAGTGAGGAAATTCTTTGTGCAGCTGTTTCATGTACGCATCCCTGTATGTTTTGGCTAATATGCTGGCGGCAGCAATACTGGCGTAGATGCCATCGCCCTGTACAATACACTGATGCTGTAATTTTTTGTAAGGAGTAAAACGGTTGCCATCAATCAGCAGAAAGGAAGGCCGTTTTCTCAACTTATCCAAAGCAAGGTGCATCGCTTTAAAAGAAGCACGGAGGATATTGATCTGGTCAATCTCATCATTGTCTACCATCGCTACAGCATAAGCAACAGCTTTTTCTTTAATGAAAATTTTTAATTCACTTCTTTCTTCAGCCGTCAGTTGTTTGCTGTCATTGATAGTCGGGTGATAAAAATCAGTAGGTAAAATAACCGCAGCGGCGAATACGGGTCCCGCATAACAACCACGGCCTGCTTCATCGCAACCGGCTTCGATCAGTTTATCCTGGTAATAAGGCTTCAGCATGAGGGCACAATTTCTTTACAAAATCTTCTTTTCAGAAATAATTTTGCCCACAGCCGCTAACTTTGTTTATATGAGCTCAACTGCTGCCTTTATCCGCTATACCTGGTTTGTCTTAATAATGGTTTTCCTGGTGATCCTGGCCGGGGGGGTAGTGCGAATGACACAAAGCGGTATGGGATGCCCGGACTGGCCCACTTGTTTCGGCCGCTGGATACCGCCTACCAATGCGAGCCAGCTTCCCCCTGATTTTGAAAAATACTTACGCCAGCAGGATATTGATCATACATTCAATGCCTATCATACCTGGATAGAATATATCAACCGCCTGCTTGGCGCATTGCTGGGAGTGTTCATCTTTATTCATACCATCTGGAGTTTTAAAAAATTCCGCCGCACTCACCGGTCTGTATTTTATATTTCCTTTTTAATGCTGCTGGCAGTCGGCTTCCAGGGATGGCTTGGCAAGAGAGTGGTAGATGCAAACCTGGCCGTATTAAAGATAACGACGCATATGATCGTAGCGCTGATCATTGCGGCCCTGCCTGTATTGATTATTTCAAAGCTAAAACCTGGCAAAGTAGCGATCGCCACCGCATTGAAAAACCTTGCTGTGACTTCACTTATCCTGGTATTGGTGCAGATAGTATTGGGTACACAGGTAAGGGAGCAAACAGACGAAATATCCAGGGCGCTTAATTATACGCAAAGAAACCTCTGGATAAGCCGCTTTGGAGAAGAATTGGTCATTCACAGGAGTTTTTCGTGGATAGTGGCGGCAGGTTGTATTTTTCTGTTCTGGCAAACCCGTTTTATCGCCGCTCTCCGGCTGCATAGCATCGCTGTTGTGTTCTTCCTGACTTGTTCTTTTATGGCAGGGCTGGTCATGTATTTTATGGATATACCTGCATGGGCGCAACCTGTCCATCTTTTATTTGCCTCGCTGCTGGCAATAAGTTTATTTTCATTCCGTTTGCAAATGAAGTAACCAATAATGGCAACTATCAGTCCTATTTGAGTATTTTTAATCTTACTGAGCTCACTATATGAAAGCATGGCTTAACGGATTTTATCATTCTTTCCCCATACAACTGTTATTCCTGCATTTCAGGAAATACCAGGTATTGCTATTATTCTGGTTTATACTCTTCAGTACGGTGAATGGCAGTTTCATGAAAACATTCGGAGCCGATGCCTTATATCTCGCTCCCGAGTACCTCGGTAATGTAAATGCATTCAGTTCCGCAATTGTTGGCGTATCTATCGGTATGTTCATCATGAGCTGGAATATCAGCAGCTTTATCTTATTCAGCAAGCATTTTCGTTTCCTGGCAGCTACTACTAATCCGTTTCTCAAGTATTGCATCAATAATGCGATCATCCCGATCCTGTTCCTGGTATTTTATATTATCAAAGCTTACCAGTTTGATCATTATAAAGAACTGGTAAGTAATACAGAGTTCCTGCTTCTCGCCGGCGGTTTGCTTGTAGGTTTGGTGGTGACCATTTCCATATCGTTTTATTACTTTTTCCGGGCCGACCGTTCGATACTCAGGAGGATGATGCCGATCATCAATGAGCCGAAAGAATATATCACGCACCTGCGTCCGCCGAGGGAAGCGTACGAACAGGAAAGCCTGTGCAAAGCCGATTGGTATTTTGATACGCCCTTCAGCCTGCGCCCTACCCGTGATGTAAAACATTATACTTCGCAGTTTATAGACACACTTTTCAAGCGTCATCATTTTGCGGCGATCATCAGTGTATTCGCCGCCTTCCTGTTCCTGGTTTGTATTGGCTTTTTCCTGGAGACGCCTTATTTCCAGATACCGGCTGCTGCGAGCATTACTATTTTTTTTTCTATTCTTATTGGTGTGGCGGGTGCATTCTCTTATTTTCTCCAAAGCTGGAGCATTCCCTATCTTATCCTGCTCGTAATGATGCTGAATTTTCTGTATAAGATAGACTGGATAGACCCGCGTAATAAAGCGTATGGACTCAACTACGAGAACAAAAGCGAACGTCCTTCCTATACAAGAGAAGGATTGCTCGAATTATGTACACCCGAAAAGATAGCAGCTGATAAAAAGAACATGATCAGCATACTGGAAAAATGGAAGAAAAAGCAGGATAGCGACAAGCCTTTGCTGGTAGTAGTAAGCACCAGCGGCGGGGGTCATCGCAGCGCTACATTTACCATGAGTGTGCTGCAGCATCTGGATAGTATTACCCATGGTGCTATTATGAAAAAAATATTCCTGGTCAGCGGCGCTTCGGGAGGTATGATAGGTGCTGCCTATTTCAGGGAACTATATCTTCAGCAGCAACAGGGAAAAAATATCCGCCTGCAGGATGAACAATACATTGATGCGATCTCGGGTGACCTGCTGAACCCGCTGTTCTCTTCTTTTGTAGCAAGAGATTTGATCGCACCGGCGCAGAAATTCAAAGTAGGCAATTATGTATATGTGAAGGACCGGGGCTATGCTTTTGAAGAAAAGATGAACCAGAATTCAAAAGGGATGCTGAATAAGAATATCGGTGATTATATCAATGATGAGAAAGAAGCGAATATTCCCCTGATGTTCTTTAATTCGGTAGTGACAAGAGATAGCCGTAAAATGATCATCAGTACACAACCGGTAAGTTTCATGATGCAGGGATGGCAGGATACTGCCAAATTTCCGCTGATGGATCCGGATGCCGTTGACTTTACCGCTTTTTTCAAAAAACAGGATCCTTATAACCTGCGTTTGCTCACAGCGCTGAGGATGAACGCCACTTTCCCCATCGTATTACCCAATGTATGGCTGCCAAGCAATCCTGTTGTTGATGTAATGGATGCAGGATTGCGTGATAACTACGGGCAGGAAACCACCTTACGCTTTCTCGAAACATTCGACAGCTGGATCAAGGAGAATACAAGAGGCGTATTGATCATGCAGATAAGAGACCGCAGCCCCGGTGGCTGGGATTCTCCGTATTTATCGGATGATATCAGCGATCACGCTACCAAACCGTTCCTGTTGCTGCAGCACAACTGGTTTAAGATGATGGAATATTTTCAGAACGATATGCTGAGTTATTATGCAGAAAGCCCTGACCGTAAAATGCATAAAGTATTGTTTGAGTACGCTGCGGATAAAGAAGAAAATAAAGCAGCCCTTAATTTTCATTTAAGTAAAAGAGAAAGAAAAGATATCATCGGTTCAATTAACTCAGTGTCTAATCAAAAAAGTTTTCAGCGTTTGGTGGAGTTGTTTGCAGGGAAGGAATAGAACACGGATGTCACCGATTGAACGGATAAACACGGATATTTTTCAGCAAACGGCAATACTTTCTTTATCAGCTTTACTCTGGCTTTTTAACTTTCACCAAACTGATCTGCGAAAATCCGTTCGATCTGCGTCATCCGTGTTCCTGTATTTAGCCAGCGGGTTTACAACACCTCAGGGCTGAAGAAGACGGAAACATTTTTTCTTAATTTCTATCTGGAATTTTTTCGAGGTCTCTGCCGGGTCGCCGTCAATATGCAAAGGCGCTTTATTCTTATTGAGGAGCGTTAGTTTATCTGTTTGAAAATAGACCACTCCTTTATTATCTTTTTTTATTTCTGTTTGCAGGGGATTACCGCCTCTTACCTGTTTCAGCGTTTGTAAAATTAAACTCAGTTTTTGCTGCTGCGTGACTATCACGATATCCAGCAACCCGTCACTAAGGCTGGCTTTCGGAGCAATGGTGAAATTATTACCAAACTGGTTGCTGTTGGCAATACTGATAAAGAAAGCGTCCGTGGTAAAAGAACGGCCGTCCACCTGCAATTCAAAAGGGTATGTTTTGGCAGAGAAAAAATTCTTTATCACCTGTTTGATATAAGTAGTTAATCCCCTTTTGGGTTGCTGTGCAAAATCATGCGCCACTTTCGCATCAAAACCAAGACCGCAGAGATGAACGGCGAACTTCTTATTGATATAGAAACCATCTGTAATGGCAGCATGTCCTTTGAATATAATATCCAATGCCTTTGCCGGCTGTTTTGGGATCTTGGCGGTAAAAGCAAGCCCGTTCCCGGAGCCGCAGGGAATGATGCCAAAGTTCAGATCATATTCCATCAGGCTGCTCACCACCTGGCTTACAGTACCATCGCCCCCGGCAATGACAACATCTGTTATCTTTTTTTCTTTGATATAGGGCTTTAAAAAAGAATAATCACCATTGACAACGGAAGGGAATATCTTAAAGATGACCTGTTTTTCTTTTGTTTTCTTTTCGATGAGCTCGCGGAAATCTTTCTTTTTCCCGGAAACCGGGTTAATGATATAGATTATTTTTCGTTGCATTCGTTAGGTTACTTCAATGTCTGCAAATGTACCTTAACGAATACACATTATAATGGCTTTATGAGCTAACATGCAGGAATATAATTGGTTGGTAAGGTATCGGAAGGGCGGATTTTCAAAACCGGTGATTCCGGAAACAGTATCCGGAAGCCCGGGGGCGTGCCGGGAATTTTCCTTTTATTGAGTTATCTTTAAATTTCAACAACCTTATCTGCCGGGAATGAAGAAAAAATATCCTTATTCTTTCCAGGTCGCTTTAGATGGCAACGGCATCAATGGCCTTGAGGGCATGGCCGGGGTATGTAATTTTTTATTTGATCCTGCAGATAATTCCTACGCTTTTAAAGTAAAATATTTTAATGGCATGGCCGGCGGGCATGCAGTAAGTGTCAGTCCCGACGGGAAATATGGTTATCTCGGAACGGCAGGCCAGCATTTAGGATTATATGATCCCTATTCACTGGATGAACTGGACCGGGTATCCACATTAGGGTTTGAAATAAACGATACAAGTATCCGCGGCAGCACTCATGTCGCATGGATCAACTCGAAAGAATTCATTGCTGCTATCGGCGATTATTTTTACCAGTTCAATGTTAACGATCTCCGGAAAGGAACCCGCCTCGGCCCGCATAAATTAATGCTGCCGCACAGTATGAAATTTACAGCATCGGGAAAATATCTCTGCTATGGCAGCATGGATAATCCTGTATTTGGCAAACAGGGGGAAGCAAAGATGGTGGGCGTATGGGATATGGAAAAAGGAGAAGCCACCCGCATTGATCTGCCTGCCACCTGCTGGCACCTGATACCACACAGGGAAAAGGATATCTTTTATGCTGTTTCATTCAGGGTATTGCCACAGGACCACCAGGATTATCACGAATGGGCCATGGCTTTTTTTAAAGAATATGCTTTCGAGATTGACGCTAAAGAAAAAAGAGTATTACGCCACTGGTGCTGCAGCCGTGAAGTACCCTCGCATATCAATTCAGATATTACCATATCGGACACAGAACTGATATTTTGCAATGGCGGCAGTCATACCGTGGTATTGATAGACCTGGAAAATTTTTCCGATTACCGCATCATTGATGAGAAACCTTCGATCACCGAATTACTGGACCATAAGCGAACCGTAGCCACCACTATTTATGACGTACTGGCAAGAGGAGGTTTTTTTACCAGCAATAAGCATATACTCAGTGCCCTGCGGGTGAACCGGTTTCGTTTCATGGATTCTATTCATGCCTGCCAGCTATCAGACGATCAAACGCTTTTATTTACCGCCAATCGCGGAATGAACCATATTACTATTTATGATTATCCTTCACTTACGCAACGGGTGAGGGTAAACATGCCCGATATACAGGAGTTTGTGCCGGGCGTTAGTAAATGGAGTGATCCGAGATTAGGCTTTCATCATAGTTACCTGGTAAGTCCGAAATAAATTATTCACGTAAAAATTATTTTATGGCAGCAGCAAAAACAACAGATAACCCGATCGGTAATGTGCTGGAGTTTTACATCAACCTCGCCGAAGAGCTATCTCCGAAAATGAAAAAAGGGATCGAAGACTGGTTTACTTTTTATGGTAAATTATGGGAGCAGGGAATAAAATTACAGGAAGACTGGATGAACCAATGGGCAGGAAAAAATAGCAGTTCCTCCAGGGTAGCTGAAGACGTAAAAGATTTAGGTGAAAAAGTAATGGCCAGCCAGCGTAAAGCTTCTACAGATATAGTAGACGCTACCGTACAGGGCATGAAGTCATTCAGGAAAAAGACGGCAACAGCCACCAAACAAAAAAAACGTAGCTAACCCATGAGTGAGGCTGTGGTAACTATTTGCACCGATGAAAAAGCAACGGCACAAAGTCTGCTCGCTGCTACATTGGCGCAAGCCGGTTTTTGGGAGCAACTGGAAAAAACACAGCGGGAAAAGAAGATAGCAACAGAAGCATTCCGTATTTTGATAAAACCTGATTTCGGGTTTTATGAATTGAATGGTACTACAGGCACAGATCCTGCACTGGCAGAACACCTTGTCACTTTACTGGCCAAAAAAGGATACAGGCAGGTAACCATTGCAGACGGGGAGAATGGCGCCGGTGTGTGGCTGGAAAACCGGGATATCCACTCGCTGGCTGACCTGGCAGGGTATAAATATGAAACACCTGATGGCATTCCTTACGAAATTCAAAGCCTGAGTGAATCGCCCGGCAGGAAAAGCTTTGATGCTGCAAGCGTACTAAAAGACACTTCCCTCTCGCAACACTGGCATGATACTGACTTCCGGATAGTATTCGCCAAGAATAAAACGGATGAAGAATTTTATTATTCACTCGGGTTGAAATGCCTGATGGATATCCTGCCGCAAAAAGCAAAATACTATCATCATTATTTTCGTTCACGCCCCGAAGAAGTAGCTGCTGCTTTGCTGGAACGCAATGAGGTGGATTTTTGTATTATTGATGCGTATACCAGCAATCATGGTATGCAGGGCGACAGGCATAGCAAGCCATTATCCACCTGTACATTTATTGCCGGAAAGAATATCCTGCTCACAGACTGGGCCGCTGCTTTAAAAATGGGGCTTGATCCCTATTGTTCCTCAATCAATAGCTATGCATTAAAGAAATACGGGCTTCCGAAAAAATATAAGGTCAACGGCGATCTTACTGTATATGATGGTTGGCAAAATGTTCCGCGTTTACTCGCAGAATCGGTGCAGTCAAGAAATAAAAATCCAGTCATAAGACAGTTGTCGCAGGCCTGGTTGCAAACGATAGACACAGATATCTTTCCTTTTAAAAACATGGCCGATGCGCAGGTTAATAAATTCATTGCACCGGTTGTAAAGAATATTGATGAGCATCCGCTGGCGTATACAGCATTGGTGAGCCTCAATTACCTGCTGGCAGGGATGCAGAATTTCATTGATTCCTGGAACACCCTATATAACAAAGAAAAACTGGTCAGGCAGCAAACAGAACTTGGATTTGATGTAAAAGAATTCAGCACGCAGGATTTTGAAGACATAGAGAATTATATTACACCACTGGTACAGATAGTGGAAAATACAGTGCCTGATAAGAACGGTTTGAAATGGCGCTATATTGATGAATCCGTGTTATTCGAATTTTCACGAACGCTTCCCTATGATTATACTGCGTTTGTTGAAAAAGTAGATATTGCCAATGCAGTACAATACATGTTTGACAATATCGGCGGTATCCGCGTACCTGTAAAAACAAACCGCAAAGGCGAAATCATCTACCAGGCAGAACGGGATATTTATTTACCGCAACCCAACTGGATGACATTATTCGGCGGTAAACCTATTGATGTGTGTAAAATTGAAGTACTGCGATACACCAGTAAAAGCAGGGCTATTTACTGGAGAACAGTAAAAAGTATCAACCAGTCAGCAGATTTTGATGATGGTATGGTCAGCTTTTCCGCTGTGCAGAAAGGTATTACTGAAATAAAGATCGTAGCCCGCCAGAAATTTGGCTTGCCCTTATTCTGGAAAGTGATCAACATAGATTATGTACCCAAAGTAAAGGATGCGATGGTGTCCAATGCCTATATTCAATTCTTCTCCCGTACGATAGCCAATTTTGAAGCCGCCTATGAAGGCCGCAACCCGCAGGTAGGAAAAGTGCCGGATGCAGCATGGGGAGAACATACACCCTACGATCATCCTTTGCAGGCCGAGCAGTTTAAAAATGTTTTTGCTTTCTTCTCCGGTATTGCAGAAAAATGGATGGGAAAAAGAAATGCGGAAGCCGGCCATGAAACAACTGGGGAAGAAGATGATGGTTACCGGCATTTTGAAGGAAATAAGAAAAGCAAGAACGATCCGGCTGTGGTGATCCGTTCCTTTATTACTGATCTGTCCGGTACCCTGAAAAAGGATATTGATTATATCACCGGCTCAAAATAAAAATCAATGCAGGTACTGGTAACCGGCGCTACGGGTTTAATAGGCAGCCATGTTGTAAAAGCACTGGTGGCGCAAAAACATAAAGTAAAGGCATTGGTGCGGCCGGAAAGTAATAGCAGTCATCTGCCACTGGATAAGATTGAATTGTGCAAAGGGGATTTATTTTCTCCTGAATCATTAATAACCGCAGCAAAAGGTTGCCAGGTTATTTATCATACCGCCGGCGTTTTTTCCTATTGGGGCTATAGCGGCGAACAGTTTATCCGGGAAGCAAAACAGGGTATTGAAAATATTATCAGGGCGGCAGCGCATCAAAAGATAAAACGAATTGTTTTTACTTCTTCATCGGTCACCATAGGCGCCACGGAAAAACAGGAAATCCTTTCCGAAGGTCATCCCGGCAATTTTGATGAAGCCCCTGCCTATGTAATAGCCAAAAAAGAACAGGAAGAAACCGCTTTTGCTATTGGCAAAAAAACAGGGGTAGAAGTGATAGCTATTTGTCCTGCGCTTACCATCGGAGGTCCGGATCATCATTTAACCGAAAGCAACCGGATGATCGTGAATTACCTGAAAGATCCTTATAAAGCAACATGGATCGGTGGATGTAATCTTGTGAACGTACGGGATGTGGCCGATGCTATGTTGCTGCTGGCAGAAAGAGGAAAAGCAGGAGAACGCTATATCGCAGGGAGTGATAACATGAGCTGGCAAGAGGTTCATCAACTGATCTCTTCATTGTGCGGGTTGCCCGGCCCTTATATCACAGCGTTGCGCACTTCCTCGTATTTATTATCGGCAGTACAGGAATTATGGAGCCATTTTACCAAAGAACGTCCTGCTTCCACCATCGAACAGGCAAAAATGGTAGGCAAATATTATTGGTATAGTTCTGAAAAGTTAAAACGGCTTGGGTATAACCCGGGCTCGTCCGAAGAGGCCCTTGTAGAAACCTTATCATGGCTGGTTACGTCTAACCATATACCCGGTTCACTACGGTCTGCGATGAAATTATCGGATGCCATCTATTCGTTCAGAAACCAACAGCAACCTGTATAAATCAATTAGT
>JBBCIL010000007.1:0-73941 GCA_037200265.1 Bacteroidota bacterium
GTGTCATCCGCACCAAATTATATTCTGTCATTCGATATCGGTAATACCAATAATTTTTCGTGGAAAGATGTGGCCGACAGTTTTGCCTATTCACCTGAAGGTGTGAGTGAAGAGAATGTAAAAGATATGGCGGCTGCCTTAAAGTTCCTTGTCAGCGATACAAAGAACCTGAATTCAATAAAAGTGCTCGTCACCAAAGCCAGGGAAAATGCAAGAGGGTACAGGATAATATCACGAAAGAAGTATGGGAACAGGTAAACCAGCTTTACCATATTGTCAATGCCCCTGATTTGAAAAAAAAACTCACCGGCTCGCGGTCACTGAAACCATTGACCTGCTTGACATGAACAATACCTATAACTATGGAGTAACAGACAGTACCATGCCTAGAGGCCAGGGCTGGAGTTTTATGAACCTGGGAAAATACATTGAACGCTGCCTGCTTACTATTGAAACATCGTATGCGCATTTTACCAAGATAGACCACCAGATGGATAATACGCAGGATATTCTTTTCTGGAGAAACCTCCTGTTATCCCTTTCAGGCTATGAGCTGTACCTGAAAACATATACCCACGACCAGCACACGATGAATGTAGTGGACCATGTCATTTTAAATAAAGATTTCCCCCGGTCTCTCATCTATTCACTTAACCGTATCAAACGCTACCTGAATGATATAGTAGAAGAAACCAAAATGGATGGAAGTGAAAACCTGCAAAAGACCTTTGGCCGTATTTGCAGGTAAAGTAGAATTCGCCGACCTGAATATGATAAAAGAAATGGGATTGCCGCAATTCCTGCATTCCGTTCGCCATGACCTGGCTAAATTTTCCAATCAACTGACGAAGATATATTTCTCGTATGCCTGATAAACACTGATCAATGCCTGTTTTTAATATACACCACGTTACGAAATATGAATATGACAGGCCGGTAAAAGAAAGTGTAAATGAGATCAGGATATATCCGTTCATTTCCCCCGAACAGGAAATATTATTTCATGAATTGAATATCACTACTCATCCTGATATTTTATTAATCAATGATTACTGGGGAAACAGGGCCGGGATGTTCAACCTCCTTTCTTCTCATCAACTGCTGGTGATAGAAAGCAAACTGATCGTACGTACAATGGGTCTGCCGAACCTGCTCATAATACTATTACAGGGTTCGGCGCACTCAAAGAAGAAATAAGTAATAATCTTTTTGCTGCTCGAACTTTCGCGCATAGAAGAAATCGAACTCCGCGGGCAGGTCAATGAACTCTTGAAAGAAGTGTATACACCCGGCGACACAGTAGCTGCAGTGGTTGAAAAATGCAGTCATTATATTTTCGACAATTTTAAATATATCAAAGGCATTACTTCCGTTGAAACGACGCTCTCTGAAATACTCGAACACCGTTCCGGTGTATGCCAGGATTTTGCTAATGTAATGCTGGAGATATTACGCAGTCTCCAGATACCGGGCCGCTATATCAGCGGTTATATCTGTCCCAATAAAAACGGTATGCGTGGCGAAGGCGTACACATGCCTGGGTAGAAGCATGGATACCCGGCAGCGGCTGGGCCGGTATTGATCCTACCAATAATGTATGGGTCACCAATCACCATGTAAAACTAGCCGTAGCCGTAACTTCAGCGACTGCTCACCGGTAAAAGGAACCTTTAAAGGACCGGCACATCAATCACTCTCTGTATTTGTCTCCATCGGGTATGAAGATGGCCAGACATTCGAAGACCTCACCAGCGTAAAACTGGAAGAACAGCCCGGCGTCCCTGACCTTACGGAGGTGCTGGCGACGTTTGCGGGGCAGCAACAACAATAGAAAAAAGCCAGGAGTTATGAGACAGGAGCCGGGAGCTCACCATTGATTATAGTAACTTTGATCATTAGGAGTTCCATACTCCTGGCTATTGACTCTTAACTTCCGACTACTATGGTTCCGTTAGCAGAAAGAATTCGCCCCAAAAGTTTAGATGAACTTGCCGGTCAGCAACACCTGACTGTAAGGGAAGTATTTTGCGAAACTCCATCGAACATGGTAAGATACCTTCCATGATATTGTGGGGACCGCCGGGTACCGGCAAGACAACTATCGCCAATATTATTGCCAATACCCCTCAATGTTCCTTTTTTTACCCTGAGCGCCATCAGTTCCGGCGTAAAAGACGTGAGAGAAGTGATCGAGCAGGCGAAGACAAAACCTGATTGCATTTTATTTATTGATGAGATCCACCGTTTCAACAACAACAGGACGCTTTGCTGGGTGCGGTAGAAAAAGGAATCATCACACTGATCGGCGCTACTACAGAAAACCTTCTTTTGAAGTGAACAGCGCCTTGCTCAGCCGCTGCCAGGTATATGTATTAAAGGCATTGGATGAAAAAGATCTTATCCAGCTACTGCATACCGCTATCGAAAAAGATGAAGTGCTTAAAAAGAAAAAAATTGAACTGAAGGAAACAGCGGCATTGATCAATATTTCCGGGGGCGATGCAAGAAAACTGCTGAATCTGCTGGAAATTGTTGCTGAGTCTTCTCCCAATTCCTCCAAGGGTTTGGTGATCACCGACGTGATGGTAATGGATATCGCACAAAAGAAGATCGCTTTGTATGATAAGAGCGGCGAGCAACATTACGATATCATATCGGCTTTTATCAAATCCATCCGCGGCAGCGATCCGAATGCAGCTGTCTATTGGCTGGCAAGAATGATAGAAGGAGGAGAAGATGTAAAATTCATCGCAAGAAGACTGGTGATACTTGCGAGTGAAGATATAGGCAATGCTAATCCTACTGCACTGGTGATGGCAAATGCCACTTTTGATGCCGTTAATAAAATAGGCTATCCTGAATCGAGCCTCATTTTATCCCAATGCGCCATCTACCTGGCCTCAAGTGCAAAAAGCAATGCTGCAACCATTGCAATAGGCGCTGCCATGAATGCCATCAAACAACATGGGGACCTGCCCGTTCCCCTGCATATCCGTAATGCACCTACGAAGCTGATGAAGAACTTAGGATATGGCGAGAATTATGAATACTCTCATAATTATGAAAAGAATTTTTCACCGCAGGAATATTTACCGGAAAAATTAGCCGGCAATAAATTCTATGATCCCGGAAAAAATGCAAGGGAAGATGAGCTGAGAAAGTTTTTAAAAAGTTTATGGAAGGATAAATACAATTATTAAAACATGGATATCAGTTCCCGTCAGGATATAGAAGTTTTAATAACCCGCTTTTATGACAAAGTAAAACAAGACCCGGTCATTGGATTTATTTTTAATGATATCATAAAAGTTGACTGGGAAGGGCACTTACCTATTATGATTGATTTCTGGGAAACACTGCTTTTAAACGAAACCAAATACAGCAGGAACGCCATGGGTCTTCATTTTGACATAAACAGGAAAATAAAACTGGAAGAAAAACATTTTAACCGCTGGATGGAATTATTCACCGCTACCGTTGACGAATTGTACCAGGGCGCGATCGCTGATACAGCTAAAAAAGAGCCCGGTCTATCGCTGATGTGATGCTGTTAAAAATGAACCAGGAAAACGAAGGACTGACTATCACTTCAAAACCATAGGCATCTTTACTTTTTACCCGGCTCATACAGTAAGGGAAAAACTGCCCCTGCATCTTCTCTCCTTTTGGCACAACAGGCACCCCGTTTAATAATGGTTCATCAGCATCAGAAACTACATTATCGGCAAACGCATTGATCACAAAAGCCCTTCTTGGTTTAGCCGATGTATTGGCGCCCGATCCATGCAAGGTGAGTGAATGATGAAAGATCGCTTCACCTGCTTTTACTTCCGCGTATTGCGGATTTCCCAATTGTTTCTTTTGTTCATCAGTCAAAAACTCTTTTATTCCCTGTATTCGCCGGCGATAACAGGCTTGGGCAGTAATCCCCACTGATGGCTGCCGGCAATGTATTGCAAACAGCCATTTTCTTTTGTCGAATCATCCAGCCCGCACCAGCAGGTAAGATGAGCGACGGGTTTTGTTCTTGTCCAGTAAGAATAATCCTGGTGCCATGCTACAACACCGCCTTGCTTCGGCGGTTTCCAGAATATCTGGTCGTGCCAGAAACGAACCGGAACATTTCCCAATAACTGGCTGGCCGCGACCAGAAACCGCGGGGTTCCATAATACATCGTGCAAACCTTCGGTTATCCGCCATGCGCCTAATGCATGAAAGAGTATCGTAGAAGGATCTGTTGACTCATTGGAGTGAAACTCGTAAAATAATTCATGACCCGGGTGGGCAGGATCAGCGATCGCGGTCAATTCCTTTTTGATCGTTTCAATTTGTGTTTCATCCAGTAGTTTGACACCACTGAGAAAACCATTTTGCTGAAAAAAATCTACTGTTCTTTACTCAGTTCATATTGCTGCCATTCTTTAGCGGTATCGGGCCATTGAAACAGGTTACTGATCAGGTGATGAACGTTACTGAGATCTTTTTGTGACATAGCAGGCTTTAGCTAAAATTACTGTTTTTGTCTATTATGCATCTTGTTGTATATATATTATATCAAAAATCTCCCGTCAACATCATTACTTCTATGTGAAGCCCTATGTTTCTATATGCCTGTTGTGGTAATATAAACAGTGTTATACTGCTCCTTCTATTTATCTGTTCTCTATTTATTATTTTTACACATGATCTCCTGGATAATAAAAAAATTTGATGCGCTCACCCCGGATGAGCTATATGCCATACTCAGGTTAAGAAGCGAAGTATTTGTAGTGGAGCAGACCTGTGTTTTTCTCGATATGGATAATAAAGACCAGTCTGCTTATCACCTGATGGGCTGGCAAAATGATATACTAATGGCTTACACCAGGCTATTACCCCCGGGGAATATCTTAACAGAGTCATCTATTGGCCGTGTCGTAACTGCGCCGGCAGCAAGAGGCAACGGTACGGGTAAACTATTAATGGAAAAAAGTATTGAGCAGGCTGAAACCATTTTTGGTAAGAATCCCCATTAAGATCGGGGCGCAGCTTTACCTTAAACAATTTTATCATTCATTCGGCTTTGACCAGAGCAGTGATATATATGATGAGGACGGTATTGATCATATTGAGATGATACGCCCCTGATTTTCGTATTTCCCCTAAGTATAACAACTTTTTCATAGCATCTATTGCAAGAAATTTATGCTTTTGTTTCATAGATAGATACATCTTTTTCTACTTTAGTCCCGAAATCCAATAGTAGAAAAAACCAGAAATCTGATTAACTATGAAACTAATTGTACGTTCAGTACGCTTCGCCGTACTGCTTTTATCCCTGACTATATTGTCTTTTCGTTCTCATTCCCAATCCATCACTACAGGAGATGGTAAATGGGAAATAGGCCTTGGCTTCGGTCCTATGTTCTTCCTGGGTGACCTTGGCGGAACAGCCGGTATTGGTAAGCCTTTTGTAAAAGACGTTGACTTTCCCATGACCAAATTGTCAAAGAATCTCTTTGCCAGTTATTACCCGTCTGAGTGGCTTGGTTTTCGCCTGGCCCTGAATCACGGTGTACTGGAAGGTGATGACGCGGAAGCCCCCAACAAAGGTGGTGCTGAAGTAGATCGCCTCGAAAGGAACCTTCATTTCAAAACATCTATATTAGAAGGATACCTCGCTGCTGAAATCTATCCTACTGTTTTCTTCGAAAAGTATGATGGACTGCAGGGAAAATTCCGCCCCTATGGTGTGATAGGTATCGGTGTGATGAAATACAATCCAAAAGCCATGTTAGATGGTCAATGGGTAGCGCTTCACCCGCTGCGCCTCGAAGGCCAGGGAATGGCAGAATATCCTGACAGGAAAGAATACAAACTGGTACAAAAAGAGATCCCGATGGGATTCGGTTTCAAATATTTTATCAAGGAAAATATGTATGTGGGCATGGAAGTACTGCACCGCATGTTATTCACTGACTATATTGATGATGTAAGTACAGGTTATGTTGATCCTATCCTGTTCGATACTTATTTACCTGCTGCAGAATCTGCCCAGGCGAAAAGATTATACTATCGCGGAACGTATGCCAATGGTAACTCAAGCGGTACGATACAAACTTTCCAGCGTGGCGATCCCACAGAAAACGATGCTTTCTTCTCTACCATTCTGCGCTTTGGCTTCAGATTGAATGGTGATGATGCAGGAAGCAGGGCAAGAAGACAGATGCGTTGCCCGGTTTTCTATTAAGACAGAAAAAACGACTTAATCCATAAGCACCCATGAAACTAAAATCTACACAAGCAATTGCGGGTATTTGTATTGCTGCAACCATGATGATGCAATCATACGCATCACTGGCCAATGCCGGCGGACACGAAGACCCCAATGAAAAAGAAAAGAAGGAAGTTAAAAAAACTATCCTGTCTGCATCACGTAACAACAGTTCGGTAAAAATCTACCCGGACATCCTGAGACGTGTCATGCATGTTGTTGCCAAAGACGACAACGAAGGCCAGGGCATTGACTTTTTTGTTTTCGATGTTGAAGGCACACTGATCCATCATTACAAAATGAAATCGGGCGATCACGAAAAACTCGCTGACCTCAAAAGAGGCAAGTATGTATTCCGTGTGTTTTCCGGTGATGAAGAAACGGCTACCGGCAATTTTGATATCCGTTAATAAAGTTCTTTTACACAAATAGTTCAAACGCTGTTCCAATAAGCGGCAGAGAGCTTAATAGAATCTGATACCCTGGTTGATTAAACCCTAATCCGTTCTCTATTGGTACTCTCTTTAGTATACATTTTATTAAACACTTTCTGCCAATGCTTATTGGGCTTATGTTGATTCGTTGACAAGTTAATAAGTTGACAAGGACGAAAATCCCTGTTGACTTATTAGCTTGTTAACCTGTCAGCATCTCATCAACCCAGAGTTCTTTTTTTTGCTATAACTAAGAACCCGTAAGGCAGGGAAATTTTTAAGATCCGTATCCGGCTGAAAAACCAGTTAACTGGGCTCCGAAAAAGATTTTTTCAATCACTTCCTGCACTTACTTACGGGGTTTTTACCCCCCTCTTACCAGTTTACCATCCTGTGCCTAACAGGTTTATAATTTTCCATCCCTGTCTTCTTTATTGTTTAAAAACTACCTTACATTAGGTTAAGTTTCTATACCTGCCTGATCATTGTCAGGGGCGGATGCCGAAAAGCCAGATGAGTAGGCACAAAATCAACTTACATTATTATGGAAAATTTGAATTTTCACAAGCAAAAACTGTATTCCCTCATTATTGCCGGCGTAGCTCTTATCGCCATTATCCTGCCATGGGTTTACGATCAGCCTTGGGCGGATTTGGCGGTGGTTCGGCCAATGGCTTCAGAAGCTGGGGGTTATTTTATCATTACTGGGGAGTAATAGGCGTGGCCATCGCTTGTTTCCTCGGCGACAAATCCAAAGAGTTTGATGATACTTTCAAAAAAGTGGCCCTAGGTTCTTTTGGCGCGATAGCCGCAGGCGCCCTGATTTTCTTCCTGCGCATCAGTTCTTATAGCGGTGGGTTTGGAGGCGTAAGCTCAGGAGTGGGCCTTTGGCTCTGCCTGATTGCCGGGCTCGTTGGCTTAGGCTGGTTATTAGGATTAGTAAAGCTGCCGGATAATAAAAAACCGCCAACCACTACACAACCATAGCATCAACCTGTTTATAAATAAATGTTCCCGCAACGGCGCAAAGCCGCAACGACTGATTTTCAACAGTACATTCTTTGCGCCGTTGCGGGATTTATTATAATTCTGTCTTTAGGAATTCGGCCGTAAAACTTTCTTTGTTCTTTACAAGATCCTCGGGTTAATCCTTCAAACAATATCCTTCCCCCTCCGTCTCCGCCTTCAGGACCCGAGATCAATAATATGATCAGCTACTTTATCACATCCATATTATGTTCGATCACCAGTACAGTATTGCCCCTGTCCACCAGTTTATTCAGTACATCCAGCAAATGCCTTATATCTTCAAAGTGAAGACCGGTAGTAGGTTCATCGAGGATATAAAATGTTTTACCCGTATCTCTTTTGCCTAATTCAGTAGATAATTTCACCCCGCTGCGCTTCTCCCCGCTCAGGGTAACAGCAGACTGGCCTAATGTAATATAACCGAGCCCTACATCTGCCAGCACTTTTATCTTCCTGTATAAATAAGGCACCGGCTGAAAAAATTCAACCGCTTCTTCTACCGTCATCTCCAGTACATCGGCAATGGATTTGCCTTTATACCGTATCTCCAGCGTTTCCCTGTTATATCTTTTACCGTTACATTTTTCACAATGCACATATACATCAGGTAAAAAATTCATCTCGATCACTCTCATACACCGCCTTCACATACTTCGCAGCGGCCGCTTTTTACATTAAAAGAAAAACGACCCGCCGTATATCCCCTGATCTTTGCTTCAGGAATAGAAGCAACAAGGTCCTGATCTCGGTAAAGAAACCGCAATAGGTAGCAGGATTACTTCTCGGCGTACGGCCTATCGGCGACTGATCAATCTCTATTACCTTATCATTATGTTCAAGCCCTTTTATCGTTTATAATCCAGCGGTACTCCTTTCGATCCATACGCATGATGCGAAAGAATGGGATACAGGGTTTCATTGATCAGGGTTGACTTACCGCTTCCGCTTACTCCCGATACCACGATAAATTTTCCCAGCGGGAAATTTTACATCTACATTTTGCAGGTTATTGCCTTTGGAGCCTTTGAGTTCTATGAATTTTCCATTGCCCTTTCTTCTTTCTTTCGGCACTTCTATTTTATGATACCCGTTCAGGTAACCGGAAGTAAGCGTATCTAATTTTAGCAACTGTGCGGGATTACCCTGTGCTACAATTCTTCCTCCGTGATAACCGGCTTTGGGCCCCTATATCAATCAAATGATCTGCCGCCATCATGATATCCTTGTCATGCTCCAACCACGATAACACTGTTACCGATATCCCGGAGATTCTTCAGGGCATCTATCAGCCGGTGATTATCCCGCTGGTGCAAACCGATAGAAGTTCATCTAAAATATACGTGATGCCCTGCAACTGCGAACCGATCTGTGTTGCTAACCGTATCCGCTGTGATTCACCGCCACTGAGTGATTTGGAAGAACGGTTCAACGTCAGGTACGTCAATCCTACATCCAGTAAAAACTGTAACCGCTCCCTGATCTCTTTCAATACGTCTTTGGCAATGGCATTTTGTTTATTGTTTATTCTCAGCTCTATTCCATCGAGCCAGGCAGCCAGGTTATCCAGGTTCATATTGCTCAGGTCGGCTATATTTCTTCCTGATACTTTGAACCAGAGACTTTCTTTTTTTAATCTTGCGCCGCCGCAGCTTTCGCAATGCTTCAATTGCATATATCCTTCCGCCCAGTCTCTCAATCCTTCGCTATGACCGTTATTGAACCATCTCTTTAGCATGTTCACGATACCTTCGTATGGCGCCTGCGGATCGAATTGTGCATTTTCAAAATCTATTTCTGCTTCTGTGCCTTCTTCATTGCCATACAATAAAATATTCAGTGCCTTCTGTGAAATATCTTTGATCGGTTTGGCCAGTGATATTTTGTTCTTCTTCGCAATTTCCTGCGCCTGTTTAAATACATACGCTTCTCTTTCTTCTCCCAACGGAGCGATACCACCTTCGCTGATGCTCAGTTCACGTCAGGTATCACCGCATCCATGTTTATATGAAAAGTGGTGCCCAGCCCTTTGCATACAGGACAGGCGCCATAAGGAGAATTAAATGAAAAAGCATTGGGCGATGGTTCTTCATAGCTGATACCTGTATCCTCACACATCAGCGTTTGGAATATTGAATCAAAGCCCCCTCTGAATCGCCCGCTTCAGCGTCTGCATTGCTCCTGGATTTCTTTCTTTTATCAGCGTCTTCGGAAGCCCCTCCTTTGGAGGAGTTTGAGGAGGTTACGAGCAAAAACATCAGGTCCATACCCAACTTCAATGTCTGCTGTACACTCTGGCTTAACCTTGATTTCAAATCGTCATTCACCTGCAGACGGTCAACGACCAGTTCTATATCGTGTATCTTATAACGATCCACCTGCATCTTAGCCGCCAGGTCTTTGATCTCACCGTCAATCCTTACTTTCAAAAAACCTTTTTTCCGTACGTCTTCAAACAGTTCGCGGTAATGTCCTTTACGTCCGCGAACCAGCGGCGCCAGTAAACTGATCTTTTTATTCTTATACTTTGTAAAAATATTTTCGACGATCTCTTCCTCACTCCACTTCACCATCTTCTTACCGGTATTATAAGAATAGGCCTCTCCTACCCGTGCAAACAACAGGCGAAAGAAATCATATACTTCAGTAATGGTGCCGACCGTTGAGCGGGGATTCTTATTAGTGGTCTTTTGTTCGATAGAAATAACGGGAGACAGGCCGGTGATCTTGTCAACATCAGGCCGCTCCATATCCCCGATGAACTGGCGGGCGTATGCGCCGAATGTTTCCATATAGCGCCGCTGGCCTTCTGAATAAATAGTATCAAAAGCCAGGGACGATTTGCCGCTGCCGCTGATACCGGTTATTACGACCAGTTTATTCTTCGGAATGGAAATATCAAGGTTCTTGAGATTATGCACCCTCGCTCCATACACTTCGATCATATCATTCTCCGTCTGCCCGGCATTGCTGCCATTTTCAGTTGTACTCATAATTCTTATGGTCTGCGAAGATAAAACAAGCCGGGGAGTAAAAAGTTATCTGAAAATCAGTGCTTTTTAAAAAAATCTTGCGGTTTTTTCCCCAAAAACCGTTTCTGGCATAATATTTAAAAGAAAAGGTCAAACGGATTTTAATTAACCCTCTTAAAGCAAAAAACTTATGAAAAAGACCGCAATTATAGCTGGTAGCTTTCTATTCCTGTTTGCCGCAGCGGCAAACGCCCAGACTGATTCTGTACCTTCTGTAAAAACAACAAGTACCGATCAATGGAATAATCACGATCCTGCAAAATATAAATTGCAGCCCATGCCGGAACCTCTTACACTCGAAAAGAAATTCCCGGTGATTGGTAAATATGAACTTGCTGAAAAGACAAGTGTGACGGCTACTGAAACGGATGCAACGGCTACTCCTGCCACATCTCCTGTAACCATTACCCTTGATGAAACAAATAAAGGCGTAGTATGGATCGAAGGTTTACCACAAGGTAAGATCAAGGCCATGATGAGAAAAGCGCCGGGCATCTACAAGATACCTGCCCAGAAAACAGCTGACGATAAAGATGTAGCTGAAGGCGTACTGATCTTTGATAAAGACAATAATGTACTCGATGTATGCATCGGCTGTACTTACAATATAGAAGATCCTGCTGCAGCGTTCACCGCTCCTGCTGAGCCAGTAGTGGAAGAAACTGTAAAAACTACTAAAGCAAAGAAATCTACTGCAAAAGCTAAAGCAAAAGTAACTCCGGTGAAAACTTGGAAATACAGCGGCAATAAGGTTGTAGAGACTACCGCATCTGTTCCTATGCAGTAACAACAAATCTGATTCTTTGAAATCACCAGTGATCATTGGGGAGGCTGTAACACAGCCTCCTTTTTTTATTGTATACATTTGATCAGAAATCTTCCGCTATGTTCAACCTGTTTAAAAAGAAAGAAGAATCAGTAAAGGTCATTGATAAGATATGGATGTCTGAAAAGGCAAAGTGGAATGGTATACTGGAGTTATGGAAAAAGGATCCTGACATTGTTATTATCGCCTGGTTTAATTCCACCATCAACCACCTCGAAACACTGTTTGCAAAAGAAACGACTTCACCTGTATCATTTCACCTGGCCAGGGAAATACACAGTTCGATGATAAAAGGTAAGCAGGTCATTTTTGCGGAGCATCATCCTTTACGTGCCAGGGAACAGGAACAGTTCAGGCAATGGCAGTTGCAGCAGGCTGTTGTTTATTCAGCCATGGATGAACCTTTGTTTCAACAGTTCGGGGGCGAAAAGATCATACAGTTAATGAAGCAACTCGGCATGCCGGAAGAAGGTGTGATCGAACATAAGATGATCAGCCACTCCATTGAAAATGCACAGCAAAAGATAGAAAAGAAAGTAAGTAATGAGCATACGGCTTCATCCCAGCAGGAATGGATGGAAAAAAATTTCCGCGGCTGAAACCATTGCCGGCAGGGCTTTTAACGTGTTAAATTCCGTATATAATAAAAATTTACAGGAAAATATTTGGCAATCTGAAAATACTGCCGCTATCTTTGTACCAGTTCTTTAAACGATCACTTATCAAGAAAGGCAGAGGGTAATGGCCCTGTGAAGCCTTGACAACCTCCCCCGTTTTGCTCCGTATACCGGGCAAAATGAAGGAAAGGTGCCAATTCCAGCTCTTGTGTAAAACAAGAGACAGATAAGTCAGATTCAAAGCTTCGAAAATATCTTCCAACATATTTAAAAGCTCATCTGATTTATCGGATGAGCTTTTATTTTTCCGTCGAAGCTTCAGCGAAGATGCGTTGTCCGCTTTCGCTGAAGCTACGGCGGACAAATCTCTCCGGTAATATTCTCACCTCCTTGTAAGTGCCCGCCACTGTCTACCAATTTTTTTAACCGCTCCGGCATGCTGCTTTCAGGCATACAGGAGTAACAAAATGTCTTAACAATGAGCAACAAAACAACAAACCCAATCAGCAGGAAACTGCCATTAACAAGCGTTAGTAGAAAGCAAGTTCTTTCAGTAATGCACACCAACGAACAGGCTACCGGAACTTCCGTGTGGTCAATAAAAATTTTCTTAAACTGATAAATTAAATTGGCGGGACCAATATAGTCCTCTAATTTTATAGAGTAATGAAACCGCAGCATTCCATATACAAGCGCTCTTCGATCTGTTGCTGCATTTGCTGTATGCCGTAAGGCATACACTTATCATACTCCCCGGTTTCGGCTACAGGCCAGTTTACATGATCAGCTAAATGCCGCACTACAAACGATTTTAAAATAATTAAACCCTTTAATCATGAGTAACTATCATTTCGAAACATTGCAGCTTCATGCAGGACAACAAATTGATCCTACTACAAAATCAAGAGCTGTTCCTATTTACCAGACTACCTCTTACGCGTTTAATAACTCGGGACATGCCGCCAACCTTTTTGGCTTGAAAGAATTTGGCAATATCTATACCCGCATCATGAACCCGACAACAGATGTTTTTGAACAGCGCATTGCTGCCCTGGAAGGCGGAGTAGCCGCGCTCGCAACAGGTTCAGGACAAGCAGCACAATTTCTTGCTTTGAATAATATTCTGCAGGCAGGTGATAATTTTGTTACCAGCACTTATTTATACGGCGGCACATATAACCAATTCAAAGTAGCGTTTAAACGTCTCGGCATCGAGGCACGCTTCGCAGATGGTGATGATGCGGAAAGCTTTGTTAAACATATTGACAAGAACACCAAAGCATTTTACCTGGAAACAATTGGCAATCCGCGCTTAAATATTCCTGATTTTAAAAAATTCGCTGACCTCGCCAAAGAATATGACCTGCCCCTGATAGTAGATAATACATTCGGCGCAGCCGGTTATTTATTCCGCCCATTGGAGCATGGAGCGAACGTAGTGGTAGAATCTGCTACCAAATGGATCGGCGGGCATGGAACCAGCATTGGCGGCGTGATCGTAGATGGTGGTAATTATAACTGGGGCAATGGAAAATTTCCTCAATTCACTGAACCCAGTGAAGGCTATCATGGACTAAAATTCTGGGATGTATTTGGTGAAGGCAATCCGCTGGGACTTCCAAACATCGCTTTTGCTATCCGTGCAAGAGTAGAAGGCCTTCGTGATTTCGGACCGTCATTAAGCCCGTTCAATTCATTCCTTTTATTACAGGGACTGGAAACTTTATCATTGAGAGTACAACGTCATGTTGATAATGCACTGGCATTGGCCCAATGGCTGGAACAGCATCCTTCCGTTGAGTTTGTAGAATACCCCGGTTTAAAGAGCAGCCCTTATCATGCTTTTGCCAAACAATACCTGGCAAATGGTTTTGGTGGTATATTGAATTTTGGAGTGAAAGGAGGAAAAGAAAATGCAGCCAAATTTGTTGATTCACTCAAACTGATAAGTCACCTCGCCAATGTAGGCGACGCCAAAACGCTGGTTATTCAGCCTGCATCTACCACGCATGAGCAGTTAAGCGCCGAAGAACAAATAGCAGCAGGCGTACAACCCAACCAGGTTCGTATCAGCGCAGGCATCGAACATATCGAAGATATCAAAGCTGATATCGAACAGGCATTTCAAACAGTATTTTCAAAAGAACTGGTAGGATAATATATATGGTATCCGTTTTTAACCATAACGAGTCTTTTACATTAGAGTCAGGTGTAACCCTTCCGGGTTATCACCTGGCTTATACCACGCATGGAAAGTTGAATGAGACAAAAGATAATGTCATCTGGATCTTTCATGCGCTGACGGCAAACAGCAACCCGCTGGAATGGTGGCCGGGCCTGGTAGGCGATGGAAAATTCTTTGACCCTGCAAAGCATTTTATCATTTGTGTAAACAAACCCGGCAGCCCTTACGGAAGTATCTCTCCCTTAAGTATTGATCCGCAAACGCAGCAGCCTTACTATGACGATTTTCCTGTATTCACCATACAGGACATGATACAAACATATAAACAACTGAAAGATCACCTGGGCATCAGTAAGATACTGGTGGGTCTTGGCGGCAGTACCGGTGGTATGCAGTTGCTTGAATGGGCGATTGAAGAACCGGCGCTATTTGAGCATATCATTCCGATCGCAACCAGCGCTGTTTTATCACCCTGGGCCATTGCTTTCAATGCCTCGCAACGCATGGCTATTGAAGCTGATACTACATGGCTGGAAAAAAGACCTGATGCCGGGCAAAAAGGATTATCAGCAGCCCGCTCTATCGCCCTGCTTTCTTACCGGCATTATAACGGTTATGATATCACGCAACCAAGGGATAAAGCGTATATGGCATTAACCAAAGACGTAACGTATGCGGCAGATAATTACCAGCGTTACCAGGGATTGAAACTGGTGAACCGCTTTAATGCTGTTTGCTATTACCGGCTCAGCCAGAGCATGGACAGTCATGATGTAGGCCGCAACCGTGGCGGTGTTGAAAAAGCATTGAAACTCATCACTGCGAAAACATTGGTAATAGGCATTATTTCGGATGTGCTTTATCCTATCAGTGAACAGGAATACCTGCAAAAGAATATTCCGGGCGCACAATTATTAAGCATCGCCAGTGATTTTGGCCACGATGGCTTTTTACTGGAATATGAAAAAATAGAGACAGCATTAAAAAAATTCATTGAAGAAAGATCATCTCATCATTTAAAAATAGTGAACGGGTAAAGGGTTGATAAGTTTATATGTTTACAGGCCTCGATAGTTAAGCGGGCCTGCAAACGTAAACGACCAACTTGTAAACCTGTAAACTAACAACTAACAAATGGACACACATAAGCAATTAACGATCGGGTTATTCGGTTTCGGCGTAGTCGGTGAAGGTTTGTATAAAGTATTGCAGCAAACACCATCACTTAAAGCCAGTATCAAAAAAGTATGTATCAAACATCCCGGCAAGAACCGCAATGCGCCGGCAGCTTTGTTTACTACCGACAAAAATGAATTACTCAGCGATCCTGAAATAAACGTGATCGTGGAAGTGATTGATGATTCAAAAGCGGCTTTTGAGATCGTGTCAACTGCTTTAAAAAACAATAAAGACGTTGTCAGCGCCAGCAAAAAGATGATCGCCGAAAACCTGAGAGCCTTACTGGACCTGCAGGAGCAAACAGGGCGTTCATTCCTGTATGAAGCGGCTGCCTGCGCTTCCATACCTGTAATAAGGAACCTTGAAGAATATTATGACAACGATCTTTTGCATTCTATCAGGGCCATTGTAAACGGCTCTACCAATTTTATCCTCACCAAAATATTCGAGGACAAGCTGGATTTTAAACAGGCGTTGTTGTTAGCGCAACAACAGGGATTCGCTGAAAGCGATCCCAAACTGGATGTGGAAGGTTTTGATGCAGCCAACAAATGGACTTTCCTTCTTACGCATGCGTATGGCATCATTGAGCCGTCAGAGAATATTTTATTCAATGGTATCCAGGATATCCAGGCTGGCGATGCCACGGTAGCGAAATCAAAAGATCAGCAGATAAAACTGGTAGCGCAGGCAAAAAAATTGCAGGATGGAAAAGTAGCGGCTTTTGTGCTCCCGCAGTTTGTCAAACAGGATGATCACCTGGCTTTTGTAAAAAATGAATACAATGGTGTAGTGATCGAAAGCGGTTTTGCCGATAAACAATTCTTTTATGGTAAAGGCGCCGGCAGTTTTCCTACCGCATCGGCCGTGCTGAGCGATATCTCCGCGCTTCGCTATCAATATAAATACGAGTATAAAAAGCTCTATCACCACAAGCCTCATGAACTGAGCCATGATTTTTATCTCCGGGTGTATATCAGCTTTGACGATCTTAAATATGTTCCCCGCGAACGTTTTGAATGGATAGAAGAATGGTATGCTCACGAAGAAAGAAAATACCTGGTGGGTGTGATCTCCTTCAAAGAACTCAAAGCTAATACCTGGTGGAAAGAAAATAATACCTCTCTCATTCTCGCAGCTGACCCGATCATCGAAGAAGTGGAGACTCGCAAGCTGAAAAAGAAAAGCCTGGAGCTGGCGGGGATTACTTTGAACTAGCCGGGATGGGTGAGTTGGGAGTGGTGAGTAGTCAGTGGTGAATACTACTGCGGGCTCCCAACTCCTCACTCCCAACTGACGACTCACCGCTGACCACTCACTACTCACCACTCCCCTATAACCCGTACCTTTGGGGTCATGCGGGAACTATCGGTCGTTATTACAGTAATGAATGAAGAGGATAATATCAAACCTCTGCTGGAAGCGGTGCGTAACGCTTTAACCGGTATTGACTATGAAGTAATATTGGTAGATGATGGCTCCACTGACAAAACCCGCTTACAAATACTGGAACATTCAGACGACAGAACCATACTGGTAGAACTCAGAAAGAATTATGGGCAGAGTACGGCCATGACTGCCGGTATTGATTATTCCCGCGGAAGATATGTGGCCTTACTGGATGGCGATCTGCAAAATGATCCCACAGATATACCGGCGATGCTCGACCTGCTGAAAAAAGAAGACTGGGACGTGGTGGCTGGCAACAGGAAGAACAGGAAAGATGGATTTATTCTTCGCAAGCTGCCGAGCACAATTGCCAATGCATTGATACGCCGGATGACAGGAGTGTATATCCGTGACTATGGTTGTACGCTGAAAGTTTTTAAAAGAGAGATCGCGGAAGAACTGGGCTTATATGGTGAACTGCATCGTTTTATTCCTGTACTGGCGAAAATGCAGGGGGCAAGGATCACACAGGTAGACGTAAAGCATCATCCGAGGCAGTTTGGTAAAAGTAAATATGGCATCAACCGGACATTCAAGGTAATGAGCGACCTGGTATTGATGGTGTTCATGCGCAAGTATATGCAAAAGCCGATGCATCTTTTCGGAACGATTGGTTTTATCAGTTTTGGGTTGGGCCTGCTGATCAATCTTTACCTGCTGGCATTAAAAATAATGGGGCATGATATCTGGGGCAAGCCTATGCTTATCCTTGGTTTAATTTTATTACTCGGAGGCATACAGTTCGTGACGATCGGTATCATCGCCGATATAAATGTGAGAACATACTTTGAGTCTCAGAATAAAAAGACCTATACTGTCAGGAAAGTCTATCACGCAAAGAAAGAAGTAGGGCCAGTGCTTGATATCACGGTGTGATTTTTTAGCAGGTCAGCCCAATATAATATCTGGCCTTTATTTTATGTAATATCTCACGGCTATACTGTAATTCAAAACAGTTCCTGCTGTTATCTTAACCACATAGGCACATAGAAACACAGGAAATACACACATAGAATTCCTATGTGGCAAAAAATGATGCACCTTATCTCACCAGCATTCCTTCATGCTGAATAAACCAATCATAGAATTTTTTCAACCCATCATGCACCTGTGTCTGCGGGTTGTAGCCCAGCAACTCTTTTGCCTTTCCAATATCCGCATAGGTCTTAGGCACATCTCCGGGTTGATCAGGCTGCTGGTCAATGATCGCTTTTTTGCCCGTCACCTTTTCTATCCCCTCTATCAGTTCTTTTAAAGAAATAGTATAGCGGTTACCCAGGTTGATGATCTCGAAATCCGTCTTATCATAATGGATAGCACCGATAATACCCTGTACCGTATCATCCACATAGGTATAGTCACGGCTGGTACTGCCATCGCCAAACATAGCGATAGGCTTACCCGCGATAATATTTTTTGTGAATTTATGAATAGCCAGGTCAGGTCTTTGTCCCGGACCATATACTGTAAAAAAGCGTAAAGCAATGAACCGGATACCGAATAGCTTATGATATACGTGGCCCAGCATCTCTCCGGAGAGTTTGGTCATCGCATAAGGACTGATCGGCATCAGTTTCTCTTCTTCCTTCCAGGGATAATGATCGTTGATACCATATACGCTGCTGCTGGAGGCAAATACAAACTGTTTGATCTCTTTCAATTTGGCAAAATCGAGCATATTCTGCAGGCCGATCACATTCGCTTCCTGGTAGGAAAGAGGGTTTTCGATACTTGGTCTTACCCCGGCCTTGGCCGCCAGGTGAATAATAGCATCTACTTTTCCTGGTATCATATCCGCCAGCGCTTTGCCCGACACCTTACCCAGATCGCTCTCAATCAGGCGAAAGGAAGGATTGCCGGCAAACTCCCGGATATTAAAATCCTTTATTGTTTTGGAATAAAACGGATCAAAATTATCAATGCAGGTGATCGTGATACCCGGTTCGTTTTTAAATAAGTTCCGGATCAGGTTGCTCCCGATAAAACCGGCTCCGCCGGTGATGAGGTAATGCTTCATAATGGTTAAACCGCCACAAGATAATAATAATTTTTACCCTTGAAAGTTTAGCTTTTTTACCCGTAAAAACCTATCCACACTCCTTTGTATAACGGTGTATATTTTTATTCCGCCGGGAGGCTGCTTATTCTCTTTTTTTTCCGATTGGAGCTATCGAAACCAGTTATTTATCGCCTTATATATTGATGAAAATAGCTTTCATAACCAGATCAACCCTTTATACTGTCCCCGGCGGTGATACGGTGCAGGTATTGCAAACGGCCAGGTTTCTGCGTGAACAGGGAGCAGAAGTGGATATCTGCCTCACCAATGACACGATAACGTACAGCCGGTACGATCTTTTTCATTATATCAATATCACCCGGCCCGCAGACATACTTTTTCATATCAGCAAAACCAAAAAACCTTTTGTCGTTTCGCCGGTGCTTATTGACTACAGCGAATACGACAAGCACCACCGCAAAGGATTTTCCGGTTTTATCCTGAGCAGTCTCCCGGCCCATAGTAATGAATATGTGAAAACCATAGCCCGCTGGCTTGTACAAAAAGATAAAATGAGAAGCAAGGCTTATTTACTGATGGGCCAGCGAAAAAGCATCCGGCGGGTACTCGAAAGAGCGGCGATGCTGCTGCCCAATTCAGAAGCGGAATATGAAAAGCTCGGGGAAGAATACGGCATTAAAAAAGAATATGCCATTGTTCCCAACGGAATTGATGCGGCTCTTTTTTCTCCCGATGATAAAACAATAAAAGAAGATACCGTTGTTCTTTGTGCCGCCCGTATCGAAGGCATCAAGAATCAATTGAATCTTATCAAAGCACTGAATAACTCAAAGTACACCCTGCTGCTCGTCGGTTCTGCTGCTCCCAACCAGCAAAGCTATTACGATGAATGCAGGAAGACGGCATCGGGTAATATTGTTTTTCATAACCGTGTTTCACAACAGGAACTGGCCGGTTATTATAAAAGAGCGAAGGTTCATGCATTGCCCAGCTGGTTTGAAACCTGTGGCCTCTCTTCGCTGGAAGCGGCAGCGATGGGCTGCAATGTAGCCATAACAGAAAAAGGTTATACACGGGAATACTTTGGCAATGACGCATTTTATTGCGATCCTGCTGATCCTGCGTCCATCTTTACCGGTATTGAAAAAGCAGCGAACAGTCATTGCAATAAAAGATTACAGGAAAGGATCTTTCATCAATATACCTGGCAACGGGCGGCAGCCATTACACTCGAAGCATATAAAAAAATCATAGCGGCATGAGAAATCTGAAAATCGGCATTTTAGGCACAAGAGGTATTCCCAACCATTACGGGGGGTTTGAACAGTTTGCGGAACATCTTTCCCTCAGCCTTTTTCAAAGAGGCCATGATGTATCCGTGTATAATTCGAGCCTGCATCCTTATACAAGAAAAGAATGGAATGGCGTACATATCATCCATTGCCGCGACTGGGAGCATAAGATCGGAACGGCCGGGCAATTCTTCTATGACCTGAACTGCATCAATGATGCCCGCAAAAGAAATTTTGATATACTGCTTCACCTCGGCTACACCAGCGACTCTGTATGGCATTGGCGCTGGCCCGGAAAAACGGTGAATATGGTAAATATGGATGGGCTTGAGTGGCAACGAAGCAAATACAATAAGCCTACACAGAAGTTTTTGAAATGGGCCGAATCGCTGGCCGCGAAGAATGCGCATACATTAATTGCCGATTCACCGGGCATACAGGAACATATTTTTAAAACCTATGGCAAAAAACCTGTTTATATTCCTTATGGCGCCGAACCTTTCTCCCAACCCGATCCTTCGGTATTGGAAAAATATAAACTGGCGCCTGAACAATATTCTTTACTGATCGCCAGGATGGAGCCGGAGAATAATATCGAAATGATCATCTGGGGACACCTGTCTGCTGAACCGGAATACCCGCTCTTCGTGATCGGCAACATCACCAATACATTCGGACAGTACATCACGGGCAAGTACAGTCATCCCGCCATAAAATTTTCTGACGCGATATATGATCAGTATGAACTGGACAATCTTCGTTACTATTCCTCCTTATACTTTCATGGTCATTCCGTAGGCGGCACCAATCCGTCATTGCTGGAAGCTATGGCCTGCGGGTGCCGTATTGCTTCTCATAATAACCGGTTCAACAAAGCAGTATTGCAGGACGAAGTCGATTATTTCAGCAGCAGTGCGGATATTGCACAGATCATCAATACACCCAAGGCAGCCACTACGATTGACAGGTGGAAAAAAACCAACCTCGACAGGATCAGGATGATCTACAACCAGGAAAAGATCGCTGATGCTTATGAACAGCTTATGCTGGATGCCTGCGGGATTAAAAAAATGATCATCCAGCCTGCTGCAGCGGCGGCAGTATGATAGTTCCCGTTATTGTTCGAAAGGTAGCGCCATTTATTATTTACTTTTAAGCATTCACTGTCCATTTAAAATGACAAAAGACAAGATCATAGTCTGTGTCAGCGCTTCTTTTGAACAAAAGAAGGCCTTGCTGAAAACAATAAAAAGGTATGCGCAATACAGCGATGAGCGTTTTGTGTATTGGGATGAATTTGCTTTTACCACCGAACCATTACCCGGCTGTGATGCTGTGATTGTCTTTAACACACCAGGAGAAAGTATCCGGACTTCCTGCTACCCTGAAAAAACCATCGCTTTTATGATGGAACCCGGTGATGCGGTTAAACATCCCTGGATGTTCAAAAGACTGGATCAGTATCACAAAGTCTTTTCGCCGCTCAGCCGGTCGGCCAATACCGTTCTTTCACATGGCTTCCTGGGATGGTATCTTCCACATGATTATAATTACCTAAAAAACCTGGCTATGCCATCAAAGACACGGTCAGTTTCCTGTATAGCATCAGATCTGAACCAACTGGAAGGGCATCGCCGCCGCCTCGTCTTTGTAAAAACGTTGCGGCAACGGCTTCCTCAAATAGATTTCTTTGGCAAAGGCAGTCACTTTTTACCAGACAAAATGGATGGCCTTCTCCCGTACCGTTATAGCATTGCGATAGAAAACTCTTCGCAGCCTTACTATTTTACAGAAAAAATAAATGACTGCTTTCTTGCCTGGACCATACCTGTTTATTACGGATGTAAAAATATCGGCCGGTATTTTCCCGAAAAATCTTTTATACAAATCAATATTGAAAAAACCGGGGAGGCTATTAAAAAAATTGAATCGGTGCTCGCTGATGATGGGCAAAGCCGCCTGGAAGCGGTAAAAGAAGCAAGAGAACTGGTGCTTAATAAATACCAGCCATTGGCAGGAGCCGCTGATATATTTCGCCAGGTACATCCCGTATCCGGAAAAAAAGATATCGCTATAGCACCTGTTCACCCGGGTTTATTTAAAAGAATAAAAACCACGATATACAAACTGGTAAAAAGTTAAAGAAAATTCAGCTACTGATCTGCCATACAGGTCAGCCTCTCACATGAACCGAAAATTGCTCAAAGACATATCAGCCAGTTCGATACAGGTAATCCTGAACCAATTCCTGGGATTGGTCATTTTTTTTATCACTTCCCGGTACCTTGATAAATCGGTATATGGAGAAATGAACTGGTCGCTGGCTGTACTGACCTTTGTTACTTCCATATTAAGCCTGCGGTTAGAACAAATTGTAGTCCGCAGGATAGCGGCTGGCCAGGACGCATCAAAACTGCTGACTTTTTTTACTGGCCATATTGTATTCGCCGGTATCCTCTTTTATATTGTGCTGCTTGGCAGTAGCCTTACATTCCCTTCTTTTTTCAAAAAGCATGACCTGCTGCTGATACTTGCTGTCAGCCATCTTCTTTCATTCTTTTCCTCTCCTTTCAAACAACTGGCAAATGGAAAAGAACATTTCAGGTTCCTGGCTATCATGTCATCTGTCTCTAATCTTATCAGGGCGGCCTGGTTATTATTCGTGGTTCTTTTTACATCGCTGACTATTAAAACCATACTTGTCATATATATTATTTCATCATTAGCAGAACTGGTTACCTGTTTTTACCTTGGAAAATACCGTTTGAAAGCAACATTCAGTACAAAACATAACCTGTCTGGTTATTTCCTGTTAATAAGAGAATCACTGCCATTGGCCGGCGCTGTTATTCTGAATGCTTCCATTGCCAGGATAGACTGGATATTACTTGGCCTTTTCAGTACAGCGGAAAAAACGGCTGAGTATAGTTTTGCTTATAAAGTATTTGAGCTATCTCCTTTTCCCCTGCTGATACTGGCGCCTGTCCTGCTTACCCGTTTGTCAAAGTTTTTCAGTTCTCATACAGAAAATGACCTGTTGCAAAGAAAACAGGAGATCAGCCTGCTCATCAGGGCAGAAATGATCCTTGCTACTTCAATACCTTTAGTGCTTAACCTGGCCTGGTCGCCGCTTATAGATAATATTACCGGGAATAAATATGGCGCGGTCAATGAATCTACGTTCTTTCTTCTCTCCTGCTGCCTTCCTTTTCTTTATATAAATAATATTTTATGGTCGGCCCATTTTGCGCAGGATCATCTTAAACTCATTTTACGTATCACCTTTATTACCTTTTTTGTTATCCTTGCCGGCGATCTTCTTTTCATTCCCCTGTATGGAGCAAAAGGAGCTGCCTGTGTATACCTTTTTGCCACCATTGTTGAATACCTCAACTATATGCGGTCCTCTTCGCTTTCAAAAATTAAAGAATCCTGGCTTTCACCTGTCATTTGTATCGCTGTAGCTGCTATAAGCGGCCTTTCCGCCATGTATATCTCTGGTTCCCTGTACATACGTCTTATTATTGCCCTGCCCTTATTTTGTTTACTTCTGCTGGCAACCAAACAGTTACGAAAAACCGATTGGATATATATGCTCAGGGTTTACAGGTCTGAAGATTAATCCGGGCACCGGGCTGTCATCGCAATATGAGATCTCTTTATCAAAAACTTATTGACCGGGCAAAGAAAATAAACTGGAGGTTATTTCTTTTCCTGGTACTGTTTCTCCATGTAAAAATGGGAGTGAAGGTTGCTGCCATTATTTTATTCTTATTCATATACAGAAAAGATCTCCTGAAAAATAATTTCCTGAAGCAAAGGTTTATATGGTTCTATTTTGCTATGATAGCTATTGCGCTGTTCAACCTGCTGATCAGTATTTCTTCTTTATCCGTTAATTATATGATAACTGTAGTGACGGGTATCAGTTTTTGGCTGCTTTGTATTGCTGCTGCAGCCATTTCTTTCACCTTTATACAAAAAACCGATAGTGGCAAACTACACACAACCATTTCTCTTTTCTTTATTATCAATGCCCTGTTTACGATCGGTCAGTTATTATCATTCATGTGGGATGCAGGTTCTCTAAACCCCTATACCTACCAGGGCATGAACCAGAAATACTTTATCGGGACAGGCGACCTGTTAAGAGGCATTACATTGGATGTTTCTACCACCAACGCTATTTTAAATGCCATTGCCGTATTGTATTTTCTTGATCGCCGTAAATTTTTCTGGCTTCTTCTGTCGCTGTCAGCTATGCTGATGGCAGCAAGCAATTTCACTAATATGCTGCTGCTGGCGGTACTGTTGTTCCAGTTTATTTTTCAAAGCGACAGAAATCAAAAAAGCGTGATCGTAGTTTGCTTTTGTATGCTTATCGTTTTTCTTTCAAAAGTCTCCCCGCAGAATAAACATTACCTTAATTATGTATGGCAAAAAGTGACCGACAGGAAAATTGATACCATACTGCCTGAAGTGACACCGCTACCACTCAGCAGTTTGCCTGATAGTATACTTAATAAAGAAGAGAAAAAAGAAAAATGGCAATGCTTTATCTTGACAGCGTTCGAAACAGCATGCCGGAAGAAAAAAACCATTTGCAGCACCCTGCCCCTGAAGACCTGACCGGTAAGATCACGGTGCTCCAGGTCAAACCCTCTATCCCTGCACCAAATATTCATACAGAGCCATACCAGTTTAAAAGAGATACATCATTATTCAGAAGAAGCCTCATTAATTTCGCCATCACCAATATTCCTGCCTTCGATACCAGCCTGGGAAACCTTCAAAAGAAAAGTTTGCCGGGCAAACTGATCGCCCTGCAACAAACAACACGCTTTTTAAAGGCTAACCCGGTAAAAATATTAACAGGCACAGGTATTGGCCGGTTTTCCTCTAAACTTGCTTTCCGCGCAACAGGCCTGCAATTTGCCGGTGGTTATCCTGTACGTTTTGCTTATGTCAATAATGATTTCCGGGATAACCATTTGAACCTTTACCTGGATTATTTCAGCAAAGATCAGCAGTTTCATTCGCTGATGAACAGCCCCGACTCTGTATATGACCAACTGCTTTCCGAATATGGCCTGGCAGGGATAGTAGTTTTCTTTTTCTTTTATGCCGGGTATTATACAAAACGCTACAGGAAAAAAAGTTATGGCCTGCCATTACTATTCCTCATGGCAGGCGCATTTGCTATTGGGTATTGGTTTGAGCAATTATCCATAGTAATAGTATTCGAACTCCTGTTACTCCTGGATATAAAAGAAGCAAAAGAAAAGGCAATATGAATAATGTAAAAGTAACCATACTAATGCCTGCTTACAATGCCTCCGCCTATATTGCCGAAGCTATCCGGTCGGTATTGACGCAGACGTTTACCGATTTTGAATTATTGATCGTAAATAATGGTTCAACCGATGATACTGTACAGGTAGTACGTCAATTCAATGATCCGCGGATACGGCTGACCGAAGAGCCGCAAACCGGCATCGGCTACGCACTTAATAAAGGACTGCAGGAAGCAACCGGTGAATATATCGCCCGTTTTGACGCCGATGATATCTGCATGCCTTTTCGCCTGGCGGAACAACTGAACTTTCTGCAAAACAATCCCGATCATGTTTTATGCGGTAGCGATGCGGAATATATTGCGGAAAGCGGCGAGCATCTCTTTTATTTCCGCTGCACCGGTCATACACATGAAGAGATCAGGCAGCAATTGTATGTATACTGTCCCTTTATTCATTCTTCTGTGATGTACCGCAAAGAAGCAGTGCTGAAAGCCGGCGGCTATTCTCCCGACGCCCATAATTTTGAAGACTATCTTTTGTGGGTACAACTAGCGAAGTATGGTAAGTATCATAATCTTTCTGAAAGGTTGCTTAAGGTAAGATTCAATTCGGCATCCGTTACCATAGATGAAAAATGGAGGGGTCAGCGTTTTCGCCAGCTCAAGAAAAAGATCATTCACCAGGGTTTTGTAACGCCGGAGGAAGGAAAGGAATTATTATCTATCATCAGGGAACAGGATAATAAACGCGTAAAAGAAGGCGCCTATTATGCTTTATGCGGCAAAAAATTCCTTGTAAATAATCATCAGCCTTCCAAAGCAAGAAATCACCTGGCAAAAGCCATCCGCATATATCCCATGCGGCTGGATAATTACGCCTTATTCATGCTCAGCTATTTTCCCAAACCCTTTATTAACTGGCTGCACGGTAAAACTTCTTAAATGAAACGGCTATTTATCATAAAAGATACCCCGGCGAACAAGATCAGTTATTACCATATAGCTTTTTTCCTGGTGGCATTGCCTTTCGACAGGTTTTACAGTGAATTAATTCTTATCAGTTTTTTGCTCCATTCACTGATACATAGTAACAGGCAACGATTCCGTTCAGCCTTTACCATCCAAAACCTGTTAGTGAGTTCGGTTTTTTTTGTAACGGCGATAGGTATTCTTTATTCGCATGACAAAGCGCAGGGCATAAAAGACCTGCAGCGCCAGTCAGCTATTATTTTATTTCCTTTTCTGTTTTCCGTTTCGGGACTTGACTGGAAAAAATACAGGATGAACTTCCTCCGGATTTTTGCCTTTACCTGTGTTGCCACCATCTTGTACCTGTATATTGATGCTATCAGCATCATTCTTTACAACAAACTGCCTTTACGGGTTTTATTCACACAGGTTTTCCTGAATCATAATTTCTCCAGTCCTGTCAACATTCATGCTACTTACCTGGGTATGTATTGCCTGTTATCGGGCGTTGTTTTTCTTTACTCATTTTTAAACGAGAGAAGCAGATCATGGCGTATTATTTACCTGCTGTCTATTCTTATCCTGCTGGCCGGTCTCGTACAGCTGGCTTCCAAATCTGTACTGATCAGCGCCATTGCTATTGCAGTATTCTTTCCTTTTTTTATGCTGAAAGGAGTAAAACGGGTATCGCTTATTACCGGTATGGCTATCATAGGTGTTTTCATTACCTGCATAATAATAAATATCAGTTCTTTCAGGAGCCGGTATGTCACTCAATTTAAAGATGATCTTGTTCAGACATCCATCAATAATGAAATACTCGAACCCCGTATCGTCCGCTGGCGGCTGGCATTGCAATTGATCAGCCAATCGCCCCTGTATGGTCATGGAAGCGGATCGGAAAAAAGACTGCTGAATGATAGTTATTTTAATAATAAACTATATAACTCTTATCTCCATGAACTGAATACACATAACCAATACCTGAGCATTGCTTTAAAGACCGGGTCACTGGGATTATTTGTTTTTTTGTTCACTCTTTTTATCGCGTTCCTGGCGGCTTTTTACAACCGGGATATTCTTTTCGGCAGCTTCTGGGCCATCGTATGCATAGTATCTTTTTCAGAAAATGTACTGGACGTAAACAAGGGGATATTCTTTTACGCCTTTTTCTTCTCCCTTTTCATACAATCCGGCAAACCTTTTGGGCGATTATCACGATCTAACGGCAGGCGGGAGAGCCATGCTTATCCCCGCTCTGTAAATAAACAAGAAAATGCAGCCGCTGTCCGTAGTGATAATTACGTATAATGAAGAGCACAATATCGCCCGGTGCCTTAACTCGGTACGGTCGCTGGCTGATGAGATCATCGTGCTCGACTCTTATTCTACCGACAATACTGTTGAGATCGCCCGCTCTCTCGGCGCTACTATTTACTTTGAAAAATTCAGGGGTTATATCGGTCAGAAGAACCTGCTGCGCCATGCAATATGCCACGAATAACTATATCCTTAGCCTCGATGCCGATGAGGCGCTGGATGACCAGTTGGCCGCCGCCATCCTCGAAGAAAAGAAAAGCCTGCTCCGCCGTGCATATAGCATGAACCGCTGTACCAATTACTGTGGCCGCTTTATACGCCATGGTTTGTGGTATCCTGATAAAAAGATCAGGCTGTTCGACAGGAGGATCGCCAAATGGGGAGGGCTGAACCCCCATGATAAAATAATATTGCAGGAAGGTTTTCCGGCTCATCATCTACAAGGAGACATCCTTCATTATTCTTTTAATACCATTGACGACCATATCTGGCAAAACAACCGGTTAAGCTCTATTGCCGCTACGTCTTTGTATAATATCGGCAAACGCAGTTCCTGGTACAGAATGCTTGTTCATCCCGCCTGGGCATTTATCAATGGCTATTTTTTCCGGATGGGATTCCTGGATGGTGCCAGTGGTTTTAGCATTGCCGTCAATACCTCTCACCAGGTCTTTCTGAAGTACAGTAAGTTGTACAAACTGCAGCGCTCTGCCTACAAAAAAGCTGCCTCATCATTAAAAAAACCGCTGCTGCCTGAAAAAAAATCCGCTGTTGGTGATGGTTAAACCTGCATTCCTCTTATCAATAAAGAGTATCTTATTGTTACCGGTCTTCCGGCGCGGGGACAGAACCCGCAAGTTCCCCACCGGACCTATTGCCATTCACTCTAAATTCAGCGCAGCGCATACCTGGTGAAGAATATTCTGAAACATACCTGGGCAGTACTTGACAAGAAAGAAAAAAAACAATTTGTCAGCCTGGTCATACCTGATATAATCATCAGTATCGCAGACATTCTATCGCTGGCCCTGTTGCTATGGATCATACAATTTTATATTCAGCCGGACGGCAACCGCGATCTGTCTTTTTTACGGGCTGGCTGGCAGACCGAAACTCTGTATGGTTCATTGCCCTGTTCTTCCTGTTGTTTGGAATGAAAAACATAACTGCCTGGTTCATCTCTAAAGCCTGGTATACATTTACCGGTCGTGTGGCGGTAAGGATATCCCGTATCAGTTTATCCAGGTACCAGCAATCGGGTTTGATGAGTTTGTCAGTACGGATTCCTCCGTTCATATCCGCCGGATCGGGTTCCAGCCTTTTGATTTCTGCCAGTATATTCTGTCCGGTATTCCGCAGATCATCAACCAGTCCGTGCTCATACTACTGACGATCACTGCTATCATTCTATTTAATGCAAAACTCTTCCTGTTATTACTGATCATTCTCTTACCACCGGTGATCGGTATATTTTATTTTATCAGGAGCGGTCTCGCCAAAATAAGAAAAGAGATCAAGACGGGTAATGAAAAATCAATACAGCACCTGCTGGATGCCCTGAACGGGTATGTGGAAGGCAACGTGTATGGACGTAATGATTTCTTTCTTCAGCGGTTTGTACAGTCAAGAAAAAAATTCAGCGCCTCGCTTTTTGAATCTATCAGTATCCAGAGCATGCCGCCGCGTGTCATTGAAATATTCGCTGTGCTGGGATTGTTCATTCTTATCGCTATTGCCAAATGGTCGGGAAACAATAATACCGATTACCTGGTAACCATTGGTGCGTTTGTCGGCGCGGCTTATAAGATCATTCCCGGTATCGTTAAGATCATTAATATAAGCGGACAGATAAGCGCCTATGAATTTTCGATCGCTGACCTCGTACAAAACGAACAAAAAGAAAAAAAGAAAAAAGAAACGCCGGCTATTACTCAACTCCATTCAGTACAATTAAAAGATATATCCTTTCAGTATGGCCAGCAGCGGGTAGTAAAAGATTTCTCGCTATCAATAGGAAAGGGTGATTTTATCGGTATCACCGGCGAATCTGGCAGGGGAAAAACGACTATCCTTAACCTGGTGCTTGGTTTTTTAACGCCGTCAGGCGGCAATATTCTTATCAATGATATACCTGCGGGAAAAGAAGACATTCAGGGTTACTGGCCGTTTATTGCTTATGTGAAGCAGCAGTCATTCTTTATTCATGATACTATTCTCCGCAATATCACGATGGAGGAAGATAATTACCACCAGCAACATCTGCAGTTTGCATTGAATGCTTCCGGAATAAGCAGGATCATTGACGCCTCAGAAGAAGGATTGAACAAAATGGTCACGGAAAACGGGAAAAATATCAGTGGCGGCCAGCGCCAGCGGATAGCCATAGCCAGGGCGCTTTATAAGGATGCGGATCTCATCATTCTCGATGAGCCATTCAGCGAACTGGACGATGAATCGGAGTCCGCTTTACTGCAATGTTTCAAACAATTAGCGGAGACAGGAAAAATGATCATACTGATAACCCATAATAAGAAGAGTTTATTTTTTTGCAATAAAACGATATCATTAGATGAAAAATGATGATAAAACACTGGTCATCCTCACGCCTGCTTTTCCGGAAGATGAGTCGGCCGATTACTGGGTACCCTCCCAGCAACTGATGGTAAAAGCATTAAAAAACAATTTTCCTGATCTGCATATTATTGTACTTTCTCTTTTATACCCTTATCACGCATCAACCTATAACTGGCACGGGGTACAGGTGATCAGTTTTGATGGCACACATAAACGTAAACTGCGGCGCATCCTTCTATGGCGGAATGCCTGGCAAACATTAAAAGATATTCATCGTCATCATACCGTGATCGGCCTGTTCAGTTTCTGGTGTGGTGAATGTGCATGTATAGGCAAATATTTTGGCAGGAAATATTCCATCAAACATTATAGCTGGATATGCGGACAGGATGCCCGCAAAACAAATAAATGGGTACGCTTCATTCGCCCGCGTGCACAGGAGCTGGCAGCCATGTCCTTTTTTCTTGCCAATGAATTTTATAAAAATCATGGGATAAAACCTGCGCATATTATTCCCAATGCCATTGATCCGTTGTCATTTCCTGCTGCATTATCAACAGAAAGAGATATTGATATCCTGGGAGCAGGCTCGTTTGAACCATTAAAGCGGTACGATCTCTTTGCTGAGATTATAGGATCTCTGCGACAATTACTTCCCGGCATACGTGCTTTTCATTGCGGAATAGGCCGTGAAAAAGAAAAAGTGGAGACATTGAGAAAAACGCTCCGGCTTGAAAACAATCTCCGGCTACTCGGTGGTAAAACACATGAAGAGGTTTTACAACTCATGCAGCGCACGAAAGTATTTCTTCATACATCGAACTATGAAGGACTAAGTACTGTTTGCCTCGAAGCGCTGTATGCCGGCGCTCATGTGATCAGTTTTTGTTACCCGCTGGATCATCCTGTTCCGCATTGGCATGTCGTACACACTAAAGAAGAAATGACAGCTAAGGCTATTGAATTATTGCAGCATCCGCATACAGAACACACCCCTGTACTGCTGTACCCGATGGATGACAGCGCCAAAGCAGTGATGAAATTATTTGAAGATAAAATAGTCCTTACCGGGAAAATAAATCAAGACAGTAAGGTCATATTACCGGCTGGCCGGGAATAAATCAAGCGCCATGAGAATAGTGCATGTTTCTTTTTTTTATGATGAAAGACTTACAACAGAAGAGGAACTCCTGGAGCAGCATTATACGATCACCGGGTGGGCGGAAGCATTACAGCGGCGTGGTGCGGAGGTGATCGTCATGAGCAGGTTTATCAAAGACAGCTCCTTACAAAAAAATAATGTACAGTACTATTTCCGTAAAGATAATCTTGGGGGAGTATTCAGATCATGGCGCCTGCCCTTTACATTTTTGAGACAAATAAGCAAACTGGATGCTGATGTAATTCACCTGCACAATTTCACGCTCTCCCTGCAAAATTTTTTACTACGGCTGCTGCTTGCCGGAAAAACGGCTGTCATTATTCAACATCACGGCGGGCCCCTTCCGGGAATAAAAAAAAGAAGCGTTCACAATTTGCTGAACAATGTTGCTGATGGTTTTTTCTTCACGACCATTGAGCAGGGAAAGGAATGGTTTATAAAGAAAAAGCAATCTGACAAGATCATGCCTGTGATGGAAGGATCCACTTTTTTTAATTACGCGGACAGGGATGCTGCCAGCACCTTTTCTTACCAGGACAGAAGCATAGCCAGAAAAAAGACAGGTATGAGCGGAACTCCTGTCTTTCTATGGGTTGGCAGGCTGGACGATAATAAAGATCCTTTAACAGTCCTTGAAGGGTTTGCTACTTTATCTGAGAAATATCCCGGGGCGGGTTTATACATGATATACAGTGATGATAAGCTATCAGGCGAGGTAAAGAAAAAAATTTCTGGCTCCGCGATATTAAACCCCAGGGTTCATTTACTGGGGAAAATTGAGCACCCGCAAATGGAAACGTATTATAGCAGCGCCGATTATTTTGTGCTTGGCAGTCATTACGAGGGAAGCGGCTATGCGTTAAGTGAAGCCCTGCGTTGTGGCTGTATACCTGTTATTACCAATATCCCGAGTTTCAGGATGATGACAAATGACGGTCAACTGGGGGCATTGTGGGAAACAGGAAATAAAAATTCATTTATTGAAGCGGTCACTATGGTTCTAAGCAAACCACTGGCAACCGAAGCAAATGCCTGTATCGTTTTCTTCAGGAAAGCCCTTTCGTTTGATGCTATTGCAGGAGTAGCCATGCATCATTACGGGGAAGTGATGAAAGCACGATCAAAAAAGTAATTCATTTTATCTGAATCAAATTTATTGCTGATGCGATGCTGAATAACAAAAAAATAACAGTTGTTTTACCTGCTTACAATGCGGCATTAACATTGGAAAAAACGTACAATGAGCTGCCTTTTGATATTGTAGACAGTGTGATACTGGTGGATGATGCCAGTAAAGACAATACGGTTGAACTGGGAGAGAAACTGGCATACAACATATTATCAGGCATGATAAAAATAAAGGGTACGGCGCCAACCAAAAATCCTGCTACACCAGGGCATTGGAAACCGGGGCGGATATTATAATCATGCTGCACCCGGATTATCAATATACCCCAAAGCTGATAAATGCCATGAGCAGTATTATCGCTTACGATGTGTACCCGGTAGTATTAGGATCACGCATCCTGGGCAAAGGCGCTTTGAAAGGAGGAATGCCGCTTTATAAATATATAGCTAACCGTGCCCTTACATTTATACAAAACATACTGATCGCCCAAAAACTGAGCGAATACCATACAGGCTACCGGGCTTTCTCTGCGAAGGTGTTACAAGACATTAATTTCGTGGCGGATAGTGACGATTTTATTTTTGATAATGAAATGCTGTCGCAGATATTTATGAAAGGATATGAAATAGCAGAGATAACCTGCCCTACGGTATACTCCAGAGAAACATCCAGTATCAATTTCAGCCGTAGTGTACTATATGGACTGGGCGTATTGAGGGTTTCACTTGTATACCGCTTACATAAATGGGGCCTGATCAAAGGGAACATCTATCAATAGGCATGCTATCACTGCTGGTAGCGGCTTATCTCGTATAAATACAGGTTACCCGCTTTTTCTATCGCACCCTCTCTTTTGTCAACCAGTACTACATGATAAGAAGTTGCTAATTGAGGGTCTACCCGCGAGATGATCGCAGGAGAGCCGATTGACAGCATATATACTTTACTGATCTTTTCCTTTTCAAAATAATTGGTTATGCCTGTAAGATACCGCGACTTCTTTCTGAGCGCCTCTCCCAGTTCCCTGTTCCACAAAACAAAAGGAATCTCTTTTTCTATATCAATACAATAAAAAGGCTTATCTGCAAAGGCGGCAATAGCATTTAATGCCCAATAGTCTGTCACGGTCTTTTCACCGGCAGGTACTTCTGCCAATAGTTCATTCACCTTATATGAGTTGGAGAAAACATACCGGTTATCTTTTACTACAGAAAAAATGCCTGCCACCAGCTGAATGATCAGCACAGCATTGACCAGCCATTTGATTTTAGGCGTGACAGGCGTTTCATAACAGTACAACCAATACGATGCTATAAAAGTGATATAAATAAATCCCGCATGCCGGTTGGCGGTGAGGGTAATAACAGTGATCGCTATGATAAAACTTAATACCAGGTTTGCTGTAAACAGTACCGTGCTTTTCCGTTTTTCTTTAAAATAAAAATTGCCAGCAGGGTGAGCGTGATAGCGGTGAAAAGATTGATGAACCGGAATAGGCTATGGTCATTTTTTGCTTCTATTAAAAATTGTGTATTCCAGAAATGATAATTCCACCAGGCAGGAACAGGCAGAAAGGCCCTCAGTGGTCCCTGGCTAAAGGCTGTCACCCGGTGAATACTCCACCTGTCCATCCAGAATTGCGTATTCAGCTGGCTGTCGGCCGGGGGAAAAATAAAATATACCGCGGGTAATGCGATCAGTATCCCCAGCAGTATATGAAGGGTGGTGTTGCTTTTACTTTTGTTTTCTTCATAGGTAAAAAGCAGGAAATAAAGATGCAGGCTTGCTGCCAGTAAGATAGCCTGTACATGTGTATTTGACAGGAGAAAAAGCAGGAAATAATACAACAGCAGTTTATACCGGAAATGCTTTCGCATAACCAGGCAAATGCAAATAACCAGTAATACTGCCGGCGCATAATTCCGGCTGATAACGGCATACTCAAACAAAAAGAAATAGCCAAAAGGCATCAGTATGCGGGTAGTAAGCGGAAAGGATGAAAAAAATAAGATAAGAAAAACAGCCAGGCTGGCTATTATCAAATGAACAGCCTGCACATATTCAAGGTTATGTGTAAATTTTGAAACAGACCAAAGGATAATATACCAGACAGGCGGATGCCCTTCATACCGGCTGTTACTGATGAGATCAGAAAACCCGGCGCTTCCTTTGGCAATATTCCAGCTATGTATCTCATCGCCCCACATTTCGTGGTGTGCGATCGTATAGCCGGCCAGTACAACGTATAAGATGAATACAGCCCAAAGCAGCGGATTTGTCAATGACTGCTTTGTCCCGGCAAAGTTCTTCACCCAAGTATTGATGGTAAAATTCCGTGTATGGTCTGCGGCCAGCAATCTCAACAGTTTTATTATATGTTTATATTAATGCCTGTCAGCACACCGGGCATACATTATTTATCACAACGATGGCTCTGTTACTTTCTTATTTGTCTTACCAGCTATCACATACGGGTTTTTATTAAAAGCGATCTTTGCCATTGATTTCAATGCAGCCCTGATCATCATACCGTCCCGGGCATAAAGAAAACCCAGTAAGTTACCCGCCAGCGACCAGATGATACGATACTTTTTTATGTGTTTCAATCCGGGTTTTGTTTTAACAAAATAAGCAAGGGCTAATGTTCTCCTGTAATACTGCAGCGATCTTTTCAAACGATTTGCCGGTTCAAGATGATGGTACACAAAAGCGCGGTGGAAGATATGAATACCGGGAACAGGAAGATCAACAGCCACGCCATAGTTATCTCCGATACCATGCCTGTCAAGCACTTCATCATAGGGCGAATGTACCAGCCATTCTTTTTTTACCAGGGATGCGCCCAGGCTATATACAGGACATATTGAATAATCTCCGGTAAAATCAGTGTTGACCGGCCAGCCTGCTTTTGAAATATGATTTCCTTTTCGTTGATAGTATTCTTTGACCTTTCTTGTGAAAATATCATGACTGCTGCAATTGATCTCTCCCCATATTCCCAGTTGAAAAATAAATTTCCATAAAAGTGTACGGGAAGAATGAACAGGATATGTTGCTTTCCAATCTTCTCCTTCTTTTTGCAGCCAATGTCCTGAAATGGCGCCCGCTTCCGGGTGCATGTGAATATGACTGACCAGCACCTGCAAATAATCGACAGGCACTTCAATATCATCATCACAAAGAAATACCCAGGGTGACCGGGCTATTTTGATACCGGTATTACGCTGGATACAGACCGATTTTTCAGCACTTATATATCGGATATTGAGATTTCTGAAAACAGTATATTGCTCAGGTAAAAGTCTATCATCGCCTGCATCAACTATGATAACTTCATCAACAGGATAAGAAGAGCGATCGAGGTCATGAAGCAGCGAAAGCAACCTTGCGCTGCGGTCGCAGGTGGGGATAACAACACTTATATGTATTCGCTCCACGCTTATTTTTTAATCAATAAATTACTGTGATCGCCGTTCAGCACACATCTAAAATAAGCCTGTTTTCATATAATAATACCAAACAACAAATTAAAAAAGCGCAGGCAACCACGGGCAAAAAGATTACGTTATGCCATTTTACAAATGGCTGCTCGCTAACAAAGCAAAATTATTTTTATGCTGAAAAAAGGCCCGGTGAGTCATTTTGCAACTACTACTCCCTTATTTCTTTTTCTCCTGCCTGTCTTTTTTGTACTGCATGAATTTACCGGCAACTATAGTTCTGTACCTGCAACCGATGCTGTTCTGCTCGTGTTTTTATATATCGGAAGCGGGTTACTTATCGCAGGCTTCGGCTGGCTTTTTTACCGTCACCTTATAAAAGCATGCCTGGCCGCTTTTTTCCTGCTGGCTTATCATTTCTTTTTTGGCAGCATCCAGGATACATTAAAGAGCCTTTTCTCACAGGCATTCATTTCCCAGTACCGGTTCATATTACCGGTTAGCTTTTTCATTTTCCTGGCAATACTCACCTGGTTGAAAAAAAGAAAAAAGCCATTGCTGACTCTTACTTATTATCTGAATATATTACTGCTGATCTTTATAGTGTTTGACGCCGGAAGGCTGGTGGCCAAAATGGCCCGGCCAAAAAAAGATACGCCGCTTGAGCTGGCCATAAAAAATTTCACCGGCTGCGATACCTGCAGCAAACCTGATATATATTTTATTCTGCTGGATCAGTATGCCGGTCATACAGCGCTGAAAGAAGTGTTCAATTTTGATAATACCCGCTTTGAAAATGAATTAAACCGACGCGGATTTCATATTGCAAACAACAGCAGCAGCAATTATAACCTGACCCCATTTTCCATGGCCTCTGCTCTAAATATGGAATACCTGTCGCCGGAAATGGGTGTTAAAAAACACCTGAATGTGGGATATAGTTACCAGATGATAAGGAACAGCCAGGTAGTAAAATTTCTTACCGCCTGCGGATACCGCTTTTATAATCATTCTGTTTTTGATTTCCCGGGGCAGCCTGCGCATGAATACGGAGCTTTTCTGCCTTACGGCATCCTTAACTCAGATAAAGCCATCAATATGAATATCGCTATTATGAGGGCTTTCGTCGAAGTAAGAAAAGCGCTACTCAGGCATACCGGTTTGAGACAGCAGCTCAAACAAATACAGGAACCAGCTTACCGGGCATGATGTACAACTAAACCAGATCTATGATGCCATGGGAGAATCTTTTAGATGAAAAAGCAGCACAACGTAAATGGGAAGACAGGGAAAGAATAGGGTTTAAGAAATGATCATCGGTTACCATCGCATCACCTAATTACCTCATTATCCCGCTATCCATCCGGGATCATCCCGAATTTCCTGCCGCCTGTAGCGACGTGAGAATAGGCATATCGTTTCCGTACCGGTTCTGGCGGTAGTAATATACCTGGCGACTTGCAGCATCCTAACAAGCTGATATCCAAAATGCAAACTCTTCTTCACACCGGTAATATATCAGCCGGCGATACCTTGCTGGCGCTTAACGGCTGTAACCACCCGGTATAAAGACGATACCGGATAGACCTGGATGAGTAGTACCTGCGGCCTAAATACGCCCCTTTTCGATAAATGAACCCCGCTTTATCCACCCGTCCGGCGATACCGGTACATCGTAAGTCTTCACCGGTTCCTGGTAAAAAATACAGGTATTAACCCGATAAAACTCCTCTCCCGGGTATAATGACGGATTGAGAATAGTCAAAAAAGCCGCTCTTGTACAAGAGGGACTTTTTTGTATACACCTGTTCTTCAGGCACTAAAATATTAAAATGTATTTTTGACACTTACGGGAGTAGTTTTACTATTGCATCATAGTAAATCCTGCAATACGTTTGCGTCAGATTACGAACGGGAATAGAAGAAATACTTCGGAAGAAGTGAAGCTCAAAACCCGGAAAATCTCAATCCCTGAAAACTAAATGATCACAATCCTAACAGAAAACAACATGAAACGTACCTCTACCCTTTCGATCCTCTTTGCACTGATATTCTCTTTTCCCTTTACTTTTTCTGCAAACAGCACTGTATATGTCAATAACGGTAATTCGTCTACTTACATATTGTATGCAGGTGACAGTCTGCATATTGCCAGCGGAACCTATACCGGTACCATACTTAACTGGCAGGAAGGCGCCAAGATCAGCGTAGCTAACGGCGCAACTTTCAAACCCAGCAGTTTCAGCTATTTCCTGGGTGATATGTATGTATATGGTAACGCGACCCTTTCTGAGATAAACGGCCAGTCAGCTTCTTACCACCTGAAAAACTATGGTACGTTAACCATAAGCGGCGATACTTATCTTGGTAATGATGCCACACTGGAAAACACGTACGGCGCAACACTTACTTTTAACGGCAGTGTTAACAGCAACAACAGCAACGTGGTCAATAACGGAACCATCATTGCAAAAAATGACTGGTACTCGGGAAACGGATCTGTGCTTACTAATAATAACATGATGACGGTTGAAGGTAACCTGCAGATCAACGGCAGCACTTCGGGTGAACGGCGGTAAGATGTACACAAAAAAGAAACTGACCCTCAGCAGTGCTACGCTGACCAATAATTGCAGAACGATCGCCGATGCTACTATTGAGATCAGCAGTTCTACGGTTAATAACAACGGATTGTTGTGGGCTTCTTCAGCGCTTAATAATTCACTGATCACCAACGGTGGTACTATTGTCAGCACAATAACCGGAAAAAGTAAAAAGTGTAAACTTTGCTAATAACGGCACTATTTCGGGCAGGGGTTATTTCTACTTTACCGTACGACGACCAACAATAATAATGGTAAGATCGGCAGAAGCGGCACTACTACAGACAGTATCAAAATAAATGATCTGAGCCGTGCGAATAATAACGCCATTGTTGACAACCAGTACGGAACTATTTATCCCAATGTAAAATACAGCGCCTTCGCAGCTCCTGATACCATCTTTGCTTATACTTCCTGCGCTATGCAATATATGTCTGCACTGGTTGTATTGCCTGTAAAATGGAACTTCTTCTACGTAAATCTTTCTGATAACATACCCGTTCTTTCATGGTCTGCTGAGCAGGAAGCCGGAACGATCTTCGAAATTCAGCGCAGCTATGATGGCACTACTTTTACCACTATCGGTGTGGTAGCTTCTGAGGCAGCTAAAACAGCTTACCAGCAGGATGACCGCCAGGTCAACACACAGTCTGCCGTTGTTTATTACCGTATCAAAGCCCATCGAGCTCAGCGGCGCACAGAAATTCACGGAAACAAAAATGATCCGTTTCGGTAACAAGCAGGGCATCTCTATCCAGACAGCACCAAACCCTTTTAGCAAGCAGTTCAGCATCAACTACCAGTCTGCAGAAAGAGGAACACTTACCATTAAAGTTTACAGTATGACAGGCCAGTTGCAGGCGGCAAAGAGTGTATCAGTAAGCAAAGGTTTCAACAGCATCGCCGTTACCGAAGCGGCTTCTCTTGCAAGAGGTATCTATACAGTTCAGTTAACTTCTAACAATACCCTGATCGCATCTGAAAAGATCGTGAAGCAATAATATTCAATTTTGGACGGTTGAAAAAAAGCGGTCCCGCATAGTGCGGGACCGTCTTTATTCCAGGATCGTTTTAAACGAATCAAAATGGTTTCAATTTATACTTCTGATTATACCTTTCGTTCAATTGTTTATGTTTATCATTCAGGTCAATCTTTCTTCCCTGGATAAATGCATCGGTGATCACGCTGCTTTTCATATCCAGGATATCGCCTTCGCTGATAATGATATTGGCATCCTTACCTACTTCAATACTTCCTGTTTTATCACTTACGCCCAGGATCTTCGCGGCATTTAATGTAATGGCCTGGAGTGCTTCTTCCTTGCTTAATCCATACGCAGCAGCGGTTCCTGCATTGAAGGCGAGGTTGCGGCCACGGGTTCTGCCCGTCATCATCAGTTGATAGAAAATAATACGCCGGCTTTTTTGCAGCATGGCCGCTGTTTTATACGGCTGGTCCACATCATCATCTTCTGCAGTCGGCAGGCTATGCGGGCTGACCTAATATTACCGATACATTATTCTCTTTTAAAAGATCGGCGATCTGCCAGCTATCACTTCCTCCAACGATGACCATATCAAAACCAAATTCTTTTATGAAGTCAAGCGCCACCAGCATTTGCTTAACGGTATTGGCATGCACATACAGTTTTTTGCTTCTTATCAAACAATCCACGTACAGATTCGAGTTTCAGGTTTGTTTCTTCATGCGCGGGCACTGCGGCATATGCTTTTGCTTCCCTGAAAAAACTTTTTATCCCTCTACTTTTCCCAGTCCTTCTTTTACAGGATCAGTCTCTGCTGCGCCCTGCTGTTGTCTTCCACCACCGCCGCCAAATCCACCAAAACGCGGACGGGGCAATAATGACGGCATATTAAAATGAATACCTTCATCTGTTTTATAAGCAGCATCTTCCCAGTTCCATGCATCGAGCTGCACTACTGAAGAAGAACCACTGATCAAACCGCCCTGTGGCGTAATACCCGCCAGTAAGATTCCATTGGAGCGGAGTGTGTGTGATGATCTTCGAATCAGTATTGTAAGCGACAATAGAACGTACATTCGGATTCAGATCCCCGATCTCCTGCACATCGGAGGTAGCCCGCACGCTCGACATTTCTACCAGGCCAAGATTACTTACCGGGAGGATCAAACCGGGGGTACACCTGTTTTCCTTTGCATCTACCGTAGTAGCACCGGCAGGCAAGGGAATATTCTTTCCTACCGCGGCTATTTTACCATCAGTAATGACGATCGAGGCATTTTCAATTACCTCGCCATTGCCTTTATGAACGGTTGCGTTTGATGATGACAGTCGTAACTGTTTGTTTGGGAGCCGGGGTAAACAGTCTCCTGCGCTTTTACGCTTAACAGGAAACCGATTGATACAAGGCCTATAAATATTTTTTTCATTGCTGATTTGTTTTAATCATTAGAAATATCATCCGCATCAATGGTGAGTAAACCGTGACTGTGATAATGTTCGCTGCAGGTTTGCATGACCTGGTAAGTAGGCTGTGCAGGAATAACCGGCGTACCGCTTCTCTTTTCTCCGTTCATTTTTTTGATGAGACGATTTCTTTCTGTATCTACCAGTTTTTGCAATTCCGCATCTTTTACCCTGTCAAAAATAAATGATACCGTCCACGATAGTATACATCGCCTTTGCATAAATGCTTAACGGGTTATCGCTCCATAAAACAACATCTCCGTCTTTTCCTACTTTCAGGCTTCCTACTTTATCATCCACATGCAGCATCTTCGCAGGATTAAGCGTTACCATCTTCAGGCATTCTTCTTCTTTAAGACCACCATACTTTACACTTTTGCCGCTTCCTGGTTCAGGCGGCGTGCCATTTCCGCATCATCCGAATTGATCGCTACATTCAGCCCTACTTTTTTCATAATAGCGGCATTGTAAGGAATGGCATCCTGTACTTCCATCTTATACGCCCACCAGTCGGAGAAAGTAGAAGCATTGGGCGCCATGCTCTTTCATTTTATCCGCCACTTTATATCCTTCAAGGATATGGGTAAATGTATTGACCTTATATCCCATCCTGTCAGCTACGGCCATTGCGCTGTTGATCTCGCTTTGGATATAGGAATGGCAGGTGATGAAACGTTTCTTGTTTAGGATTTCCACCAGTGCATCTAATTCAAGATCGCGGCGCGAGCTACAGCGGTGCTGCCTTTTTTGTTCTTGTTTGCATCATATTCCTTCCATGCTTTTTCATAATCCTTTGCTCTTGTAAATGCATCTACCAATACCTGTTCCACTCCCATTCTTGTATCGGGGGGGGTAGCGGTTATTATTAGAACTATTGCTTATGGCAGAAGTCGAGCGTTTTTACATTTTCACCCAATGCGAACTTGATAAAACCATCCGATCCTTTAAATTTCAGCTCTTCATCATCAGCACCCCAGCGCAGCTTGATCAGTTGGGTTTGCCCGCCAATCACATTAGCAGAGGAGCCGTGAAGTATATGCGAAGTAGTAACACCACCGCTCAACTGGCGGTAGATATTAATATCATCAGGGTTAATGTTATCAGCGATACGAACTTCAGAAGTTACACTTTGCCCGCCTTCATTGATAGAAGCAGCGGCAATATGTGAGTGCTCATCAATTACGCCGGGAGTAACATGCTTGCCTGTACCATCAATCACCCTGGCAGAAGCATCAGATAAATTCTTGCCAACGCCTGCTATCTTACCATTTTTAATCAATACATCTGCATTCTCCAAAACGCCTTCTGCTTCATTGGTCCAGACTGTAGCGTTCTTGATAAGTATGGTTTCCTGTTTCGGCTGCTGACCTTCTTCCCAGCCAAATGGCTCGAAAGGATAAATAACTTTACCGAGTACAGGTATTTCTTTCTTCTTAGTACTATCAGCTTTTGTGTCAGCCGCTTTTACAAATTTGGCTGTCCAGGTAAAAGAACTGCCTGTTGAATCAACACCTGTTCCGTTCCATTCAGTTCCATTGCTTACACCACTCAGTCTTACCGCGCTTGCAGGTAATGCCGCCTCTCCACCAGCGCCTCTTCCAAATCCTCCGGGTCTCGGACCGCCTTCTGGCTGACCAGTAATCGGGGGCCGCTGCCTGCGTACCATCGGCGCATAGCTCAGTTTCACCATCTTTCCATCAAAAGTGAATTTGGTGCTCATCGTATCTTTTCCAAACATGGAAAGTGAACTGTTGCTTTTTACATCCAGTGTATAATTTTCAGCGCCTCCGGGCGTATTTACTTTCAACGTATAAGTACCGGCGACATTAGTGGCCGATTCATCTTTAATAACATATTTCATTCCCTGCACCCAGTTTTGGTAGATGCTTGTCTTTTCATTGAAAGGAGAACCGGATGTAATTAAGAAGTTGGCCATTTGCCTGCATCAATACTTCCAACCTGGTTATATATCCCTAAAATGGTTGCCGGCGTTTTTGTCAACGCCTCCATCGCTTTCGCTTCGCTCAGGCCGTAATCCATCGCTTTGCGCAGGTTAGTCCAGAACAGATTCACATTACGCAGATCGGCGGTAGTCAAACAAAAAGGGATGCCGGCCTTTTCAAAAGCGCCGACATTGGTTGGGGCCAGTTCCCATTGCTTCATATCGGTAAGCGAAACAAATCTTGCTTCATTGGGATCTTCCACATCCTGCGCCTGCGGATAGTTGAGCGGTAAAATAAAAGTGGCATTCGTCGCTTTCATTTCTTTGATGCGCTGGTATTCATCCTGCCCGGCTTTAATGATATACTGAACGCCGAACTCATCTCCTATCCTGTCGGCACGCAGGTCGTTCCACTTGCTGTTTGCTTCAAATATCTGTGGCAGGCCCTGTGTCTCATTCCATGATTGTAATGTCAGGTTCAATCCTTCACTGGCAGGTTTGGTCTTATACCATTGTGCATCCAAATATGATTGTCTCAGCAAAGCGATCATGCCCATGATAGAACTGGGATAGCTTTGCCTGGATGTGCCTTTACTGAATGAATAATGCGCAGAAGCTTTTTCTTTTAGAATGATCAGGTTCTCCTTTTCCCCGGCTAATGTTACCACGGCGCCTGTACCTCTTGCGATCCCATCTCTTATATGTGATAATACAGTACCGAAGCCTGCTTCACGCAATGGCTTTGCTTTTGCATCATCTGCTGCGAATACCCGGTAAGCATCGGCCGTGGTTCTTATCGCTTCATTCCATCCATAAGCGCCTTTGGTACCGGAAGCCAGTTGCGGTTGTTGCGCAAAATTAAATCCACCTCCGCCGCCAAAGCCACCGGGACCGGTAGTTTGTGTGGTAGCTATGCCATAGTCGGCATAGATATCAATAAATGATGGATAAATGAATTTACCGCTGCAGTCAATCGTCACTGCATCTTTAGGTATCGTAATACCGGCGCCTACCGCTGTGATCTTTCCTTTGCGGATAATTAATGTGGCATTGTTCAGGGTAGTTTGCCCGTCTTTTACGATAGTAGCGTTGGTGAAAGCATAGCAGCCCTTCCCTGTTGTCGGCTACACCGTTTTCGGGGAAAGTAGGTTGTGATAAAGCAGCAGTTGCTATCAACAACAGCGTGCCCATCCACCCGAGTTTTTGTAAACAGGATCTTCTTCTCATTGCAGGTATGTTTTTTAAAAAATTAGAATAACCGGAAAGAAACCGTTCAGATAAGGAATGCCGAATTTAGGGTAAAAGTCCGGAAATCAGATGCCGTTCATCAGGTGCCGGGTGCCGGGTGTGAGGTGTCTGTGAGAAGTTGGCCGTTGTTCGTTGTTGGCCAGGGGTGGTAGCATCTTTACAGACTGGGTAACGAACAACGAACAACGGCCACCAACAACCCGACACCTGACACCTGACAGCAGACACCCGATTCTTCATTACCTTTGATCGTACAAAAAAAATATCTATGGCTGCCGGTTCACTGACGATGCTTCCAGACTTCTCTTTATCTCCCCGCATAGACCAGGTAGGCGTTGAAGAAAGGGCCTCCCGTTTTACCAAGCGTAGTATTAAAAAAGAATCTAAACTGAACGGGCTGAAGCTGGTGCTCAACATGATTGACCTGACCACCCTGGAAGGAAAAGATACCGATGGAAAAGTAAAACAGCTTTGCTATAAAGCTATGCACCCCCATGATGCATATCCCGGTCTACCCACGGTGGCTGCTATCTGCGTTTACCCCTCGATGGTTAAAGTAGCTAAAAAAGCATTGGGCGATTCGGGCATAAAAGTCGCTTCCGTCGCCACCGCTTTTCCCAGCGGGCAGGCGCCTAAAGATGTAAAGATCAGGGATACAAAATATGCCGTGCGGGAGGGAGCCGATGAAGTAGATATGGTGATCAGCGGGGAAAATTCCATGAAGGTGAATACAATTTTGTTTTGATGAAATAGCCGCTATTAAAGAAGCCTGTGGTGAAGCAAGATTAAAAGTGATCTTAGAGACCGGCGAACTGGGTACACTTGATAAAGTACGCCGCGCCAGCGATATCGCTATGCATGCCGGCGCTGACTTCATCAAAACATCAACAGGTAAGATACAGCCTGCAGCTACTATGCCGGTGACGCTGGTGATGCTCGAAGCGATACGGGATTTTTATTACAAAACAGGAAAGATGATCGGTATGAAACCAGCCGGTGGTATTTCAAAATCAAAACTGGCTTTACATTATTTAGTGATGGTGAAAGAAACACTGGGAGAAGACTGGCTGAACAATGAATGGTTCCGCTTTGGCGCCAGCAGCCTGGCGAATGATGTACTGATGCAGATAGTAAAAGATAAAACAGGTGTGTACCAGTCAGCGAATTATTTTAGTGTGGATTAGGTTTCACGCAAAGTCGAAAAGAAACGCAAAGACCGCACAGCATTTTTGCGTCTTTGCAAAACTCTGCGACTTTGCGTGAAATAAGCGCTGAATAGAATTAAAGAACATTAAAGAGCGCGACGCAACGAAAGATGACGGGAGTTGTTGTCGCTGGCTATATACTCTTTCGCTAAAACCACGGAGCAGAAACAAAAATATTATGCCAGTAACAAAGAAAAAAACAGCTAAGAAAAGCAATACGATCAAACTGAAATTTGATACCAGCTGGTCGTATGATCCTGCGCCGGAAAGTAAAAGTGCAGCCACCATCAAACCGCAATACGATCTTTTTATCAATGGCGAATGGCAGAAACCATTGAGCAAAAAATATTTTGATACGATCAACCCCGCTACGGAAGAAAAATTATCTGAGGTAGCGGAGGCGAATACGGCCGATGTGGACAAAGCAGTAAAAGCCGCCCGCAATGCGTATGATAAGTATTGGAAAAAAATGCCGGCCAGGGAAAGGGCGAAATATATTTTTCGTATCGCCCGTATGGTACAGGAAAAAGCAAGGGAACTGGCGATCATCGAATCGCTGGATGGCGGCAAACCCATCCGCGAGAGCCGCGATTTTGATGTACCGACCGCAGCCAATCATTTCTTCTACTATGCCGGCTGGGCCGATAAATTAGCATATGCTTTTCCCAACCGCAAGGCAGTTCCTTTAGGTGTAGCAGGACAGATCATCCCCTGGAACTTTCCTTTATTGATGGCCGCCTGGAAGATAGCTCCTGCTATCGCAACAGGGAATACCGTGGTATTAAAAACCGCGGAGACCACCCCGCTTACGGCATTGAAACTGGCTGAAATAATCGAAGAGTCAGGTTTACCTCCGGTGTTGTAAATATCATTACCGGCGCCGGTGAAACAGGCGCTGCTATTGTAAACCATTCCGATATTAATAAAATAGCTTTTACCGGTTCTACCGATGTAGGCAAGATCATTCAACGGGCTATCGCCGGTACTGATAAGAAAGTAACGCTGGAACTGGGAGGCAAAGCAGCCAATATCATTTTTGAAGACGCCCCGATAGACCAGGCAGTGGAAGGCGTGATCAATGGTATTTATTTCAACCAGGGACATGTGTGCTGCGCGGGTTCAAGATTATATGTGCAGGAATCGGTAGCTAAAGAAGTGATCAGGAAACTAAAAGACAGGATCGAATCACTGATCGTGGGCGATCCGCTGGATAAGAATACCGATATCGGCGCAATTAACTCCAGGTCGCAATTAGAAACGATACAAAAATATTTAAAGATTGGTAAACAGGAAGGCGCAGAAATGTATGAAAGCAGTTGCCGGCTGCCGCTAAAGGCTTCTGGTGCCGCCCCACTTTATTTACCAATGTGGCCCAAAGCAACCGCATAGCACAGGAAGAAATATTCGGACCCGTATTATCAGTACTGACTTTCAGAACGGATGATGAAGTGATCGAAAAAGCAAACAATTCGCCGTATGGATTAAGCGCCGGTGTATGGACGGATAAAGGTTCCAAAATATTCAATATGACAAGAAGAATGAGGGCCGGTGTTATCTGGGCAAATACATTTAATAAGTTCGATCCCACTTCTCCCTTTGGCGGATATAAAGAAAGTGGTTTTGGAAGAGAAGGTGGTGTGCACGGATTGTCGGCTTATGTAAACCTGGTAAATTAAGTCCACAAAGACACCAGGTTCACAAAGAAATTTATCACGCTTTGTGTTCTTTGTGGCTTTGTGGGAAAAAACAATACAATGGGAAAGACATTACTAAAAAAATCTTTACTCACGATCAGTGAGAATGGTTTAGAGAAATCTGTTTCTTCTAAACGGTTAGAAGTATTGAAGACCTATAAAATTTATATCGGCGGCCAATTTCCGAGAACGGAATCGGGCCGTTATTATATTCCCACCAATGCAACGGGAAAAAAACTGGCGAATGTCTGCCTGAGTTCAAGAAAAGATTTTCGTGATGCGGTCGTATCGGCCAGGGGCGCCGTGAGTGGCTGGAGCAGCCGCGCCGCTTTCAACCGCAGCCAGATATTATACCGTATGGCAGAAATGCTGGAAGGAAGAAAAGCACAGTTCATGGATGAACTGGTACAACAGGACGCCACAAAAGCAAAAGCGGAGAAAGAAGTGAACCTGGCTATTGACCGGCTGATCTATTATGCCGGCTGGTGTGATAAATTTCAGCAATTGTTCAGCGCGGTTAATCCCGTAGCCACATCCCATTTTAATTTCTCTGTGCCCGAACCAACAGGCGTAGTGAGTATCATTGCGCCCCAGGGCGACTCGTTACTTGGACTGGTATCTGTTATCGCCCCGGTGATCGCCGGTGGCAATACCTGCGTGGTACTGGCATCCGAAACAAAGCCTTTATGCGCCGTTACATTTGCCGAAGTACTGAACTCATCTGACCTGCCGGGAGGCGTTGTTAATATTTTAACAGGCAAACCCGGCGAACTGGCTTCCTGGTTCGTGGATCATATGGATGTAAATGCAACCATCTATTGCGAAAAAGATTCTACTGTACAGAAAATGATACGGGAAAAATCGGCCCTGAACCTGAAACGTATCAGCTTCTATGATAAAGTGAACTGGTACAGTGAAGAAGGGCAATCCCCCTATTTATCATGGATACGCAGGAGATCAAAACGACCTGGCACCCGGTGGAGAATATTGCGGGGGCGGGAGGAAGCTATTAGAGGTTCGATGTTTGAGGTTGGAGGTTGGAGGTTTTTTATAGTAGAATATTTCTGACATAATTGAGGATTCTTCAATCCTGAGAACATCCAACATCCAACCTCCAACATCAAACATCAAACAGCCAACCCCGAACATCCAACTCTTTTTGGTAAGATATTTGAATACACACACGACATGAAATCATCCTTATTCCTGGTCACCTTATTTCTTTCTGCCATTTCATTTGTCAGGGGGGCAGTCTCACCCGGGCGATAGTACCGGTAAAAAAATGGCCGACAGCTCTTCTGTTACCGTTCATAAAGATCCGCGCCTTGACCTGCTGGTAAAAAAACAGATACAGATCAATGAAGAGACATCCCGCGATGCCAGGAAAACCGGGAAAGGTTTTCGCCTGATGATCATCAGCACGAGCAACCGCGATGAAGCAATTGCTGCTAAAACAAAAGTATATACCTACTTCCCCGAATTAAAAGCGTACCTGTGGCACCAGTCGCCTTACTACAAACTAAAGGCGGGAAATTTTAAAGACCGGAAAGAAGCGGAAGATTATCAAAAAAGGCTCACGGCTTATTTTCCGAAAGGAGTGTTTATCATGAACGATGTCGTTGAGCTCAAACCGGAGAAAAACAGGGAAGAGGCATTTTAGTATAGCCGGAAAGTCCGCAAGTCCGCTGCGTAAAAAGCAGAAAGAGTATCCGGAGGAAAGACCGGAAGCCCTGTACTAAAGCAGTAAAGCAATTATCAACTATATAGACTCTTCTCCGGACTTTATCAAAGTTCACTTCAACCATTCACGCAGCCGGCTTTCCCTCTTCCGGGACTCTATTCTTTATTTCATAAGCAGAAAGAGCATCCGGAGAAAAGACCGGAAGCCTTGTACTAAAGCGGTAAAGGCATTAACACATACAAACTCGTCTCCGGTCTTTCCGTCTTCCGGACTTTCGGACTATCTTATTGTTTATTTTTACAGCATGTTGCAAAAGATAAAATCACTGGCCAAACAATACGCTCCTGAATTCATTGAAGTGCGTCACCATCTTCATGCGCATCCCGAACTGAGTTACCAGGAATTTGAAACATCAAAATTCGTACAGGGAAAACTAAAAGAGTTCGGTATCCCTTTTGAAATAAAAGCAACTACGGGCGTTATTGGTTTGATCGAAGGAAAGAACCCGGGTAAAAGGATCATTGCCCTGCGTGCCGATATGGATGCATTGCCGATAAAAGAAGAAAATGATATTGTATATAAATCAAAGAATGAAGGAGTGATGCATGCCTGCGGCCATGACGTGCATACTACCTGCTTGCTCGGCGCTTCAAAGATTCTGAATGAACTGAAAAACGAGTGGGAAGGAACGGTTGAAACTGATCTTTCAGCCGGGAGAAGAAAAAAATCCGGGCGGTGCCAGCCTGCTGATCAAAGAAGGCGTATTGGAAAACCCCGGACCTTCTTCGATTTTTGGTTTACATGTTCATCCCGGCCTGAGCATTGGCAAAATGAGCTTTCGTCCCGGCAAAGTAATGGCCAGCGCTGACGAGTTATATATTACTATTAAAGGGAAAGGCGGTCATGCAGCTGCTCCGCATTTCTGCATTGACCCTATTTTAATTGCCTCCCATCTGATCGTAGCCCTGCAGCAGATCGCCAGCCGTAATAATAATCCGCATAACCCGACTGTTCTTTCCATTACTTCTTTCCAGGGCGGATCTACGACCAATGTCATCCCCAATGAAATAAAACTAAAAGGAACATTCAGGGCGATGGATGAGCAATGGCGTTTCAAAGCGCATGGCCTGATCCGCAAAATGGCAACCGATCTTGTACATAGCATGGGCGGAGAGATTGATCTGTTGATAGACGTTGGTTATCCTTCTGTATACAATAACGAGTCGTTGAATGACCTTGCCCGTAAAAAAGCAGAAGAATTTATAGGGCCAAAAAATGTAGAAGAAACAGAACCGAGGATGGGCGCTGAAGATTTTGGGTATTATTCACAGGAAATTCCCGGCTGCTTTTTCAGGCTCGGGGTAATGAATGAAAAGAAAGGTATTACTTCGGGTGTACACACTCCTACTTTTAATATTGATGAAAATGCGATTGAGACAGGCATGGGAATGATGGCCTGGCTGGGAAGTTCTGTTAATTTCGGTAGTGTTTCAATTTGATGCAAGTAATAAATCTCCTTCCTTTATCAGGGCCACTAAGATCACAAAGCACTTACAATCAATTAAAATTTCTTTACGTCTTTATGAGAAAAATATTGAAACGGGTACACTACTTTAATTTCAGTTAAGTACGTGCAACGGTTAGAACAACATCTGTTGTCAGGTAGTTTAAACGAGAAATTATGAGACATTTACCAGGTGATCGCTTTAATTACATGTATCGGTTTTCTATGTGCCTGCACAAAATCAATCGCCCCGGGAGCAGAAGACGATGACTCCTCATATATTAAATTGAGCGATTGTGCTGACAGCACTTTTGCAGGCGAAACCGTCCGGCTTTGTTTTGATTCAGTTGTTGCAGACTCACGCTGTCCCAAAAATGTTATTTGTATATGGCAGGGAGCAGCAGTGGGAAAATTCACTTTTACCAAACTAGCCGAAACACATACGCTTACGCTGGCTACTATTACATCGGGGCCTGCTTTCAGGAAAGACACTACTATATCAGGCTATAAGATCGAGCTCCTTGATCTTATTCCTTATCCTGAAACACCGGGTTCTGCTCCCCCGTCTGCTGAAGTAAAGGCAAAAGTAAAAATCACGAAACTCTGAACTGGTTTCCTGCAAAGAAATTTTAGCCCGTTGCATGACCTTTACGTCCATGGTTCTCCATGAGCAAAAAATACAGTGTCACGGAGAACCGCGGAGAAAAAGAGGATCACAGAGATCATTCAGTATTTTAAATATTGCTGCTCTGTGATCCTCTTTGTATTTGCGCGCAGAACAGAGACTAGGTTGATATATGCTATTTAATCCAAAGGTCTTTGTCAGAAGGATTGCTATGGAGTGAAAAATACCAGTATGCACCGGTAACCGCTATAACCCCATAATACTCCCCCAATTATATTTTTGTACCTTGCACCCCCGGTACGGTCAGGTGTAAAGAAGAAGAACGGTACAAAAACAATAATCCTGTATGGACAAAAATGAGTTACGGAAACAACAGGCCCTCGAATATCATGCTAAAGGAAGGCCCGGAAAGATAGAAGTAGTCCCCACTAAAGAAGCCAAAACCCAAAGAGACCTCTCTCTCGCTTACTCACCGGAGTAGCCGCCCCATGTCTTGAGATAGCGGATAATATTGAAAATGTTTATAAATACACGGCCAAAGGAAACCTGGTAGCGGTGATCAGTAATGGTACCGCCGTATTAGGCCTTGGCGATATCGGGCCCGAGGCAAGTAAACCGGTGATGGAAGGAAAAGGGGGTATTGTTTAAAATATTCGCCGACATTGACGTATTCGATATCGAGATCAATGAAAAAGATCCCGAAAAATTCGTACAAATAGTAAAGGCGCTTGAACCGACTTTTGGCGGTATCAATTTAGAAGATATTAAAGCCCCCTGAATGTTTTTATATCGAGCAGGAATTAAAAAAAGTGCTCAAAATACCTGTGATGCACGATGACCAGCATGGTACGGCGATCATCAGCGCCGCTGCTTTGCTGAATGCACTGGAAATTCAAAAGAAAAATATTGGCAAGGCAAAGTTTGTGGTGAATGGAGCAGGTGCTGCAGCCATATCCTGCATGAAACTATATATAGCGCTGGGAGCGAAAAAAGAAAATTTCCTGGTCTATGACAGCAAGGGGCTTATTCATACAAACAGGACCGATCTTGATGACATAAAAAAAGAATTCATCAGCAACAGCAAAGCCATTACGCTGGAAATGGGATTGAAAGATGCCGATGTTTTTATAGGACTCAGCAAAGGAAATGTGCTGAACCAGGATATGGTAAAATCAATGGCGAAGCATCCCATCGTATTTGCTATGGCCAACCCCGATCCTGAAATCGGGTGGGATGATGCCACAAGCGCCCGGAAAGATATCATCATGGCTACCGGCAGAAGCGATTATCCCAACCAGGTAAATAATGTACTGGGATTCCCGTATATATTCCGCGGGGCGCTGGATGTTCGTGCCACACAGATCAACGAGGCTATGAAACTGGCTGCAGTAAGGGCTTTGGCGGAAATGGCTAAAACGCCTGTACCTGATATCGTGAACATGGCGTATAATGAAAAAAACATTGTATTCGGAAGTAATTATATCATTCCAAAACCGGTTGATCCGAGGTTATTGTCAACAGTAGCGCCTGCGGTGGCCAGGGCGGCTATGGAAAGTGGCGTTGCGCAACACCCGATCATTGATTGGGAAGCGTATACCAGTAATCTCGAAGGCCGTCTCGGCGTAGACAACCAGGTAATGCGGGCGATCGGTAACAAAGCCCGGCGTGATCCGAAACGTATTGTTTTTGCGGAAGCAGATAATATAAAGATCCTGAAGACCGCGCAGATCGTTTTTGATGAAGGTGTTGGTTATCCCATTTTACTGGGTGATGAAGTAAAGATCAAAACCATAGCAGCGGCGAATGGCATTGATATTGAAGGATTGCCTATTCTCAACCCGCGCAGCGAACAAACAGAGAAGAAAAAAGAAATCAATACGCGGAACTATTTTTTAAGAAAAGACAGCGCAAGGGTTTTAATGCGTATGAGGCCAGGAAGATCATGCGTGACCGCAATCACTTTGGCTGTATGATGGTAGAATGCGGTGATGCCGATGCGATGATATCGGGATTGACAAAAAATTATCCTGATACGATACGGCCCGCTTTACATATCATCGGGATGGAAGAAGGAGTAAAGAAGATAGCAGGCATGTACCTGGTAATTACCAAAAAAGGCCCGTTATTCCTAGCAGACACTACCGTTAATTTTAATCCTACGGCACAGGAGCTGGCGGAAATAACACTGATGACGGCGAAAGAAGTAAGGCATTTCAATATCGTTCCCCGTATCGCCATGCTGAGTTATTCCAATTTTGGCAGCAGCGATTCGCCGGAAGCAAGACTGGTAGCCGAGGCGAGAAAGATCGTGAAAGAAAAAATGCCTTCGCTGATAGTGGATGGTGAAATGCAGGCGAATGTCGCTTTTAACAAAGAACTCCTGAAAGAGAACTACCCGTTCTCAGAACTGATAGATAAAGATGTGAACACGCTTATTTTTCCGAACCTGGCTTCAGGGAATATTGCGTATAATATATTAAAAGAGCTGGGGTGGCGCCGATGCGGTAGGCCCTATTCTTCTTGGATTGAAAAAACCAGTGCATGTGCTGCAATTAGGCAGTTCTGTCCGCAGTATTTTCAATATGGCGCTGATAGCAGTACTGGATGCACAGATAAAGTGTAAGAATGTGTCTACTGAAGAGATGGTCAACAAGTCTCCCTGGTGGAAACGATTTAAAAAAGTAAGCAAAGACATGTAATGAGTACGTTTAATGTTCTTTTATCCCAAAAGAAATTTCTTTAATAACGGTGACGCATTTGAACAACATCAGACCCTTAAACGTCTTAAACCTTTAAACATTCTAACTTTTCGTTGTATTTTTAGTTTTTAAATTGTCTCATTGACCATTTTCAATAATATAGGCCAGTACCTTTTGATGATCAAAGGCATGTTTTCTAAGCCGGAGAACGGGAAAATGTACTGGAAAGAATTCATGCACCAATGCTCCGAGATCGGTATTGGTTCGTTAGGCATCGTAGCGATCATTTCTGTTTTTATCGGTGCTGTATCTACTATCCAGACCGCTTACCAGCTGGTAAGCCCTCTTATTCCGCCTTCCACTATCGCGCAGATTGTACGGGATACTGTTATTCTCGAATTCGCCCCCACCCTTGTTTGTATCGTGCTGGCAGGTGTGGCAGGCAGCCGTATTGCCAGCGAACTTGGCAATATGCGGGTAAGCGAACAGATAGATGCCCTGGAGATCATGGGTATTAATACAAAAGCATACCTGATCATGCCGAAAATAATCGGCTCATTACTGATGATCCCGCTGCTCGTTGTCATAGCTATGGCTTTAGGTATCTGGGGCGGACGATTGGCCGGCAGCGCGGCTGGTATCCTTTCCGGGTCTACATACGATAAGGGGTTACTGGAATCATTCAGGCCCTACAATGTCATATTTGCCCTGATCAAATCTTATTTCTTTGCTTTTATCATTTCAAGTATCGCAGCTTTTTATGGCTATTACGTAAAAGGGCGGGGCATTGGAAATAGGAAGGGCCAGTACAAAAGCAGTAGTGGTCAGTTGTATCATGATATTGTTTGCGGATTATATATTGTCGGCGTTGTTATTGTAAACAAGCGGCGAGCTTTGAGCCACGAGCTACGAGTTAGCCACATCCGGAAAAGAATATTTTTTAATAAAGGAAAAAGCCCGCGGCTAATAGTTCACAGCATCTCCCATGATCGAAGTAAGAAACATACAAAAGAAATTTGGCGATAAAATCGTCATCAACGACGTGAGTTCTGTCATGCAGGCAGGGCAATGCAATCTTATCATTGGCTCCAGCGGCAGCGGCAAGACCGTGCTCATGAAATGTATGGTGGGATTATTCGAGCCTAACAGCGGTGAGATACTCTATAATGGCCAGAGTTTTACGGATATGAACGGAGAACAAAGAACAGTGATCAGGAAAGAGATAGGCATGCTGTTCCAGGGTTCCGCTTTATTTGACAGCCAGACGGTCGAGCAGAATATTATGTTCCCCCTGGATATGTTTACCCAGGACACTTATAAAGAAAAGATCAAGCGGGTGACCGAAGTACTCGCAAGGGTAAACCTGGTAGATGCCAATAAAAAATATCCTGCCGAACTGAGCGGTGGAATGAAAAAAAGGGTCGCATTGGCAAGAGCGGTTTGTATTGAATCCCAAGTATCTTTTTTGCGACGAGCCCAACTCGGGTCTTGACCCTCAAACTTCGATGGTGATTGATAAACTGATACTGGAGATCACGAAAGAATATAATATTACAACTGTTATCAATACCCACGATATGAACAGCGTGATGGAGATCGGCAATTATATCCTTTATATGTACCAGGGCAATAAGGAATGGGAAGGCTCCAACAAAGAGATCATTTTCAGTAAAAACCAGCGCCTGAATGAATTTATCTTTGCTTCCGAATTCTTACAGGACGCTAAGGAAATGCGGATGCTGGAAGAAACAGGCAGGCTCCCCAACCACCGGAATATGGATGATACGATGAAGTAGGCGGTACTGAGATTTTGAAAATGCGAAATGGGGAAATCTCTTTCAAGTATAACAACTTTTACTGCCCCGGATTTTAAGCTATTTCGAAGTAACAATGGAGTTTCAACTTTTAACTAAATTTCCCAATCTCCCATTTTCTAACTTTCAAATTGACAACTCTCATAAGCCAGCACATTAGCACTTTATCACATTATCCCTTACTTTTGCCGGACTTTTAAGTCAATACTATGAGTGTTCTCGTCAATAAAATTCCAAAATACTGGTACAGGGTTTTACAGGCACAGAAGGCACTTTCCATGCCACGCAGATGATCGAGTATGGTACAAACGTTGTCGGTGGCGTCACTCCCGGCAAAGGCGGCAATACACACCTCGATAAACCCGTATTCAATACGGTAGCTGATTGCGTAAAAGCTACCGGCGCTGATGTAAGCATCATCTTTGTACCCCCGGCTTTTGCCGCTGATGCCATCATGGAAGCTGCGGAGGCAGGTATCAAACTGGTGGTATGTATCACAGAAGGCATACCGGTACAGGATATGGTAAAAGTGAAAAATTATTTACTCGGAAAAGATACAAGGCTTATAGGGCCTAATTGTCCCGGTGTAATTACCGCCGGTGAATGTAAAGTTGGGATCATGCCCGGGTTCGTTTTCAAAGCAGGCCGTATAGGTATTGTCTCCAAATCAGGAACGCTTACCTACGAGGCCGCCGACCAGGTGGCCAAGGCAGGTTTAGGCATTTCTACTGCAGTAGGTATTGGCGGAGATCCGATCATCGTACTCCTACCAAAGAAGCCGTTGAGTTATTAATGAATGATCCGGAAACAGATGCTATCGTTATGATCGGTGAGATCGGTGGCGGTATGGAAGCTGAAGCGGCCAGGTGGATAAAAGAAACGGGTAATAAAAAACCAGTGGTTGGTTTTATTGCCGGGCAAACAGCTCCTCCCGGTCGCCGGATGGGCCATGCCGGAGCTATTGTCGGCGGCGCCGATGATACAGCCGAAGCCAAAATGAAGATCATGACGGAATGCGGTATACATGTAGTAAAAAGCCCCGCGGATATTGGAAAGAAAATGGCGGAAGTGATAAAGAAGTGAGTGGGGCGAAGAATCAATAAAAATGTAAATGCCCTCCTGCAAAACAGGAGGGCATTTTTTATAAACGTGTTTAAAAAATCAGGATGTATTACTCACTACTTTCCATTCACCTACTGATATATCTTGCCAGTTCATCCTTACTGCTGTTGAAACTAAATGCATCGTTCAGCATATAATAGTTCTTTTTGTCTACCGTATTCTGGTAAGCCTGTTTGGCCAGTTCCAGCTTATTGCTTTCAAAGCTGAACATAAGCACGAGTTGTTTTACCTGGGCGGAAGTAAGGCTGTTTGACCTGACGATCTGTGTAGCAGATTTCAGCTTATTGGTTTCCAGCCATTCTTTATCAATTGACTGTAATACCTGCCTGAATTCCCGGTCTTCCATTCCTTCATATCCATAGTTATTATCATAGTCGCCGAACTTACCGTTCTGATCGAAATCATAACCACGATCTGTGTCCCAGTCATCTTTCCTGTTGCCACGGATCTTTTTTTCTTCCGTAAAAGGCTTGCCAAAACGGTCAATAGTGATCTTAACATGGGTCTTTGGTTTTACCATAATGGAAGTGCTGTATATTATTTCATACTTTGTTCCAAGGATACTGAACAAACCACTGTTCTTCTGGCGATACACCCTGATATTATGATACCCCTGACTCAAGCCCGTTTATCATGACTGAATTTTGACCAGGTTCAAACCGGCGGCCATCCAGTTCTACACGGATAGCTGTATTATCAGATGACATAACTGTCAGCTTACTTTTTGCTTTGCTTCTGCAGGAGCGGCTATCACCGCAGCGCTCATGATCAAAGAAGATAAAAGTGTAAAAATTGTTTTCATATATTTTGTTTTAAAAATAGATCCAACATCGGATCTGCCTGTATATTTTCAAAGCACATGCCATCATGCCAAAAATGATTCAAGAAAAAGTTAAAGGGAAATAACAACTGTCAAAACAAAGGATTGAAGCAGCATATAATGCAATCACAGAAAGGCTTTCAGGCGTTTGTTATTTAATGTTAATAGAAGAATATCCGCTGTACTTCTCTATAAAAAAACTTATACTGACTATTACAACCTGTTAATCAAAAAAGAAATTCATCCGGGCGATTAAACCTCCATCATCCATCATAGTCTGGCTTTTCTTCCTGGAACTGCATGCTATTACCATATTTCCGCTTTCAGGCTCATTCTTTCCTCCGCCAGGATTTTGCTCCCACCATATTTATGAAATAGGAAAGATACCTGCATCATATGCTAGCGCAACTTTATTTACCTTGTACCCAAAATCTTATCAGCATGAAAGGACCCGTTATCAGCAGTTTTTTCCTTGGCATTACTTTTATTACCCTGTTTACAATGAAAGCCGGCAGCCAGCAACCTATAAAGAAATATGAGCAGGAATGGAAGAAAGCGGAAGATTTTGCAAAAAAAGGGCTTCCTCAATCCGCACTGGCTGAAGTAAAAAAGATCTATACCCTGGCCAAAAAGGAAAAGCAAGAAGCCCAGGTGATAAAATCACTGGTATATATGACCAGCCTGCAGTCGGATACCCGTGAAGACAATGACATACTTGCCATAAAAGAAATAGAAAAAGAGATTAGTTCCAGCCAGCAACCAGCCTCGTCTATTCTTAACAGCCTGCTGGCAGGCATGTACTGGAACTATTATAATAATAACCGCTGGCAATTATATAGCAGGACAGAGACCGTCAATTTCAAAAAAGAAGACCTTGCTACATGGAGCACTGAAGATTTTCATAAAAAGATCAGCGATTTATACCTGCTCTCCATAAAAGAAGAAAAACTATTACAAGCAACAAAACCCGCTTCTTTTGACGCCATCATCATAAAAGGAAATATGCGCCATCTCCGCCCCTCCCTTTATGATCTGCTGGCCAACCGCGCTATAAATTATTTTAAGAATGATGAAAGGGATATTAAAAAACCGGCCTATGCTTTCGAAATAGACCAGGCGGCGGCTTTTGATCCCGCAGCGGATTTTATTCACCGGAAATTTCCAACGAAAGACTCTTTATCACTTCAGCATAAAGCGCTGCTTATTTATCAAAACCTGGTCGCTTTTCATGTCAATGATGCTAAACCCGATGCATTGATAGATGCCGATATACAACGTATTACATTTGTAAAAAATAAATCAACACACCCGGACAAAGACCAGCTTTATTTCAATGCGATCAATCATATTGCTCATCAGTATGAAAACACCCCGGCTGCCGCACAAGCCTGGTACCTGGTGGCGAATTATTATGAGCAAAAAGCGGCCACTTATTCACCATACGGAGATACCACCTATCGTTTTGCCCGGCTTAAGGTCAGGGATATCTGTGAAAAAGTGCTGACGCAGAAAGATTCATCCGAAGGGCGTATCAATTGTTATAACCTGCTGAAGCAGATCAACAGGCGTTCCCTGCAATTCAGTACAGAAAAAGTAAATATTCCCGATCAGCCTTTCAGGACATTGGTCAGTTACCGCAACTTCAGCCAACTATATCTGCGTTTGATCAAACCGGATGAAAAGCTGAAAAAAGAACTGGAAAACCAGTACGACGAAAAATACTGGCTTCTGTTATTTCGGCAAAGCCGGTCAAAACCTGGGAACAGGCTTTACCGGTTATGACTGATATGCAGGATCATAAAGGCGAAATAAAAATAGATGCTTTACCCGCCGGCGAATATGTACTCGTGGCATCAACCGGTAAAGACCTTTCAAATGCTAAAACTATCATCGGCGCAAGACGCTTGTATATTTCTTCGATCAGCTATGTAAATAATAATGACAATTTTTTTGTGCTGAACCGTGATAACGGGCAACCGGTAGTAAATGCAGCCGTACAGGTATTCCAGCAGAAATATGATTATAAAACATCCAGGTACATACGGGAAAAATTAAAATTATATACGACCAATGCGAATGGTTATTTCCGCATGGAAAAAAGGAAGGAGAATAATTATTCCAACAACTATTACCTCGACATTACTTATAACAATGATCGTCTCTACCTGGATGAGCAAACCAATTATTACTATTATAATACGGAGGCACCTCCTGCGGCCGATGATGAAGAAACCGAAATTGACCTTAATACTTTCACGTATTTGTTTACAGACCGGGGTATTTACCGGCCCGGGCAAACTGTTTTCTTTAAAGGAATAGCTATCGTTACTGAAAAAGATAAAAAAAGTACTGTCAGAACTAAGTACAGAACGCAGGTATACTTATTTGATGCTAACGGTCAAAAGACAGACTCGCTGGTAGCGGAAACGAATGAGTATGGTAGTTTTTCCGGTAAGTTTCAACTGCCACAGGGCGTATTAAATGGTGAATTCTCCATTCAGATGCCATCAGGAAGAGGCACATCAACGATCCGCGTGGAAGAATATAAACGCCCGAAATTCTATGTAGAATATGAACCTTTAAAAGGCACATATAAGGTCAATGATAAATAAAAGTGACAGGCATTGCCAAAGCATATGCAGGCAATAACATTGATGGCGCTGCTGTAAAATACCGTGTAGTGCGTCAGCCACGTTTTATTTATCCCTGGTTATTTGCCAAATGGTGGCAGCCACCTGCAGAGCAAATGGAAATTGCGCATGGCGAAGCAACAACAGACAAAGAGGGAAAATTCATTGTTGAGTTTAACGCTATTCCTGACCTGAAGATTGATAAAAAATTTGAACCCGTTTTTGACTACACCGTATATGCCGATATCACTGATATTAATGGTGAAACAAGAAGCGGGGAAAAATCCGTATCGGTAAGCTATAAAGCGTTGTTGCTAAAAGTAAATATGGATAACAGGCTGCCGGCAGATAGTTTAAACAATATTTCTATCCGTACAGAGAATATGAATGGCGAATTTGAACCGTCAACAGTAAAGGTCAGCATCACCAGGCTTAAAGAAGAGAAACGCCTGATCCGTGCCCGCTATTGGGAAGACCTGATCAATTTGTCATGAGCCGGGAAGAATATATCCGCAACTTTCCCAATGATGAATACGATAATGAAAGTGATACCAAAAGCTGGGAAAAAGGAGAAAAGGTTTTGGAGAAAACAGATTCGGCCAGGGGAAATTCAAAGTTTGGAATTGGAAATCCGAAACTATCACCAGGCTTTTATGTAATAGAGATCACTGCAAAAGATAAAATGGTGAAGAAGTAAAAGACGTAAGATATATTGAGCTGTATGACGAAAAGAGCAACCAGCTTAGTTACCCGCAATATTTGTGGACAGAAAATGCTGATGCGATCGAACCCGGAGAAAAGACTTCAATCAAGCTGGGAACAGCAGCAGACAACTTATTTGTAATTCAGCAGTTGGATAAAGAAACCTCCAACCTCCAACTTCCAACCCCGGCTTTTCCTTTCTTAAACTCAACAAAGAAAAACGCGCTATTGAATTTTCTGCTACTGAAGCAGACCGCGGCGGTTACGGCATTTCCTATGTATTTGTAAAAAAATAACCGCTTTTACCAGTTCAGCCAGGTCATTACCATACCCTGGACCAATAAGGACCCTTAGCATTGAATATGCCACTTATCGTGATAAAACATTACCGGGCAGCGAAGAGAAATGGAAAATAAAATTATCCGGTTATAAAAATGAAAGGTAGCCGCTGAAATGCTGGCAAGTATGTACGATGCCTCACTGGACCAGTTTTAATGCACATAGCTGGACTACGCCATCTGTCTGGACATATTATTATAACAGGGTTTCCTGGTATGGCAACCAGAATTTCGCTTCTATCAATGCCGGTATAAAATATATTCCTGATACAGACCATAAATACGTTTTAAAAAATTATGACAATTTAGTATTTGACGCTAATACGTACAATTTTCAGCATGATATGAATCCTGATATGAGATATACAGAGGCCACAGCCATGCGTGCCCCTTCTCTCATGGCAGGAAACGGTGATAGAATGAATTACCAGAAAAGTTCCGTTACAGAAGCGTTGGAAGGGAAAGTTGCCGGTCTCGATGAAGTCGTAGTAGGTTATGGGATAGCCGCAAAAAAAGAAGACACAAATAATGGAATTAAGCCCTTTGATAATTCAGCTGTGCAAATAAGGAAGAACTTCAATGAAACGGCTTTCTTTTTTCCTGACCTGAAAACAGATAGCAGCGGCGCTGTAGAGTTTTCTTTTACGATACCGGAAGCATTGACCAAATGGAAATTCCAGGCGATAGCGCATACTAAAGACCTTGCTTTTGGATATAGCAGTAAAGAGATCGTTACCCAAAAGCAATTGATGGTGCAGCCCAATGCCCCAAGATTTTAAGAGAAGGGGATAAAATGGAATTCAGCGCCAAAGTGGTTAATCTTACAGAAAAAGAAATAACAGGACAGGCGGAGTTTCAGTTAACGGACGCGGCAACCAATAAAGCCGTAAATGAAAATTTTAAAAACACCGCTGTTGTCCAGTCTTTCACAGTAGCTGCCGGGCAAAGTATAGCAGTGAAATATCCTATAGAAGTTCCCTTTCAATTTAATAATGCATTAGTATGGAAAATAGTAGTGAAAGCCGCGGATGTAAGTGATGGCGAAGAAAACGCTCTGCCCGTACTGACCAACCGTATACCTGGTGACCGAAACTTTGCCATTGAATATGCGTGGCAGCGGCACAAAGAATTTTACGTTTGAAAAGTTGTTGCAATCGGGCAGCAGTAAAACGTTACAGCATCAGTCGCTGACCGTTGAGTATACATCCAACCCGGTATGGTATGCGGTACAGGCATTGCCTTATCTCATGGAGTATCCTTACGATTGTGCAGAGCAAACATGGAACCGCTATTATGCCAACTCACTGGCAACGATGATCGCTAATTCTTCCCCAAAAATAAAAGAAGTGTTCAGCAAATGGCTGGAGTCTTCGAATGTTTCCGGAGATACAGAGGGAGCGTTGCTTTCCAACCTGCAGAAGAACCAGGAACTGAAATCTGTATTACTGGAAGAAACGCCCTGGGTATTGCAGGCAAAAACAGAAGCGGAGCAAAAAAAGAATATCGCTTTGCTCTTTGATATGGTAAAAATGAGTACCCAGCTAAATGGTTCTTATGAAAAATTGAAACAAATGCAAAGCAGCAATGGCGGTTTTGTATGGTTCCAGGGCGGCCCCGATGATCGCTACATGACACAATATATCGTCACCGGTATCGGTCATTTAAAGAAACTAAAAGCAATAACTGAAGGGCATGGACAGTAAACTGAAAGCCATACTTAACAACGCTATCGCTTACCTTGATCAAAAAATAAAAGAAGATTATGCTGAACTGGTGAAGAACAAAGCCGATCTGAAAAACTATACTCCCGGTTCTATCATCACCCAGTATTTATATATGCGCAGTTTTTTCCTGAATATAAGATACCGGCCGCTACGCAAACCGCTTATACGTATTTCAGGACAAGGGCACAAAAAACCTGGGCAGGCCAGGGCAAATACGTGCAGGGTATGCTGGCGCTGGCATTGAGCAGAACGGGTGATGCTGCTACACCTGTGGCCATTTTGAAATCATTGAAAGAAACATCTATCAATAACGAAGAACTGGGCAGTACTGGAAAGATGCCAATCGCGGCTGGTGGTGGTACGAAGCGCCGGTAGAAAGGCAGGCGCTGCTGATCGAAGCTTTCCAGGAAGTCGGTAAGGATACAAAAACAACCGATGATCTCAAAACATGGTTATTAAAAAATAAACAAACTAATAGATGGGAATCAACCAAAGCAACAGCAGAAGCCTGTTATGCTTTATTGCTGCAGGGAACTGATTTCCTCAGCAATAACCCGGAAGTAGAGATAAATCTTGGGCAATCCTTTATAAGAACGACACCTGAAAAAGAAGCAGGCACCGGTTATATAAAACAAACTATCGAAGGAAGACTGGTGAAACCTGAGATGGGAAAGATTTCTATAACCTCGCCCCTGCCCCCTCTCCAAAAGGAGAGGGGAACAGCGCCCCTTCCTGGGGATCTGTCTACTGGCAGTATTTTGAAGACCTTGATAAAATAACCACGGCTTCTACTCCGTTGAAACTGGTGAAGAAATTATTTGTTGAAAAAAATTCAGATCGCGGCCTGTATTAACGCCGGTTAATGATGGCGATGCTTTAAAGATTGGCGATAAGGTAAAAGTAAGAATTGAATTACGGGTGGATCGCGATATGGAATACGTGCACATGAAAGATATGCGGGCATCTGCTATGGAGCCGGTGAATGTACTCAGCGGGTATAAATGGCAGGGAGGTCTTGGTTATTACGAAAGCACGAAAGATGCCAGTACCCATTTCTTTTTCAGCAGCCTGAGAAAAGGAACCTACGTATTTGAATACCCGTTATTCGTTACCAATACAGGTGATTTCAGCAATGGCATTACGACAATACAATGCATGTATGCCCCTGAGTTCACTTCACATAGTGAAGGTATCCGCATCAAAGTCAAGTGATCTGTCCTCCCTCTCCACCGGAGAGGGAGTTAGAGGGTGAAATGTAGCATCCGCATCAAAGCTGAGTGACCTGTCCTCCCTCTCCACCGGAGAGGGAGTTAGAGGGTGAAATGTAGCATCCACGCTCACTTCGAATAATGAAAGTATTCACCTCAAAAATGAGTGATCCGTCCTCCCTCTCCACCGGAGAGGGAGTTAGAGGGTGAAATGTAGCATCCACGCTCACTTCGAATAATGAAAGTATCCGCATCAAAGCTGAGTGACCTGTCCTCCCTCTCCACCGAGAGGGAGTTAGAGGGTGAAATGTAGCATCCACGCTCACTTCGAATAATGAAAGTATCCGCATCAAAGTTGAGTGACCTGTCCTCCCTCTCCACCGGAGAGGGAGTTAGAGGGTGAGGTCTTACTTTTGCACCATGAAAGTCGAATTCATCATCATAGGCCAGGCATTTCCGGAACTTTTCTTTCTTATTATTTACAAAAAGAAGGACGAAGTTTCCTGGTGATTGATAATAACGACAGCAACTCTCCTTCAAAGATCGCGGCAGGAATCATCAATCCTGTTACGGGCAGAAGAATGGTAACGGTATGGATGGCGGATGAGGTCATCCCCTTTGCCAAAGAAGCGTATCAGCAGATAGGTGACAAACTGGATATTACCGCTATCTCCCAAAAGAACATCATTGATTTTTTTCCCAACCCTTTCATGAAGGAGAATTTCCTGAAAAGACTGCAGGAAGGAAATGAGTACATCGGACCTGTAGCTGATGAAGAACCGTTCATTCATATTTCAAGTATGAATTTGGTTGCGGGGAAATAAAGCCGGTGTATACAGCGCATGTTGAAACCTTATTACCGGCCTGGCGAAAAGAATTAGCGGCCAGGCAACTTTTAGCAGAAGAACATTTCGATATACAACAACTGAAATTTACCGGCGATAAAATTCATTATAAGGACATCGAGGCCGGTAAAATAATCTTTTGTGATGGCGCAGGCGGTTTTGATAATCCATGGTTCAAACAATTACCCTTCGCCCCCAATAAAGGAGAAGCGCTGATCGCTGAAATACCCGGATTGCCTGATACGAATATTTATAAAAAAAGTATGTTGCTATCTCCGCTTACCAATGCCGGGCCCGGTATTTTTTGGGTGGGTTCTAACTATATCTGGGATTTTGATAATACCGAACCAACAGCTGCTTTCAGGAAGCCACCGAAAGATCATTAAAAGAATGGCTGAAGATACCTTTTAAGATATTGCATCATCATTCAGGCGTTCGTCCCGCTACATTAGAAAGAAGGCCTTTTGTTGGTATGCACCCTGCTATTCCCAACCTGGACCTGGGCATATTAAATGGCATGGGCACCAAAGGATGTTCACTGGCGCCTTTTTTTGCCAAACAACTCACCGGTCATTTGCTCTATAACACTCCAATAAATGCCGATGCCGATGTAAAGAGATTTGCCAGGATACTGACCCGGCAATAAAGTGGTAAAAAATTACTGCCAAAAAAATATGGGCTCTTGTCAAATCATTATTTTTATTCCGCCGGCATAAAACCGCCGTGAAGTGCCATGAGCCAACCAACTGACGCCGTATATAGTATTCCTGCCGCTATCGTAAAATGGAGAATATGCATATTGTTTTCTGGCTGCTGAAAGATATCAGCTGGTGTATGATATGGAAAACGCTGGGGATCGCCATGGTCATCCCTACCGTCAGTATTGCGATCATTATCGCCTGGCGCACCCGCGATATCAAATCCGAACTGGCGCATAATCTGGCTGTAGCATGCTGGATCACCGCCAACTCGCTCTGGTGGCAGCCGAGTTCTTTCACTTCGATGAAATGATCGTCTGGAGAGAATTCACAGGCAAACACCTCGCCCTTATCCCTTTTTTGACAGGCGCAGCCATCCTGCTGTACTATTATGTAATACAGCGGCCGAAAGAAGTAAAAGAAAAAACAGTGATGACTATGTAAAAGCCGGTATCAGCTTTTTACGGTTATTCTTGTAGCGTTTGACGAGGTAAATAATTGTTAGCATTATCATTTGGTTCGGATTTAAGCGATTTTGTTTTTCGTACCGGGGGTCCTGGTTCAGTACACGGCATAACACTTCATACAATTCCGGCATGTTCAGTTTAAGTCCCGCAGGATTTACAAAGAATGCTTCTACACTTACTGCCCAGAATTCATGCAGGTTGCTGAAGGCATAACTGCGCAGGTAGCTGCGGCGGTTAGTGATCACATCAGCCAGTATAGCGCCGGTGCTGCTCGAAAATTTTTCATAATTAAGCCTGAAATGTTTATCAACACCATATTGCGCGAAGAAATTATTATAGACCAGTGCATGTGACATCTCATGTACAGCCACATTCACATTATCCACTGTTTTGCCGAATACCCGTATAAAAAATGTTTGAAAGATAGATAGATACCATCCGCGCCACATGCCCGATATACAATTCTTCCTCGTTGTCCATATGATACGCATCGGCCAGTACATAGATGTCTTTGAAGTAAGACATCATATAATTATTTAAAACCAAAGGTCACCTGTATGGCTGAAGCGCTTACCAGGATGGAAATATCTTCATTGTTCTCCAGTCCTATCAGGTGAAATTTTTTTACTGGCTTTGAACTGGTAAACCCGTTTAACAAACTTGCGTTTAGATTCATCCGGCAGGTCGTTATAATAAGAGAAAAGGCTGCCGATCACAAAGGAATACTGTTTGAATACCGTATCACTGATCTCCGCCTCCGCAGGAAGATGATCCAATGCTGAGCTATCAGCACGGGGAGAAAAGAAGTTAGTCAGTTTCTGAAACAGTTGCATAGTGTACGGTTCGGGTATAAATGTAGCTAATGACGTGTTATGTGCAAGCTTTGCCAGAGTATTTTTGACTAGTAAATTTACGTAAAAATACTAAGGTCGTTACTATCAACGCAGTACGTTACGTGTTATATGATTGCTGGGATTTGTTCGCTGTTGCCTTTATCATTATAGTAATCAAAAACAGGAAAACACGGGCACTTTAGCGTTTCCCGGGACTAGTCTGACAGATCGCCGCGTCCTCGTTATATTTGCGGTTTAGAAAGGCAATATATATACTATGTACAGATCGAATACCTGTGGTGAATTAAGGATCACTGATGTTTCAAAGGAAATTACGCTCGCCGGCTGGGTACAGACCATCCGCAAGTTCGGGGCTATCACGTTTGTTGACCTGCGCGACAGGTATGGCATTACACAATTACTGTTTGGCGAAGACCTCAATAAAGAACTGAAGAAAATCCACTGGGCCGCGAATTTGTTCTGCAGGCCAGCGGCATAGTGGGTGAAAGAAGCAGTAAGAACGCCAATATACCTACCGGCGATATTGAAATACATGTAAAGTCATTCACTATTTTAAATAAGTCTGCGGTTCCTCCCTTTACTATACAGGATGATACTGACGGCGGTGATGATATCCGTATGAAATATCGTTTTCTCGACCTGAGAAGAAATGCGGTAAAGAAAAATCTTGAATTACGTTATGCCGTTAATCGTGCTGCAAGGAACTACCTGCACGGCAATGGCTTCATGATATGAAACGCCATTCCTGATCAAATCAACTCCCGAGGGCGCCAGGGATTTTGTAGTGCCATCGAGAATGAACCCGGGACAGTTCTATGCATTGCCGCAATCGCCGCAAACATTTAAACAACTGCTGATGGTAAGCGGCTATGACCGTTATTACCAGGTAGTAAAATGTTTCAGGGATGAAGATCTGCGTGCCGACCGCCAGCCCGAGTTTACCCAGATAGATTGTGAAATGGCATTTGTAGAGCAGGAAGACATCGTTAACATGTTTGAAGGAATGGTGAAATCCATTTTCAAAGAAGTAAAAGGTATTGACTATACGGAAAAAGTTACAACGGATGACATGGGAAGATGCTATGTGGAATTATGGTAACGATAAGCCGGATATCCGCTTCAGCATGTCCTTACTGAACCTGAAAAAGCCATCTTCCGTTTACGTAAGCAAACAGGATCATTCATCTCTTATCAACGACGCAGGTTTTAAAGTGTTTGATGAAGCAGAAACCGTTCTGGCAATAGCTGTGCCCGGTTGCAGTGAATACAGCCGTAAACAAACAGATGAACTGACCGAATGGGTGAAACGCCGCAGATCGGCATGAAAGGCCTGGTATTTATAAAATGTAATACCGACGGAACGTATAAAAGCAGCGTAGATAAATTCTATAGCGAAGAAAAATTAAAAGCAATCGCTGATGCGGCCAATGCAAAAGCGGTGATCTTATTTTAATACTGGCAGGCGCGGAAGAAAGAACAAGGAAAGCGATCAGTGATCTGCGTATGGAAATGGCAGAACGCCTGGGTCTTCGCAAAAAAGATGAGTTCAGGCTATTATGGGTATTGGACTTCCCCCTGTTTGAATACGATGAAGAAGGAAACCGTTGGGTAGCCCGCCACCATCCGTTCACATCACCAAAGCCTGACCAGATACAAACCATGATCAATAACAATCCTGTTATTGAAAACGCGCCGAATACCTCAAACACCCTTATGCCAATATCAAAGCCAATGCATATGATATGGTATTGAACGGAAACGAGATCGGCGTGGTTCTATCAGGATATACCAGAGAGAACTGCAGGAAAAAATGTTTGCCGCACTGGGAATGGATAAAGAAGAGCAGCAGCATAAGTTTGGTTTCCTGTTAGGCGCTTTTGAATATGGCGCACCTCCGCATGGAGGTATTGCGTTTGGGTTTGACCGCTTATGCGCTATTCTTGGCGGCAGTGAAAGCATTCGCGATTTTATCGCCTTTCCGAAAAATAATGCAGGGAGAGATGTAATGCTCGATGCGCCGGCTACTATAGACAACAAGCAGTTTGACGAATTGCAGATAAAGCTGGATCTGAAATAAGTGATGGCGAAGATGGCAGCCGGAACTCTGTTCCGGCAAATGAGAGCCGGAGATCCCTTCCGGCAATAAGAACCGGAACAGAGTTCCGGCTGCCGAAAGAATTGGGTTCGTCTTTTTGATAAGAATAATTATTGTTAATATAAACCAGGCAGATTTTATAATGCCCGTCAAATGGAAAGTATACAGGATTATTTGCGTCGTACAAATGCTGGCAGCGGCTGTCTTTGCGATCATATCACTGGTTAATTTTTTTCAAACCGGCAGCCTCGGCGATATACTGAGGCTGGTACTTTTTGTTTTCATTTTTCTCCTGACCATTCTCGCTGTTAATATCGTTAATAATAATTACCCCGACGTGCCGGTGACCGGCAAACAAAAGACAAACTTCAACAGCTTTTCCTGCTTAATTTCCTTTTCCTTGTTTTTATGTTCGGGATCATTTTTTCCGACTATAAAGAGCTGAGTGTACTGGGCAGAGCTCATCAACAGGCCATTACTCAGGCTGCCTTTTGAAATGTTCATACCCATCCTCATCAGCCTGCTGATGCTGATCTTTCAGTTCATCATCCTCTATGGCTTATACGATCTCAGGCGTGAGTGTATTTCAATTTTATGAAAAAGGAATTTGAGTTTGAGCGTCAGCAGGGCAGGCAATCTTAATCCTTGCCTCTTTTCCAGCGGTAATAAATGTAGATACCACCGATAATAAGAATAAAAGAAATGATCCGGAAAAAATTCTTCTGCATAAAAGAACTTTTATCCTCCCCCGCTTCTACTTTCTTTAAAGAGCGGGTCATATAATGATTTAACATGGGATAATTGCTGTTGATCTTTTTAACTTCCTCAAATTTTTCAGTGCCTTATTATAATAAGACCGGTAAAAAAAGATCAAGCCCCTGGTTATAGTACAATGATACCTGGCTTTGCTGTGGTTGTACTTTTACGCCGTCCAAAAATTCTTTAAATAACAGAGACCGGGATAGCAAAATTATACCCTGATGCCAGGCTGCCTGTAGTTTGCTCCAGGCTACCGAAAGTAGCCAGCCCGATCACTTCTCCTTTCTCATCACAAACAGGACTGCCGCTGCTGCCATGCGATATCATTGCATCCATCTGGATAACGGGCCAGCCACCGACAGACTGCTTGATAGCGCTGACAACACCCGATGTCAGCGTCGGTTCGTTGTTCGATTCTGTCGAAAGAAAAGCATTGGTTGTCGCCGGTTCGGGATAACCATATACCAGTATCTTTTCACCAATATTAATCACAGAGTCCCTGCTCACCCGCAATGTCGGCAGGTTCTTTACATCATCCAGTTTTAATATCGCTATATCTTTACCTGGCATAGCCCTTCCTTTAACGATCAGCCTTGCGGGTTTTTTTAATTCTAAACGGCGTGTTACCGTTGTTATCTGCCCGGTATATAATATAGATCTCTTTCTGCAGGTACAAACAGGATCATAGATGACAACTGCGAATATATCAGGCTATAGGAATTATACAACAGGTTGCGTTGCTCTTCTGTCAGCGTCATAGCCCAGGAGATTGCAGGGCTTTTATATTAGCATCCGTTACTTCCTGGAAAGTAGAAGAATAAATTTTTTGACGGATGAATGCACTGTCGCGGTCTATCACATGACAGTTGGTGACGAAATACCATCACCGGTAATAAAAAAACCGGTACCATTCGATAATATGCGGTGCTGCTGGCTTAAGTACTGCGTGGTTCCGGAAAAGAAACGAAAAGGATTATTATATAGTGCTTTACGACAATATCCAGTTTCCGCTCGGCAGTTATCATATTATCTGTTGTATCCAGTTTCTTTACGGAATCAACCAGTTGGTTGAACCTTCGTTGGTTTATTTCTACTTTATTCACATACACCGTAGCGGAAAATACTGTCTGCACCATCGCTACACCGGGCGAGTTGATGGCATAATTGTATTCTGCCGACACCAGTTGAGCTGACAACGGATCGCTTTTGCCTGCAATAAGCATCCATACTATAACTATTAAACCCTTTCCGAAATATCTCATATCAAACTATTCGTCAAAATAATCAAAAAACCGGTTTTCTTATAGCAATATACCTTTATAACGATTTCATAAAAAAAACCTATAAAAGGAATGGCAGTGCGGATCAACAGCAAACCTGCCTGATTTTTGTAAATTGCCGTAAATCCTCTTCATGAAACATTACCTTTTCCTTTTTGTGTTATGGTTTTGATAAGCTGCCAGAAAGAAAGTTCGTCTGACGATACCAACAATAATAATACCCTTCCGGTTTCAAACATACCTTAATGTAGCTTATGGCAGTAATGCGGGCCAGAATATGGACGTTTACCTGCCGGCCGGAAGAAGCAAGACCACCACAAAACTGATCATACTGATACATGGCGGCGCCTGGGCTACAGGTGATAAATCTGACTTTAACGTATTTGTTGATACCCTGAAAATAAGACTGCCCGACTATGCGATCTGTAATATTAATTACAGGCTGGCCAATATCGGTGGCAATTTTTTTCCTACCAGGAAAATGATGTAAAAAGCGCCGTTGATTTTATCCTTGGCAAAACCGGTGAATATACTATTTCTCAAAAATACGTTTTGCTGGGAGCCAGTGCAGGCGCGCACTGGCGCTGTTACAGGGTTATAAGCAGGCAGCACCTGTGAAAGCAAAAGCTATTATTGATTTTTTTTGGACCTGCCGATATGGTGAGCATGCACAATAGTCCGGCCGATCCGACTCTTGTGCCGTTACTCGAAGTACTGCTTGGCGGCACACCAGCGTCTAATCCCGCTCAATACGAACAATCAAGCCCGATCAATTATGTAAGCGCCCAAAGCCCGCCCACTATTATCCTGCAGGGAGGTATTGATGATGTGGTACCTGTTTCCCAGTCCGTTCACTCGATACAAAACTGCAAACAATGGGAGTGATACACCAGTATGTATTTTACCCCACCGAGGTCATGGATGGTTTGGCTCCAATCTTACGCACTCTTTTAATACTATACAGGCTTTTCTTACGGCGAATGTAAATTGAGAATCAGCAAAGGTTTTTAAATAAAACTGCTTTCAAAGCTTCAGATATTGACCGGATTCGCTATATTCGGTCAAACGGTTGCTTTCACTGATCCCTCATGTGAAGCAACTTTTTTATTCTATAAACAACTGCTATGAACGGTCGCGAATTATTTGAACAATATCAAACTTACCCCGGTACATGGGATGAGATGTGTTTTGATAAGAATATACGGCCCCAATACCAGCAGGTGTTCAATGACGTAAGCCAGATAGCGAATGAAGTGCTGCAGCAAAAAGATAAACTGGCGGGCGAGTTGTTCATGAACCAGGGCATTACATTTACGGTGTATAGTGATGATGCCGGTATAGAAAGAATTTTCCCTTTTGATATCATACCCCGTATTTTAACCAGCGCCGAATGGGATCATATCCAGCAGGGCATTACACAAAGGTTAAAGGCATTAATCTTTTTCTGAAAGACGTTTATTCAACGCAGCAGATCATAAAAGATAAGATCATTCCCGCCGACCTGATCGCTTCATGCCCGCATTATACCCGCGAAGTGTTTGGAGTAAGCGTACCTCATGATCTCTATGTTCATATATCCGGTATTGATCTTATCCGTGGACAGGATGGAACGTTTTATATTTTAGAAGATAACCTGAGAACTCCTTCCGGCGTGTCCTATATGCTGGAGAACAGGGAAGTCACCAGCGGATATTTCCGGGCATGTTATCAGACAGCCGTGTGAGAATGATCAACAATTATCCGTTGCTGTTGCAGGATATATTAACGAGTCTTGCGCCGCAGCAGTTTAGCGAATCCAACAGTCGTACTGCTGACTCCCGGTATTTTTAATTCAGCTTATTTTGAACATACATTCCTTGCGCGGCAAATGGGCATACCATTGGTAGAAGGCAGGGACCTTGTAGTAGATAATCACAAAGTGTACATGAAAACGACGATGGTCTGCAACAGGTGCATGTGATCTATCGCCGCATAGATGATGACTTTTTAGATCCCCTGGTATTCAGGCCGGATAGCGCTTTGGGCATCCCGGGTTTGATGAGCGCTTACAGAAAAGGCAATGTGGCGCTGGGCTAATGCAGTGGGTAATGGTGTGGCAGATGATAAAGCTGTGTATGCGTATGTTCCGCTATGATCAGGTATTACCTGAATGAAGAACCCATTTTACCCAATGTGCCTACTTATGGATTAGAAACCGCGGAAGCAAGGAATATGTTTTTAAGAACATTGAGAACATGGTAATAAAAGGCACCAATCAATCCGGCGGGTATGGTATGGTAATGGGTAATAAAGCCACTGAAAAGAAATAGAGAAGATAAAAAAAGATATAGAAGAGACGCCAAGAGAATTTATAGCCCAGGCCGATCATTAAACTGTCAACGGTTCCCTGTTTTATTGATGGTAAATTACAGCCAAGCATGTGGATCTGCGTCCTTATGCTTTGTGCGGGCCAAACGGTATTAAAATTGTACCGGGTGGATTAACCAGGGTCGCTTTAAGAGAAGGATCGCTGGTCGTAAACTCATCGCAGGGCGGCGGCAGTAAGGATACATGGGTGGTAGATCTGTGAATGGTGAATAGCGAATGGTCAGTATATTATTTTTTTCTCACCATTCACTGATCACTCACAAACAATCAATTTAACCCTCATACGAAAACAGATGCTAAGTAGAATTGCAGATTCATTATTCTGGCTGAACAGGTACATGGAAAGAAGCGACTGCATGATGC
>JBBCIL010000008.1:0-73471 GCA_037200265.1 Bacteroidota bacterium
ATGAGAAAGTTTATTTTCTTCACGGCTGCTTTATTAGTGATGTCAATGTGCGCCCGGGCACAGGCAAAAAACGGAAAGATCAGCGGCAGTATTAAAGACGGCGCTCAGAAAAATCTTCAGTCAGCTACGGTCACTTTGCTGAGAGCTAAAGACTCTTCTTCTGTAAAATTCTCCGTCACCAACAAAAGCGGGGACTATGAATTTTACCGATATTCCGAAGGAAAATACCTGGTAAGTGTTACTTCTGTTGGTTATGATAAAACTTTCAGCAACCTTTTTGAGATCACCGCAGCCAGGCCTGAAGTTAATCCCGGAACGATCACGATGACTGAAACAACGAAAGGACTTGGCGGTGTAACCGTTACGGCGAAACGTCCTTTTATTGAAACGAAGATTGATAAGACGATAGTAAATGTGGAAGCTTCTCCCACCAGCGCCGGCGCTACGGCATTGGAAGTATTGGAAAAATCACCCGGTATAACAGTGGATAATGATGGTAATATCAGTTTGCGTGGTAAAGCTGGCGTGATCATCATGATGGATGGCAAGCCCACATATTTATCCTCTGCAGACCTCGCCAGTCTTTTGAAAAATACACCTGCGTCTGCATTGGACCAGATCGAGATCATGACCAATCCGTCGGCACGTTTCGACGCCTCAGGCAATTCGGGGGTGATCAATATCAAAACAAAAAAAGGAAGGGCAGGTGGATTTAACGGTTCTGTTATGATCGGTGCGACAACCAGTTTTTTTACTGATAAAGGCGCTTTATATGTTATCCCGAAAACGCAGAACAGTTTTACATTCAATTACAGGAAAAACAAGATCAATTTTTTCGGCAACTATAATCCGAATGTTTACAAGGGCAGAAACGTGCTGGAGATATCAAGAAAGATCCTCGACCAGGATAAAAATATAATTGGGTATAACGATGTGGCGACACGGTTCAAGTTCGGAAATGTCAACCATACGCTCAAACTTGGTCTCGATTATGCAGCTGATAAGAAGAACACATTTGGTGTTGTGGTCAGCGGTTTTACTTTTTCAGGTCATCCTACGCCGCAAACAGTTACGTCATTGAGCGATGCGAATTTTCATCCTACCTCAACTATGATTTCGGAGACGGATAACCGTATAAAGTTCAAGAACCTTACCAGCAATTTCAATTACAGGCATGTGTTTGATTCAACCGGTAAGGAACTGACGGCCGATTTTGATTTTATCGCTTATGACAATACTTCTGATATGCTGCTGACAACGGATTTTTATGATGGCGGAGGTCAGTTCGACGGGCAATTATTACTGAGTGGTCATTTGCCTTCCAAAATAAAAATATACTCGGTAAAATCAGATTATGTTCATCCGTTGAAAAATGGCAGCCGGATAGAAGCAGGGGTTAAAAGCAGTTTTGTTAAGAATGATAACGTCGTTGATTATGTAAGGTGGGATGGGATAAAATGGGTGAACGATGCAAGATCCAATCATTTTATCTATGATGAAAATATCAATGCCGTATATGTAAATGCCAATACGCAGGTAAAGAAATGGTCATTCCAGGCGGGCTTACGACTGGAGAATACGATCGCCAAAGGATACCAGGTAAATAACGATTCGACTTTCAAAAGAAATTTCACCAATCTTTTTCCCAGTGCGTTTATCAGTTATGCGCTGAATAAAGCTAACCAGTTTACAGTGTCGTACAGCCGGAGAGTCAACCGGCCAAATTACCAGGATCTTAATCCTTTTATATATTTTCTTGATTCATTGTCGTACAGGCAGGGCAATCCCTTCCTGCTTCCCCAGTTTGCGCACAATATTGAACTGAGCCATTCATTCAAAAACAAACTGATCACCACCCTGAATTATAATAATACAACAGACGTCATCTCACAGATAATAAAGCCTGATGGTGAAAAATCAAGTCTTATTCCTGATAATGTTGCTAAGTTCAGGAATATAGGTATATCCATCACTGCGCCGTTGCCGGTTACAAAATGTGGAACCTGAACCTCTTTACCAATATCTATGCTAACCGTTACAAAGGCCAGTATAATGATAAGCCGCTTGATGTTTCCTATACTTCCTTTATGGTGAATATGACGCAGACATTTACACTCAAGCAGGGATATACACTGGAGCTGTCTGGCTTTTACCGGGGCAAAGGAGTGGAGCAGTTAAGCATTAATGAGCCTATGTATGTTGTAAGTGCGGGAGGGCAAAAGCAGATCATGAAAGGGAAGGGGACTCTTCGCCTGAATTTCCGTGATCCTTTCTGGCTTCAGCGTTATAAAGGCAGGACACAGTATGATATAGTGGATATCCGGATTAATAACCGCTGGGATAACCGCCAGCTAACGGCCACGTTTACCTATCGCTTTGGAAAAACTACACAACAAAATCAACCACCACGCCGCCGCAACAGCGCATCGCAGGATGAGCAGAACCGCGTGGGCCAGGGTGGTCAGTAATACATCTTTCTAGTTTTCTCATGTGAATATCGTCCCCCGTTTCTACGGGGGACTCTTTTTACTTCACCCCTGATCCCTCTCTTGGGGAGAGGGGCTTCGAAGAGCCTGACAATAGTTTGTATCATTAAGGGTATGGTTTATTTTTGCTGCCATCTCATAACTTATTAACTTGTAAACCTATTAACCTATCAACTATTTGTTATGCCATCATTTGATATCGTCAGCAAAGTAGAAGCACAGGCATTGGATAATGCTGTGAACGTAGTGACCAAAGAGATCACTAACCGGTTTGACTTTAAGGGGTCTCACGTGGTGATTGACCTTGACAAGAAAGAATTTGTTCTTAAACTCGAAACAGATGATGATATGAAAATGCGCCAATTGATAGATGTACTCATCAGCCGTGCGCACAAGCAGGGTATTGCCCCCGAGGCTTTGATGCTTCAAAAGAGGGAGCGCAAAGCGGCAAAGTGTGGAAGAAGCAGGTAAAAGTAAAGAACGGGCTGGTTCAGGAAGATGCCAAAAAGATCGTAAAGCTGATAAAGGATGCCGGACTGAAGGTACAGGCTTCTATTAATGACGACCTGGTAAGGGTAACGGGAAAGAAGATTGATGATCTCCAGGAGGTTATCCAGCTTTGTAAAACGGGTAATCTCGGCATCCCCCTTCAATATGTGAATATGAGGGATTAGAATTCTGTATAACCCCTGTTTTTCGCTTACAACCGGGGGATAACCAGGTGCAAAAGAGGTGCAAAACAGGGGGCCATAAAATTTGGAATCGGCTGTACTGAAAACGTAAATTACAGGTACAATCGTTGCAGGAATTTTGGAAACAAAACAAATGCGACATGAATGGTAAAAGCCGTAAGGCGAATACGATTCGGAGAGCATCAGATTAGAAAGTATACGATCGAAAGAGAGTATATGGACAAAATCCGGTGCTTTCTTTTTTTGGAGTGGAGAATGGTGATAGTGAGTGAGACTGTACTTCTTTGTTTATTGCGAAGATTCTGCCTTGCAACTGACCGCTCACGACTCATAACTCACGACTAATTTTATTTGGATTTCCCCCCGGACAAGCCTACCTTTGCCGACTCAAATTTATCTATTAATCAGTACGGCAAAATCCGTGCTGCCTTTAAATCAAGGAATTATGAAAAAAGGTCTCCACCCCGATAGTTATCGGTTAGTTGTTTTCAAAGACATGAGTAACGGGCATTCTTTTATCAGCCGCTCTACAGCTGCCACAAAAGAAACAGTAAAATGGGAAGATGGTAATGACTACCCGCTGGTTAAGCTCGAAATCTCCAATATGTCTCACCCTTTCTTTACCGGAAAGAATATGCTGGTAGATACAGCAGGGCGTATTGATAAATTCAAAAAGAAATACGCGAAAAAAGCGGAATAATATTAAATTGTGGAAGAGCTCTATGCGAAAGCAAGAGTTTGTTTTTCATGGCTATACTTTAAGACCTCCTGATTCTTCGGGAGGTTTTCTTTTAGGCATAGCCGCTGGTAACTACTATCGGGCAGATAACTATAAGTAAGGGCAAACCGGTACAACTGTTTGAAAAAAAGGCGGAATGACAGCTATTTCATTAGCCCGCACTCAGGTAGTCTCTCAGCAGGTTAAATGTTTTTGCGGTTCTGAGTTTCATCAGCGCTTTGTCTTTGATCTGCCGCACCCTTTCAGGCGTCAGCGAGAATTTTTCACCTATATCTTCCAGGCTTAAAGGGCGGTCTACTCCGATACCGAAGAAATAACAGATCGTTTCTTTCTGTCTCGGCGTAAGCATTTCCATAGTCCTGCCGATCTCGGTTTTGAGCGATTCGGTATATTGAAGGGCGCCATCTGTTTTTTCAGCATTGGCATTTTCAAGGGTATCCAGCAACGTGCCGTCTTCATCTTCTGAAAAAGGAACATCAAGGCTTACATGGCGGTCTTCCATCGTCATAGCCGAGTGAAGATCTTCCAGGTCCATATTCATGGCTTCGGCCAGTTCTTCGGTAGAAGGGGCTCTTCCAAGCTCCTGCTCCAGTAATGAATGGGTTTTCTGGATACGGTTCTTTAAAACCACTTTATTTAATGGTAAACGGATCATGCGGGCATGAGTGGCGATAGACTGCAATATGCTCTGGCGTATCCACCAAACAGCAAAAGAGATGAATTTAAAACCGCGGGTATCATCAAAGCGTTCAGCTGCTTTGATCAGGCCTACATTACCTTCATTGATAAGATCGGGTAACGATAGGCCTTTGCCCTGGTATTGTTTGGCTACTGATACAACAAAACGGAGATTGGCTTTTACCAGGCGGTTCAGCGCTGTTTTATCACCTTTTTTTATCAAAGCGGATAAACGGGCTTCTTCCTCAGGACTGATCATGGCTACTTTGCCGATCTCCTGCAGGTATTTTTCAAGACTTGGCGATTCACGGTTAGTGATCGAATTGCTGATCTTAAGCTGTCGCATACTCATAGTTGATACTGTTTTACATTTGGTTGGATAACAGTGCGAAGAAACGAAGCGGCAGAGCCTAAAAAAATAGAGCAAGTAGTTATTAATGTGTAATTAATACAGGATGGGGTATGTAGTGATTTAACTACAGCATATTGTTCAGGCAAGCTGAAATGCAATTCCGGGGCTCATTGTAACCATCATCCCTGTTTACATACATCATAGTGCAGGATGGTTTACTTATCATTTGTCAAATTGGTAAAGCGCCTGTTAGTGGGATTTATTGGTTTTTAGCCAGCAAAAAATGCTCCTGGAAGGATCCCGTTCTGGCCTGAAAGTGCTGACATGGCTGTCAGCCATCCTTTTTAATTTATAATAATAAGATAGCACAGTTTCTTTATTTTTGAAACCCTGAGAAAAGCATGGATAAGATCATTTTTACCGAAGAATTCTGTCAACCGGAAAACCTGCACCCGTTCACACTGACACGGCAGATACAGGATATACGGCTGGGCATACTTACTATCCGCGAAAAAATGGGAACAGATGCTGGGCCTTCCTTCTTATGATAAAAAAGAAGATGATTACAAGGACCTCGACCGGTCGGTAAGTATCAGTGAAGCGGCCGCAGATGGCGGTGTTTGTTACATGATCCACGGCAATGTGTTGCCAACTCCCAAACTGGTAAAGGCGATCAAAAAACTGGAGAACGGAGAGTTCCTTTCAGTAAAAGGCAGGGAGGGGATCGTATTCAGGTTTACACAAAATGAGATAAAGGAACAGCATAAGATCAGGGTAAAGAAAGCGGTAACGATACGGGAAGAAGTGACCGTGATCCAGTTTCCCTGGAATATATTCCAGCTAAATGACCAGGCTATCCGCCAGGATTTTGAATGGCTGACGAAGAAAAGAAAGTCGCAGCCTGTTTCGAAAACCAACAGGGTCAGCAGGTCTTCGGATATATTTATAGAGAAGGGCGCTAAAGTGGAGCATTCTATCCTGAATGCTTCAACCGGCCCGATCTATATTGGTAAGAACGCGGAGGTAATGGAAGGGTGCATGATCCGCGGGCCATTTGCTATGGGCGAAGGTTCGCTGCTGAAGATGGGCACAAAAGTGTACGGGGCGACTACCCTTGGCCCATCATGTATTGGTGGCGGTTGAAATAAAAAATTCTGTGATGTTTGGGTACTCCAATAAAGCGCATGATGGTTACCTGGGCGATTCGGTAATAGGCGAGTGGTGTAATCTTGGTGCCTGTACTACCAACTCCAATCTAAAGAATACCGCCGGTGAAGTAAGGGTATGGACGCCCAACGGGCAAATGGATGCAGGCAAAAAATGCGGAATGATGATGGGCGATTATTCACGTACGGCCATCAATACGGCTATTAACACAGGAACGATCATCGGCGCCTGTTGCAATGTTTTTGGCAATGGGCTTACGCCTAAATATATTTCCAGTTTTTCATGGGGCAGCGAAGGAGTTAACCGGTACGGATTGAATAAAGCGTATACGGATATAGAGGCATGGAAGGAATTAAAAAGGCAGACGCTTTCAGAGAATGAAAGAAATATTTTAAGGCATATATTTGAAAAATTTTAAAGAACAACTTCATGCAAAAATTCGAATATAAGCTTCTTGATCTATCAACAAAAAGATGGTGGAGCGGCCGTATAGATCACCAGGAACTCACCAGCAAACTGAATGACCTGGGTAAAGAAGGATGGGAAGCGGTGAGTTGTTCCGATATCAATAAATGGGAAGGAGCTTCACGCAGTGTGACCATTATCATGAAAAGACCACTCAACGATAATTAAATAAACTATGAGAAAACAGATCGCCGCCGCTAACTGGAAAATGAATCTTAGCTTTCAGCAGGGAGAAAAATTGCTGGATGAAATACTGGATGCAAGAATTAAACTGACAGCTGATCAACTGGCTATTTTCGCTGTTCCTTTCCCTTACCTGCTAATGACGAGAAGCGAAGTAGAAGATGCAAAGAACTATTATGTTGCCGCTCAAAATTGTTATCATAAAAAATCCGGGGCTTTTACCGGCGAGGTATCCGTTGATATGCTTCATTCGATCGGTGTACCTTATTGTATCGTGGGACATAGTGAAAGAAGGGAATACTTTAATGAGACCAATGCGCAACTGGCGGACAAGGTAAATCTTTGTCTTGAAAATTTTATAACCCCCCTATTTTGCTGCGGTGAAGCATTAAACATCCGTGAAGCAGGCACGCAGAATGATTTTGTAGCAGTTCAACTGAAAGAATCGCTCTTTCACCTGCCTGCTGAAAAAGTAAAAGATATCATCATTGCTTACGAGCCTATCTGGGCTATCGGCACAGGAAAAACAGCTTCTACCGGGCAGGCACAAGAAATGCATGCGCATTTGCGTTCTATACTCGCAGCGCAGTATGGCGCCGAAACGGCCGGGCAGGTATCCATTTTGTACGGCGGAAGTGTAAAAGCTAATAATGCGAAAGAGTTATTTAGCTGTCCCGATGTGGACGGAGGCCTTGTTGGCGGTGCTTCACTGGTAGCTGCAGAGTTTATACAGATCATCCAGGCGTTGAAGGCGTGAGTGGAGTGGTGAGTAGGGAAGGGAGTAGGGAGTAGGGTATTCTTTTAACAGGCCAGACAGTCCAACCTCAAACATCAGATTATTAAACCTCAAACCACTTTACCACCGTATCATGTCGTCATTACCCGGAAGAACCAGGTATTGCTCAGCTTTCTGCGGATACGTGTAGTGGTGAATGGCAAAGAGATATATCCTCTTCCTGACAGCAGGCCTGTTAAGGTAACAGTGATGGAGAATAATCCCAAGATCGTTATTACAGACGGCTATCACTTTACTCAACCGGTAGAACTGATCTATCATCATCTTAATACCTACTATTTTAAAGTGGTTTGTGTGATCGGCGATCTGCAATTATTATCAGGTTCTTTCCTGCTGATCGTTCTTTACCTGCTGGGATTTTATTCGGATATTTTCCTGTTGAAGATTTTCAGTTTTATGCCGATTGTCTATTTCCTCTTCTTTTATTATATCAACCGGAAAGATTTTATACAGATCACACCCGTCTGATTATTTCACGCAAAGGCGCTAAGTTTTGCGGCCATTGCGTGAAACCAAACGAACTTTTCTCCCGTCAATTTTGTTTACCTAATTTCAGCAAATATTTATCATGGCTAAACTGCTTATTTTATTTGCGCATCCCGCACTGGAGAAATCAAGAGTGCATGCAAAGCTGATCCGTCATGTCAACCAGCTTGAAGGGGTCACTTTTCATGATCTGTATGAAGCCTACCCTGATTTGATATTGATGTAAAAAGAGAACAGCAATTGTTGCTGAACCATGATATCATTATCTGGCAGCATCCTTTTTACTGGTATAGCTCTCCTGCTATAATTAAACAGTGGGAAGACCTGGTGCTGGAACATGGATGGGCCTATGGATCAAACGGCACCAAACTGGCCGGCAAAAAAATACTGAATGCGATTACCACTGCGGGTTCAAAAGATGCTTATACTATAGGCGGGCGCAACCGGTTTACTATTCCCCAGTTATTAGCGCCTTTTGACCAGACAGCGTATTTGTGCAAAATGCAATACCTGCCACCGTATGTGCTGCATAGCACTCACCGCTATACCAAAGGCGATATAGATATGTTTGCTGTACAGTATGAACAATTACTCGTAGCACTTGTCAATGATCGTATAACAGAAGCCGAATGGAAAAAAGTGACCTACCTTAATGAACTTTCTCCTATTCCGGAAACGATTCAATTTTAAAATATGGATCAGAATTCTTTTTTCTTCCAGGCGATGGTATATCTCGCCGCTGCTGTAGTGATGGTGCCGATAGCCAAAAAACTGGGACTTGGCTCTGTGCTGGGTTATTTACTGGCCGGTATTCTTATCGGGCCTGCTTTGCTGGGCTTTATCGGGAAAGAAGGGACAGGATATCCTGCACTTCGCGGAGTTTGGCGTAGTGATCATGTTATTCGTAATCGGGCTTGAACTGGAGCCGGAGTTGCTCTGGAAAATGCGCAAGTCTATTATTGGTCTCGGCGGATTACAGGTATTGGTTACCGGAATAGTAGTGGCCGCCATTGGTATGGCCTTCGGTTTATTATGGAAAGAGGCCCTGGCGATGGGTATGATACTTTCACTTTCTTCGACAGCGATCGTATTGCAAACGCTGAATGAAAAAGGATTGATGAAAACCTCGTCGGACAAAGTTCATTCGCTGTATTACTTTTCCAGGATATTGCGGTGATCCCGATGCTGGCATTGTTTCCGCTTTTAGCTACGTCCCAGCCTGAAGTTGTGGCGGACGAACATCATACAAAGACATTAGTAGAAGGTTTGCCGGGCTGGGCACAAACCCTCGTGGTATTGGGTTCTGTTGCGGTGATTATCCTGGCAGGCCGGTTTCTTATACGCCCGCTTTTTCGTATAGTGGCTGCTACAAGACTCAGGGAAATATTACAGCCGCCGCCCTGCTGCTCGTAGTAGGTATTGCCGTATTAATGACACAGGTCGGTTTAAGTCCCGCATTAGGTACTTTTTTAGCAGGGGTGGTGTTGGCAGACAGCGAGTACAAACATGAACTGGAAAGCGATATTGATCCGTTCAAAGGATTGTTGCTTGGATTATTCTTTATTGCTGTTGGCGCATCTATAGATTTTAATCTTATCATGCAGGAACCGTGGATGGTACTCGGTCTTGTTGTTTTATTAATGACGGTGAAAGGGGTAGTGCTGTTTGTCCTTGGAAAAATGTTCAAATTGGGACTCGGACAAAATGTATTATTTGCTGTTGCGCTCAGCCAGGTGGGAGAGTTTGCGTTTGTTCTTTTTTCCTTTTCATTGCAGGAAGGTGTTTTACCAAAAGAAACAGTTGACCTGATGTAGCGGTCGTCGCTATCAGTATGGCGCTCACACCGCTGCTGATGCTGGTGAATGAAAGGATTATTCAGCCGCGTATCGGTACAAAAGAAAGTGCGGATGAAAGAGAAGCGGATGCTATTGATGAGAAGAACCCGGTTATTATCGCTGGTTTCGGTCATTTCGCCAATACCATTGGCCGTTTTTTACGGGCGCATAATATCGGTATGACCATCTTGACAACGATTCTGAAAGAGTAGATACATTGCGCCGGCTGGGGTTTAAGGTTTATTACGGCGATGCGACACGACATGATCTGCTGCATGCAGCAGGGGCTGCCCATGCCAGGATCATCATTATAACAATTGAGCCGGCTGAAAAAGACTGGATTGATTGACACCATAAAAAAACATTTTCCCAACCTTAGAATGCTGGTAAGATCTACCAACCGTTTTGATGCATACGACCAGATGAATGCGGGTATGCTGCATATATACAGGGAAACACTGGATACATCCCTGCGTGTAGGGGTAGATGCCATGAAATTCTTAGGCTTCAGGGCCTATACGGCACAACGGGCAGCCCGGATGTTTTTTAAACTGGATGAAGCTAATTTAAAAAAACTCTCTTCTATCCGTGACAGGGATGAATACATACTGGCGGCAAGAGAAAAGATGGAAGAACTGGAATTAACGATAAAAGCCGATCTGCAGCAACTGGAAGAATTGAAAGATAAAGGGTGGGATGAAGAAAACCTGTTGCAGGAAGCCGGTCAAAAGAAATCATAACTATTTTTGCTGCTTATACCAACGGATGCAGAATACACTGATCATTAAAACAGGCGCTGCGGGTGATGTTGTGCGGACAACAAGTTTACTCAACGTACTGGGAGGAAATATTTACTGGGGTTACTTCAGCGGGCAACAGGCTATTACTGCCGGAAGATAAGCCTGGTCTTACCTCACTTACTATAGACGACGCCTTCGCTGCTTTGGAAAATATTCCATTTGACCTCGTGATATCATTGGAAGAAGATTATGAGTGCGCCAGGCTGGCCAGCGAAGTACAGGCTAATGACATTGCGGGAGTATATATGAATGATGGCAGAGTCGCCTATACTGATAATTCTTCAGTGTGGTTTGATATGAGTATGATCTCGGGATTGGGATTGAAAAAGGCTAACACCTTAAAAGCAGAAAATACACTGACCTACCAGGATTGCATTTCAAAATGATCGGTAAAAAATTCAATGGTGAGCCTTATCGCATCTATAAGGGTAACACGGTAAGGCTTCGTGATAAATTAATTGGTATTGAAAAAAGAACAGGGGAGAGATGGCCGGATAAACAATGGTGGGGATATGATGAATTGACCAGGAAACTGGAAGCTGATAATGTACCTGTCAAAGTATTTACCCAGCAACATAATATACGCCAATACCTGGATGATATCGCGTCATGCAGTCATATTGTTTCCGGGATTCGCTGGCGATGCATATTGCCCTTGCGTATGAGAAAAATTGCACCGCTATATTTAATTGTACCAGTCCGCAGGAGATATTTGATTACGGCATATTAAAAAAAGTGATCAGCCCTTTGCTGGATAAGTATTTTTATTCTTCATCGTATGACAGGGAGGTGATTGAGTCAATACCGCTGAAGATGTCTGCAGTACATTGCCAGTTTAAGAAGCGGTTTAAGTTTTTAGCGAATAGAACACGGATGACACGGATTTGAGAGATTTAAACGGATTTATCTACTAATCCATTTAATCCGAGTCATCCGTGTTCTGCCCTTTCTCATCAAACAAAGAAGCGTTCCTTTCTCTTACTTTCTTAATTGTATAGTTTAATGAGCTGGCTGCGGCTTTCTCCTGCCAGGTAATATAATCTCCCGGAGAACTCATGAAGTTTTTTAAAAAATCAGTTATATCGTTTATGTTGCCATATTTAAAACAACTTGCCTGCAGGTAAGGCGAAATGGTAAGTCCTTCCGGAACGATTAAAAGGTTTGGCGTGTTTGATCACATCAAACATATTCCCTGACGACTTGCTGATACCATATGTCTCGGGAATGTCTCCGCAGATCTTTGTGGCTATTACCGAAGGAATAAAAACAAAATGCGCCGTATCCATTTGTTTTATCAAATTCATCCTGGTCTACTATCCGGGTGTAATAACAAATTATTTCACAATACAAGGATTCGAATGCACTAGCACGGCTTGTTATGCTTTCTCCGTAATCATCAGAAAAACCACCCAGCAAGATGATCCGGAGCGGAAGTTTTTCCTTATCAGCTGTTGCCGCCAATGCAAAAACCTGCTCATAATCTCTTCTCCGCCTGTCCAGAGAACCGGGCACTACTATTGCAACGCTTCGTTGATGACCTGTGAGGATTGTTTATGTTCGTATACAGCGCCGGGGATAATATGCGTAGGTTTTCCCTTTGTCTTTGTTCGTAAATACGTAGTCATTGTATCAGACACTACATTGAATTCATCCACCTGTTTTGTCAACCATTTCTTTCCCCAATGAATGATTGCCTGCCTGAAGTTCCGGGAAGGCCGCTTTCAAAAAGGCAATTGATATCATGAACGGTCAATACTACTTTTTTAATGGGCAATAAACATAAAACCAGGGCATACAGGATATGGTTATTGCTTATCGTATTAATATATAAGATGTCAGGTGGTGTTTCCTGAGGTTCTTGTAAAAAGAAAAAAAGAAACGCAGTTTGCTGTTTCCGGGTAAGATGGTCCATTTATACCTGCCCGCTTCTGACTGAAACAGGTCAATAAATCGTTTATGCGTTTCGGGCGAGGTATATATTGTAATCTCATTTCCCGGCATGTCAAACAACCTGATCACCGGGAAGGCGCCTTCAAAATGTTCTGTTTCAAAAACCGATATATTCATATTCTTAAGCTGACATTTTTACTATTATTTCAAAACTTGTAATAGTTGTATTCGTCTTCAGCCAGTTCATCATTCCCATTTTTGAAACAAAGCCAGGAAGAATGAGTTTATCATGGAGCGAAATATTGAATGTGGCCCGGTTATCCAGTTTTTCAACAAGGGCAAAACAGGCATTCAGCTCATCCCCGTATTCCGGTAATAAGGTTTCGAACGAAAGAAAAGGTACGCGATGAGAAAGCCCCTGTAATATCCATTGTTCGTAGCCTTCTGCATCAATTTTAATAAAATCAGGCTTTCCATATTGTTCTACCAGGCGGTCAAGTGTGGTAGTAGTTACGGTTTGTGTTTGTGTAAATTTACCTGTTCATTCCATTTCTGCATGTTATCTTCCTGGAGGATATTCTTCCATTTACTACTAAGCGTATTGAATGCGGAACCGGGGTGATGTATATACAATTCAGATATGCCTTCTTTATCTGCCACTGCACTGTTTTCAAGCATTACCCTGTTTTTTTTATTCCGGAAGCGTACCTGCAGCAGGTGGAAGTTCGTCGTATCCGGCTCGCAGCAAATAACTTTCTCCGCTATGGCCAGGAAAGCTTCTGTTTTGTGCCCGTCATTAGCCCCTATATCAAAAATCAATTTGCAGGAAGGCAAAAACGATTGGTAAAAAGCAATTTCATCCTGTTGTTTTTTTATTTCAGCGGGCTTGAATAAGCGTTGGTATATCGTAAAGAGATGTGAATACCTGGCCGGGTAATAAAGATTTTTTTTCAGCAAAAATTTTTTCAGCCAGGTTTTCATCACAAGGTGTCATTTACAGGGTTTATAATCTATGCGCAAGACGATACAGGAATTTTTTAATTCTTGTCCGCAGTCTCAGTTTCCATTTGCTTCTTTTTAATATACCCGCATTGATATGCGGATCTATCTCTTTATAAAATCAGGCAATTTTGCGCCGTATTGCTCAAATACGGTTTGGTATTTTTCAAGATAGGGTAGCAGCGGCTGATCATGTCCCCTTAAATGCTTTGTATCATCATGCCGTCAAAGTGGATGAATATCACCGGGAATTCCCTGTTGATAAGGACTGTGCCATTTACAATTTCTCTTTTTGATTCTTCAATATTCCAGGCGCCGATATTACATCCGCGGTGCCTGATTATTTTGGTTGTTTCGAATAAGATAGGAAAGACATCAAGATATTTCTGATCGTCATGTATCCCGTAATTGACATGTGAGCCCATCATAAAATGACAGGCATTGGCCCACCAACGCATAGCCGGCAACCCTTTTTTATTCGCGCCTACAAAACCTGCGGCAAAGAACCCATTGGTGTATAGTGTAAAAAAACTGTCCTTGTCTTTCAGCGGATCGGTATTTTCCCAATGCGGGGTTAATAACAACGGAAGAGGTGTCAAGATCCGAAAAAAGAAAATGATAATCATTAAAAAAGAACATGTCGCAATCTATATACAGCACTTTGTCAAAACCTTTATCCAGCAGGTAAGAGATCAACATAGATTTCATAGACCAGCGGAAGAAATCCATTTCATGTGCGCATATTTTTTATACAATTCATCTACGAGCGAGTAACCCTGCAGGTCAGTAGAGGGAATTAGCCGGATACCGGCAGGGACAGGAAATTTATCATCAATAGGTTCATTGTCGGCCACCAGTACCTGCAATGCTATCTCTGCATCGAATTGCCTTATCGAACTAAAAAGGGGTAAGCGCCTTTGGATAGTAATTGGCAGTAATTATAGTGCAGAATGTATTCATGTAAGGTCTCTTTCCGGAAATTTAAAATAATAGCTTAAAGCCGTCAGCGATTTTATACAGCAATCTTTTAATTCTTGTTCTGACCAGGAGTTTATGTTTCAATACAAGAAAAGAAGATTTGCCGGGTTTAAAATTAATGTGTTGAAAAAGATGGTCAAGTGTGACATGATGTTTCAGGAGTTCCGACCTGTATTTTTCGAGATAGGGTAAAAGCAATTTGTCATGCCCGGACATAATATGTTTAATTGTTTCATTCGAAAAATGAATAAAGACAGGCTCATATTTCTTTTCTATTATCAGCCGGCCATTGATCATTTCTCTTTTGTTCCTTTCTATATTCCAGGCGGCTAAATTACATCCTTTATGCTCAAGCGCTTTCACATTGGCGAACTCCCAGGGGATAAGATCGAGGTATTTCTGATCATCATAAAAACCCTCCGGTTCCATTTTCCCCATAGTAAAGTGACAGGCTTCTGCCCACCAGTTGATAGCCGGTAATCCTTTTTTCGAAACCCCGATAAACCCGGCATTAAAATAACCACCGCGTAAAAGCGAAGATAAATGTTCAGGGTTTTCGGGAGAGATGCTAAGCCAATGAGGTGTCAGTATCACCGAATGATGATCTAATTCGCCGAACAGGAAACCCGGCTGCCCGACAAAATATATATCCGCATCAACATAAATTAATTTGTCTTCGGTACTTAGTAAATGCGATAGTAAGACCGCTTCAGCGCCCACCTGAGTTCATTACCACTGGTTGTGTGCAGGTATTTATCAACTATCTTTTTTGCCATATGTGATGCAAGTACATCAGGCAGGTTCATCCATCTGATGCCCGGAGTATCGGGCGTATCAGGCGTTTTGTCAAAACTGCTTATTAAAACGAAAAGCCTTGCGTCCGGATCGTATTCTTTTAGGGAAGCATAAAGTGTTTTGGCAAAACCAATATAATCAGCGCTTACTATGGTACAAAATGCATTCATGCGGGATTATTTGGCTGGGTTATAAAAATTGACTTTTCCATTTCAATATTGATTCATGGGGAAGAGTAAATGGTTTGTCAAAAATATCTTCCCGGACAGCCAGTCTGCCATGCCTGCAAAATTAGTTCTCCCGCAGACAGGAAGATGCGTATCTTTTGCTATTTCAGTGGCCCTGTGGTCAATTGCGACAATCATGACCTCATGACCGTATTGCAGGCATTTAATACCACTATGCAGCCTTGTGCCTATATAAGCAATATGTGCCGCAGATATAAAGGCCTTAAATTCTTTATAATCGTGGGGCAGTATGTCAATCCTGCTTTTATTGGTTTTAAATACAGGCAGCGAATGTAAATAAGCAATATCATTAAGACCCTGCGGAAAGAAAGTGACCTTTTCAAAATGATCAAAAATGGTACTGACTAATTTTTCATCGGCTACCGGATCAGGGTCATAATCTGTTAAGGTAAATAAGCAGGTGTGTGTTGAAGCCGCTCTTTTTTTATTGTTCCCTGTACTGACCATAGCGTCGGGCATGTGGTATTGATGGTCTTTATCCCGGTTTCATTCATAAGTTTTATCTGCTGAATACTGGTCACGTAATGAATGATAATAATCCGGGTGCAGGATCTTTTTATAAAAATGAACCGTTTTAAAATGTACAGGCTCACCATAGCCGGCGCCCCACCCGGGCCCGAATAGTATGAGATCCTTTATGCCGGGGAAGAGCCATACCAGCCAGCCTTCACGCACCCTGAACGACCTGTACCCGCGCATATCTGAGGTGATAAGATTGGTGCCGCCTACAAATGATAAAAAGGAATTCTTTAGGATTTCCCGGTGCTTTGCTTTTAATGGAACATGAGAAGATACGCGGATGATCTCTTTTTGGGAAACAGTAAACGTAAGTTTTCGGATATGCTTTCGCTTATTATCAGATCACCCAGGTTTGAAGACTCCGTTCCGTCATTATCCTGTAAAGCAGGATCAATAAGCGCTATATAGCCGGCATTTTCTCGCATTTTAAAAAAATAAAGATATCATTCCTGGTTTTTGTAATGGTGGAAAATTGAAGTGTGAAATTAAATGAGCTGAATACAGCCATAAGTTCCTTCCTGGAAAGGTGATTTACCCATATGTATTTTTTTCTTTCAGTTGTACCGGGGAAATTCATCCGTTGTGCAGTAAGACAGGATCACTTTATCCGCATGTGATGTTACATTTCCCAAAAACCATTTATAATCGTATATGTATTCCAGGCAGCCGCTTATAAATGCAATATCAGCTGTTACGCCCGGAAATTGTTTTTTATTAAAATTGGCAACAATGCAGTCAGGTGATCTTTTAATATAATCAACCGTAAATAAGTGCAGTTTTCAGGTAAAAAGTCAAGCAACCACATCCTGCCACATCCCAAATCCATGACGGAACTTTCTTTTTCGATAAAAGAGGCCATTAGCATTATCCTGTCCTTCCACTCTTCATTGAAGAACTCAATATCCTGCCATTCCTTTTCTTTCTTGAAAAAAAAGCGGATTTGCTTAAGCCACTGGTTCCCATACAAGTTCTTTAGAGAAAACCCCATAGTCATATTCTAAGTTTTCAAATTTAGTGTTTGTGATGGCTATTTCAAAACCCGCTGCATCAGTTACAATATCGAGGATGCCGCTATTATCGTTCATTACAGAGATGTCTATTATATAAGTATTGGGAGTAAGGTATTCAGCCGGTAGCCAGGCGATCATCTTTTTTATAGAAGAAGATATATCCATGGCAGGCAGTTGAATGGTGTCTGTGAGTATCCTTCCTTTCGATAAAGTATTCAGCGCAAGACCTACCGAGAAATTTTTTGTCCATGAAAGATTGGACAGGCTGATCGCTATCCCGATCTTTTCACCCGGTGTAAAGATGTTCTTGTTTTCATGATGCGCATCCAGGATACTGATATCATTTATATTAATGGCGCCTGTTAATTGCGTTGCCGGCCTGGTTATTTTAGTATTACCGGTATGTAATGATTCTATATATTTTGTTGTCACCGTATTTACGGTGTCATCTATTTTTATTTTTCCATTATCCATCCATACGGCCCTGCTGCATATATCATTTATCGCTTTCAGGTTATGGCTAACAAATAAAATCGTCCTGCCGTGCTGCCGGCTTACTTCTTCCATTTTGCCCATACATTTTTTCTGAAACTCCATATCGCCGACAGCCAGTACTTCATCTATCAGCAATACTTCCGGTTCGAGATGTGCTGCAACTGCAAAAGCAAGCCGTAATTGCATACCGCTGCTGTAATGCTTAAGGGGTGTATCCAAAAAAGTTTCTACACCGCTGAAATCAACAATGGCATCGAACTGTTTGTCTATCTCTGTTTTTTTTAAACCTAATATAGAACCGTTGAGATAGATATTCTCGCGGCCTGTCAATTCGGGATGAAAACCTGTACCTACTTCGAGCAAACTGGATAAACGGCCCCGTATGATCGCGTGACCTGTGGTTGGCCAGGTGATCCGGCTTAATATTTTAAGCAGGGTGCTTTTGCCGGCGCCGTTTCTGCCAATGATACCTACACGTTCTCCTGCCCCGATACTGATATTAATATCCTGTAATGCCCAGAAATCCTTTTTATTTTCAGTTTTTTTACGAAAAATATTCTTAACTGAATCTGTAATAGTATCACGGAAGGAAAGATAAGGTTCCGTTTTCCGGATACGGTATTTTTTACCCAACTGGTTTATTTCGATAACTGGCTTCATGTATTAAATAAGGTCGGCAAAATGAACTTCCGTTTTTTTAAAGAACAGCAAACCGGTTACCAGGAAAAATATAGCGCTGACGCTGCTGATCATGATCCCTGTTATGTTAATGTCGCCATTCTTTAAAGGATAGTAGAAAAGTTCCAGCGCTCCATTAAGCGGATTGCAATATAATAATTGAGTCAGCCATTGTTGTTTAAACGAATGAATAGAATAAACGACCTGCGAACTGAAAAAGAGTAGCTGCATAGCAAATGGCAGCAGGTACCTGAAATCACGGTACTTTACGTTCAATGCGGCGAGCAGTACGCCTATTCCGAATGAGGCTATAAAAGTAAGCGTAACAGCCAGCGGAAAAGAATAGATGACAGACCAGCTTACCGGCTGACCGAAGAGTATCAATATAATGATTAGTAACAGGAAGGCAACCAAAAAATCTACCAGGGCTGTCAGCAAAGAAGAGAGCGGGATAAGTATGCGCGGGAAGTATATCTTACGGATGATCTGTGAGCTGCTGAGCAGGCTTTCACTGCTATGTGTGATGCCCGATGAAAACAGTCCCCACAGGATCAGGCCGGCAAATGTGTAAACAGGGTAAGACATACCGACAGATACTTTCAGCGCCCGGAAAAAGACAAGATAAAATATTCCCATTAGCAGCAGGGGCTGGAGTACAGCCCAGAGAATACCGAGATATGTTTGCTTGTATTTTACTTTGATGTCACGCCAGGCAAAAAAATAAAGAAGCTCCCTGTTTTCCCAGGCTTCATCAAGCTTGAATGACATGGATCCCGGCGGGCTGATCTTTATTTCTGTTTTCTTCATCAAAAAGAAAATGATTGTGATGTAAATATAGGCAAACGCAGGCTAAGAGGCAGCGCTGTAAAAGACTTACTATAGGCGTATAGCCTTATCTTTATTACGAATTAGCAGGAGTATGCGAAGAAGATATTTCATCAGGCAGTATATGCAGCAGGAATACCTGCATGGGGGAATCACCTGCGTGGATATTGAGAAGGTGTTACTGGCAAAAGGCTTTGAACCTGTTTCCTTTCCCGGTCATGATAGCTTTTCCATAACGAGCAAGGCCAGCCGGTTTCTTTTCCTGTTTAAAATGATTTTTCGTATAAAGCGGGGAAGTATTGTTTTTTTTATTTCACCTGTATATGCGAAAATGAACAGGCTACTGTTGCGATTAATCCGGCTAAAAGGAGTAAAACTAATTTGTATTATCGCCGATATTGATGGTTTACGCGACAGGGATGACCATTTGCTGCAAAGTGAACTGGAGCAGTACAGGGGGTATAGCTGCTTTATTGTTCACAATGACCAGATGGCCGGTTATCTCCGGCAGCACCTTTCTCATCCGGTATTATGTACACTTGAATTTTTTGATTACCTCGTGCCTTCTGCGCATGGCGAGCGACAAAAGAGCCATACGATCGTGTTTGCCGCTAATCTTGCGAAAAGCGGTTTCCTTGATAAGCTGCATTTGGTTCAGCCTGCCGACCCCGGTCTTGTTTTTAATATATATGGCCCGGGTATTACAGAAACGATCGCCGCCCAGGAAAATGTACGCTATCTCGGCACGCATAAGCCTTACGATCTTCCTGCCATAGTGGAAGGTTCTTTTGGCCTTATCTGGGATGGCGTGAGCATTGATACCTGTGAAGGAGGCTATGGAGAATACCTTCGGTATAACCTGCAGCACAAACTTTCATTCTATATTGTCAGCAAGCTCCCCGTTATTGTATGGGATGGAGCTGCAACAGCGGAACTGGTAAACAAGTACAGGATCGGCTTTACGATTAAAAATCTTTATGAAATAGAAGATAAAGTAAAAGCCGTTACGCAGGAACAATACCGTCAAATGCAAATCAATATGCAGCCATTGGCGGAAAAGATCAGTAAGGGGGGGTATATGGGGGATGCAATAGATGAGATAATGAAACTTGCGGAGGCGTAAATGCAGGAGAATATTTTATCCCACAAAGAACACAAAGCATTTCAAGAGATTATTAACGCTTTGTACTCTTTGTGGGACATACCTGTTAAACTTTCAGCTTCTTCATATAAGCGGCATCTGCTTCCGCTGCTTTGAGTGGAGTGGTGCCATCATACCTTTCCTGTTCAACAATAAAATACTCCATTCCCAGCGTTTTGGCTTCTTTAAGAATAGAAGGGTAGTCAATACTGCCTTCACCCAGTACACAGGAAGCGCCGGTTTCTGTTGCGCCTTTCATGCGGTCTTTTACATGGCATAAACGGAAGCGTTTAGGATATTTCTTTATCCAGGCAATAGGGTCCTGCCCACCGGTTATTACCCAGTACATATCCATTTCAAAATCTACCAGTGCCGGATCAGTATTAGCCATCATGATATCCTGCGGAAACTGGCCATCCATTGTTTTAAATGAATAATCGTGGTTGTGATAAGCAAACCTGATCCCGTTCTTTTTACATATTTCTCCTTTTGATTGAATTCTTCGGCGAATCGTTTAAAATCCTCAAGCGATTTTTGCGGGCCTTTGTAAGGGCACATCAGGTATTTCATACCGATGGCAGCGGCTTCAGCCGCTTTCTTTTCAAAATCTGTATTGATATCGCAATGACTTGATACGATCGTCATACCCAGTTCATCCATGTATTTTTTAAAGTCTGTATTGCTCATTCCCCAGAATATGCCTAATTCACTATGCTGGTAACTTTCAATTTGTTTGTACCCAAATGCAGCCACCTGTTTCAATATCCCTTTTGGATCTTTGGGCATATCATCACGCAATGAATATAGCTGCAAACCGAATGATTGAATGGCCGCCCCTTTATCACAGGAGGATAATAACGACATTCCTGACATAGAACCTAATGCTAATCCTGTTGTAACACCACCGGTGATTTTAAGGAATTTTCTGCGATCGTATTGCATGTTGTTTTATTATTTAAAATGTAATAATTATTCCGCCCAGGCTTTATCTCCTTTTTTATAAGGCAATGCACCGTCGTATTTACCGGGCACCGGCATATGACGCAGGGCCTGTGTAGAACCTGGTTTGGATGTAAAGAAACCAAGCAAGGTCAGTTGTTTCATCATGGTGTAATAATGATTCGGCAAAGCAACAAAATCATTTTCCTTATTTTGTTCTTTCAGGTCTTCACGGCTCCGGTTGTTTTGCTTTTCGACATTTTCATTATGCAACTTAGCTTCTTTTTCCACGCTTAAAAGAAGGCTATGGCGTTGCTCCGGGCTGCAATCCATAAATGATTTGCCATGCATTGTTTCAGCAGTCTTATCCAGTTCATTAATGCCTTTTAAAAAAGCATCCTGCTGTTCCTTTGTATAACAATCGGTCACGAATACTTTCATGAATTCGCCTACCTGCGCTGCTTTGGCACCGGGAGAAGAAGTGGCCGGTAGTATCGTTTCGCCTACTTCATCGAGGAATGCAATATTCGACGGTGTAAAACCTGCTTCGGCTTTGCCGCCTGCTGTACAACCGGATAAAAAGAATTCGCTGCCGATTACCACACCGCCGGTTAGCAGGGCTACCTTTTTCAAAAGTTCACGTCTATCCATTTCCGATTGTTTATGGTTTGATGTTTAATTCATGACTCACCATTCACCACTCACTATTTTCACAGGTTTCGCTTCTTTAACTCACTCACTGCATAATCAGCCGCCCTTGCCGTAAATGCCATATAGGACAATGATGGATTCTGGCAGGCGGATGAGGTCATAAAAGCGCCGTCTGTTACGAACACGTTCGGCGCATCCCATACCTGGTTCCATTTATTCAATACAGATGTCCTGCGGTCATTTCCCATTCTTGCCGTACCCATTTCATGAATGCCCTGGCCGATGGCGTAATAGGTTTCCCATGGTTTTACATTTTTTGCTCCGCCGGCTTCGAACATGGCTATTAATTCCTTTACGATATCCTTTCGCATCTTCAGTTCATTCTCCTTCAATTCGGCATCCATGGCCAGTACAGGCAATCCCCATTTATCTTTTTTATTTGGATCGAGCGAAATTTTATTATCGTGGTGCGGAAGCGTCTCACCAAAACCGGTTGCGCCTATTTCCCATTTACCGGGTTCGCATAATGCGTCTTTATAGTCGCCGCCGATATTAAGTTCCGCCACATCACGTCCCCATCCCTGGCGGCTGGCCGAACCCTGGTATCCGTAGCCACGTAAGTAATCTCTTTTATCTGCACCTATATTGGCAAACCGCGGAATATAAAATCCTGTCGGTCTTCTGCCATAATAATATTTATCCTCGTAACCTTCTATTTCTCCCCTCGCGCCGATGTTGTAATGATGATCCATCAGGTTATGCCCCAGTTCGCCACTGCTGCTGCCCAGTCCGCCGGGCCATATATCTGTGGCCGATCTCATCAGTATCCATGTTGAATTCAATGAAGAAGCGCAGAGAAAAACAATACCTGATTTGAACTCGTATGTTTTGTTCGTTTCGGTATCCAGCACTTCGACGCCGGTAGCTTTCTTTGTTTCTTTATCATACAACACTTGGGTGACGAGAGAGTAGGGGCGTACAGTGAGGTTACCTGTTTTTAAAGCAGCCGGGTATGTAGATGATTGTGTACTGAAATAACCACCAAACTGGCAGCCTTCCCAGCAACGTGACCTGTACTGGCAACCGGGTCTTTCATTGTGCGGCACAGTAATGTTCGCTACTCTTCCGATGAAAAGATGTCTTTGCCCGTTAAATTCTTTTTTTATCCTGGAAGCAATATCTTTCTCTACTATATTTAATTCGAATGGCGGCAGGTATTGTCCATCCGGTAAATGAGGCAGGCCTTCTGATGTGCCACTGATGCCCGCGAATCTTTCTACATGGTCATACCATGGCGCGATATCCTTATAACCAACCGGCCAGGGAATAGCGATGCCGTCTTTTTCATTGGCTTCAAAATCCATCTGGCTCAGGCGGTAACTCTGGCGTCCCCATAAAATGGAGCGGCCACCGAAACGGTAACTGCGCCACCACGTAAAAGGTTTTGTTTCTGTATAAGGAGCCTCTTCTTCATTCGCCCATCCGTCCATTACCACTTCACTGGCGGCCCATCCGCGATGAACGACGGGATATTTCTTTTTCTGATCAAGTGTAGTAGCACCCCGATGCGGCAGATCCCAGCGGTCTTTGGTGGCGGTTTTATAATCTTTGATATGTTCATATGGTCCGCCACGTTCCAGCAATAATACTTTAAGCCCTTTTTCACAAAGTTCTTTTGCGGCCCAGCCTCCGCTGATACCGGAACCAACAACAACTGCATCGTAAGTATTATCTGCCATGATTTTTTTTGTTTCCCTTTCTTAGTGTGCTTAGCGGCTTTGTGGAATATATTAGTTTAAGCCTGCAAAAGCTTTATCTCCTTTTTTATAATCAAGATCGGCATTGTATTTTCCCGGAACAGGCGTATAGCGTAAAGCGCCGTTCCGCCCTTCTTTTGACGTAAAGAAACCTGAGATGGTCAGTTGTTTCATCATGCTGAAATAATGAGACGATCTTTGTTCTCTTTTGAAACCGGTATTGCCTTTTTCGTGTTCTTCTTTTTCCTTTTTTACCTGTTCGTTGTCAAAATCAGTTTTTTCTTTCGCATATTTTTTTGCGTCAGCATCAAGTTTGATGAGCAGGCTTTTTCTCTGTTCCGGTGTTGCCTTCATAAACGATACATCATGCATGGCCTTGCAGGCGTCATTTAATTGTTTGATCCCTTCATGAAAGGTTTTTTGCTCGCTGGCTGTATAACAGTCATTCACCATAATAGCCATAAAAGCGCCTATTTTAGCCTCTTTGGCGCCGGGTGTATTTGTTTTAGGCAAAATAGTTTCGCCTACTTCATCCAGGAAAGCCATATCATCTTCAGAAAATTCTGCCGAAGTACCTGCTTCAGGGTTTTTACAACCCGATAAGAAAAACTCCCCGCCGATGAAAACCGTACCGGTGGCAAGGGCTACCATCTTCAATAATTCTCTTCTGTCCATATACTATTTTTTTGTAGTCAGTTGTCGGGTGCCGGGTGTGAGGTGTCAGTGCCTGTCAGCTGACACCTCACACCCGGCACCTGGTTACAAGTTTCCTTTTTTTAATTCATCAACAGCAAAGTTTGCTGCTCTTGCCGTCATAGCCATATATGTCAGCGATGGGTTCACGCAGGAAGCAGATGTCATGCAGGCGCCATCGGTTACAAATACATTTTTGCAATCCCATACCTGGTTGTTGCCATTCAGTACGGATGTTTTCTGGTCTTTACCCATCCTCGCTGTGCCCATTTCATGAATGCCCATTCCGGGGAAATATTCATTATCATACGTAGTGACATTCTTTACACCTGCTGCTTCCAGCATTTCTTTCATATCATCCTGCATATCTCTCCGCATTTTTATTTCATTTTCCTTTATCGCCACATCCATTCCTAATACAGGCAGGTTCCATTTGTCTTTTTTATTCTTATCTAGAAATATTTTGTTGTCATGATATGGCAGGATTTCTCCAAACGCCGTTGAGCCAATCCTCCATGGTCCGGGCTCTCCCAAAAAGTCTTTCAGGTCACTGCCGATGGTCATTTCTTTTACTTCTCTTGACCAACCCTGCCGGCTCGCGCTGCCCTGGTAACCAAACCCACGGAGATAATCTCTTTTTTCATCACCCGGTAAGTTTCGGAAACGCGGTATATAAAACCCGGTCGGCCGGAAACCGGAATAATATTTATCCTCGAATCCATCCACATCGCCACTGGCGCCGCACCTGAAATGGTGATCCATTACATTATGACCTAGTTCACCCGAGCTGCTGCCCAATCCATCAGGCCAGATATCAGTGGCTGAATTCATCAGCACCCAACTGGAGTTGAAAGAAGAGGCACAGAGAAAAACGATCTTGCTGAAAAATTCATAGGTCTGGTTGGTCTCGGCATCGAGCACTCTTACGCCTTTGGCTTTTTTTGTTTCTTTATCGTAAATGATATCCGTTACAATGGAGAAAGGACGCAGTGTAAGATTGCCGGTAGCTACCGCGGCCGGCAGCGTAGAAGATTGTGTACTGAAGTAGCCGCCAAAAGGACAACCATTCGCACACATATCCCTGTACTGGCACATCGTTCTTCCGGCAAGAGGGCCCGTTACATGCGCTGTACGCCCGATGATCAGTGTACGTTTGTTGTTATAATGTTGTTTGATACGGGCTGCAACATCTTTTTCCACCACGTTCAGTTGCATGGCAGGCAGGAAATGACTGTCCGGCAATTGCGGCAAATTCTCTACCGATCCCTGTATACCGGCGAATTTCTCTACATGCGTGTACCATGGTTCTATGTCTTTATAACGGATAGGCCAGTCTACGGCACTCCCATCTTTGGCATTGGCTTCAAAATCAATATCACTCCAGCGGTAGCTTTGACGACCCCACATCAGCGACCGGCCACCTACATGATAGCCGCGAAACCAGTCAAATCTTTTTGTTTCCGTATACGGGCATTCACTGTCTTTTACCCACCAGTGAAGGCTTCTTTCATTGAGCGGATAATCTCTTTTTAAAACAGGATATTCTTCGATCATTTTTTGTGTGCGGCCGCCGCGGTGCGGGTATTCCCAGGCAGGTTTATTACTTTCTGCATAATCCTTTACGTGTTCAATATTGTGACCTCTTTCCAGCATGATCACTTTCAAACCCCGTTCTGTCAGTTCTTTGGCTGCCCAGCCTCCGCTGATACCCGAGCCCACTACAATCGCATCAAAATTATTATCTGCCATGTTTGATAGTTTGAGGGAAGTCCGGGAGTCTGAAAGACGGAAAGTCCGGAAGAATCACCCTGTAAATTGTATAAACGTTATTAATTTATTCTTTTATTATCCAAAAGCATAAAGAACTAATCTGCTCAAGGAAAACGTCTTCCGTCTTCCCGACTCCCCTCACACATCACAGATCTTAATTGCTTTCTTCAGCGCCGCTATTTTATCTTTTGTTTCTTTGGCTGTTGGAATAAATTCCTGCGCAACATATCCTTTATAGCCTGTATCAATGATCGCTTTCATAATAGCAGGATAATATAATTCCTGCGATTCATCTATTTCATGCCTGCCCGGTACACCTGCTGTATGATAATGTCCAAAGTACTGGTGATCGTTTTGAATCGTCCTGATCACATCACCTTCGTTGATCTGCATGTGATAAATATCGTAGAGCAGTTTAAAATTCGGCGACCCGATACGCTTGCATAGCTCAACACCCCAGGCGCTTTTATCACACATGTAATCCGGGTGATTTATTTTGCTGTTGAACAGTTCCATCTGGATAATGACACCGTGCTGTTCGGCCAGGCCCATGATTTGTTTCAGGCCGTTAACGCAATTTTTCATGCCTGTCTCGTCATCCATGCCTTTGCGGTTGCCGCTAAAGCAAATGAGATTTTTATAACCAGCTTTTGCGACCAGTGGTATGGATTCAGTAAAATCTTTGATCAGCTCTGGTTGGAAAACAGGATTATTCCATCCTTCTGTAAGGCTTGTCTTACCCGCTGTATAGCACATGGAACAAAACAGATCGTGTTTTTGTATGGTAGGCCAGTCTTTCGGAGCTATCAGGTCAATGGCTTTTAAACCTAACTTTTTAATTTCAATACAGAGCTCATCTAATGATAAAAAGTTATATGTCCACTGGCAAACGGAGTGATTGATGTTTCCTTTGAGTTTATATGTTTCATTCATATCATCGTTGGTCGCAAATGAACTGAGTGAAGATACACCGGTAACTGCGAGTGAGCCGGCTGCCATTTGTTTGAGCCATTGCCTGCGTGAAGGATCATTATTCATAGTCAGATCATATAAATGAGGATCAAATAGTCTTTTTCTCGTCTTTAAATGAGACGGCAAATAATAATAAAACCGCTGCTGCGATGGCAGACGGAATAAGCCAGATCATTTTGTAATCGAAACCGGTTTCCGTTTTGTAGGCGTCCGTGACCCTTCCGGCTATTTCAAAACCGATCAGCATGCCTACGCCATAAGTAGCAAGGGTGATTAATCCCTGCGCAGCGCTTTTGTATTGTTCACCGGCTTTGGAATTGGTATAGATCTGTCCGGATACAAAAAAGAAATCATAGCAGATACCATGCAGCGCAATGCCTGTTATGAGCATAAAGCTTAATTCGCCGGCATTGCCAAATGCAAATAAAGCATAACGTAATGCCCAGGCCAGCATACCTACCAGGATCGTTTTCTTAAAACCAAATTTTGTAAAGAATACAGGTAAGGCCAGTAAGAATAAAACTTCTGATCCCTGGCCGATCGTCATTTTACCGGTGGGATCCTTTACCCCGATATTAGAAAGGAAGGGGTGAGCATTCTGGTAATAGAAAGCCAGGGGAATACATATCAGAACGGAAGCGATAAAGAATATGGCGAAATTTTTATCTTTCAGCAGCTTCAGTGCATCGAGGCCAAGTATCTGTCTCAGGCTTACCTTTTCACCTGCTTTTTTTACAGGGGGTGTTTTAGGCAGGGTAAAGCTCAATAATCCTAATGCAAGAGATGCTATTCCCGACATCAGGAATGTATTTTTGAGCATGCCGTTTTTTGTATTTTCTTCCGTATCCCAATGAAAAAGATAACTGATCAGCAGCCCGGCTGCGATCCAGCCCAGCGTTCCAAAAACACGGATGCTGGAAAATTCTTTTTCAGGATTCTTCATCTGGTTGAATGATACAGAATTTACCAATGCCAGCGTTGGCATATACAGTATCATATAAATTAAAACATAAGGATAAAAAACGCTGATATCGGCAGCGTTATACATCTGGTACATCAGTACAGCGCCTATGATATGCAGGGCGCCTAATATTTTCTCTGCATTGATATACCTGTCTGCTATGAGGCCGATAATGAACGGGGCAATAATAGCGCCCCATGACTGTGTTGAAAATACGCTGCCGATCTTTTCGCCTGATGCATTAAGATTGTTGCCCAGGAAAGTACCCAATGTCACAAACCATCCGCCCCAGATAAAAAATTCGAGAAACATCATTACGGATAACTGAACGCGGATCGTTGATTTCATGTGGAAGCCTGTTTGTTGATTCGTTAGTTTTGCAAAAATGCCTTTGGAAAACTAAATGTACTATTTTTAAACACATATTCGGGTTTCGTTCATCACAATTTATTCATTTCAAACGTTTGCAATGGCAACACGAAAATTAAGAATGGGAATGATCGGCGGAGGCCCCGGCGCTTTTATCGGCGGAGTACACAGGATAGCAGCTAATATTGACGGAGAAATAGAATTGGTATGCGGCGCTTTCAGCAGCGATCCTGAAAAATCAAAACAAGCCGGATTGAGGCTTACTCTCCCTGCCACACGCATTTATGATTCATACAAAGAAATGATACGCCGGGAAACCGAACTGCCTGTACCCGAAAGAATGGATTTCGTCAGCATCGTTACACCTAATCATCTTCACTTCGAACCGGCGAAACTGGCGCTCGAAAACGGGTTTCATGTAGTGCTCGATAAACCCATGACCTTTGACCTGGAAGAAGCTAAAAAACTACAAACAATTGCTAAAAAAGGTCAATTGTTTTTTTGCCTTACACATACATATACGGGCTACCCAATGGTAAAAGAAGCGAGACAGCAGGTATTAAGCGGCAAGTTTGGTAAGATAAGAAAGATATATGTTGAGTATCCGCAGGGATGGTTAAGCACTTTTCTTGAAGGGGGTGATCAGAAACAGGCTGCCTGGAGAACTGATCCGTCTAAAAGCGGTATTGCCGGCGCAATGGGTGATATCGGCACGCATGCTTTCAATCTTGCCGAATATGTGAGCGGATTAAAAACAACAAAGATCTGTGCTGATATCAATATAGTAGTAGAAGGAAGAAAGCTGGATGATGATGGCGCAGTATTATTAAAATATGATAATGGGGCCAGCGGTGTTCTATTCGCTTCGCAGATAGCGGCGGGAGAAGAAAACAATGTGAAGGTAAGAGTGTATGGTGAAAAGGGAAGCGTGGAATGGAAACAGGAAGACGCTAATAGTTTATTGGTAAAATGGCTGGACAGGCCGGCCGAGGTTTGGCGAACAGGTACAGGCTATGTCAGTTCTTATGCATCGCATAATTCGCGTACGCCGGCCGGTCATCCCGAAGGGTATTTAGAAGCGTTTGCTAATCTTTACCGCAACTTTGCATTGTGTGTAAAAGCACAGATTGCCGGTGAAAAACCAAAGGAAGAATGGCTGGATTTTCCGGGTATAGAAGAGGGGGTGAGGGGTATGGCGTTTATTGAGAATGTAATAAAGAGCGGTAAAAGCACGGAAAAGTGGGTTGATTTCGATATATAGGTTATTGGTTTCACGCCAAGGCGCAAAGATTTCGCAAAGGCACAAAGATATTTCACGCTCCGCAGGAGTCCTTTGGACAAGGACGCTAAGGTTTCGCGAAGGCGCAAAGTGTAATAGCTCTGGGGAAGACACGGCGAAATCAGTTGAATTGTCAGTTTGGTATTGGGTAAAGGGAATTAATTTTCACGCAACGGCGCAAAGACGCGACGAATAAAGCGTGAAAAAATGACTGAAAACGAAATAGCAGCTATAGTTTTAGATGTAGCTTTCAAAATTCATAGAGAATTAGGACCAGGTTTGTTTGAATCAGTTTATGAAACGGTTATGGAGTATGAACTGGTAAATGAATATAAGTTTAATGTTCAAAGGCAAAAGCCAATACCTGTTGTGTGGAAAGGAATAAAACTGGAACTTGGATTCAGATCAGATTTAATGATCGAAAACAAAGTACTTGTTGAATTAAAGTCAATAGAATCTTTAGTTCCGTACATCCTAAGCAAGTGCTTACCCATTTGCGACTTACCGGAATAAAATTGATTACTGATAAACTTTAATGAAGAATTACTTAAAAATGGTATCAAAAGAATTGTAAACAATCTTTAAGTGACGTTGCGCCGCCGCGAGAATATTTATTTTCATGAAGTGGGAGCAACACAAAAGAAGAATAAAATTGTAATAACTTAAACAAGGCGTAGCGCCGTTGCGCCGCCGCGAGATATTTATGACAACAATAAAGGGCCCTGCAATTTTTTTAGCCCAGTTCATGGGTGATAAAGCGCCGTTCAACAATCTCCGTTCTATCTGTTTATGGGCGGAAGCATTAGGATTTAAAGCCGTACAGATCCCTACATGGGATGCCCGCTGTATTGATCTGCAAAAAGCGGCCGAAAGCAAGACCTATGCAGAAGAAATAAAAGGCATCGTCAATGAATGTGGCCTGGAGATATCAGAACTCTCAACTCATTTGCAGGGACAACTGGTAGCGGTCAATCCGGTATACGATAAATTATTTGATGGGTTTGCTCCCGCCGCTGTACATGGCAATAGTAAGGCAAGAACCGAATGGGCCGTACAGCAACTTACTTACGCGGCCAAAGCATCGCAGCACCTGGGATTAAATGCACATGCTACTTTCAGCGGAGCACTGCTCTGGCCAATGGTCTATCCCTGGCCGCAGCGGCCTGAAGGGCTGGTGGAAGAAGGATTCAAAGAACTGGCCAGGCGCTGGCTGCCGATCCTCAATGTGTTTGATGAAAACGGAATAGATCTTTGCTATGAAATTCACCCGGGTGAAGACTTGCATGATGGGGTGACGTATGAAATGTTTCTCGAAAACGTGAACAATCATAAACGGGCCTGTCTATTATATGATCCTTCTCATTTTGTATTGCAATGCCTCGATTACCTGTCTTATATAGATATTTACCATGAACGTATAAAGATGTTTCATGTAAAAGATGCTGAGTTTAATCCCACCGGCCGGCAGGGTGTATACGGTGGGTATCAAAGCTGGATCAACAGGGCCGGGCGGTTTCGTTCATTAGGCGATGGCCAGGTGGACTTCAAATCCGTATTCAGCAAGTTGACAGAGCATGATTATAAAGGATGGGCTGTGCTGGAATGGAATGTTGCTTAAAGCATCCTGAAGATGGTGCGGCAGAAGGAGCGGAGTTCATACAAAAACATATCATCAGGGTAACGGAAAAAGCATTTGATGATTTTGCCGGTACTAAAACAGATGATAACTTTAACCGTTCGGTGCTCGGTCTTTAATAATTTTATTATCAATAATTACCAATATGAAAAAAATACTCATTATCGCATCTGCTGTTACTCTTTTACTGGTTGCCTGTAACAACGAAGGCGGTAAAGAAAAGAAAGATGCAGGAACAGGTGAGAAAACGGAAACAGGGCCTGCACCAAGTGAAAGCCCGGATTATGGACCAGGACTAGCTGTTATCTCTAAAAGTGATTGCGAAACTTGTCATAAGATAGATGTGAAAGTACAAGGACCTACCTACACAGAGATTGCCAGTAAGTATGCTGACAGTTCGCGGTCTACGATCATTCCTCATCTTGCTAATAAGATAATTAGTGGTGGTACCGGTGTCTGGGGAGATATCCCGATGATTCCCCACCCTGGATTAACAAAGGAAGAAGCGGAAGCCGCTGTGAAGTATGTCCTTTTATTTAAAAGCAAGTAAAATTTTGAAAGTAGTAATACTTTTCTTTAGTATCATTCTTTTGGGATGTGTTTCATCAAAGAAAGCCGGAAATTACATTGCTAATACTGATATCGTCACTATAACCCGGTTGGATAGCCTGTCGGGTCAGAAGATAATTAAACAAAGTGACTGTGTTACTTGCCATGGCACTATAAGAAAATTAATAGGACCTTCGTTTTCACAACTGGCAGGTAAATATGAAGCGGATATAAATACAATTAATAAACTAGCATTGAAAATAATCAGCGGTGGGCCGGGCTCTTGGGGTAGAATACCAATGACACCTCATCCAACTTTATCAAAAGAGGAAGCAGAATTTGCAGTAAAATATATTCTTTCACTTAAAAAATAAACTACATGACAAGATTGTTTGCCGCCGGTATTTTATTACTCACCCTTGTTGCATGCAACAATAATGCTGACCCGGGAAAAACCGAGAACACGGATACTTCGGCCGCAAAAACCGAGACAACCATGAGCATACTAACCGACCAGGAAAAAGCGGATGGCTGGCAGGTATTGTTTGATGGTAAGACGGCTGCGGGCTGGCATACTTACGGGGGAGCACCGGTTGGTACAGCCTGGAAAATAAATGATGGTGTTTTATGGCTGGATGCTTCAACGAAATATGATAAAGATCCTTCGGAAAAGACCGATATGAAAGTCGTTGGCGGAGGTAACCTTCTTACTGATGAAGATTTTGAAAACTTCGACCTGAAACTGGAATGGAAGATTGATACCGCCGGTAACAGCGGTATCCTGTTTTATGTAGCGGAGGATACGGTAAAGTATAAAGAACCATATCATACCGGCCCGGAGATGCAGGTAGTGGATAATGACCGTCATCCTGATGGTAAGCTCGTTAAACATATGGCCGGCGACCTGTATGATTTAATCGCCTGCAGCAAAAAAACAGTAAAACCGGCAGGTGAATGGAACCTGGCCGAAATAAAATCGTTGAATGGTAAGCTTGATCTGTATCTCAATGGGGAGAATGTAGTGTCTACTATGATGTGGGACGATAACTGGAAGAAAATGGTAGCGGGAAGTAAATTCAAAGAGTGGAAGGATTTTGGAACATTTAAGAAAGGAAAGATATGCCTGCAGGATCATGACAATATGGTTTCCTACCGTAATATCAGAATAAAGAGATTGTAAACATTCGGTGCATAATTTTAATAAAAGCCATTTCCGCCGTTGTAAATAACGGGGAAATGGCTTATTTTTCTCTAACTAAAACCAACTTGTTATGAATTCATTATTCTCAGACATCAACTGGCTGGCTGTTCTTGCCGGCGGACTGGCGTATTTTATGCTTGGCGCTCTATGGTATTCCGCTCTTTTTAAAAATGCCTGGATCAGGTTATCCGGGGTTAACATGAGCGATCCAAATGCTAAGAAAGGTGCCGGGCAGATCATGATGGCTTCCTTTATATTAATGGTCGTTGCCAGTATCGGCATGGGTATACTCATTACCCGTATCGGTTCATCAGGCTGGATGACCGGCTTAAAGATTGGCTTGCTTGTGGGTATATGTTTCTCTGCCACGGGTATTTCTATTTCTTATTTGTATGAGAAAAAGCCATTGGGCCTTCACCTGATCAACGGGGCGTATAATACTGTTGGTTGTGTACTGGCCGGGATCATTATCGCTGTATGGACGAAGTAAGTGTAATGATTTCACGCAACGGCGCAACGACGCAAAATACAGAATGTCGTAGCGTCTCTGCGCCGTTGCGTGATAAAAAAAATGCGGCAAGTTCAGCGATGGGCATTCTTTACCCAGATATACGCCCGCTTACTCGGATATTCACTGCCCGGGTAAGGCTCTCTTTCAATAACATCTATTATTTCAAAACCTGCTCCTGCCAGGAGCTCCCTGATCTTACTGGTCTCAAAAAAATAAAAATCAATATTCACAGCGTGATCGAGAAAGTTATTATGATGCACTACTTTATCCCCGATATGAAATGAAAAAAGAAATTGCCCCTTGTCTGCTAATACTCTATTAACTTCTTTAAGAGCTACTTTTATTTGTTCATAGTCAAAATGAACGATTGAATACATCGCAATGGCAGAGCCAAAACTTTTGTCGGGTATTTTAAGTTTAATATATCTGCTGTTTCAAAGTTGAGTGCGGGATTAATATTCTTTGCAGCAGCGATCATCAGGGGTGAAATGTCAACACCAATAAGATTTGTAACCCCGCAGCCTGATAAATACTTTGTTGCTTGTCCCGGTCCGCAACCAAGATCAATAAGTTGGCCGTTACCAGCGTTTTCAGCAGCAAAGGATTTTAATAGTATCCGGTCAAGGTGTTTGTTTTTTAATTCATCTATGAATTTATCTGCGTAGTTTTTGGCTGTTTTATTATAGCAGTCAACGATGTTTGCCTGATCTTGCATGGGAGCATTTTTTTACCCGGATAATTATTTCGGCTGGTATTCAAATACCAGCACTGCGTTTTCGGTGAGGTCGGCCTTGGAGAATAATTCATAGCGTTTGTTACCCACCGTCACTACAACCAGCGTAGTATTGGGTGGTATTCTGCCAAGGTTTTCAGCAAACAAAACAATTTCGTTGACAGCGGCATTCTCATCCAGTTCAATATTAATGACAATAGGTTTTTCGGAAACCCGCTGGTGGCTAAGCAATAATTTTCCATTAAGAAAAACACTCACTGTATCACCATCAGCTATGCCATTATCATACAGGCTCAGCGTGATGTTCTTAGTATTCACAGCTAAACGGCCCTGTTCTGTGTTCTTTCTTTTTACCATTTGTTCCGGTATCTGCAGGCTGTCTGTTTTTTTAACCGCTGTTTCACTTTTCTGATACGGAGGTAGATCAGGGGTAACAACAGTTTCTTTTTGCAAAGTATCGGTCCTTTGCAGTTTCCTTACCCAAAATGATCCCCCGACGCCATCACTGCGCCGCATACCCAGGCTGTTTGGCAGCCAGTTACCAAACAGTACTTCCATCGTATCATTTCTGAAATAATGTATTTCATCAAACTGTAAAAAAACTTCGGCTACTCCTTCCGGCAACATGTTATATATGATCTTACCCACCATTAATCGGGAGGGGATTTTGTCCTTTTTGCCAATGAGACCGGATATTTCGTATACCACATGCGGTTCATTTTGCAGATCCATGATGGAATTACTAAACCGGCCTTCCACTTTTTTTCCATCCTGGCGAAGGATCATATTTAAAAAAAAGGGGCGGTGAACGTAACTCATATCCGTATAAAATACACCCTGCCATTGACCGCTTATATTATCCTGTGTGTATACCGGTGTAAATAGTAACAGGCTTATTATTGTACATAGCATTGCTTTAGCCGGTCTCTTTTTTCTCATTTTCATGTATTTGCTGCGTTCTGATTCAACGAAGTAGTGGTGCTATATGCCTGGAATGTTCTTTATTAAAGAAACGAATTTTTATTGTGAATGCAAAGCCAATTCATAAGCATGTGAGGCTTTGCACCGTTGCGGGAACATTGACGTGAAATACTTTTGAGACAGCCTCAATGCAATGGTTGCCTGCCCGTATTGTTGTATGAGAAAGCCGGCCAGCCAACTTTTCCGCAAGTTGGCTGGCCGGCTTTTATATAATGTTGTTTTTGATTTGTTTATTATACGTGAATCAGTTTTGCTCCGGCTTCGGTTGTTTAAGGGGACTTACCTGCGTTCCCTGCCCGCTGACCATTACCCATTCACTACCATTTTTTATAAATACTTCGAGCCGCTGTACATCATAGTCCAATACATTCCCGGTTGGTAATTTGAATTGCGAATGCACTCTCCGGTTAACGACTGCCGTGTTATCATACAGTCGTATAGAAGTGGTATTAATATCTTCGCCGGTCAAAGCCATAATGCCAAAACCGGGCTGGCAATGGTGATTGATATAAGCTGTTTTTGTAAAGAACTGACCGGTAGGCGTGGCGCCAATAAAGTCAGCGGAAAGTAACCGTTCAAATACCAGCGCATCTTTTTCTACTAATGCTTTGTCAATCGTTAAAAGAACATTCCATAGTTCTTTATGAATTTCTGAAGAAGTTTCCTTGATCATACATTAATTTTTTAAGTTTAAAAGAATCATTTTAGTATATAACGTAAGTTTATTTTTTTATCAGCCCGGATAAAGGACTAAGAGAATGAGCAGGAGAAATTATTGCATGAGTTGTGTAAACCGGGTAACAGGCCATCATTCCCGGGTGCTTTTTACTATGCCGGATCTGTCATTTTGCGAATGAGGTTGTTGCGCAGTATGGCAAATGGTATGTTGCCTGTTGTTCTTCGTTAACCGTCTATTAAAATGCCTGTTGGGTTATAGCCTGAAAAGTCAATTGTTACGTGATGGTTCTTATCGTGGATGGTCGTGAATGACATATTCCAAACCAGGGGGCTTGAGTCAAGCCTTGGAATAGTTACATATACAAGCATAAACTCTTTGGTGAAATCGGTTATTGCAAAGTTCGCCAGCCAGTTTCTAAACTCATTTTCAATCAGGGGTTTAATCTTCTCAATATACTGATCGAAGTCATGTTGAAGCTGCCTGAAAAATCTTTTTGTTCATTTGCCGGACCAGTTATATCGGCTTCAATTAAATACTCTGTTTCATTATTCGCCGGAGAAAAGTGCCCTTTGCCTTCAAAATAGTTTTTGGATGCATCTCTAAAATCTATATAGCGAAGTCTTCCAAAAAAATCTTCTTGAATAATAGCCGGTCTTTTAAAAGATTCCATTGTTATGTGTCTTAGAATAGCAGGCAACAGTCAGTGCTTCTGGTGTACTGATATTCTGTGTTTCGCCGGGAGGAACAGAACTCGATTGAAGACCGTAAACTGCATGTTGCCGGTAGTTTGTTCATCTTAATAAGATTTGTTCAAATAATTTTTCAATGGGTGTCAGAATTTGTTTTTTGTCTGTATAGTTTAAAGGCCAAATATCTTTTAGCAAACAGAAATATTTAGTTCCAAGATGTAATGTGTCATTAAAGCCGCCCCAATTTGATCCTGTCATTACGAGCATATAAGAATTTGCAGCAGGGAATTCAGTTTTTAATTTTACTTCACGGTTATTATAGTCATCTTCCCAATTGTGCCTATTCCAGCCAAGCTGGGTTTTACATTCTATAATTGCGACTACTTCATCTTTGTCCCAGATAGAAATGTCCGGCCTTATTGCTCCTCTTCTCTGCTTTATTTGTCTTTCGGAATGAGCCTCAAGATTTCTGGCTGCTGTTTTTAGAAAAAGGTTCAGAAAAAATAGTATTGTTTCAACAAAATAGTCAGCTCCCGTGGTCAAATAACGTTTCGATAAAAATGTCTTAATGTTGTTTTGGGTCTCATAATAGGTTTTCAGTCGTTCAAGAATAGCTTCAGAAACTTCAGTATTTGTTAGATCGAATTGATAATCTTTCCCGATAATATTATAAGATTGTTTCAATCTTTCAAAACTTGCTTTTATACTGTTTCTATAATCAGCGTCAAAGTCTTTCAGTGTCATAATATGATTGCTGGTAACAATAAATTTATGATATAAGACGCAGGCTTCCAAATGATACAATTGCTGAAAAGCTACCTTCTTGATATTCCATTTATGCTGTACCTGCAAGCATAGTAGTGTTGGAGCGACCCAATGGGAGCGTATAAAAAAACAAACGCCACAAAAGCAGAAAATCCATAGCTTTTGTGGCGTTATATACTACGCAAATAAAAATCTCTCTAATCAATCTTCGTGATCTTCAGCGCATTCGTCGGCAGGTGCAGATGCACCGGCGTACTTCCTGTACTTACAACGATATCCCCTGTTTTTACAAAGCCTCTTTCTTTCAGGATATTTATCTGGTCAAAGATGATATCATCCAGGCTGTCTTCTTCATCATAATAGAAGGCGCGTACACCCCAGCTGAGACTCAACTGGTTTACCAGCGTTCTTTCCTTGGTGAAAATATAGAGCGGTGATTTAGGACGATAGCTGCTCAGTATAAAACCGGTATAGCCGCTTTGCGTCATTCCCACCAGTGCATCGGCGTTACAGTCCTTGGCCAGGTTACAGGCGTTATAACATATTGCATCGCTTAAGAAAGAAGGAGAGTGGGCCTGCGGTTGTAACACCTCTTCGATATTATAGCGGTAATCTGTGCTTTCTACTTCTTCAATGATCTTGCTTATCATTACAACGAACTTTCAAGAGGGCTTGTCGAGGAAATATATTCCACATCCAATAACCGCCAGATCGCTTTGCTCGAAACGATCTATGAAGTGGAAAAGAAGAACAGCCAGATAGCGCAACTGGCCCTTGATAAAAAAATAAATACTATCATTACCATCTCCGTAGCATTGGTAGTATTGTTATTGATCGTTCTCGGAGCATTGATCATCAGCCGCCAGCAGCTGAAGATCAGGAACGAGAAGCACTGAACGTACAAAACACGCACATTTATGAAACCGCCAGGGACCTGATGCAGGCCGAGCTCAGGAATAAATACCTGGAGGAAGAAAAGCTGAGATCAAGCCTTGAAGTAAGAAGCAAAGAACTTTCTGCGCATACCCTGCATCTTATCCAGAAAAATCAATTACTGGAAGAATTGCGTACCAAACTGAACGAAATAGTGGCTGATGATAAACGGGATCAGAAAAAGCAATTAAAACAACTGACCCAGAAGATCAGCATGAGCTTTAGCCAGGATAATTACTGGGATGATTTCAGGGCCATATTCGACCAGGTGCATCAAACTTTTTTTACCAACTTAAAGCAATATGCCGATAGCTTCACTCCCGCGGAACTAAGGTTAGTCGCCCTGCTTCGCATGAACCTTAGTTCCGCAGATATCGCCACCCTGTTAGGTATCTCACAGGATAGTCTCCGCGTAGCGCGGTATCGCCTTCGCAAAAAATTAAATATCGCAGAGGGAGAATCGCTTACAGCTTTTATTCAACGGCTATAAAATCACATAACGTTCAGGTAATATTGGAGTAACAATTAGATAATGGTGATTTATATGATCTCAACTAACTGATCGCAAACAGGTTATTAAGTCTTGTTGCCGCTTTGTTCACATCAATTATATGCCTGCTTACATTTTGTTAACGGTCGTTTTGAAGAAAGTAAGGCGGTTAACTTAAGATTTGCCGATAAAATAAAAATATGAAGATCAAATTGATTACCTGCCTTTTCTTAGTTCTTATGGCGGGATTTTATGCGGCGGGACAACAGGCGCTTATCAAAGGAAGGATAAGTGATATTGTCAATAAAGAGTCACTGGCCGGGGCACTATTTCATTGTCGGCTACCAATAACAGCGCCGTGACCGATGTTAACGGAGACTTTTTTGCGTATGTCAACCCGGGAAAACTACAGCTGACTATCCGGTATCTCGGTTACAGGGATACTACCCTGATCACAGAGATAAAAGAAAATGAAGTAAAAATATTTAATGTCAGTTTATCCAGTGAATTTTCACAGCTGAGCAGCGTGGTGGTTACCGGGTTTTTGCAGGGACAGGCAAAAGCGCTTAACCAGCAAAAGAATGCGGATAACATCAAAAATATTATATCAGCCGACCAGATCGGCCGTTTCCTGATCCGAATGCTGCAGAAGCTTTGCAAAGGGTGCCTGGTGTAAATATCGAACGTGACCAGGGAGAAGGCAGGTATGTATTTCATACGGGGAATGGCACCGCAGTTTACTAATGTAAACGTTAATGGCGAACAGATCCCTTCACCGGAAGCCGATGTCCGTTATGTAGCATTGGATGCCGTTCCTTCCGACCAGTTAGCCTCTATAGAAGTTAATAAATCATTGACGCCTGATATGGACGGGGATGCCGTAGGCGGATCTGTTAATCTCATAACACGTTCCGCACAAAGTAAGACCGCAAAGATCAGCTCTTCTTTTGCGGGAGGATATAATAACCTGATAAAACGGGGTAATATCCAGGGACAACTGCAATACGGACAACGCCTGGGCAAAAATGGAAAAACAGGTGTGCTTATCAATTCCAGTTACTATCATAATGATCTTGGATCGGATAACCTCGAAAGATCACCGCAGGATAATGAAGTTGAACTGCGCGACTATGAACTGACCCGTACCCGTCTCGGGTTAAGCGGCACATTCGATCACCGGTTTAATACCAATCATGAAATTTATCTCCGCGTGTTATACAACCGTTTTACCGACAGGGAATGGAGAAGACGCTATGTGTTCAAGCCGGAGGACGATGAAATTGAAAAACTGACCAAAGACAGGTTTGAAGCACAATCAATTACTACGGTTAACCTGGGAGCGAAACATACCTTCAACAAATTTTTCCTGAACTATGAACTGCAGTATTCTTATGGTGAACAGAATACTCCTTATGATAATGAAATCGGGTTTATTGCGGGTATTCCCTCCAGCCTGAATTATGACAATCCCAAGTATCCTGCCATCAATGCTCCGGGCTTTAATGATAATACCCAATATGAATTTGACGAAGCGGGTTTTGGAAATACACTGGCAAAGGACCGCAACCTTACCGCTAAATTTGATCTTGGTATCCCCTATAAACTCAATAATAATAACGGCCTTATCAAATTCGGGATGAAGCTGAGAAGAAAAGAGAAAAGCTTTGCTATTACGCAGGATTATTATTCTGCTATTGCTGATATTCCCACATTGGACGCTTTTGATGAAAACCCTGTTAAATCGTCATTTCTTGATGGCCGTTATGATCTGGGCCGTCTTTATCAGTCGGTTCTTTTATCAGGTATTTTAATGCAAACCCTTCCGGGTTTGAAGCTGAACTGGAAGATAAAGCGATTGATGAAGCGCTGGAAGCATATGATGCAGAAGAAAATGTATACGCGGCTATATTATGGCAAGACAACAATTTAAAAAAGCCACACTCGTAGCCGGGATCCGTTATGAGAGAACAAAGGTGACTTATCAATCCAAAGATGTTATCATTGATGGTGCCGGCGACCTGCAGAGTATTATACCTGTATCCGGCAGCAGTCATTATGATTTTATTTTGCCGCAGGCGAACCTTCGCTACCAGCTTGGAAAAAATACCAACCTGAGAGCAGCGGCCGGGTTTTCTTATGCAAGACCCAACTTTAGTGAGATCGTCCCTGCCAGGAGATCAACCAGGAAGACCAGGTAGCTACGGCCGGCAACTCCGCACTCAAACCGGTCAGTGCTTTCAATACAGACCTGCTTGCCGAACATTATTTTGGAAATGTAGGTGTATTGTCAGGCGGATTTTTCTACAAACGCTCAGTGATTTTATTTACCGCCGTGTATTATTCAATAGTTCTTATCCATTGACAGGCACTCCTTATATTAATAGTATTGATGTGATACAGTCTCAAAATGGCAATACAGCCAATCTCACAGGATTTGAACTGGCTTATCAGAATAACCTGGGTTTTATTTCACCCGGCCTGAAGTATTTTACTCTTTACATCAATTATACTTACACGCATTCATCTGCCAGCCTGCAAAGCCGTACCGCCGATGCATCTGACCCAAATGCTATTGAGAAACTGCGCTTACCCGGCCAGGCGACGCATGTTGGTAATATTTCATTGGCTTTTGAAAAGAAAAAATTTACAGCAAGGGCTTCACTGAATTTCAACGGTGAATACCTGAGCGAAGTAGGTGGTGTTAAGGAAGAAGATATTTATGTAAAGAACAGGATGCAGGCCGATCTCAGCACCAGCTATGCGTTGAACGCAAAGTGGCGTTTGTTTGCAGAAGTACTGAATATAAATGGTCAGCCGCTTGAAAGATATATGAACAGCAAAGAGCAGTTAATTCAACGGGAGTTTTATTCCTGGTGGGGACGTTTTGGAGTGAAATTCGATTTTTAAACTTATCCCAATTAAAAAATAGTGTATGAAAAATTTCAGCCTTAAAATATATACAGTACTTCTCTTTACCATTTTCTTTTCCTGCGATAAGAAAAATGATGACCTTGTTAAACCCCTGGCCAATTTCCCGCAGGTATTGCGTCTTTCTGATGAAGGAGACGGCGACCTGGAAGATGAAGATAAATTCAGTTTTAAAATTACATTATCGGACCAGCAAGATCCTGAAGGTGATGAACTGGGGGGTAAGGTTGTTGCACTAGAGGAAGATGTGACCGTGCAATTCGCTATAAAAGGATTTGAAGGATTTACACAGTTGTCAGATTATATTTCAGGTGCCAAAGCATTTTACGAAATAGATGATTGTACCACTTCGCTCGATCAGGGTATAGACCTTAACCTGCAATTTAACGTAGCCGCCGGCACCGGCAGCGTCACCTTCCGGCCGAGTGGAAGAAATAGAAATTGAGTTTGAAACCGATGATTCATTCTTCGATGATAATACTTTCAATACAGACGAACGCAGTATTACTATTCAACTGACAGGCATGAGCAGTAACAATAAGAATATAACGGTCAATAAAACGGCGGAGTTTGTCTATGCTGTGCAGGATGATGAAGGTGTCTACGGCGAATGGGAACTCGATGTTGCCGATCCTGTAGCCTTTGGTCGTTTCAAAGAATTGTTTGGCCTGGTCAACGAAGATATACGGGGTCTTGCCGCTGCGGATGTAAATGAAATTACTCTTGTATTTGAATACGGTGAAGTAAAAGCCATTGTTGTGCCTTAATGAAACAGAACAGGTAGATGATTGCGGCACCATCGTCACTGAAAATAAAGAGATAGAAATCGAAGCGAGATTGAAGAACTATCGGATGATGCGCTTGACGGGGATGTTGAATTTGGAGAAGTACTGGAACTAAGTAATGGTACATTCCGCGAATTCGTTTACAAAGGTTCCTTTGCCATTTCCGGCGCAACTTTAAGTATTACGCTGGAAGGGGAATATGGTGACGATACTACCAGCGAGATAACCCTTAACCTGTCAAAATAAATACTGGCCTTTAACTTAATAAAATAAATGAAAACAGTTATTTCCCTGGCTGGCATTGTTATGCTGGCGGCTTTTGCGAAATGCAAATCTTCAACCGGAACTTCTGAGAAGCAGGCAACAACAGATACTATTATTAAACCGGTAATAGTATCGCAGCCGGTGAAGTACGATACAGATGACCCGGCTATCTGGATCAATCCCCGCCCGATCCTTCGGCAAGCCTGGTACTGGGCACCGATAAAGAAACAGACGGCGCTTTATATGTTTTTGATCTTAATGGAAAAATCATTGAAGATAAAGTGGTAAGGGATCTTAAACGTCCCAACAATGTAGATATTGAATACGGATTAATCTGCCAGGGAAAATCAACGATATAGCAGTAGTGACAGAACGGCTTACCCATAAGCTGCGTATTTTTTCATTACCCGGTATGACACCTGTTGATAACGGAGGCATAGAAGTTTTTACAGGTGAAACAGGAGCGGCGGTACCGGGAATTGATGGGTATTGCACTCTATAAAACCCGTCCGGGCAAATATTTGCTGTTGTCGGAAGAAAAACCGGTCCGCAGGACGGAACCTATTTGTGGCAGTATTTATTAGAAGAGGATGGTAAAGGCATGGTGAAAGCAACACTGGTAAGGAAATTCGGGAACTTCAGCGGGACAAAAGAAATAGAAGCGATAGCGGTGGATGATGCAATGGGATACGTTTATTATTCTGATGAAGGATTTGGCATCCGGAAATATTATGCCGAACCTGCAAAAGGAAACCAGGAACTGGCTGTATTTGGAAAAACAGGATTTGCACAGGACCATGAAGGCATCAGCATTTACTCAAGTACCGATACTACCGGGTATATTCTTGTATCTGATCAGCAAACCAACAGGTTTAATATTTATGCAAGAGAAGGCGCAAAAGGAAACCCCATGATCATGTATTGATAAAGTCAATCCATCTTTCTACGCTGGAAAGCGACGGCTCCGAAGTAGTATCAAAGCCATTGAATACTATATTTCAAAAAGGGATTGTTTGTAGCAATGAGTACTGACAGATCTTTTCAATATTACAGGTGGGAAGACCTGATGAAATAAATTTGTGCTTACAGGGCCAGGTGCTATAATCAAAGACGTACTGATATGCGCCTGGCTTTTTCCAATCCTTTCCCGGTAAGCTGTACCACGACCGTTTCCGATCTTTTTATGATGATCAGTTGTTCGTGGGCCAGCGCTTCGAGGTATTCGGACTGCGCAATTGCCTTTCAGCCGCAGGAGCAGTTCGCGGATGCTCACATTGTACTGCAGCGGATGTGCATCATCTTTGACGACATCATATAATGCCTGCAATACCTGCTGCTGACCATCCATAGTAATTCAAAGATATACTGTTCCGTTACCGGCATCTCCTGCGTAATAATTTAATAATATGCCAGGACGGAAGAAAAAAACTCCCATATACAATGCTCACGGACCAATACTGCAAGATGGCCGGATTATTTTATCCGTTGATATAAAAGCTCTGGCATGAGTACTTAATTTTTTGTTTACGATTTGGTAACATCCCTCTTGCTTATAACTGTCTATTTTTATTTCCGGTTTACAAACCTTCCTTTAAGATTATCCCGACCTGCTTGATATACTACAAACCTGAGCATTGATTTTTTTCTAAACTATGTAAGCGGTTTTAATTTTTCGCTCATCTAATTAAACGTACAATCAAAATTCTGCTATGGTACAACTGTACAAGAACAAAACGACTGCCCGGTTTTCAGCATTAAGTGCATTATTGTTGATGATTTTATTCTTAAGTACTTTTAATGCAAACGCACAATTTACTCCCGGCCGCCTCGTAGTATTACAGGTAGGCGACGGTTCTGCTGCTTTAACGAATGCAGCCACTCCTGTTTTTCTGAAAGAATTTTCAACTGCAGGAGTAGCCGGATTTAGTGTTGCCATTCCTGCATCAGGCAGCTCAGCACTAACTATGAGCGGCAGCGCAACCTCGGAAGGATTAATTACCCGCTCATCTGACGGGTTTTCCATTATCGTTCCCGGGTATAATGCAAATGCCGGCACTGCAGCGATTGCAGGCACAACTCAGCTACTGCACCAAGAGCCATTGGAAAAGTTACTGCATTGGGAACTTTTATACTCCCTGCTACCACTACCAGTTACAGCGCTAACATCCAAGAGGTGCAACCAGTGATGGAACCAATTTCTGGGGATCAGGTGCCAATACTGGTATTGTGTTAGAAACTGCTGGTGCAGGAACAATTGTATCCAGCACATCAGCAAACAACCGGTCATTGGCCATTTACAATGGCAACTTATATTTTTCTACCGGTTCGGGCACAAGAGGACTATACCAGGTAGGTACAGGATTACCGGTAACCACCGGCAATACCTCAACTCTTCTTTTTTCAACATCTGCTTCAGCGAGCAGCCCATACCAGTTTGCTTTTAGTCCCACTGGTACTGTAGTTTATGTAGCAGATGATGCAACAGGTATTTATAAATGGACATTTAACGGCACGGCCTGGTCTTCGGTACTCGTTAATGCTACTACATGCAGGGGATTAATTGTAGATTTCAGTGACGCTAATCCTGTTATTTATGCTACCACAGCTGCTGCAACAAATAGTATTATTAAAATTACAGATGCAGGTTCGGGATATCCCATTGCGGCAACGACTATTGTGACAGCATCTGCCAACACAGCTTTTCGCGGAATAGCATTGGCGCCTGAGTCAGTAGTTACAACTCCTTCTGTGAACCTGTCAGTAAGCAGCAATACAGGCAGTGAAGCGGAGTAAGCGTGATCACCGTTATGGCAACAGCATCTTCTGCTGTCACCGGCGATCAAACAGTAAGCCTTGCGGTTACGGGTACCAATATCACAGCTGCAGATTATACTCTTTCCAATACTACTATTACTATTCCGGGGGCAGCACTACAGGGTCAGTTACTTTTACAGTAGCAGACGATGCAGATGCCGAAGGAACTGAAACAGCTATATTGACAATCAGCGATCCGTCGGCTGGTATTATGCCTGGTGCAACGATAACACAAAGTATAGCGATAACAGATAATGAGACCAGTATCAATCTTTGCAACTATGTACGCATCGGAAGATATGATCTGCCTGAACCAACAAGGACTACTGCACCTGCCAATAGTTTGCTGGCGCAGGAAGTTTCAGGGGTAACGTACAATTGGGATACTCAAACATTATTTGTAGTAGGTGATGGCGGTACATCCGTTGTGCAGGTATCTAAAACCGGCCAGTTGATTAATTCAATGACGCTGGCTCCGGGCAATAGTCCTCAAAACACAGACTTCTATGATCCCGAAGGAATCACTTATGTGGGCAATGGTAAATTTGTGATGATCGAAGAAAGGGACAGGCAGGCAGTTTTATTTACGTATGTACCGGGAACAACACTCACCAGGGCCGATGCACAAACTGTTAAGCTCGGTACTTTTGTGCAGAATATAGGAATTGAAGGTCTTTCTTATGACCCGCTTACCAATGGATTTATCTGTGTGAAAGAAACGGAGCCACAGGGAATTTTCCAGACAGGAATTGATTTTAATGCAGGCACAGCTACCAACGGTTCTGCCACAACGGAAAATTCGATCAATCTCTTCGATCCGGCATTAGCTAACCTGCTTGATTTTGCAGATGTATTTGCGTTGTCTAATATTCCGGCGCTGAACAATCAACCCAACAACGGCAATCTTCTTGTATTAAGCCAGGAATCAGGAAAGATTGTCAACATAGACCGTTCCGGTAATATCTCTTCATCGCTGACGATTGTTAACGATCCGGGTAATCCGTTGACAGTTCCTGCTCAGCAGCATGAAGGTCTTACGATGGACAGTGATGGTATTTTGTATGTTGTCAGTGAAAACGGCGGCGGTGATTTTGATCATCCCCAGCTTTGGGTATATGCACCATCATCAGTGGCCAACCAGGCACCGTCTGCTATCACGTTAAGTAATTCAGTTACTACTCTTCCCGAGAACACAAGCACAACATCCCGTCTCAAAGTAGCGGATATAGATGTTGCCGATGATGGATTGAGATGTAATAATATTATGTCTTTGGCGGAGCTGATGCCAGTTTTCTTTGAGATGATTGGTTCAGAATTATTCATCAAAGCAGGAACAGTCTTGACTTTGAAACCAGGAGCAGCTATAATATTTCGATAAATGTTGATGACCCAACGGTTGGCGGTACACCGGATGCTACGGTCAATTATACATTGACACTTACAGATGTATTGATTGAAACACCTCCCGGTGTTACCCTGGTTGTATCAGAAGTGGCTGCATGGTCAAGTGGAAACAGTCCCGTTGGTGCAGACTGGTTTGAATTAACGAATACCGGTACCAACCCTGTAGATATCACCGGCTGGAAAGTGGATGATAATTCTAATTCTTTTACCGCTGCTTTAGTGTTGAATGGAATCACCACTATTGCCTCCCGGCGAAACAGTCATCTTCCTTGAAACAGCTACACCGGCTACCACCATACCGCTGTTCCTTAGCACCTGGTTTGGAGCTAATCCACCGGCAGGTCTGCAGGTTGGATCATATACAGGTGGCGGTGTAGGTCTTAGTACAGGGGGAGATGCAATTAATATATTTAATGGTAATGGAGAGTTGCAGGCGAAAGTGGTCTTTGGTACATCACCTGCAGGCCCATCTTTCCCAACTTTTAATAATGCGGTTGGATTGAACAATACCACTATTTCTACTTTGAGTGTTGTGGGAGTGAATGATGCATTTGCTGCGATAAATGACCCGAGTGAGATCGGCTCTCCGGGTACTATTGGTAAATTATATATTACTGAAGTAGCGCCATGGTCAAGTGGTAACAGTCCTGTAGCGGCAGATTGGTTTGAAATAACCAATACCGCCGCTACTGCTGTAGACATTACTGGCTGGAAAGTAGATGATAACTCGGTTCACCCGCCGCTGCAATAGCTTTAAATGGAATCACCAGCATAGCACCGGGAGAATCAGTGATCTTCTTAGAGACGGCACTCGGCTACCACTATACCTTTATTCCTGAGCACCTGGTTTGGAGCTAATCCTCCGGCCGGTCTCCAGGTAGGCAACTACAGCGGATCCGGTGTTGGTTTGGTACAGGAGGTGATGCTGTCAACCTTTATAATAACGTAGGTGTGGGTGTACTCCAGGCAAGTGTATTGTTTGGTAATTCACCGACAGGTCCATACAGAACATTTGATAATGCAGCGAAACTTAACAATACTACGATATCACAACTGAGTGTAGTGGGTATTAACGGCGCATTCATTGCGTCGAATGATCCTGCTGAGATCGGTTCACCCGGTACTATCGTTAATGCACCTTGCCCAACAATTACCGTAACAGCGGTTCAAAGCGCTCGATACTATGTAATGGTGGCACTACCACTATAACAGTAACGGCAACAGGAGGCACTGCTCCTTATACAGGAACAGTACATTCACAAGAGGTGCGGGTACAGCTATTCTTTATACAGTTACGGATGCGCGCGGATGTAACGGTACTGCTGTCATTGACATCACAGAACCAGCGGCGATCAGTGCATCATTATCAGTTTCAGGGGGAACAGTTGGTTGTGGTACGACAACAACACTGACTGTAACGGCTTCAGGAGGTACAGGTTCATTTCAATACAGTTTGAACGGCGGAGCGTTCCAGGCTGATAATACATTTACAGTGGGTGCAGGAACGTATACAGTGACAGTGAAAGACGCTAATAACTGTACGGTGGCAACGGCTCCTGTAACGGTAACGTCAGCTGCGGATAATATTAAACCAACTATTACAGCGCCGGCTAATGTGACTGCCTGTACCAACAGCGGTTGCACGGCGACAGGAGTGATGCTGGGAGTACCGGTAACGGCCGACAACTGCAGTATAGCCAGTGTAACGAGCAATGCCCCTGCGGCATTCCCTTTAGGCGCAACAACGGTAATATGGACAGTTACTGATGGCAGCGGCAATACAGCCACTGCAACACAGACTGTAAGCGTAACAGATTGTACCGTTCCCACTATCTACATAAATCAATCAGGTTGCGGGTAACAGGCAGTACAGCTCGAACAGTTCAGCATCACCGTATTTAATGCCGGTTAAAAACGGTGTTAAGTTCAGGTCAATATTAAGTGCAGGCGATGCTGTTGGTGGTTACCAGATGGTAGGTATACCGGACGGACTCGGTGCATTCGATAATAATGATGGAACATTCACCTTACTGGTGAATCATCTGAACTGACTGCTCCGTTGGGTGTAGTCCGTGCACATGGCGGCATCGGTGCGTTTGTTTCAAAATGGATCATCAACAAATCAACGCTGCAGGTATTAAGCGGAAGCGACCTGATGCAACAGGTATACAACTGGGATGCGGGCACACAGAGCATCAATGAAACGACAAGCACGATATCCTTTGGACGTTTCTGCTCGGCGGATCTTCCGCCGGTCAGTGCATTCTATAACGCAGCTACAGGACTTGGAACCAAAGCGCGTATTTATATGAACGGGGAAGAAAGCAATCCTACGGGTTACCAGGTGGGCAGTGTTGCCAGCGGGTCCGGATGCAGGCAAAGCGTATATACTTGGCAAGTTAAATCTGACTACCAATGGTTCGGGCTTAACCGGAGTTGGCAACTCAGAAAATACATTGGCCAATCCTTTCTGCCCAGGACAAAACCGTTGTCATCAGCACCAACGATGGCGGTACAGGAATCATGGCTAATGCAGTATCGGTATACGTAGGTACTAAAACAAATACAGGCACAGAGGTAGACAAGGCGGGTTTGACAAACGGTATATTGAGCTTTATTAATGTAACGGGTAATCCTGTTGAGATCGTCAATGCTTCTACAAGAGCTACGAATATCACAAATGGAACATCCTTTACTTTAAGTGGCACCACTTCAACGGTGTTCTCACGTCCTGAAGATGGATTGTGGAACCCGGCTGATCCGGGCCAGTTCTTCTTCGTAACGACAGACCAGCTTGACCAGGTAGCCGATGGTATCGGCGCCCAGGTTGGCCGCAGCCGTTTGTGGAGATTAAATTTCACTGATATCAGCAATCCTGCATTGGGTGGTACCATAGATCTGCTGATTGATGGTACAGAAAGGCATCAACATGCTCGATAACATGACGGCAGATAAGTTTGGTCACCTCCTGTTACAGGAAGATGTAGGTAATGCACCGCATAACGGTAAGATCTGGCAGTATACTATTGCTACAGATGCGCTTACTATTTTAGCCAAGCATGATCCTGCCCGTTTTGGCGACAGGGTGGGTGGAGTAACCAGCCCGGCTGCTTCTCATACAATATGGATGAAGAATCATCAGGTATAATAGATGTATCTGATATATTAGGCAATGGTATGTTCATTACCTCAGACCAGGCGCATTATGCAACGGGTATCGCTGCTAACATAGTGGAAGGTGGCCAGTTGGTCTTAATGTTCAGCCCTGAATCAGTAGGCGCAACAGCCACGGCACAGGATACATTGAGGGTTTGCTCTGGTGCAGGTGTTAATCTTGGTACTCCGGCAACTGCAGACAATTGTTCTGTAGCCAGCGTGACCAATGATGCACGCGCGACATTCCCTGCAGGCAATACAACGGTGACATGGACGGTAACAGATGGCAGTGGTAACACAGCTACCGCCACACAAGTGGTGATAGTAAGTTCACTGGCTGCAACAGCTGTATCAACACCGGTTACCACAACAGGCGGAACAGATGGCACAGCGACAGTAACAGCAACAGGCCGGTACAGTTCCTTATACCTACTTATGGAATCCGGGCGGTCAAACCACAGCAACAGCGACAGGTTTAACAGCGGGAAATTATACAGTCACCGTGACTGATGCAGGCGGATGTACAACAACGGCTGCTACAACAATAGGTTCACCTGTTTGTAGTATCCTGGCGTCTGCATCAGCAGGTACGATAGCCTGCTCTGGCGGCACTACCACACTCACTGTATCGGTCACCGGCGCAACAGGGGCGGTACAATACAGCCTGAATGGCGGAGCGTTCCAGGCAGGCAATACCTTTACTGTTGGCGCAGGAACATATACCGTCACAGTACGGGATGAGATTTTCTGTACAGGCACAGCAACGGCTGTAACAGTAACAGAACCTGCCGTATTAACAGCTGCATCCATTGCTACGGCTATTGTATGTAACGGTAGTTCATCAACAGTAACAGTATCTGCTACCGGCGGTACGGCTCCTTATACAGGAACAGGAACATTTACAAGAACTGCGGGTACCTATACATTTACGGTAACAGATGCAAGAGGTTGCACAGCGGTAACTACCACTACCATTACGGAACCGGTGTTATTAACAGCTGCATCCATTGCAACGGCTATCGCCTGCAATGGCGGAAGCGCAACGGTAACGGTAAGTGCTACCGGTGGTACGGCTCCTTATACAGGAACAGGTACGTTTACAAGAACTGCGGGTACGTATACATTTACAGTAACAGATGCCAAAGGTTGTACATCGGTAACAACTGTTACCATTACTCAACCGGCAGTATTGACAGCGACAGCCACATCCACTGCTGCAACAAGCGGTGCTAACGGAACGGCAACAGTAACTGCTATCGGCGGTACAGCCCCTTATACTTACCTGTGGTCTCCGGGTGGTCAAACCACGCAAACGGCAACAGGTCTTGCAGCAGGCGTATATACCGTTACGGTAACAGATGCCCAGGGATGTACAGCGGCAACCACTGCAACAGTAGCTTCCAATGGTTGTAACCTGGTCGTAAATGCGGGCCCTGATAAGGTGATATGTAACAGTTCACCGGTTAAATTAGAAGCCACTGTAACAGGTATATCAGCAGGAACTCCGCCGGCTACAGCATTTGCTGAAGTGGCGGGCAGCACAGCTGACATGCGTATTTTCAGTGGTAATATAGACCAGGTCACGATCGGTAATACGTTCAGCCAGTCAGAAGACAGGAGGAACTGTAACAGGAATAACACTTCCTCTAAGATCCTTACTATACGGCAGGCGCTGTCGTTAAGAAAGCATACCTGTACTGGTCTGGTTCGGGAAGTTTGGACAACCAGGTAAAACTGAACGGTGTTTCAGTAACAGCTGACGGCACCAAAACCTATTCAAGGTCCGGTGGATTCAAATACTTTGCAGGAAGAAAGGATATAACAAACCTGATAAAAGCATCAGGCAATTATGCGGTGACAGACCTGAGCTGGAGCACGGCAGCCCGTATTGCTTTGATAATTCTGCTTATGGCGCATGGGCTATGACGGTGATCTATGAGAAAGCTACATTGCCCAATGCAAGGATTCATGTGAATACAGAGAAATTCAAGTTTACTTACCCGGCAGGTACTTATTCGACGACCATCAAAAACATCAGCGTTCCGGCTGGTTGCAGTGCAAATGCAACACTGACGTTTGTAGCTTTCGAAGGCGACAGTTACAAAACTGAAAAGCTAAGGATAGCAGGTGTACCGGATGGCAACCCGAATAATTTCCGTGGACAGTCTGGTCCGAACCTGGACATCGTCACCAAAAATGTCCCGTCCATAGCGGGAGGTACGACCTCTCTTACTTATTCTATCGAATCTGACCAGCAGAACACCGTGTTTGGTCCGGCGACAGAAGGATTATTTGATTATGTAAAAGTGCTGAAGTACAACTATTGTCTTCCTGATGCATGCAATGTGTCATACAAGTGGAGGAAGAATGGAGTGATAGTAGGCACGACAAAGAATATCTCTGTATCGGCAACAGGTACGTATGTGGTTACAGCGACAGATTGTGCGGGTTGCACATCCACAGACGAAGTAGTGGTTGCTCCATCAACCCTGTCTGCTTCAGCAACAGCAGGTACGGCTATCAGTTGTTATGCGGAACGGCAACAGTAACGGTAACAGCCAGCGGTGGTACGGCTCCTTATAGAGGAACGGGCACATTCACCAGGGACGCCGGTACATACAGCTTCGTTGTAACAGACGCCAAAGGTTGTACAGCGGTAACGACCATGTACTATTTCTCAGCCATCGCAATTGGTAGTAACAGCCGTTGCACCAGCGATACCATGTAATGGAACAACGACTACGGTAACGGTAATTGCAACAGGCGGGACAGCTCCTTATACCGGAACAGGCAGCTTTACGAAAGGCCCGGTACATGGACATTCACAGTAAGGATGCTAAAGGGTGCACGGTATCCAGGACAGTGGTGATAGGCAGTGCAATAGCGTGCGGACCTGTGGATCCTGATAAGTGTTACAAGTTTATTGCCCGTCACAGCGGCAAGGCATTGACAATAAAAGGAGCGTCCAACGCCAATGGCGCTGATGCCGAACAACGTTCGTATGATGGGGACAATAACCAGAAATGGAAATTTGACGAGGTCGGGGGCGGTTATTACAGGGTCTTCAATGTCAACAGCGGCAAGGTGCTCGATGTAGATGGTGGCAGCACAGCCAACGGCGCACAGATCCAGCAGTGGCCATGGGATGGCAGCAATGAGCAGAGATGGAAACTGGAAAAGAACAGCGCGGGTTATTTTGGTGTGCAGGTCAAGCTCAGCGGCAAATACATGGGAGTAGAGAATGCCAGTAATGCCAATGGTGCCAGCGTAGAACAACGCAACACCAATGCCAGTGACTATAACCGTCAATGGGCCATTACAGAAGTGGGCTGTCCCGTGTGGGCCAAAACAACACCTGAGCTGATCGTTAAAGCCGGTGGGGAAGTGCATGAAGACTTCGCGGTAACTGTTCAGCCCAATCCCGGTGTTACCTACTTTAACCTGGTGATAAAGAGTGGTGATAATACCACCCCGGTTGATGTGAAAGTGCTTGACGCTAACGGAAGGGTGGTAGCCGTAGATCAGAAGGCAGGAGTGAATACGACACTGCGCATCAGTGCAGAGAAATGGACAGCAGGCATGTACTTTGCCGAAGTCACCCAGGGTGGCCAGCGCATAGTAGTGAAGATGATCAAAGTGAACTGATCTTATTATAAACCTGTTGAAAGCAAGGAGAGCCCCGAAAGAGGCTCTCCTTTTTTATTGAAACTAAATGAACAATATTATTATTTGAACAGATGTGCATGCTGTGAGTTATGAAGAGAAAATCTGGGGTCAGATGAACCTTTTCTTATCATACCCGCTATTATAATTTATTGCTTCACAAATTGCGCCTTATTGCCATTCACTTCACAGAAATAAACACCTTTAACAAGCTGTTGATATTTATATTGTTTGTAGCCTTTCTGACTTTTTGTGTTTTTGCCAACCGGCCGGCAGCGTCGTAAATGCTTACAGCCGCATCTTCCTTTATAGAAATATCTATTGACCTTTTTGATAGTCATTTTCGTTGTAAGATCAGCATGCAGACAGCAAAAGCGGATTACCTGCAGCATACGGAGGATAATGATTTTACAGTGAATATCAGGACAGGAGCATTCTCCGTAAGCAAAAAAATACAGGGCCACGGAGAGCCGGGGAGAAAAGGAGGCCTGCAGAGATGGTAGCGAGAATGTATTACTCCGTACCCTCTTATCTCTGTGTGCGGAGTATATATTTCCTTCATAAAAATTAATGTGATCTGTTTCCGGCATGTAATTTCAGTATGCAATTTTGCTTTGCCTGATCATATAAATAGCTGGTAATAGTTTACACTTACTGAATTTCTTATGAATAAAAAGTAAATCGCACGCCTGAATTTTTTCAGATAGATTTTATAAAATTGCATCAGTGCATTACTGTAATGCCTTATCCAATCCTGTAATTAATCTTCCCGTTAAGGTCACTGTTAGTTGCAATTACTGAAGAGAAATTAAGAACTATTCTCTTTATCCCCGGGTTAAGCTTTTATTGTTTACTTCTGATTATGGCGCTATTGCCGTTTGCCCTGTGATATACATTCCATGGGTAAATGACAGTTTCCGGTGTGAAAAAACATTTTTAAAACGCTTTTTTCATCGGGTATAAATTTATATCACAGTAATTTTTTGCAACAGAAGTGATGTCAACATCATTTCTGCAGTAATGACATTATGTGTAGTGAAAAGCCTGCAGGGCCGGCCATATTTTTAAAACAACCAAAATCACTGTATGCAGCAACTCAAAACCTTACTGGCTTGTGTATGTAGTATTTTTATTTCCATCTTTTCCTATACACAGGAACAACCTCCTCCTGATCTTGCTACACATTTCCCGGGTAAGATCCTCAGTAAGATCACTTCGAAAGTAAATGCGCTTGAAAATGAGATGGTCGGAATGACAGAAAAAACGATTAAGAAATTTCAAAAGCGGGAACGAAAGATACAGCGAAAACTCACCCGGCTTGATTCGTCGGCCGCTCAAAACATTTTTGGTAATGCAGGCCAGGAGTTTGCCAGTTTACTTGATAACCTTAAATCGGCAAGTCCGCCAAAAACAAACAGGGTGGGAGAGTACCTTCCTAATCTGGATAGCCTGAAGGTAAGCCTGAAGTTTCTTGATGCCAATACACTACTGCCCGGGACTGGCTCCCCGAATAACCAGGCCGCAACAGCTTTGAATTCTGTCACCTCTGTACAGGACAGGCTAAAATGTCGCTATCAATGTAGGCATCCAGATGATCACGGCCTATATGTTTGATTCTGATGTGAAATCATGGGGAGATGCCTGGGATGAAGTGAGTATGTGGGATGCATTCTGAGATAGCGCTACGGATATGCTGGGCAGCCGGTCATTACGCATGGCGGGGGATGCTGTCTCTGGAATATTCCATTATATAGATGATGTTGGATTGAGGAATGTAACGGGAACAGGATTATTGAAGCATTAACGATGGCACGAAAACTGACTGACTTAATCCGGGGTAACCCCAACCTCAATTGCCTGCCGCTTGAAATGGCTTGTGAAAAAATCTACACACTATTAGCTGAAAGTATAAAAGAATTTGAAGTAAGCAGGTTAAACAGTTACCAGCAGGAGCGGTTAGAGTTTTATAAGATCAGCACTACTTCTACCAACGACTTCTATGTTTCAGATAATGAAACGCCTGACAAAAATAAATGCTGGAACCTGATACGGCTGATCGAAATCGTGTTAAAAGAAAATATACCGGATAACCATACAGAAAAATGGACCACTATCCGGGATTTCTGGTACCGCGTACATAAGCGATCATCGGTAAAAGGAAATTCCAATGTAGAAAGAGTACTGGACCCGATCGCCAGGCTATGCGGGTTCATTAACCTCTATAATATGTTAGAGGTTAAGTTCAGGGATAAACCACCTGTGCAGGAAGTTCAATTCTATCTCCAGGGATGCAGTTGAGCGTTTCCCACAAAGCCATTAAGATCACAACGAGCTTACAATCAATTAGAGTTTCTTTGTGCGCTTTGTGTCTTTGTGGGAAAATATTTAACTGATACACCGCTAAATTTTCTTCTCCACCGCGTGTATCGCATTGATCGTTTTAATGACAGAGTCGGGTGTTACTGAAATACTGTCTATTCCTTCTTCTACAAGAAACTGTGCAAAATCCGGAAAGTCAGACGGCCCCTGCCCGCATATCCCTACTTTTACTTTATTCTTTTTCGCCACACGTATAAGCATCCGCAGCATTTCTTTTACTGCCGGGTTACGCTCATCATATAAATGAGCGACCAGTGAAGAATCCCTGTCAAGGCCGAGTGTTAACTGCGTAAGATCGTTGGAGCCGATGGAGAAACCGTCTATATGTTTGGAAAACTCATCGGCCAAAATGATATTGGAAGGTATCTCGGCCATTAAAAAGATCTCCAGCCGTTCTTCCCTCTTTCCAGTCCGAATTCATTCATCACAGCCGTTACTTTATGCAGCTCTTCTACCGTACGGCAAAAAGGGATCATTACCACTACATTCTTTAATCCCATTTCTTCTCTTACTCTTTTGATGGCTTTGCACTCTAATCCAAAAGCTGCTTTATATTTTTCGGAGTAATACCTTGATGCGCCTCTCCAGCCGATCATCGGGTTCTCTTCGTGCGGTTCAAAATATTTACCACCCAATAAATTAAAATATTCATTGCTTTTAAAATCACTGAAACGTACGATCACTTTATTGGGATAAAAGGCCGAAGCGATCCTGGCAATGCCATACGAAAGACGTTTAATAAAAAAATCTTCTTCATTTTCAAAACCAGCGATCATCTTTTTAATGGTCGCTGATAATTCTTTATCGTTAAGTTCCTGGTGCTGCATCAGCGCCAGCGGGTGTACCTGTATATAATTATTGATAATAAATTCCTCTCTTGCTAAACCTACTCCCGCATTGGGTAAATGAGAAAAGCGGAACGCAAGACTCGGCGACGCTACATTCAGCATGATAGGCGTATGGATAGCAGGCAGATCATGCAGGTCAGTCTCCGTTTTTTGAAAGGGTACGGCGCCTTCATAAATGATGCCTTCATCACCTTCTGCACAGGAAGCGGTTATCAATTGCCCGTCAATTAATAATTCAGTTGCATTGCCGCAACCAACTATAGCCGGTACGCCGAGTTCCCTTGCAACAATAGCCGCATGACAGGTTCTTCCGCCTTTATTGGTAATGATCGCGGAAGCCTGTTTCATGATCGGTTCCCAGTCAGGATCGGTCATATCTGTTACCAGTACATCACCCGGTTTAAATACATGGCCTTCTGTTAAACGTTTATCCAAAGAATATAATATAGCCACTTTACCGCTTGCGATCTTATCGCCTACTGCTATGCCCTTGAATAAAGTAGTGCGCGGCGTTGATTCATCCAGTAAATAACCCGTGATCTTTGAATGATCTTTTTGTGAGTGGATCGTTTCCGGTCTTGCCTGTACAATGAATAGTTCTTTGCTCAAACCATCAACGGCCCATTCCACATCCATCGGGCACCAGCGTTTTTTCAGGGTAGAGTAATACTCTTCGATCTTTACCACCCAGCCGGCTAACTGCACGATCCTTTCATTAGTTAAGCAATAGCGTTGCTGCAAAGGTTTTTCCACCGGGATGATCTGTACTCTTTCATCAGGATTATCGCCATACACCATCATACGGTCCTTATTGCCCAGTTTTCTTTCGATAACACTGGCATAGCCTTCTTTCAGCGTAGGCTTAAAGACAATATATTCATCAGGACTGACAGCACCCTGCACGATCATTTCACCCAATCCATAAGATGCATTGATAACTACCACATCTTTAAACCCACTTTCAGTGTCTAACGAAAAAGCGACACCAGATGCGGCCAAATCGCTTCTCACCATTTTCTGTACACATACAGAAAGGCCGATATTGAAATGATCATAACCAAAACTCTGGCGGTAGCTGATAGCCCTGTCAGTAAACAAAGAAGCGAAGCAGTTACGTACAGAGTTGACCAATGAAGCAGGGCCGCGAACGTTCAGGTATGTTTCCTGCTGACCGGCAAAACTGGCATCAGGCAAATCCTCTGCGGTAGCAGAAGAACGTACGGCCACGTCTGTTTGTTCCTGGTCATACCGCTTTGATAACTCATAATATTTTTCAATGATCATTTCACTCAGGTCTTTCGGAAACTTTGAGTTCTTCAGCAATGTTCTTACCTGTAAGCCACCACGCCGCAATGATTCGATATCATTATAGTTAATGGTGTTAACGATATCCCTGATCGTTTTCTCCAGGTCGTTATGACGAAGGAATTCACGATAGGCATCTACCGTGATGACAAAGCCGCCGGGAATATTGATGCCGAGATTAGTGAGGTTTTGCAGCATCTCACCGAGAGAAGCGTTTTTACCTCCGACCATGTCAAGGTCATTCAATCCTACTTCATGCAGGTTGAGCAAAAAAGTTTTGTTATTCATGTAAAAAAGAATAAGGTTTGAAGAAGATAAAGAGAAGGAGTTTAGTACTCATACGTTTCATAATGGCAACGACAAAATACAAGATTTGTTGACAAGTTGTTAGTGTTTGTACCCGTTTTATATAATGTATAAACTACACTTTACCTGGTAGAATAACTCTATTAAGTTAATAGAACAATTGTCTTTTGTATGCTGGTGAAGGAGTTGAAAGGGATAGATGTTTTATGCAAACGGTTGTATCAGGAGATCAGTACAAATGTGCCACCTATAATTAACCCGGCGCCGATAGCCATTTTCCAGGTTAGCGGTTCATGAAGAAATATAACAGCAATGATAATAGCGATAGCGACACTCAGTTTATCAACGGGAGCTACCTGCGATACTTTTCCCATTTGCAGGGCTTTAAAATAAAATATCCATGAAAGACCGGTGGCCACTCCTGATAAGCAGAGAAAGAGAATGTTATGTTTGGTTAAACTATTCATAGTAGCAGTACCGCCCCGGAAGAAGGCAATGCCCCAGGCCAATATCAATATAACAACAGTACGTATCGCGGTAGCCAGGTCTGTATTCACTCCTTTGATGCCAACCTTTGCAAAAATGGCTGTCAGGGCCGCGAAGAAAGCGGAGAGTAATGCATATATCCACCACATATAAAATTGTTTTAGTAAAGTTAATACAAAGATCGGCCTGTGTTTGATATAGACTGTCAATCTATACCTTTGCGCCGATGAAGCATTTAAAAGCGATCAATAAATATTTCTGGAAATACCGTACCCGTTTTGGTTTAGGGGTACTGTTTGTATTCCTGTCAAACTATTTCAACGTGCTGGTGCCGCAGATCACCGGCTTTGTCATTGATTTTGTACAAAGAACATTAAACCTGCCGGGATATAAGCCCAGGTCGGTACAGCCCAACTATGATATCGCTGTTGATACATTTATACATAAGGTTGAAAACGTAAACTATGGTCCCGGCAAAGTAGTGATCTTATGCGGCCTTACCATTCTGATACTGGCCTTGCTTCGCGGTTTCTTTCTTTTCCTGATGCGGCAGACCATCATTGTCATGAGCCGGCATATTGAATTCGACCAGAAGAACGAGGTGTATAATCATTACCAGAAACTGGATACGGCTTTCTTTAAAAAGAACAGCACCGGCGATCTCATGAACCGTATATCGGAAGATGTAAGCAGGGTAAGAATGTTTACAGGTCCGGCAGTGATGTATCTTGTCAACCTTATATCCGTTATTTTCCTGTCGGTCTTCTTTATGTATAAGCGTGATCCGTTGCTTACGCTGTATGTGCTGGCGCCGTTGCCCATACTCGCCGTGGCTATTTATTATGTTAATAATATCATTCACAAGCGAAGTGAAAGAATACAGGCTTCCCTGTCTGATCTTACGACCAATGCCCAGGAATCGTATTCCGGCATCCGCGTCATCAAATCTTTTGTGCAGGAAAAAGCCATGCTGGGTTTTTTTACAAAGAACAGTGAAGAATACAGGAAGAATGCGATTGACCTTGCTAAAGTAGAAGCTATTTATTTTCCCTCTATTACCTTACTGATCGGCCTCAGTACTTTGTTTACCATCATGATTGGCGGGCTGCACCATATCGCTAACCCGGGGCAGACCGACCTGGCTACCATTATCGAGTTTGTGATGTATATCAATATGCTCACCTTTCCCGTCAGCGCCATCGGGTTAACGGCAAGTATGATACAAAGGGCAGCCGTTTCCCAAAAAAGATTAAATGATTTTTTACAAACCGTTCCGGCGATACAACAGGCATCATTGCCTCCTGCCATAAAATTACAGGGCAATATCAGGTTTAAGGATGTTGATTTTATTTACCCGGATACAGGCATAAAAGCCCTGCAGCATTTCAACCTAGAAATAAAAAAGGGAGAAAAGATCGCTATAGTAGGGAGAACCGGGCAGCGGCAAAACCACCATCGCCCAGCTATTACTGAGAATGTATGATGTAAAAAAAGGAAGTATAGAAGTGGAGGGAGAAAACATCCGGAACATTGAACTGAGATCATTGCGTGAGCAGATCAGCTATGTGCCGCAGGATGTTTTCTTATTCAGCGAAACGATCGGGAACAATATTCGGTTTGGCCTGGAGCATACAACGCATGATAAGGTAGTAGTAGCGGCCCGGCAGGCAAATGTGGATAAGGAAATAGAAAGGCTGCCCCTGCAATACGAAACGCAGATCGGTGAAAGAGGGGTAACGCTGAGCGGCGGTCAGAAACAGCGTATCTCTATTGCCCGCGCCCTTATCAAAGACCCGGGGCTGGTTATTTTTGACGATTGCCTGAGCGCCGTGGATGCCAAAACAGAAAAAGAGATCATCGGCTACCTCGATGAATACCTGCGGGATAAAACAGCCATTATTATTACGCACCGCATGTTCTCCCTCTTACATTTTGATAAGATAGTGGTATTGGAGGAGGGAGAGATCATCGAAATGGGCACTCACCGGGAACTGATGGCCGTCAGTGGCGGCTATTATGCGAGCCTCTATGCCCGCCAACAGCAGGGTAATCCGGAGTTGTGAGATGGGAGGCAGGAGTTAAGAGGCCAGGGGGTCAGGAATGGGACAAGAGATTCCTCGTCAGGTTATACTCCGGGCTATGGACTCATAACTCGATTTGGCTGTGTCAAAAACATCAATATATTTGTAAATCCTAAAATCAAAGCATTTATTAACTGCTAAAATCTAAAACTGTGGCGTACGAGAACAACGAAAAGAAAATGGATAGTATTTACAGCAAAAGGATCCGGGCCGGCAAGAGACGGACGTACTTTTTTGATGTAAGGACTACAAGGGGAAATGATTATTACCTGACCATCACCGAGAGCCGGAAACGTTTTGACGACAATGGCTATGACAGGCACAAAGTGTTCCTGTACAAAGAAGATTTCAACAAATTTATTAAAGCATTGACCGAGGCGGTAGATTATGTAAAAACAGAGCTGATGCCTGATTTCGATTTCGATGCTTTCAATCACGACGAAATAGCCGGAGAGAATGAAGGCGGCAGTGAAGTGGAATCTGCTTCATCAGTAGCAGCGGAAACTTCAGTTGTACCTGCTGCAGAAATAGTAGTGGATAATACGCCTACCAGCGTAGCTGATAATGGCAGTACCGAAGAAGTAGACAAATGGTAATACCAATAGTATTATAAAATTGATGCCTCCTTCCAGGGGCATTTTTATTTGTGGGCTATTAGATCAGTTAGAATTGTTGTTGTAATTCTTGTTCTTAATAAGGCAAGACCTTTTTTGGAAAAGGAAAGGTTCGTTGACCGCCAGCAACTGTTGACAGGTTGTATAATGTATCAAAAGATCCTGGGAGGTGAATGGTTTCGTCCATTCATTTTTCTTTTTCAGGTGCTTCCTGGGTGTAAAAAAATCGCTGTTTTTTTTGTAATCCGTCAGCATTTGTGATAGCTTCTCTTTATGATAAATAGCCCCCTTCGCCCGATCTAAATACAAGGATATAATTAAGGAAAGAATATGGTTTTCCACCAAAAGCAAAGCAGGCTGTCGTAATAGCAGATCCGGGAACTGTACCTATCAGCCATTTTATTGTCTTCTCTTCTTTTGACCGTTGAATATAGTGTTGAATACGCGGCTGAATGGCGAAAAATGCAGCCTCCTGGCTGTAAGCAGCGCCGAAAGAAAAAACAGCGGCAATGATAAAAAGCCTTTTCACAAACATTACCTGGGCTTTCTTTTCCTTTCTGATAATTGCTTTTCCATCAGCTGTTTCATTTGTTCTTCAGTAAGAATTGCTGGTTTTGCAGCAGGAGGATAAGCAGGATTAGGAATGGTATACGCTTCTTCCTTTTGCGGTGTCACAACAGGCATATTAAACTCAACAACATTAGGGACTACACAAGGCATATTATCCTGCGGCAATGCATACACCTTATTGCCATTGGGCAAAGTATTGAGCAGTTTCGCATTGGCAATTAATTGCTGTTTGGGTGTGATAACATAAAATTTTGGAACAGAAGAGACATTCTCCTTAGGTTTCGGAGGCACTGCCTGTACTTTAGGTAACTGATCATTCTGCGCAGCTGCAACAGAAAAACTGGCAATACCTGCAAGAAGGAATATCTTTTTCATAAGCGGGGTTTGTACTCCTAAGTTAAATTATTTTCTTATTCCCTTGTAAATATTTATCAACCCATTCGTCGAAGAGTCATGCCCGGTGACGGTTTCGTCGCTTTCTAATTCAGGTAAAATTTTATTGGCCAGTTGTTTACCCAATTCTACACCCCATTGGTCAAAGCTGAAAATATTCCAGATCACTCCCTGTACAAATATCTTATGCTCGTATAAGGCTATCAGTTGACCGAGTGTAAAAGGCGTTATTTTTTTAATAAGGAATGAATTGGTCGGCCGGTTCCCGGAAAACATTTTAAAAGGAACAAGCTTTTCAATTTGCTCAGCGGCTAATCCCTGTTTTTCCAGTTCGGCTTTTGCTTCTTCCGCTGTTTTGCCGTTCATCAGGGCTTCTGTTTGCGCAAAGAAGTTAGATAACAATTTCAGGTGATGATCGCCCACAGGATTATGCGTTTGTGCCGGTGCGATAAAATCGCAGGGGATCATGGGTGTACCCTGGTGGATAAGCTGGTAAAAAGCATGCTGCCCGTTAGTGCCCGGCTCGCCCCAGATAACCGGGCCTGTTGAATACTGAACAGGGTTACCATTACGGTCAACGCTTTTTCCATTGCTTTCCATATTGCCCTGCTGGAAGTAGGCGGCGAAGCGGTGCATATACTGATCGTATGGCAGGATAGCTTCGCTTTGCGCACCGAAGAAATTAGTATACCATAATCCGACAAGCGCCATGATCACCGGGATATTCTTTTCAAAAGAAGTATGTTGAAAATGCTTATCTGTATCGTGTGCGCCCTTCAGGAGTTGCTCGAAATTTTTATAACCGATCGTCAGCACAATGGAGAGACCGATAGCGCTCCATAAAGAATAGCGGCCGCCTACCCAATCCCAGAACTCAAACATGTTCTTTTTATCAATACCGAATTTTACGACTTCTTTTTCATTGGTAGATAAGGCGACAAAATGTTTCGCGATATGCTTTTCATCTTTCGCTTTCTTTAAAAACCATTCCCTTGCCGTATGGGCATTGGTCATAGTTTCCTGTGTAGTGAAGGTTTTGGAAGCGATCAGGAATAAGGTCCTTTCCGGTTTTACTTTCTTCAATGTTTCGGCCATATGAGTGCCATCCACATTTGAAACAAAAAATGTTTCGATGCCTTCCACGGTATAGGGTTTCAGCGCTTCCGTCACCATCAACGGGCCAAGATCGCTGCCGCCGATACCAATATTGACAATATATTTTATCCGCTTATCTGTATATCCCCGCTGTTCGCCTTTATGCACCGCATCAGCGAATGTTTTCATTTTGCGCAATACCCTTTTTACATCAGGCATTACATCTTTGCCTTCTGCCAGTACAGGTTCTTTGGAAAAATTTCTTAGTGCGATATGCAGCACAGGCCTTCCTTCGGTTTCGTTGATCTTTTCTCCGCCAAACATAGCAGCGATGCCTTCCTTCACTTTAGATTCCCCGGCCAGTTCCAGTAATAGCTGAATGGTTTCTTCCGTGATGATATTTTTAGAATAATCAAAAAGAATATCGCCGGTTTGCTGAGAGAATTTTGTAAACCTTTCGGGATCTGTTTTAAATAATTCTCTCAGGCGTGTGCTTTTTATAGCGGAGTGATGCTGCTGCAGTTTTTTCCAGGCTTCCGTTGTTGCAGGGTTTATTTTTGGGAGCATACAGGTAATGATTTATAAAGAAGAAATTTTTTCAATTGTTCTACTCACCATTTCATTGGTGATATCCAGGTGAACTACCAGTCTTACCCGGTTTGGGCCAATCGCATAACCAAGAATATCCTGTTCTTTTAACCTGGCCACAAGGGCAGGAGCTGTTACCGTATCGGTCAGTTCAAAAATGATGATATTAGTTTCTACAGGCAATACAAAATGGACAAAATTCTTTTTTGCAACAGCTTCCGCTATTTGCCTGGCATGTATATGATCTTCGGCCAGCCGGTCAATATTATTTTGCAGGGCATAAATGCCGGCTGCCGCCAGGAAACCTGCCTGGCGCATACCACCGCCAAAAACCTTACGCACCCTTCTCGCTTTTTTAATAAAATCTTTTTTGCCTAATAATAAACTGCCGGCCGGGCAACCTAAACTTTTGCTGAGGCAAATAGAAATACTGTCAAACGTTTCTCCGTATTGCTGCGGCGTTTCATTTTTGGCGACCATAGCATTCCATAGCCTGGCCCCGTCTAAATGAAATTGCAGGTTTTTTTCCCGGCAAACCTGGCCTATATTTTTTATTTCATTAAAATCATAACAACTGCCTCCACCGCGGTTACTCGTATTTTCCAGGCATACAAGACTGGTATGCGCTTTATGATTATCATCGGGATTGATAGCTGCCAATACCTGCGCTGCCGTGATTAACCCCCGTTCGCCATGTATAAGCTTTACCGATGCCGAAGAGTTGAAGGCAATACCGCCTCCCTCATATTGATAAACGTGGGCGCTTTCATCACAGATCACTTCATCGCCCGGTTGCGTATGGCATTTGATGGCGATCTGGTTGGTCATGGTGCCGGAAGGACAAAAAAGCCCGGCTTCCATGCCGAATATGGCGGCGGTGACGGTTTCCAGTTCATTAATAGAAGGGTCTTCTCCAAAAACATCGTCGCCGACCTTCGCACTCATCATTGCCTGCAGCATGCCGGGGGTAGGTTTGGTAACGGTATCTGACCTGAAATCTATGATCATGCGTAAAATTTGCTTGCAATATAATCAGTTCACGCCTTAAATAGCTCAGTTTACGAAGTAGTAAAATCCATGGGCAGCCTATTTTTTATATCTTTCCTCCCCTGATTATGCCCCATTCATTAATCATACACTTAGTATTGATCCTTGTTGCAACCGCATTGATGGCGGCGGCCATTTACCTGTTGTCAGTTTACAAGAGGCTTTTTTCGGGAGTCGGGAATATATGGTTGCGAAGAAACCTCGCTGTATTGTCAGTAGCCATTCTTTTTATGTCTGCTTTTGTGGCATTGCAATCGCCGGAAATGATCTCCGGTGCCAACAAACGGGGATTATGGGGAATGATATTAAAGCAACTGGGCCAGATTACCGTTATTGTGCTGTTTGTATTTAATATCGTGTGGCTGATTAGCCGTATTCCTGCAGTGAAGGCCATGTCTTTTATCAGGCATCATGTAGTTATCATGCTGTCTATCGTCGTATCATGCCTTACTGTTTATGCGGCGATCAATTATATTGATAATGGAATGAAGTTTAACAGCCTGCACGGAACACTGGTATTTGCTTATGTCAATTCCGTGGTAACCGGGTTAATTTATACGGCGGTCAATTATGTAGAACTGGAGCGTAAACGGAAATTGAATGAGAAAGAACTGGAAGTAACGAGGCTGATGGCTTTGAAGACAAAAGCAGAACTGGATGCGCTTCACTCAAAAGTAAATCCCCACTTTTTATACAATGCGTTGAATTCAATCGCTGATCTTTCCATCACTGATGGAAAGAAGGCCCGGAAGATGACCATTGCGCTGGCTGATCTTTTCCGTTACAGTATCAATTATAGTCATAATAATTATTCCACGATCAATGATGAGGTGGCGATGACAGAAGTTTACCTGCAGATAGAAAAGATCCGTTTGAAGACCAGCTTAACTATTCCGTTAAGGTAGAAGAAGAAGCAGGCCATTATCTTGTTCCGCGTTTCCTGCTGCAGCCATTGGTTGAGAATGCGGTAAAACATGGATTGAAGGCTACAGGCCAGATGACAGAGATCTTCCTGCAGGTGAAAAAGGAGAATACCGGAATGGTAATTGATATTGCTGATAACGGTCCGGCATTTCCGGAGGAGTTAAGCCCGGGTTATGGGGTAAAAAGCGTTTTTGATAAACTGGATCTTCTTTTTCCCGATCAATATGATATTCATTTTAGTAATCATCCGCAGAAAAAGGTATCCATTCATATTCATAAACTCATGAAAAATGAACCAGGTGTTTAAGGCCATCGTGATAGATGATGAGCCAGCTGCCAGGCGGCTGATGAAAAGTCTTTTACTCGAACATAAAGATGTAGTGGAAGTAATCGCAGAGGCTGGTAATGGGAGAGAAGCTATTGAAAAAACAGAAGAGCTGAAGCCCGACCTGATCTTCCTGGATATCCAAATGCCCGATCTCACCGGGTTTGAAGTCATTGAAAGACTTACCGAAAAACCGAATATTATTTTTACTACAGCGTATGAGCAATATGCTATTAAAGCGTTTGAAACTTTTTCCATTGATTATTTGCTGAAGCCTATCAAGGAAGAAAGATTGCAGCAAAGCATAGAAAAGCTGAAACGGTTTGGCCGGCTGAACCAGGCTATTAATATAAATGGCCTGCAGGATATCATACGGCAGTTTCAAACACCGCAGAAAGCAACGGCCCTGCCTATCAAAACAGGCGATAAGATCACATTGCTCCGGTATGAGAATATTGCTTACCTGGAAGCACAGGATAAATATGTGTTTGTCTTCACCATAGACGGACAGAAACACCTGACCGATCAATCCCTGACCGCTCTTTCGGAAAAGCTCCCGCTGCAATTTCACCGCATTCACAAATCCTATATTATTAATAAAGAGAAAGTGAGGGAAATGCACCGCCATTTCAACAGCCGCTACCTCTTTATTATGGAAGATAAAGCGGCCACCCGTATTACTTCGGGCCGTACTTACCATGATGCGATAAGGGCAGAGTTCGGATTGTAATATCCTTCCGGTAATATTTTATTTTACACTCCACAGGAGTCCTTTGGACAGAGACGCAAAGATTTCGCAAGGGCACAGGGAATGCCGGCGCTTTTGGGTAAGTTAAGCTTGCCAGTTACAAAGAATACAGGAACACGGATGACACGGATTGAACAGATTAGACTGATTTCATCCTGATAAGCGGGAAAATCTGCGTTTATCCGCCCGATCCGTGTCATCCGTTTTCCATTTTCCATTTCCCAACCCACCATAACAGTTCACTATTCAATAGCCCCTTTTCGTATAACAAATACTGCAATTGGCCTGATTTGGCTATTCCTGTGTAGGTCGCAAACCTACTTTTGGCCCCTGGAAATGAGTTTCTGACCTCTTATCCGCCCATCTCAGTTTCTTGCCGCCCGTCAGAAAAGGCACCGGACCTGTAACCGGTTTGCCAGCGCTGCGTCACATGTGGGTCATGTTAATCAGCCGATCATCAACAAATACAGCCGTTCAATTTAAAACAATGTTCTTTGCATTGCATAGTACTTATCTTTGGAATGTAATGATCAACAACAAGTACTAATTATAATAAAAACAGACAGATGAGAAAATTTATGACTTTGCTGACGGTCGCCTTAACCACCTTATCCTTTGTCAGCTTTTCGCAGGTGAAAAACGGAAAAGTAAACGGTACCGTAGTAGACGGAAGCACCAAAATCGTAGAATCAGCTACCATCACCCTGCTGAGAGCAAAAGACTCTTCAGTAGCTAAAATGAGTGTCGCCGACAAGACCGGTAAATTCAGTTTTGATGCTGTGACAGACGGCACTTACCTGGTTTCTATATCGGCTGTTGGTCATGAAAAAGGTTTTTCTGAAACCTTTGAGATCAACCCTGGCAATGCAACAATCACATTAAAGACGATCGAACTGGTACCGGTTGCCAAATCAGTAGGCGGGGTGACCGTAACGGCTAAAAAACCATTGATCGAACAAAGGATAGACCGAACAATCGTTAACGTAGAAGCATCGGTAACAAATGTCGGCAACAGCGCATTGGAAGTACTGGAAAAATCTCCCGGTATATCAGTGGATAAAGATGGCAACGTAAGCCTGAAAGGAAAACAGGGCGTCGTAATATATATAGACGGCCGTCCAAGTTATTTAAGCGGGGCCGACCTGGCCAATATGCTGCGCAACATGAATGCCAGCCAGCTGGAGCAGATCGAGATCATGACCAATCCTCCTGCAAAATATGATGCAGCCGGTAATTCCGGTGTGATCAATATCAAAACAAAAAAGAACAAGCAATTCGGATACAACGGAAGCATTACTTCGGGTTATACACAAGGCCGGTATCCAAGATTCAATGAAGGTTTCAATTTCAATTACCGCAATGGTAAAGTGAATGTATTTACCAACCTGAACTATAGCAGGAATCATCGTGGCGAGGAATTGTATATCACCAGGAATTTTCGCGAAACATCTACCAAAGATATCCTCACCATGTTTGACCAGAAATCAGCCATGATCAATCAAAACCATTTTTACAGCGCTAAAGCAGGCCTTGATTACTCTGTGAGCAAAAAGACAACTTTAGGAGTTGTGGTAAATGGATTTTATAATCCCAGTACATGGCAAAGCACTACCGGTACTTCTATTTTTGAACCCAACGGTGATCTGAGAAGCACGACCAAAGCCTTTACCAGGAACGATGAAAAATGGAAGAATTTCAGCGCCAATGCAAACTTCAGAACAGTACTGGATTCTGCCGGGCAGGAATTAACCGGAGATCTTGATTATATACAATACCGATCTACAAGCATTCAGCCTTTGTATAGTTTTTTATTTCGACAAACTGGGTACTCCTTCACAGGCTCCGGATACTTTTACTCGGCAGCCTTCCCCAGAATATCACGATTAAAAGCGGCAAGCTCGATTATACACTGCCATTAAAGGATGGAGCAAAATTCGAAGCGGGTATTAAAACAAGTTTTGTCAATACAGACAATAATGCGGTATACGATAACCTGGTTGATGGTCAGCGTATCCTTGACAGTGCACGCAGCAATCATTTTATCTATGATGAGAATATCAATGCGGCGTATGCGAACTACAGCAGGAAGCTGGGAAAAAAATGGAACGGTCAATTTGGATTAAGGGTAGAAAATACCAACGCAAAAGGCCGCTCGGGTGGTTATGAATTTGACGCAGCACAAAATAAGTTTATTGTCTCTGATAAGACCTTCAAAAGAAATTATACGCAGCTTTTCCCAACAGCATACCTGCAATATGCAGCCAATGAAACGAATTCATTCGTGATCAACTATGGCAGAAGGATCAATCGCCCTGATTATGAATCGCTGAACCCATTCATTCATTTTCTTGACCGCTACACATTCGAACAGGGTAATCCTAACCTGAAACCGCAGTTCGCCCCATAATATTGAACTGAGCCATACTTACAAAGGTTTCCTGACAACGACGGTGAATTATACGTCAACTGATGACATCATTCAGCAGGTGCTGGAACAAAATGAAGCGACCAATGAAACCTATATCAAAAAGGCGAATATCGCCAGCCTGAAACAAGTGGGTATCGCTGTCAGCGCATATAAAGAAATAACCAAATGGTGGAGTGGTAATGTGTATGTGAATGTTTACAACAATCATTTCAAAGGCGTAGTGAACGGGAATAATATTTCTTTAGGCCTCACCGGTATGATGATGCAGGTACAGCAGCAATTCAAATGGGGCAAAGGATGGGGCGCTGAAGTAAGTGGCTTTTACAGGTCAAAAGGTTTGGAAGGTGTCATTTTTATCGAACCGATCGTTCAGGCAAATGCAGGCTTCAGCAAACAGATCATGAAAAACAAAGCAAGTGTGAGGCTTAACGTTCGCGACATATTCGCAGGCAGCGTTTTCAAAGGAACCAGTAAATACGGCAATGTAGATGCGAAGTTCAGGGATGTGAACGACAGCCGCGCGGTGAGTATCAGCTTTACTTACCGTTTTAATAAAGGAAAATTAAAAGCAGGCAGCAACAGGAAGGATGGCAGCGCCAATGACGAGCAGAACCGTGTGAAAGTAGGAGGGAACTAATAAACCGGCAACCATTAAACCTTATCAATTACGGCTCTTAACTAAGTTCTTTCATATTTCCCGTGTGCAAACAAAAGCCTGTTGTAAAAGGCGGGCTTTTGTTTAAAACCTGCTCCAACTACTATAAAAGAGAAACGACATAAGAACAAACCCAAATAAAACTACTGAGATGAAAAAAAACTTATTGCTATTTACGATCGCCTTTATCGCTTTGTCATTTACCGGCTTTGCGCAGGTAAAAAACGGGAAGGTCAGCGGTACCGTTATTGACGGCAGCATCAAAACCATAGAATCGGCTACTATCACTTTGCTCAGGGCAAAGGATTCTTCTGTAGCTAAAATGAGTGTGGCTGATAAGGCCGGTAAATTCAGTTTTGACGGAATAGCAGAAGGTAGTTACCTGGTGGCTATATCCGCAGTGGGCCATCAGAAAGGTTTTTCGGAACGCTTTGAGATCAACGCTGCCAGCCTGGTTGTTACATTAAAAACCATTGAACTTATACCCGTCGCCAAATCAGTAGGTGGTGTTACGGTCACTTCCAAAAAACCATTGATAGAGCAAAAAGCAGGTAAGACCCTGATCAATGTGGATGCTTCTCCTACCAACAGCGGTTTAAATGCACTTGAATTATTGGAAAAATCACCCGGTGTATCCGTTGATAATGATGGTAACATCAGCCTCAAAGGCAAACAGGGTGTATTGATACTGATTGATGGCAAGCCTACTTATATGAGCGGTGCCGATCTTGCGGCATTACTGAAAAATATGCAGAGCAGTAACCTGGAGCAGATCGAGATCATGACCAATCCTCCCGCTAAATATGATGCGGCGGGTAATTCAGGTATCATCAACATCAAAACAAAGAAAGGAACGATAAAAGGGATGAACGGATCGGCCAATATGAATTACACACAGGGTGTATACGGCAGGATAAATGCGGGTACCAATCTTAATTACCGTAATAATAAGCTGAATATTTTCGGGGGATACAATGTCGGAAAATATGAAGGCTTCAATAACCTTACTATTGACCGCAAACTGTATGAAAGTAAAGTACTGGTAAGAACGATTGACCAGTTGTCAAGACCGCATTTCAAAGGAATATATCATGGCCTGAAAGCCGGGATGGATTATACTTTTTCAAAGAAAGATGTGGCCGGTTTCGTCGTAAACGGCAATTTCAATACTAATGATGAGAACCCGTTCAGCAGTACCAATATCAGGGATGTGAGTGGTACTGTTACATCCAGGCTGAGATCGGATGGTGACAACAGCCGTAATTCGTCTAATATCTCTGCTAATTTCAACTACAAGCATACATTTGATTCAACAGGCAGGGAGATCACTGCCGATTTTGATTATGCCTGGTATAATAACAAGAGTAATACACAACTTATCACACACAGTTTTGACGCCGGTGATGCGAGTACAGGAAATGCGATTTTGAAAGGCGTTATTCCTTCTGTTATTAATATTTACAGCGGAAAGGTTGACTATACGCATCCTTTCAGCAGCGGGTTGAAATTGGAGGCCGGTTTGAAAACAAGTTTTGTGAATACCGATAACCAGGTAGGTTACCTGCGCAGTGCAAACGGCGGCGGCTGGGTAAATGACCAGCGCAGCAATCATTTTATTTATGATGAAAATATAAATGCCGCTTATGCTATCTTTTCAAAGGCTATCAAAAAATGGGAATTAAGTGCCGGGTTGAGACTGGAGAATACGGTCGCAAAAGGACACCAGGTGAGCAATGATTCAACTTTCAAAAGGAATTACACTAATTTATTCCCCAACGTAGGACTAAGTTATGCGGCCAGTGAAAAGAACCAGTTCAACTTCAGCTACAGCCGCAGGGTAGCACGCCCCAATTATGATGCGCTGAATCCTTTTATTTTCTTCCTTGATTCACTTACATATCAAAAAGGTAATCCTTACCTGCAGCCGCAGTTCACGAACAATTTTGAGTTCAGCCACACGTTCAAAAGATTCCTGACAACGACAGTGAATTATACAGTGACTACTGATATCATTACTGAATTATTAAAACAGAATACGGAGAAGAACGAAACCTACCAGACAAAGGAAAATTTCAGCAGTATGAAACAATGGGGTATAGCGCTTATGGCTAATATTCCTGTACAGAAATGGTTCAACAGCAATATCTATGTAAATGTGATGAATAATCATTACTCAGGTATTTATCAGAATGAGGCGGTTGACATACAATTCACTACCATGATGGCTAATATGACGAATAGTTTCATGCTGGGTAAAGGCTGGAATGCGGAGATAAGCGGCTGGTATCGTACAAAAGGAGCGGAAGGCTTGCTGGTCGTCAGTAATATGGGCGCTGTCAATACAGCCTTGTCCAAACAGGTGCTGAAGAAAAAGGGAACAGTCAAGGTAGGATTACGTGATGTATTCTATACGCAGCAATTCAAAGGCTATGCAAAATACAGTGATGTGGATGTGAACCTCGCAGGCAAAAGAGATACAAGGCAGGTAAACCTGAGCTTTACCTATCGTTTTGGAAAAACTAATATAGCGCCTGAACGCAAAAGAAGAAGTGGGGCATCGGATGAGCAGAACAGGGTGAACTCGGGCGGAAATTAGGAGTAAACGGGCAGTGGTGAGTAGTGAATAGCAACATGAAAAATCAAATGCCCACTCACTACTCACCACTGACCATTCACCTCTTACCCTTTAACAGTTTTTCACAAAATTTCTTCTCTCATACCGGAATCAGACCGTTGATGTATCGGTAATGTTTTTTCTCCTTTCACACCATAAAACAGGAAGTTTATCATATTTGGGTGATGAAACAGTTTTGTTAGTGCCATCTTTAAGTCACAAACCCAAACCTGCAG